>JAZRMW010000001.1:0-68662 GCA_045647865.1 Phocaeicola sp.
CCCTAATAATAAATACAATACTGTACAAAAAAAGGTTGCATCTTGCGATACAACCTTATCATTTTGTAGCGGGACCCGGGATTGAACCGGGGACCTCATGATTATGAATCATGCGCTCTAACCAGCTGAGCTATCCCGCCATTTCTGATTTGCGGGTGCAAAGATAGACGTTTCTTTTGACACAACCAAATTTTTCGCCATTTTTTTGTATAAAAATGCAAGCAAAGCGATTTTTTATCCTAAAATGAGTGAAAATATGAGAGGATATACCTTATATATAATAAAAAAACATTTATTTTGTAGCCAAATAAGACATGCTGTGCGATGACAAAGAAGAAAATACATTTGGAATACAGTCTTGACAATGTATCAGGCACTGTACTATGGAATGCCATCAGTACCCCAGAAGGATTGGAAAAATGGATGGCCGACCGCGTGACCGTAAACGAACGTACTTACACTTTCGAGTGGGGAAAAGACGAAGTGAAACGAGCAGAGCTGATTACCCGACGCTCCAATTCACACATCCGTTTCCATTGGATAGACGATGAAGATCCCGACAGTTATTTTGAACTGAGGATAGAAAACAACGAACTGACAGGAGACTACTCCCTGTTAGTAGAAGATACGGTGGATGAAGATGAAGTAGAGGATATGACCGATCTTTGGAACATCGAAGTGGAAAGCCTGTTGAGACAGTGTGGAATGTGATAATTAGGAATAATGCTTCACATAAAGAAATTAGATAAATTTGTCATCAAGAGTTTCTTGATGTTGTTGGCAGGCACATTCTTTGTGTGCCTGTTCATTTTCATGATGCAGTTCCTATGGCGACATGTGGAAGACCTCGTCGGAAAAGGACTGGAGATGAGTGTGTTGGCACAGTTCTTCTTCTACTCCAGTTTGATGATGGTCCCTATGAGTCTGCCTTTGGCGATTCTGCTGGCCACGCTCATCACATTCGGAAACTTTGGCGAACGATGCGAGTTGTTGGCAATGAAGGCCGCAGGTATCCCGCTCATCAAGGTGATGCGCCCATTGATTGTAGTGGTAATGATTGTGAGCGGATTGTCATTCTACTTTCAGAATGTCATCGGACCACGAGCAACGACGGAGCTGTATGCACTACTCTTCTCGATGAAACAGAAATCACCCGAACTGGATATTCCCGAAGGCTCCTTTTACCATGAACTGGACGGATACAACCTATATGTGGAGAAGAAGAACAAGGAGACCGGTATGCTGTACGGTTTGATGATATACAACTTCAGCGACGGATTTGAAAATGCCCACATCGTTGTGGCGGACTCTGGGCGCATGGAGATGACAGCAGACAAGAAATTCTTGAACTTGCATCTATATAGCGGAGAGCAGTTCGAGAACCTGCAGACACAGAGCATGTCCAAAAAGAATGTACCCTACCGTCGCGAGACTTTCCGCGAAAAGCATTCGCTTATCGAATTTGACGCCAACTTCAACAAGATGGACGCCAGCTATCTGGGGAACCAAGCAGCAGCCAAGAGCATGGGTTCGCTGAGCCACAGCATTGACTCAATGACCGCCCGTTTTGACAGTATCGGACGAGGATACTACGCTGAAGCCAGACGGGTGGCCTATAAACGAATAGAATTGGCCTCAGGAGATTCGACAAACTTGGCCGAAGAGCAAACAAAAAGAGTCAATCTGGACAGTCTATTCAGTGTACAGACCCACAGCAAGCGCGAACAACTGATACAAAGCGCGCTGAACCGAGTACAGTCGCAGATGTCGGACCTCTCGATGAAAAGTTACGTAATCAACGACGGAGACAAGAACATACGCCGCCACTGGAAGGTGTGGTGGGAAAAGATTACCTTATCATTAGCCTGTCTGATATTCTTCTTCATCGGCGCACCCTTGGGAGCCATCATCCGAAAAGGAGGATTGGGAATGCCGGTGGTAATTTCCGTCATCTTGTTCATCTTCTATTATGTCATCGAGAATACCGGTTCGAAAATGGCACGCGAAGGAGAACTGGTCATGTGGTTCGGCGTATGGGTGAGCACCATGGTATTGGCCCCATTAGGAGCATGGCTCACTTACAAAGCCAACAAAGATTCGGTAGTGTTCAACATCGATGTCTATAAAGCCTTTTTCATGAAACTGTTAGGCATGCGCAGCAAACGCCATATACTCAAGAAGGAGGTCATTATCGACGATCCCGACTACCCGCAAATCAGCGAAAGATTGGAAAGTTTAAGCATCAGATGCAAAGAATATGCCACGAAGGAGCGCTTTAACCGAGCTCCCAACTATTTGCGTATCTTCACCCGAAATGAAGACGATACGGTTATCCAGGAAATCAGTGACGAGATGGAAAATATCATTGAAACACTGAACAACAGCAAGGACATGCAAATCCTGAATGCACTGAACAACTACCCCTTCTTATCAGTAAATGCTCATAAGAGCCCATCACGATACCTGTGGATGAATGTTCTATGCGGTGTATTCTTACCCGTAGGGATTGTATTCTATATACGTATCTGGATGTTCGGCCGACGGTTGGACAAAGATTTGAAACGAATAGAGGAGACAAGTGAAGCAATCAGAGAGAGAATAAAGAATATTAACAAGGAGTAACAAGAGGCCAGAAATTACAGGAGGCCCAGAAAATGCGACACCCATATAATGACAAAGATTGTCCGGACTCTTGATTTCTGAAACTAAAGAACTCCTAAAAATTATAGAATATGGAATTCAAACTGAATACGATTGAAGAAGCAATAGAGGATTTCCGCGAAGGAAAGTTCCTGATTGTCGTGGATGATGAAGATCGCGAAAATGAAGGAGATTTCATCGTGGCCGCCGAAAAGATTACACCAGAAAAAGTAAACTTCATGGTGACGAACGGACGCGGTGTATTGTGTGCACCACTTCCCATTTCACGTTGCGAAGAACTGGAATTGGAGCATCAAGTAAGTCATAACACCTCCATTTTAGGAACCCCCTTTACCGTAACTGTTGACAAATTGGAAGGATGCACCACAGGTGTGTCCGCACAAGACCGTGCAGCAACCATCCTTGCCTTGGCTGACCCGGCATCAACAGCAGCCACATTCGGCCGTCCGGGACATATCAACCCTCTGTATGCACAAGACAAGGGGGTGCTTCGCCGAGCAGGACATACTGAAGCAGCCATAGACTTGGCCCGCCTGGCCGGCCTCCGTCCGGCAGCCGCACTCATTGAAATCATGAACGAAGACGGCACTATGGCACGTATGCCCCAATTACAAGAGGTGGCCCAAAAATTCGGAATCAAAATCATTGCCATACGTGACTTGATAGCTTACCGCCTCCGCCAAGAATCTATGGTAGAGCAAGGGGTAGAAGTTGACATGCCCACAGGTGATGGACATTTCCGCCTAATCGCTTTCCGACAGAAATCAAACGGACTGGAGCACATGGCTCTCATCAAAGGTAAATGGGACGAGGATGAACCGATTTTAGTGCGCGTACATTCATCATGTGCCACAGGAGACATTCTCGGGTCTGCCCGATGCGATTGTGGCGCACAGCTACACAAGGCCATGCAGATGATTGAAAAGGAAGGCAAAGGAGTCGTGGTATATCTGCAACAGGAAGGACGCGGCATCGGTCTGATGAACAAGATGCGGGCCTACAAACTGCAAGAAGAGGGTATGGACACCGTAGATGCCAACCTCTGTTTGGGTTTCAAAGCTGATGAGCGCGACTACGGTGTAGGTGCGGAAATTTTGCGTGCAGTAGGAGTACGACAAATGCGTCTGCTGACCAATAATCCGGTAAAGCGCATAGGTCTGGAAGCTTACGGATTGGCCATCAAAGAAATCGTTCCCATAGAAATAGCCCCCAACCAATACAACGAACGGTATCTGAAAACCAAACAAGACCGAATGGGACATACATTACATATCAACGAAGAGTAAAATTAAAAACATAACATAATAAAATGAACAACTTATCCAACCGTCTGCAACGCCTCTCACCGTCAGAGACGCTTGCCATGTCACAAAAAAGCAACGAGCTGAAGGCTCAAGGAATTGACGTAATTAACCTGAGTGTGGGCGAACCCGATTTCAATACTCCCGACCACATCAAGGAAGCAGCCAAACAGGCCGTAGATGAAAACTTCTCACGCTATTCACCCGTACCGGGCTACCCTGCCCTGCGCAATGCCATCGTAGCCAAACTGAAAAACGAGAACAACTTGGATTACACTGCTGCACAGATTTCATGCTCCAACGGTGCCAAACAATCGGTTTGCAATGTCATCATGGCATTAGTGGGCGAAGGCGACGAGGTAATCGTTCCCGCCCCTTATTGGGTGAGCTATCCTGAAATGGTGAAACTGGCTGACGGAACTCCCGTTATCATCCGTGCCGGTATCGAGCAGGATTTCAAAATCACACCCGAGCAACTGGAGGCAGCTATCACCACCAAAACTAAAGCCCTCATCTTATGCTCACCTTCAAATCCGACAGGTTCGGTATATAGCAAGGAAGAGTTGGCCGGACTGGCAACAGTGTTGGCCAAACATCCACAAGTGTATGTGATCGCCGACGAAATCTATGAGCACATCAACTACGTAGGCAAACACGAAAGCATCGCCCAATTCCCCGAGATGAAAGAAAACACCATCATCGTAAACGGTGTGTCAAAAGCATACGCCATGACGGGATGGCGTATTGGATTCATTGCCGGACCGGAATGGATAGTCAAAGCTTGCAACAAATTGCAAGGCCAATACACTTCAGGACCCTGCTCTGTCTCACAAAAAGCTGCTGAAGCTGCCTACACCGGCACACAAGCACCCGTAGAAGAGATGCGCCAAGCTTTCGAACGCCGTCGCAACCTCATCGTAGAATTGGCCAAGGAAATCCCTGGTTTTGAAGTCAATGTCCCCCAAGGCGCTTTCTACCTGTTTCCCAAATGTGATTCATACTTTGGCAAGAGCTACGATGGACGTACGATTGAAAATGCTGCCGACTTGGCCATGTTCCTGCTTGAGGTGGGCCATGTTGCCTGCGTAGGCGGTGGAGCTTTCGGAAGCCCTGAGTGCATCCGCATGAGCTATGCAACCTCTGATGAGAATATCGTGGAATCCATGAAGCGCATCAAAGAAACTCTGGCACTACTGAAATAATTTAAAATTGGACTAATTGGCCAGTCGGCCAATTAGTCCAATAGGAAGAATTAGACGAATCAGCTCCCCCTATAAGATCTATTGGAGCCATAAGGCCAATAAAACACGCTCATGAAAAATAAGAATCAATCCCCTACGCCAACCACGACTAAGAAAGCCCACCACAAATCCAAGTTCTGTTGGAAACCGTGGATGGATTTTTTGCTTTTTGCCCTAATTGCCGGATGGATGTTAGTAGGCATGAACAGTGACTATCTATACACTGTACAAGAACATTCACTCTTTCTGGCTAACCAGATTTTCTGGGATGAAATGATGGCAACTCCACATGGTTTTGTCCGCTGGGCAGGAAGTTACTTCACCCAATTCTTTTATTATCCTGCATTAGGAAGCTGTCTGCTAATCCTAATTTGGGCAGGAACGTATGTTGCAACCCTAAAAGCTTTCAAATTAGAGAAAGCGTGGAGCCACCTGGCACTGATACCCATCGTTGCCATGTTATGCTCCGTCATCGGATTAGGTTATTGGGTCTATTATCTCAAAACTCCCGGATACTGGTTCGGAGAAAGTCTGGCACTGCTACTCACGATACTGGGCACATGGGGAGCACAATCAGCTAAAGGATGGGGGAAATATCTCTACATGGGTATATGGACCGTAATCGGATACCCACTATTGGGATGGTATGCCTTGTTAGGAACCCTACTGATGGGAATCCAGTATGTACAATTGCCCAAGAAAGGTTCAATCCCCCGATACACGCCACTGATTGCTGCAATTGTCCTTATTGGTATATGCCCGCTTCTTTGGTATTATCATTACACTCAAATCCGATTGGAGGATGCATGGAGATACGGATTTCCAAACTTTGACATCAAAGAATCCACATCATGGATCATGAGCGCACCATTCCTGCTGATGACCTTTGCCTGCATCGCATTAGCTACGGGATATAGGAAACTACAAGGAATAACCCAAACTGTATCCGCCAAAACCGTTATCGGAATACGCGCTACGGTTATTGCAGGATGTAGCCTGCTTATTTGGTTCACCAACTTTGACGACTACAATTACCACGCTGAAATGCGGATGTACAGATACGCGGATGAATACAAATGGAACGAAGTGCTGAAAGAGGCGCAACAATGCCCGGGCAGTCCTACCAGACAGATGGTATTGCTGAAAAACATTGCTTTAATGAATACCGGACAGATGGGAAACCGCATGTATCACTACGACAACGGTGGAACTTTGCCACTGAAACGGGACGACATCGTGATACATCTGGCCAACACTGTTGCTCCACTTCTCTATTACCACTATGGCAAACTGAATTTCGCTACCCGATGGGCTATAGAAAACGGAGTGGAATATGGATTTGACATCAGCAAACTGAAAATATTAGGACGTTGTGCACTACTGAATGGTGAAAAGGAAGCGGCACAGAAATATGCAGACTTACTCAGTCTGACAACATTCCACAAAAAAGAGGCGGAAGAATTAAAAGAATTGTGCATGCATCCTGAAAAAATCATTCAAATGAATCAATTCAAAAATATCCGTGAGCTACATGCACATGCCACTGATGACTTGGACAGTGATAACGGACTTTGCGAAATGTATTTGCTGCACAACTTCTCAAATACCATGAACATCGACAGCAAACTCTTGCAAGAAGTTACACTGAACTATGCCATGGTGAGCAAGAATATCCAGCTATTCTGGCCACGCTTCTTCCAATATGCCACACTGCACCAAGGAGAAGAAATGCCCCTGCACTATCAGGAGGCCGCTTACATGTATGGCAATCTGGAAAAGCCACCTTTCGACATCAGTAAGATGCCATTTGACAAACAGAAGATAAAGAACAGATACATCCAATTCAACAGCACTATCCAATACAACCTCAAAAGAGGGCTGAAAGAAGAGGAAATTGCACAAATCCTGAAACCGGCGTTCGGGGACACCTTCTGGTGGTTCTATTTCTTTTGCAATAATGTAAGCAGCTATTGATAAAAATTATGAATTGTGAATTATGAAACAGAAAGTCTCTATACCTTATTATATATATATAGGTACGATATTGATGATGCTGGCCTCATGCAGCAAGCATCCTGCGCTGCCTGAACTTTATACTGAATCAGGCAAACAGCCACAGATATATCCAGATTATACCAACGTGACGATTCCGTGCAACATTGCCCCCCTGAACTTTATGACGACAGAAGGGGATGAATGTGTTGCCAAATTCAGTTGGGAAGGTCATTCACAGACATACGGCCAAGGAAAGAAGGTACAAATTCCTCAAAAAGAATGGGAAGATATGCTCAAAATAGCCAAAGGAAAGAATCTCTCAGTAGAGGTATATACCCGACAAGACCAAAAATGGATGCGCCACAAACCGTTTGTCATCCATGTCGCCCAAGAAGAGATAGACCCTTATATCTCATACCGTGTCATCAGTCCATCGTATATCGCCTACGAAATGCTGAGCATCAACCAACGGTGTCTGACCAACTTTGAAGAAACTGTCATCTACAACAATATGTTGGTCACCAACGAGGCTTCGGGACAGTGTATCAATTGCCACTCTTACCAGAACTACCGTACTGACAATATGCAATTCCATATGCGACAGGGAAATGGAGGTACCATGATTGTGTCTGACGGAACACCACGCAAAGTGAATCTGAAGACTTCGGAAACCATCAGTGCCGGTGTATATCCGGCATGGCATCCGACACAAAAACTCATCGCCTACTCCACCAACCTGACCGGCCAATCCTTCCATACCAAAGACCTTGGAAAAATTGAGGTATTCGATAGCCAAAGCGACTTAATTCTATACGATGTAGAAAAGAATCAGGTAACGACTATCAGCGCAGAGAAAAATGAAATGGAGGTATATCCCTGGTGGTCACCCAAAGGGGACACACTATACTATGCTTCGGCATACTTCGTGCACGGTGACAGCCTCGCGCAAGATGCAGAAGTCATAGCACGATACCAGGAAATCAAATACAATTTATACAGTCGGACTTTTGATACAAAAACAAAGAAATTCGGCCCAGCCAAACTCATCTATGATGCAGGAGCAAAAGGACATAGTGCTACCCTACCACGCATAAGTCCTTGCGGTAGATATTTGCTGTTTGCGCAAGGAAAAGACGGATGTTTCCACATCTGGCATTCTGAAGCAGACCTTTGGCTAATGGATTTGCACACCCAAAAAGTACAGCCTCTGACTGAAGCCAATAGTCCACAAGCAGAAAGTTATCATTCATGGTCAAGCAACGGCCGATGGATTCTCTTGAGCAGCCGTCGCGATGACGGGAATTATACACGGCTCTATTTGGCCTATTTTGATCCACAAAGCGGACGAGCACGCAAAGCTTTTGTCGTTCCACAAGAAAATCCGGAGTTCTACCAACACTACCTACGCAGCTATAATGTGCCGGAATTCATGGTGGAACCTGTAAGCATCAGTCCACAGGAGTTTGCCGCAGCAGCCAAAAAAGAAGCTGTAAATGCGGAATATAAGAAATAAGGAAAGAGGGTGTGTCATAATTAACTTTTTAGATACGGATGACGCGGATGACACGGATAAATAATTAGCCATTCGGGTGAAAAGAAAAAAAATAGATCCGTGTCATCCGCGTCATCCGCGTCTAAAAAATGAGAAGAGGGCATGTTGACACACCCTCTTCTTTTTTGTTGCAATGTTCCTATCGGATTAACCCAAGCTGATAGCTTCAGAAGGACAAACATCTGCACAAGCGCCACACTCGATGCACTTGTCGGGATCAATAGAATACTTTTCGCCCTCGCTGATAGCTTCAGAAGGACATTCGCTGATACAAGTACCGCAAGCGATACAATCGTCATTAATTACGTAAGCCATTTTCTTATCAATTTAAATTGGTTAGTACTAATTAGTCAATGCAAAAGTAATGGTTTTGATTTATTTTTCCATACTTTCAATAGATATTTATTACAATTTGTATCTTGTCTAAATTAAAAACAAGCTTTTTTTATCCAAAATCATATAGGATTGGAGAAAATTACGTACCTTAGCGGCAAAAATAAATTATTCACCAAATATACCCGTAACAGATTAAACATGAAAACTAAAATGACTTTGCTGCTAATGATGGTAGCCGCATGGTGCCAAGCACAAGAATTCAGCTTTGACCTCAGTGGAAATCGAAAAGTAGAAAAAGGATGTACAGCCATCACTGAAAACTGTGTATATAACGACGAACAGGGATACGGATACGACTTACAGCCTGCGCCGACTTCTAAAAGTTCCGCACCCTATTTCTTCTCTGTAAAAGTGCCAGACGGCAATTATCACGTAACAGTCACTTTAGGAAGCAAGAAACGCGCGGCCAACACATGCGTGAGAGGAGAATCAAGACGTCTATTCATCGAAAACATTTCTACCCAAAAAGGAGAACTAAAAGAATTTTCTTTCACCATCAATAAACGCAACCCCATCATCAATGAAAAAGAACGGGTAAAAATCAAACCACGCGAAAAGTACAAGCTCAACTGGGACGATAAACTTACATTAGAATTCAACGGTGATGCCCCAGCATGCAGCAAAATAGAAATCAAACGTATAGAGGATACTCCAACCATCTTTCTATGCGGAAACTCCACTGTGGTGGATCAGGACAATGAACCGTGGGCCAGTTGGGGACAGATGATACCCCGATTCTTCACGGATAAAGTCTGCTTTGCCAACTATGCAGAAAGTGGAGAATCAAGCAACACATTTATCGCTGCAAACCGATTAAAAAAGATTTTGTCACAAATGAAAGCCGGCGACTATATTTTCGTGGAGTTTGGTCACAATGATGAAAAACAAAAGAAACCAGGATGTGGAGCATGGGGACACTTTATCTACAACCTGAAAATATACATTGATGAAGCACGCGCAAGAGGTGCACACCCCGTACTGATTACACCTACACAAAGACGAAATTTCAAAAATGGGAAATTGGTTGACACTCACGGGGAATTTCCTGATGCTGTCAAATTATTATCAGAGAAAACAGGTACACCGCTTATCGATTTGCAAGCCATGACAACAATTCTGTATGAGACGCTGGGCGAAGAAGATTCCAAAAAAGCACTCGTACACTATCCTGCCGGAACTTGGCCAGGACAGACCAAAGACTTTGCAGACAATACCCATTTCAATCCCTATGGAGCCTATCAAATAGCCAAGTGTGTCATAGAAGGATTGAAGAAGTGCAACCATCCATTGATTCAGTATTTGCGCGAAGATTACATCGAATACGATCCAAGCCAACCTGACAATGTCAATTCTTTCAAATGGAACAATAGTCCATTTTCTGAAATAGAAAAACCGGATGGAAACTAAATAATTCAAGATATCTAATTTTTCATCCGCAGATGACGCGGATAAAATATGACCTATCGGATTTAAGAATTTGATAAAATCTGCGTCATCTGCGGGTGAAAAGTGAATTTCATCATCCCCTCCAGATGGGAGCAACAACAAATGAGGGGCGGACACACAGGTCCGCCCCTACGGTATGCCATATACAATGGAGTTGTAGTTACTCCGTTCCTTATATCGAACTCACGTTATTTAGTCAAACTTAACACACAATATTTGCCCAATCCGAAATAAAGGCGTACCTTAGCCACACGTTAATCAAAAAAGGTTTAAAACATGAAAAACAATATCTATTGCGTAATCATGGCAGGAGGTATAGGCAGCCGATTCTGGCCATTAAGCAACAAAAAACTTCCCAAGCAATTCCTTGATTTCTATGGGACAGGAAGCACTTTGTTGCAACAAACGTACGAACGATACAGCAAAATAGTAGATAAAAAAAACATCTATATTGTAACCAATACGGAATATACAGATTTGGTTATAAACCAATTGCCTGAAATTCACGAACAACAGATTTTGGCAGAGCCTACCCGCAGGAATACAGCGCCATGTTTAGCATGGGCAACTTTCCACATCCATGCCATCAATCCCGAAGCCAGCATTATATTTACCCCTTCTGACCACTTAATCATAAAAGAGGAGGAATTCATCAAGAATATCAATGACGGCCTCCGCTATGTACATGACCATAAACGCTTACTCTGTATTGGAATAAAACCTCACCGTGCAGAAACACGCTATGGATACATCCAAGTGGGGGAATGTGACAAAGACAATTTCTATCATGTAAAAACTTTCACTGAAAAACCAGAACAAGAGTTAGCAGAAGTCTTTGTCGAGAGCGGTGAATTCTACTGGAACGCAGGTATATTCCTTGGAAAAGCACACACCATTATAGAGGCATTTCACAAACATACCCCAGAACTTGCCAGCCATTTTGAATCGTTTGAAGGTGACACTCCCTTCGGAACTGCATCTGAAAAAGAATATATCGAACAACGATTCCCTGCTTGTCCCAATGAATCCATCGAATATGGAATTCTGGAAAAAACCGAAAATGTCTATACAATGACCTGCGACTTTGGATGGAGTGACTTGGGTACTTGGAGCACTTATTATGACTCGCTGCCCAAAGACGAAAATGGGAATGTCCGCCAACGGAAAAAAGTAATCTTTTACGATTGCAAGGACTGTTTTGCCGGTACACGGGTTGAAAAGAAAATAATCATCATACAAGGACTTGAGAATTATCTCATAGCTGATACAGAAAAAGTTCTGCTAATCTGCCCGAAAGACGATACGAATATGTTACGCAAAATGATTAATGACACCCAAGTAAAAATGGGAGACGAATATATCTGATTCCTATTTCAACGATCAAGACAAAGGATGAAGGGAGTGGCTGAATGAAGCCACTCCCTTCATCCTTTTACACAGCCCCCTGACAGCATCCTTCTCCAAGGAAAGAATAAAAATTCTTCAAGCCACAAGATACGTATTTTTCAAGCCCCATTTTATTCATCAAATTGCATTAATCCCCCACTTTAACAAGCCAACTTCACAGACTTTAAATCAACAATTTGAAGTTATCAACAGGGTGTTCATAATCTTTTTTAAACTTTTTGCAAAAAATATGTGGGGAATTGTGGGGAATTGTGTAATTTTACAGCCGAATTCCATTGTATAAGAAAAATGTGCACAGTTCAATTCATTGGAAGTAGCGATGCCAAGGCCGATTCAAAAGGGCGTGTATTCCTTCCGGCCAATTTCCGCAAAGTCATGCAAGAGGCTGGAGAGGAAGCTATGGTCATGCGTAAAGACATTTTCCAAGAGTGTTTGGTTATTTATCCAGAATCTGTCTGGAAAGAACAACTGAATTCTCTGCGAGCAAAACTCAGCCGTTGGAATCGACAAGAACAACAGATTTTCCGACAATTCGCTGCAGATGCAGAAATATTAACCACAGATTCTAATGGGCGTATCCTGCTGTCCCGACGTTACCGGGAAATGGCAGGCATCAACCAAGATGTACGTTTCATCGGAATGGACGACACGATTGAGGTTTGGGCACGAGAAAAGGCAGAAGAGCCATTCATGCTACCGGAAGAATTTGGGAATGAATTGGAACGATTGATGGAAATCGAAGAAAAAAGTACTCTATAAGCGGAAAAGACACTGATGAAAAAGGAGAAGCAACATATTATCACTGCTGATGGCTATCACGTACCTGTGATGTTGGACGAGACAGTAGATGGAATGAACATCAGTTCAGGTGGCATCTATGTAGATCTGACATTGGGGGGAGCCGGACATTCCCGTGAAATCCTTGCACGCATGGATTGTTCAGCACACCTCTATGGATTTGACCAAGATGAAGATGCCGAACAAAACATCCCTAACGACAACCGCTTCACTTTTGTACGCAGTAATTTTAGATATCTAACAAACTTCATGCGCTACCATGGAGTAAACGGTAAAGTAGATGCAATCTTAGCAGACTTGGGAGTTTCATCACACCATTTTGACGACTCAGAACGTGGATTCTCTTTCCGTTTTGACGGCAAACTGGACATGCGCATGAACAAACGTGCCGGGCAAACTGCAGCAGAGTTGATCAATACACTACCAGAAGAGAAATTAGCAGATATCTTCTACCTTTACGGAGAACTCAAGAACAGTCGTAAACTGGCTTCAGTAATTACCAAAGCACGCGCTATCAAGAAAATCGAGACAATAGGCGATTTCTTAGAAATAATCAAGCCTCTATTTGGCCGTGAGCGTGAAAAGAAGGAATTGGCCAAGGTCTTCCAAGCATTACGCATTGAAGTAAACCAAGAGATGGAAGCTCTACGAGAAATGTTGGAATCGGCAATCCAAACCCTTAAACCGGGAGGCCGCTTGGTCATCATTACATACCATTCATTAGAAGACCGCATGGTGAAAAACATCATGCGTACCGGTAATGTTGAAGGACGAGCAGAACAAGATTTCTTTGGTCGTATGCAATCACCATTACGCCCTGTGAACAACAAAGTAATTATCCCCTGTGAAGAAGAATTGCAACGCAACCCCCGCTCACGCAGTGCAAAGCTAAGAATCGCAGAAAAGCTATAGACATGATATGGAAACCCCCGAAAAGCAACTAGTTGTCACAGCCGAAAACCCTTCTGTCAAAGAAGAGGCTTCTCCCACAGGGAAGAAACTATCTTTAAAAAGTATCTTCCTAGGCGATTTCTTAATCAACGATTTCCTGCGACGCCAAGCAGGATTACTTGCATTGATTGTTCTGTTTACGGTCATCTATATCAGCAACAGGTATTCATGCCAACAGGAAATGATAGAGATAGACCTTTTACGCAAACAACTGACCGACATAAAATATGATGCCTTGACACGCTCCAGTGAACTGACGGAACGCACCCGTCAATCGCGCATCGAGGAATACGTATCGGCAAAAAACAGCGAATTACAAACATCAACAGCTCCACCATATATCATAGAAGAGTAAGAGAAGGAATAAGCATGGATTTCAAAAAGAGCACATCAACCCGTTATTTAGCCATTGTCGCCCTTATGGTGATAGTGGCCATCTCCATTATTGTACGTGCCGGATTCCTTATGTTTGCCAAACGAGACTTCTGGGAACAAGTGGCAGCACGCTTTGTCAAAGAGGATGTCATCGTAAAACCTACTCGCGGAAATATTCTTTCCGCAGACGGACAACTCATGGCAAGCAGCCTTCCAGAATACCGCATATACTTGGATTTCATGACTTCTGAATCCAAGAACTTCCCTGAACGAAGGGAAAAAGACCAGTATAGACGCGATACATTGATAAAAAACAATTTAGATTCTATCTGTAGAGGATTGCATCGAATCTTCCCAGACAAAAGTGTCGCAGAGTTCAAGGCCCATATCCTCAAAGGACGGGCCAAAGGGAGTAGAAATTGGCCTATCTACCCCCAACGTATATCCTATATACAATATAAAGAAGTGAAAAAACTACCGGTATTCCGCCTGAACCAATATCGTGGTGGATTCATCGGAAAAATATTCAATCGACGCAAAAAGCCTTTCGGCTCTTTGGCCATGCGTACTTTAGGTGATACATTCATTGGTTATCCTGATTCAGCCAAAAATGGATTAGAATTAGCTTATGACTCTATCTTAAAGGGAAAGACAGGACTCACTCACCGACAAAAGGTGATGAATAAATATCTGAACATCGTCGATGTACCTGCCGTAGATGGATGTGACATTGTAAGTACAATCAATGTCAACATGCAAGATATTGCGGAAAAAGCCTTATTGGACAAAATGAAAGAGCTGAATGCCGACATGGGAGTGGTAATCCTGATGGAAGTGGCTACAGGCGAAGTTCGAGCGATTGTAAACATGAGCAAGGCTGGCGATGGCGAATATTACGAAATGAACAACCATGCCATATCCACCAGAATGGAACCTGGTTCAACGTTCAAAACAGCATCCATGCTTGTTGCTCTGGATGACGGAATAGTAGATACAACAGCCATTGTAGATACAGGAAATGGAATTTATCAAATGCACGGAAGTCCGATGAAAGACCATAACTGGTACAGAGGAGGTTACCAGAAGATTACACTTCAACAGATCATGGGATATTCATCGAACATCGGTGTATCACGCATCATTGATGAAAATTACGCTAAAAAACCTACCAAATTTGTGGAAGGATTATATCGTGTAGGCATCGGAGAAGACCTCAAATTGGATATTCCAGGATATCTGCCTCCCCAAATCCGATATCCTAATAAAAATAATTGGTGGAAAACGACTCTACCTTGGATGTCTATCGGGTATGAAACACAAATTGCCCCAATCAACACATTGGCCTTTTATAATGCGATAGCGAACAATGGGGTAATGGTAAAACCACGTTTCGTCAAAGCCATCATGAAAGAGGGAAAAATCATAGAAGAATTCCCTGTAGAAGTCTTGAAAGAATCAATTTGTTCCACTAATGCCCTCAATCAGATGCAAAACATCTTGGAAGGTGTTGTCAGCAAAGGGCTTGGCAAACAGGCTGGTTCCAAACAATTCCATGTATCCGGCAAGACTGGTACAGCTCTGGTTTCTCAAGGAAAAAGTGGATACAAAGGTGGAAGTACACAGTACTTAGTCAGCTTTTGTGGATATTTTCCATCAGAAAGCCCTAAATACAGCTGTATCGTTGCCATCCGGAAACCGGGTTATCCTGCCTCTGGTGGAAGTATGGCAGGACCTGTATTCAGCCGAATAGCAGAACGAGTAATGGCAGGAAGTCTGAAACGAGACATTACAGAGGCCATAGACAGCAACGCCGTAGTCATTCCGAATGTAAAGAACGGCAACTTGAACGAAGCGCGCTTCATCCTACAGGAATTAGATATAGAAAACGAATGGGAAGGCAAATATGATAAAGAAAATGCATACGGAAAAACCGCAACAAATACAGACGGAGTGGTGCTGACCCGAATGGATTTGGTCAAAGAGAGAGTGCCAGATGTAAAAGGTATGGGCGCCAAAGATGCCGTATATCTAATGGAAAAAAGCGGATTAAAAGTCATATTGAATGGAACAGGTAAAGTTCACAGCCAAAGCATTCCAGCTGGGAATCGGATTACCAAAGAACAAACAGTCAGACTAACGCTAAAGTAACAAACAAGGTATAAACCCAATAAATAAAGCAATAATGAAACTACAAGAATTGATCCAAGGCCTTCCAATAAAGGCTGTTACCGGAACAAAAGACATAGACATATATGGTGTAAACATTGATTCGCGCCAAATCAAAGAAGGACATTTGTTCATTGCGATGAAAGGAACACAGGCCGATGGACATTCTTTCATTGACAAGGCTATAGAAAATGGTGCATGTGCCATACTCTGCGAAACAATGCCGAAAAATGTACAAAATCATACCGTGACATTCGTCCAAGTAGATAATACAGAAAAGATTGCCGGCATAGTGTCCACCCGTTTCTATGGAAACCCAACTCAAAAACTAAAATTAGTCGGAGTAACAGGCACCAATGGGAAAACGACCATAGCCACACTGCTTTACCAAATGTTCCGCCAAATGGGGCATAAAGTGGGATTACTTTCTACCGTATGCAACTATATCAACGAGAAAGCGATACCTGCCACACATACCACCCCTGACCCTATAACATTGAACCAATTATTGGGAGAAATGGCAGACTCCGGATGCGAATATGCCTTCATGGAAGTAAGTTCACATTCAGTAGCCCAACATCGTATTGCAGGATTGGAATTTGCTGGGGGTATTTTTACCAACTTGACACGCGACCATTTGGATTACCACAAAACTGTGGATAATTATCTGAAAGCAAAAAAAATGTTCTTTGACAATCTTCCCCAAGGAGCATTTGCCGTTACCAATGCGGATGATAAGAATGGATTAGTAATGACACAAAATACACAAGCAACGGTCAAGAGTTATTCCCTCAGAAGTTTGTGCGACTTTAAAGGACGCATCTTGGAAGACCATTTTGAAGGTATGCTCATTGATTTTAACGGAATAGAAACTGCAGTACAATTCATCGGTCATTTTAATGCAAGCAATTTATTAGCTGTATTTGGAACAGCAATCATGTTAGGTAAGGAACCAGAAGAGACCCTGCGTGTCATGAGTACATTGAAGCCTGTCTCAGGACGTTTTGAGACCATACGTGCACCCAAAGGATATACGGCAATCGTTGATTATGCCCATACACCTGATGCCATAGCAAATGTCCTTGCAGCCATACACGAAGTACTGTGCGGACGAGGCCAAATCATTACCATAGTCGGTGCAGGAGGAAATCGGGACAAAGGAAAACGTCCACTGATGGCCAAAGAAGCTGTAAAAGGCAGCAATCGTGTCATCATTACTTCAGACAATCCACGCTTCGAAGAACCAGCAGACATCATCCGTGACATGATGGAAGGTCTTACAGAAGAGGAACGTACAAATGTATTAACCATCACTGACCGCCGCGAAGCCATACGTGCAGCCTGCATGATGGCAGGAAAAGAAGACGTCATCCTTATTGCTGGAAAAGGTCATGAAGACTATCAGGATATAAAAGGGGTGAAACATCATTTCGATGATAAAGAAGAGGTCAAAAAGGCAATGGGATGACAAATCCTTCTACAAGAGCGAAATCAAGACACCACTATAGATAACAAAGAGCAAAGAAATATATTATGTTATACTACTTATTCAAATATTTGGAACAAATGGAAGTGCCAGGCGCACGAATGATGGGATATGTATCGTTCCGTTCACTAATGGCCGTCATCTTAGCACTTCTCATTTCTGCCATTTTCGGTGAATATTTCATCCGATTACTGAAACGGAAACAAATAACCGAGACACAGCGCGATGCCAGCATCGACCCTTTTGGGGTTGAAAAGAAAGGGGTTCCCTCCATGGGAGGTGTTATCATCATTGTCGCCATCTTAATTCCCTGCCTGTTACTTGGAAAGTTAGAAAACATCTACATGCAACTGATGTTGATAACAACTGTATGGTTGGGTGCTTTAGGATTTGCAGACGACTACATCAAAATCTTCCACCATAACAAAGAAGGATTACAAGGAAAATTCAAGATTGTAGGACAAGTTGGATTAGGTCTTATCGTAGGATTGACTTTATACCTCAGCCCCAATGTCGTCATTCGGGAAAATGTGGAGGTGAACCGCCAAGGCGAACAGACAGAAGTCGTACACAAAGTGGAAAATCAAAAATCTACCAAAACAACTATACCTTTCTTCAAGAACAACAACCTAGACTATGCAGATTTAGTCGGATTCATGGGCGAACATGCACAAACTGCCGGATGGGTATTATTCGTCATCGTTACCATTTTTGTAGTGACTGCAGTATCAAATGGTGCCAACCTTAATGACGGTATGGATGGCATGGCAGCAGGAAACTCGGCTATCATAGGTGTCACATTAGGTATATTAGCCTACGTATCAAGCCATACCAACTATGCCAGCTATCTGAACATCATGTATATACCTGGCAGTGAAGAGATGGTAATATTCATTTGTGCCTTTATCGGTGCACTCATCGGATTCTTATGGTATAATGCATTTCCTGCACAAGTCTTTATGGGAGATACAGGAAGCCTTACTATCGGAGGAATCATCGCAGTATTTGCCATCATCATCCACAAGGAGCTACTCATCCCCATCCTGTGCGGAGTCTTTCTCGTAGAAAATCTTAGTGTCATACTACAAGTGAAATACTTCCAAAGCGGGAAGAAAAAAGGACGCAAACAACGGATATTCAAACGAACACCTATACATGACCATTTTCGTACACTACCTACAATGCTCGATCCCGAGTGTCGTTATATCATAAAGAAACCAGATGCAGTGTTTCATGAATCGAAAATAACAGTCAGATTTTGGATTGTCACCATCATGTTGGCAGCCATAACAATCATCACCCTGAAAATGAGATAATGACTAAAAAGTGATGAGCTACCAATTACAAGTATCCATGTGACACTGGTAAGTTCGCAACTTATAACTATTATAAATGACAACACATACAATGAAAAAACGTATCGTTATACTTGGAGCCGGAGAGAGTGGAGCCGGTGCTGCCGTTTTAGCCAAAGTCAAAGGAATGGACACCTTCGTAAGCGACACGGCATCCATCAAACCACAATATAAAGAATTAATGGACCACTATGGTATTCCTTGGGAAGAAGGCAAACATACGGAAGAACTTATATTGAATGCCGATGAAATCGTCAAGAGCCCAGGTATTCCTTCTGATGCACCAATGGTAAAGAAGGTTAGAGAACAAGGAATCCCTGTCATCTCAGAAATAGAGTTTGCCGGACGTTATACAGATGCCAAAATGATATGTATTACAGGTAGTAACGGAAAAACGACGACAACATCGCTCATTTACCATATATTCAAGAGTGCCGGACTAAACGTAGGATTAGCAGGAAATATCGGCAAAAGTTTAGCATTGCAGGTTGCTGAAGAGAACTATGATTATTACATCATAGAGCTAAGCAGTTTCCAGTTGGACAACATGTACAATTTCCGGGCAAACATCGCCGTACTGATGAATATAACTCCTGATCATCTGGATCGATACGGAGGAGAAATGCAAAACTACGTGGATGCCAAATTCCGTATTTTACAAAATCAAACAGAGGATGACGCCTTTGTTTTTTGGAATGACGACCCTGTCATCCGACAAGAATTGGAGAAATATGGCATTCATGCACAACTTTTTCCTTTCGCATTGGTCAAAGAAAAAGGATTGGCAGCCTATTTGGAACAAGAGGAACTGCATTTCAGTGAACCGGCCGGATTCAATATGGAACAAGAAGAGTTGGCTCTTACCGGAGTCCATAATCTCTACAACTCCATGGCAGCAGGAATCTCTGCGAAATTAGCAGGCATACGCAAAGAGGATATACGTCGAGCATTAGGAACATTCCAAGGTGTTGAACACCGTTTGGAGCGAGTATGTCGCGTACGCGGTGTAGAATACATCAATGATTCCAAAGCCACAAATGTCAATTCATGTTGGTATGCTCTACAAAGTATGAAAACTCCCACCATTCTGATTCTTGGTGGGAAAGACAAAGGCAATGACTACACTGAGATACTCGACTTGGTAAAGGAAAAATGCAAAGGTCTCGTTTACCTGGGATTACACAACGAAAAATTGCACAATTTCTTTGATTCGTTAGGATTACCTGTTGCTGATGTACAAAGCATGAAAGATGCAGTAGAAGCCGCCAGTCACATGGCAGAAGCAGGAGATACTGTACTATTGAGTCCATGTTGTGCCAGTTTCGACCTCTTCAACAGTTATGAAGACAGAGGCAAACAGTTCAAAGACTGTGTAAGAAAACTCTAATGCACCGAATGGTGAGCAACAAACGTAATCCATACAAAACACGTCACCCGCATAACTTAAATAAATGATATATGGACTTATTAAAATCTCTTTTTAAGGGCGATAAGGTCATCTGGGTTGTATTCTTGATGCTGTGTTTGATATCAGTAATTGAGGTATTCAGTGCTGCCAGTACGCTCACTTATAAAAGCGGAAATTTTTTGGCTCCCATATCAACACACTGTACATACATGATGTTAGGAGCAGGAGTTGTACTTCTTGTACATAAAATACCCTGCAAATGGTTTAGACTAATCCCCGTACTGACCCTTCCTACAGCTATTGTATTGTTAATTATAGCCATGTTTTTCGTAGAAAAAGTGAATGCTGCCGGACGGTGGATTCCCATATTTGGCATTCAATTCCAACCTTCTGAGTTAGGAAAAATGGCAGTAATTACATCTACAGCCCTTATTCTGTCTATGATGCAAGGTGAACATAGGGCACATCCCAAGGCCTTCAAATACATCTTATGGATTACAGGAATCATATGTGCACTTATCGCTCCCGAGAACTTTTCAACGGCAGGAATGCTATTTGGCGTGACTGTATTAATGATGTACATAGGTCGCGTATCATTGAGGCAAATAGGAAAGATGTTGGGCCTTATTGCTTTGGTCATAGGAGTATCAGGTGCCGCATTGTTTATCACCCCCAATGAAGTTTTGGATGAGATACCAGGTCTGCATCGTGCTGTGACATGGAAAAACCGACTGGCAGAATTCGGCAACGGAGCCGATGTTTCCCCTCAAGACTATGATATTGACAAGAATGCACAAGTGGCACATGCCAACATAGCGATAGCAACAAGTCATCTAATTGGCAAGATGCCGGGAAATTCAGTAGAACGGGATTTCTTGTCGCAAGCATTCTCAGACTTCATCTACGCTATCATTATTGAGGAATTGGGACTGATAGGAGGAGGTTTTGTAGCACTACTTTACATCATTCTATTGCTGAGGGTCGGTCGCATTGCGGGTCAATGTGACAAAAAATACCTGTCGCTACTTATCATGGGACTGGCATTACTACTCGTAAGCCAAGCCTTGTTGAATATGATGGTAGCAGTAGGACTATTCCCTGTAACCGGCCAACCTTTACCACTAATCAGTAAAGGAGGAACTTCCACACTTATCAACTGTGCATACATCGGAATCATTCTTAGTGTAAGCCGATACGTAGATGCTTCTAAAAAGGAAAAAATCAATTCAGAGGAAAATGACTTTAAGGTGAATCAAGACCTACAAGAAATTGAGAATTCGGAAGAAATAGAGGAACCCATACAAACAGTTCCCATTTCCTGTCCTTGAAAATACAAAAACCCATAAATGCATCAATCAATGAAGAAAGACAGCATTAGAATAATCATCAGCGGCGGCGGAACAGGTGGCCATATATTTCCTGCAATAGCAATAGCCGGTGCCTTGAAGAAAAAATTTCCCAAGGTAGAAATTCTGTTCGTTGGAGCCGAAGGACGCATGGAGATGCAACGTGTCCCAGCAGCAGGTTACAAAATAGAAGGTTTACCCATTTGCGGATTGGACAGAAAGAACCTTCTAAAGAATTTTGCTGTACTATTCAAATTCGTAAAAAGCGGATGGATGGCACGGAATATCATCAAGGAATTCCGTCCACACGTTGCTGTAGGAGTAGGAGGATATGCCAGTGGACCGACATTGAAAGTTGCATCCATGATGGGAATCCCCACTCTGATACAAGAGCAGAATTCTTACGCCGGTGTAACAAACAAGATGTTGGCCAAAGGAGCACATCGCATTTGTGTCGCATACGAAGGGATGGAACGCTTCTTCCCCAAAGCCAAAATAATGCTTACCGGTAATCCCATCCGCCAAGGATTAGCAGAGAATAATATCACACGGGAAGAAGGCATCAAAGCATTCGGATTGGATCCGGAAAAACGAACTATACTTATTGTTGGGGGCAGTTTGGGTGCACGCACTATGAACGAAAGCATTCTGAAACATTTAGACAAAGTGGCAGAATCAAATGTCCAGTTCATTTGGCAAACAGGGAAATACTACCACAAAGAAATTCTGGAACGACTGAACCGGCATAAGAATATACCAACACTGTATGTCACCGACTTTATTTCACGAATGGATGAAGCGTATGCCGCTGCAGATCTTGTCATCTCTCGCGCAGGGGCCGGTTCCATCTCAGAGTTTTGTGTGTTGAAGAAACCTGTTATTTTGGTTCCATCACCCAATGTGGCAGAAGACCATCAAACCCAAAATGCATTGGCTTTAGTGAACAAACAGGCTGCGCTCTATATCAAAGATGCCGAAGCACCAGACATTTTGATTGACAAAGCAATCGAAACTGTTGCTGATACTAACTTATTGGAAGAACTAAGCCATAATATCACGACAATGGCATTCACCAATTCTGCCGAAGTAATTGCAGATGAGGTGTATAATTTGGCAAAAAAGTACAAGGAAACAAATGGTCAGTAAAATAATAGTAGATAATAAGATGGATGCAAAAGAAATCAAAGCAGTATATTTCGTAGGTGCAGGAGGAATCGGAATGAGTGCCATTGCACGCTATTTTTTGTCACAAGGAAAAGTTGTGGCCGGCTATGATCGTACACCCAGTACACTGACTGCCAACCTTATTGAAGAAGGAGCATTGATACATTATGAGGAAGACATCGAACTGATTCCCTCAGCCTGCAAAGAGAAAGAAAGCACGCTGGTGGTTTATACCCCTGCCATTCCTCAAGACCATCAAGAACTGACATGGTTCAAGCAAAATGGCTTTGAGATTCAAAAACGCGCCCAGGTTTTAGGAACCATCACCAACAGAGCCAAAGCACTGTGCATCGCTGGAACACACGGCAAAACAACCACCAGCACCATGTTGGCTCATCTGATGAACCAGACAGCTAATGGATGCAACGCGTTTTTGGGAGGAATAGCCAAGAATTATGGGACCAATCACATCCTCTCTGAGAAAAGCCCATGGGTAGTTATCGAAGCCGATGAATTCGACCGGTCATTCCATCATCTGTCTCCTTATATCACTGCCATCACCAGTACTGACCCCGACCACCTGGATATCTATGGCACTAAAGAAGCCTATCTGGAAAGTTTCAACCACTACTCTTCACTCATCCAACCAGGTGGATCACTGGTCATACATGAAGGGTTGGAAATGACTCCACGCTTACAGGAAGGAGTAAACTGCTACACCTATGCCCGCCATAGTGGTGATTTCCATGCTCAAAACATCCGTATCGGAGGTGGAGAGATTATCTTTGACTTCATCTCCCCATTTGGCAACATCCAAGACATCACATTGGGAGTTCCCGTCAGCATCAACATCGACAATAGTATTGCAGCTATGGCTATAGCCCAATTGGCAGGAGCCAAAGAAGAAGAAATCAAGCAAGCGATGGCCACATTCCGTGGAGTGGACCGCCGTTTCGATTTCCATCTGAAAACCCCAGCCAAAGCATTCATCAGCGATTATGCCCACCATCCGGCAGAGATTCGTCAAAGTGCACTTTCCATCCGGGAGTTGTATCAGGACAAACGCATCACCGCTATCTTCCAACCCCATTTGTATAGCCGGACCAAAGACTTTTACCGCGATTTCGCTAATAGTCTTTCACTCTTCGATGAGATTATTTTGACCGATATCTATCCCGCTCGTGAACTTCCTATTCCTGGAGTGACAAGCCAACTGATTGCAGACAATCTGAAACCCGGTGTCACATGTACATTATGCCACAAGGAAGAGGTTCCTGAAATTATCCGTCATCGATGCAACGAGATTGAAATACTCGTATCCCTCGGCGCCGGAGATTTGGAGAATTATGCAGAAGCACTCACAGAGATTATGCAAGGTAAAGAGTAAATCATAGCCTGTAAGTCAACAAATCATAGTCCATAAATATATGAAACGTATTCTATCAATAGCAGTCATGCTTCTTGTTACGGCTTATTTGGCCGTAGCTTTCACTTGGATAAGTCGTCCTGCAGAAGGAGGTCTGTGCCATGGAGTGAAAGTGATTATGGAAGACAGCGCCCAAAGCTGTTTCGTCACTTCAGCCAAAATCACAGCCCTACTGAAGCAGAACCGCCTATATCCTATCGGGAATCCTATTGACAGCATCCGATGCAGAGACATTGAAAATGTATTGGAGAAAAATACGTTTATCGAAAGCGCTGAATGTTATAAGACTCCCTTGGGTGACTTGTGCATCAGTATCCGGCAACGTATTCCCATCTTACGCGTTATGCCCACAGGCAGTATCGGTTACTACATCGATAGCAAGGGCCAAACCATGCCTCAAGGAAACCATGCAGCCCACCTGCCCGTCGCTACCGGACATATTGATAAAAAAATGGCTGAAGGAACCTTATTCCACATGGCCCAACTGCTTCATGAAGATTCCTTCTGGAGCCGACAAGTGGAACAGATAAACGTAACAGATGAAGGCGATTTGGAACTTGTCCCCCGCGTTGGAGACCATATCCTGTTCCTTGGAAAGCCCGTACGTATAGAAGAGAAATTGAACCGCATCCGTACATTCTATACCAAAGGACTCAGTCGCGTCGGT
Organism: Phocaeicola sp.; assembly: GCA_045647865.1. Lineage (GTDB taxonomy): Bacteria > Bacteroidota > Bacteroidia > Bacteroidales > Bacteroidaceae > Phocaeicola_A. Next base: position 25,142 of record JAZRMW010000001.1, read on the forward strand.
TGGAACAAATATTCACGCATCAGTGTCGAGTTCGAAAACCAAGTGATATGCAAGAGAAAATAGGATTACTGATAAACTTTGAATTTTACACATAAATATATATGGCAACAACAACAAATTTCATGGTAGCCATTGAGCTCGGCTCCACCCGCATCACAGGTGTTGCTGGACAAAAATCCTCTGATGGCGGTCTCACCATACTGGCTTTTGCCAGCGAAGATGCTTCAGTCTGCATCCGTAAAGGCACAGTCTTCAATATCGACAAGGCTGCCCAAGCCATCACTTCCATCATCAACAAGCTGGAAGCCACACTGGATGCAACCATAGCAAAAGTCTATGTCGGTATCAGCGGACAATCCATACGTACCGTCAAGAATTCTGTCACACGCCAATTCGATGGAGAAATCCGTATAACTACCGAAATAGTGGATCAACTGATTGCAGCCAGCCGAAGTACACAAATGCCCGGACACGAAATTCTTCAAGTCATTCCACAGGAATATCGTGTAGGAACCGGACTCCAAGCAGACCCTGTCGGTGTCATTACCAGCCACATTGAAGGACGCTTCCTCCATGTCATTGCCCGTGCAGGCTTGAAGCGTAACATTGATGAATGTTTTACCCTGGCAAAAACCCGTATTGCGGGTTACTTCACTGCGCCTATCGAAATGGCCCGTATTACGGCTACCGATACAGAATTGCGTACCGGATGTGCCCTTGTTGACTTCGGTGCAGAAACCACCACCCTACAAGTTTACAAGGATCATCTCCTGCGCCACCTCGTCGTACTCCCATTGGGTAGCAACAACATCACCAAAGATATCTGCCACCTCAACATTGAAGAGGCTGATGCCGAAGAGTTGAAAATCAAATATGCATCCGCCTATACTGAATTCGACGAAACCACCTCGAACGCTCCAGATCGTACATACACTTTCGGAACCGATGCTACCTCTACCATCTCCGAACGTACACTCGGTGAAATCACCGAAGCCCGCATGGAAGAGATTATCGTCAACCTATGGCATCAAATCCAGTTGTCAGGATATGAAGACAAACTCATGTCTGGTTTCATCGCTACTGGCGGAGGTTCGCACATCGCTCAGCTCCAGACAGCTATCCAGAAGAAAACGGGTATTGAGAAGTTCCGCCATGCCACCTATATCATACCTCATGTGGAAAGCGTAACCCCCGAACTATTGGTAAGAAACAGCCGTACATGCACGCTGTTGGGATTGCTATATAGCGCACGCGAAAATTGTCGCGAACAGACCCCACCACGCGACCTCTTTACGGAAGAAACAAGCCAGACTGAAGCCGAACAATTGCAAAAGGAACAAGAACTTGATCGCCAGAAGGCCGAAGCCGCACGCATAGCTCAGGAAGAAGAGGCTGCACGCGCTGCCGAAGCTGCACGCATCGCACAAGAAAAAGCCGAACAAGAGGCTGCTCTCCGTCGGGAAGAAGAAGAACGATTGGAAGCCGAACGACGTGCCAAAGCAGCAGAAGAGAAACGCATCCGTCGTGAAAAAAGCCTTTGGGGGCAACTCCAGAAATGGGGAAAGAAACTGGCTGAAGACATTGTGAATGGAGACGAATAACATCAAGCTACTGACCTCTAAGAATATAATCGGTACATGCAAATTGTACCATGCAAATCGTAAATTGTAAATGTAATTATGGAAGATAACAACCTTCTCCCCATCAATATCCCGACGGCCGACCCACACATCATCAAAGTCATTGGTGTAGGTGGTGGCGGTAGCAATGCCGTTAAGAATATGTATCGCGAAGGCATCCACGATGTAACCTTCGTACTCTGCAATACCGACCGACAAGCTTTGGCCTCATCCGATATACCTATCAAGATACAACTCGGACGCGAAACAACCAAAGGACTTGGTGCAGGCAACGACCCCGAAGTGGCCCGCCAAGCAGCCGAAGAAAGCATCGATGACATCCGTGCCCTATTCCAAGATGATACACAAATGGTATTCATCACCGCAGGCATGGGTGGAGGTACAGGCACAGGAGCGGCACCCGTCGTGGCACGCATCGCCAAGGAGATGGACATCCTCACCGTAGGTATCGTCACTATCCCCTTCAAGTTTGAGCGCCAACGCAAGATTGTACAGGCTCTCAAGGGCGTTGAAGCCATTGCCAAACACGTTGATGCCCTACTCGTCATCAACAACGAACGCCTGCTTGCGACCTACCCCAACCTACCCGTCAAGGAAGGTTTCCGCATGGTGGACGAAACCCTTACGGTAGCTACCCGTAGCATTGCCGAAATCATCACCGTAGAGGGTATCATGAACCTCGACTTCCGCGATGTAAGCAAAATCCTCAAGGATGGAGGTGTAGCCATCATGGCTACAGGTATGGGTGTAGGTGAACGCCGACTCGAGGCCGCCATACGCGATGCCCTCAACTCCCCTCTCCTGAACGACAACGATATCTATAATTCACGCAAAATCCTCTTCAACATCTACCAATCGGCCAAAAAACCACTCATTGTAGAAGAATTCGAAGAGTTGAACCGTTTTATGGAACAGTTTGAGTCCAACGACATCGAGGTCATCTGGGGAGTAGCCGATTCGCCCAATCTGGACGAAGAGGTCAAAATCACCATCCTTGCTTCAGGCTTCGGCATGGGAAACATTCCCGGTATGGACGAAGCCATCCGCCAACGTCGCCAGCAACAGAATGCCATCAGCGAACGCGAACGCATCGATCGCGAAGAACAAGAGCGACAAATGGTTGAGAAATTCTACGGACATTCCAAACTGGATCAGAAACGTGTCGTACGAAGCTTCATTCTGCAGGATGCCGACCTTGACAATGATGCCCTTATCTCTTCCCTTGAATCCTCGCCCACATGGAAGCGTACATCAGCCGGACTTTCCGACCTCGAGGCATCTGCCCGTGCCGCGGCAGAAACGAGTGAAGAAACCCGAAATTCCAATGAAGAGGGGAAAAACGAAGAAGGATTATCCGTTGGACACGACAAATCCAATGGCATTATTACATTTTAAGAGTGAGTTGGTTGTTAGTGAGTTGGTGAGTTACTAAATTCCAACTCACTAACTATAAACTCACTAACCACCAACTCACGCATCCCACCCCAATGCGCTGGCACCCAATACAGCCGCATCGGCATCCTTCAATTCCGATAGGAGGATTTTCGTTTTCCCCTTAAATATAGGCATTACATTCGCTTCCATCGCTTCACGGACAGGACGCATGATGTATTCACCGGCCTTTGTCAATCCACCAAACAGAATGATAGCCTCCGGACTACTGAATGCGATGAAGTCAACAATTGCCCGCCCCAACGTTTCGCCCGTACGGCGAAAAATCTCCAAGGCCCGTTCATCACCTTTCACCGCTGCATCATATACCTCTTTCGAAGTCAACTCCTCGCCCATCACTTCACGAGCCGTGCGTGCCACACCCGTAGCAGAACAATAGGTCTCCAGACATCCGCGCCGACCACATCCACACTGGCGTGCTTCGGGCGAACGGTCCACACACACATGGCCCAATTCACCGGCAAACCCGTCGTGGCCGTACACCATCTGTCCGTTAATCACAATACCGCTTCCTACCCCCGTACCCAAGGTAATCATAATGAAATCCTTCATTCCACGGGCCGCTCCGTAAGTCATCTCGCCCAAGGCTGCCGCATTGGCATCGTTGGTCATTGCCACAGGGATACCTATTTTTTGCCTAAACATATCGGCAAGGGGTACAATTCCTTTCCAAGGCAAGTTGGGTGCCTGCTCAATGGTACCGCGATAATAGTTGGCATTCGGTGCACCGATGCCCATGCCGCGGAAGTTATCCGCACCGCCATGCTCCTCAATCAGCGGAATCAGTTTGGCACACACGGCCTCCACATACTCTTCCACCTGCTCATATTGTCCCGTCTTCACCGCATCGGTCGCCAGGATGTTTCCCTGCTGGTCCACGATGCCCATCACAGTGTTCGTTCCACCTATATCCATGCCCACCACATAGGGCTTACCTGTTGATGTCTCCATATCTTTTATTCTTATTATCTTATAGTGATACGCAAAGGAAGAAAAGATTTCAGAGTCTGACAAATCTTTCTTTCCTTTTTTTCGTTTTACCACTCTATTTAACGCTTCGACAGGTTTCAAGGTTACACATAATAGGTTAATTGCCTTCCTATTGTCCAAATTGTCAATAGTGCAGGATTCTCTCCTATTCCAACAAATAATGGGGCGTAAACCTATATTTGTTTAATATAAATAAGCGATGGTATTCACTACTTACATTTTGTCAAAACTGCATATTCTTTACTCGAGAATTCTGTATTTCCGTATAGGAGTACAGGGATTTCTAAATACACGAAGGATTTGAGGCCAAAATTCGTCCATCTATCAGACATCCAAATCGATAGGGCCGTTTTTTCTTGTCAGTTTTTTAAGGCAAATAGAAATTGAAGAGTCGTAAAAAACATTCCTATCTACTTGAAATAGTGCCTCATACTGCAAAAACAGGGCATTACCGGACCAAATCCATGAGTTATCCGACAAAGATTAAGAGTGCTTGGGCCAAAATTAAGAGTTATTTGGCCAAGCTTAAGAGTTATTTAGCCAGACTTAAGAGATAGTTCGGTCAGACTTAAGCGTTACCAAAATAAGACTTAAGCGTAGGATGACAAAGGTTAATCCCCAAAAATCATTTTCCCTTGTTTTTTTGCTTCCCAATAAGGAGTTTTTAAAGCCTTGTTTTCTGTATAATTATACAACACCAAGGGAAAAATCAATGATTTTTCTGCATATATATTACTTTTATCCTCCGTATATACACTATTCAAACTGACAAATCGCAAGAATATTAAGTATAACCATTACAAAAGAGACATCAAAACGCTCAATTTATTTACTTATGATAGCTTCTTTTTATATTCCTTATATAGAATTCACGTCAAGTTACAAAGAGCTATTTCACATTTTTATTTCTACAAGATTATAAATCCCCATTTATGCGTATATTTGCACAAAAGAAAAAAACACTTTCCCCCTGTTACAAATCCAGAGGTTCATCGTTTAGCTTTATAGAAAGGAAAACTTCACAAACAAAAGAGACAGACCTATGAACAGAAAGAGCATCATATTTTCCGCATGGCTGCTGACAAGTGCCGCCCATGCCTTTGCCCAACAGGAGGTGCCGCAGGAATCCACCTTCTTGAACCCCGAGCGGGTGATCATCAAGGACGGCCGCGATTCGATGAACATCACCATCAAGGGACGTCAGGGGGAACCCGACTTCACATTCTCCCGCACCGTAATGTATCCATCGGACGAAGTGACGGTGACGCGCGAACGCCGCACCCATCCCGACTTCTCCATCCCCTTCGGCATCAACTCGATAAAGGACAAAGAGGAGACGTTCGAGATGAAGGGGACACGTACCTTCGTTGCCAACGGATTCGAGTGTAAGATATTAACGGACAGCACCGTCAGTATTTCCCGCATGCCTGTTGCATACCTCACGGATGCAATGACAGATTCGGTATTCCACATCCCGGCCTTCGTCGAATACGATGGAAAGACCTATCAGGTAAGGGAGATTGCAGAGAGAGGTTTCACCGTCAACAACAACATCAAGCACCTCGTCATTGATGAGGGAATCAAGGCCATCAATTTCAGGGCCTTCATCTGTTGCTATAACTTGGAATCCGTCCGTATTCCTGCATCGCTCAGTTTCATCGACCATGATATTTTTGGAGGTTGTCACAATCTGAAAAGCATTGTTGTCAATCCCGCCAATAAAGTTTTTGATTCGCGGGATAACTGCAATGCCATAATTGAGACGGAATTCAACAGACTCGTAGCAGGATGTGGAGGTTCTTCCATTCCATCCAGTGTCACAACTATCGGAGAAGCCGCCTTTGCCAGTTGCCGTTTCTTGGAAAGTATAACCATACCGGAAGGGGTTACGCAAATTAGAGAATCAGCATTCAGTGGCTGCATCGAATTAAAATCCATCTCCCTACCGCAATCTCTCGAAGACATAGAAGACGGTGCATTTGGAGGATGCGAATCATTACAGTCTATTGTCATTCCAAAGAATGTAGGGTTTATAGGGAAAAGTCTTTTCAGATATTGCAATCAACTGGTATCAATCACGGTCGAAAAAGGGAACAAACGTTACGATTCGCGACAGAATTGCAACGCTATTATTGAAACAGAAAGCAACAAACTTGTGGCAGCCTGTGCCGGAACACGCCTGATCGAAGGTATCGAAGAAATTGGCAGAGAAGCCTTTTATGGTGTACCACTATATGAGTTGCACATCCCCAAAAGTGTGACAAGCGCGGAGCAGTGGGCATTTAGCGGATGTGACAATCTGAAGTCCATTACCGTGGACGAAGATAATCCGGCTTACACCTCCCCTGCCGGTAGCAATGTACTGCTCACCAAAGATGGCAAGACGTTGATTAAGGGATGTCCCACCTCTGTCATTCCCCAAGGAGTTACAACCATCGGAGAGGGTGCATTTAGTAGAGTAAACTTTACGAACTCCTGCTTGTATCTCCCTGATGGACTGAAAGGAATAGACCATATGGCATTTTACGGATGTACGAATTTATACCAAGTGACTGTTCCTTCATCAGTAGAATATATCAGTGAACATGCCTTTGCCAATTGTCCGAATTTGAATATCGCAATGCTGAAGGGGGGAGGAAAGGCTTTAGGCCCTTATGCTTTTGCTGCTTGCAAAGGGTTAGTTATCACCCAATTGCCCGAAGAGATGACTACTATAGAACATGGGGCATTCTACGGTTGCACAAACCTTTACGGCATAGGCCTGCCATCTTCCCTTCAAGAAGTTGGGCGCAACGCATTCAAAGATTGCCCTTGCGAAAAGGAAGTGCTGCAACTGGTGCAGAAGAACAAAAAGTAAGAGCGCAAACACTTCTCTCCATCACCATTCATGAGCGAAGAACATCTCATATCCATCTTTACCCACATGAGGAAGCGGCTCAGGCGGCTGGCCATGCAATTCCTGCCTGACGAGGAGGATGCCGACGATGCCCTGCAAGAGGCTTTCTGCCGCTTGTGGCCACGGGCAGATGCACTCACAAATGCTGAACAGGCCGAGGCGGCAACTACCCTGACGGTGCGCAACCTGTGCATCGATGAGGTGCGCCGACGAGATCGAAGGCCGACCCTGGAGTTGGAACCTGAACGGGACGGGGAGAGGGAACAGGCCGCACCTTCGCCACAAGAGGAGATGGAACGGAAAGAGCACTTTGCCCTGGTAGAAGCACTCTTTCACCAACGGCTGACGCCCCTGCAACAACAGATTTTCCGCATGAAGGAATACGAGGAGAAGAGCTACGAAGAGATTGCCGCCCACTTGGACATGGAGCAGACGGCCGTCAGGATGAACCTGTCGAGAGCCAGAAAGCAACTGAGAGAAGAATTTAGAAAAAGAACATCATAAAGAAAGGAACCATCATGACGAAAGAAGACAACCGCTATTGGCACGACTTAGCCCGCCGATACTTCGAGGCTGAGACGACCGATGAGGAGGAACGTGCACTGAAACGCTTTGCCGCCTCGCCCAAGGCTGACGGAGCCGAATGGGACGAACTGCGTGCCGTGATGGGCTATGTCGTCGTAGGCAAACGAGTTCACAAAGGGACGGGCAAGAAATCCTCCGTCCATCAACTGACGCACCGCACACGCATAGCAGTGGCCGCAGCCATCTTGGCTGGTTTGGTGGCCATCCCCGCCATCCATCGGATGACGATACAGGAGGCGGAAGAGCAGGACATCTGCTTCGCCTACGTCAACGGCCAACGGGTGACCGACCCCGCCCAAGTGATACAGGCCATGCTCCGTGCCATGGCACACGTGCAACAGGTGGAGCCAATGACCACCGTAGAGGAACAATTGGGAAGCATGTTTGAATTGATGAAGAAATAAACAACCACGTATATGAAACGACTGAAAACCATACTGACCATCTTCGTGCTGGCCACCCTTCCGGCCTTGGCACAAGAGGACCTGAAGATCGGAGAGTTGTTCGACAACGACTACATCAAGAAGCACAAAGCCACGGAGGTAATGGTGCAGGGAAAGGAGCTGAAGCCATACGACCTGACCCTCTTCCGCAGTGTGACCTTCGACAATGGGAAAGCCCTGTCTGAAAAAATAGAAAAGTGGATTGAGACAGATAGCCGCAATGCCTATGACAAAGAGGTGGGACGAATAAATGGAAAACTCTACTACGGATTCTTCTGCCTGCCGCCGCACAAGGATAAGAACCGCTACCTATTCTACCGCAATGCCGCCCTGCAATCCGATAGCAAAGACCAGAGCCTAAGCGTAGTATATATGGAAGGATACGCCACACTGGAGCAACTGAAGAAAATGTTCAAGTAACAAAAACAATAAAAAGATATACTGACTATGAAGAAAAAGATTTGCACATTGATTGCATTCGCCCTGCTGACAACCGCAGCTTTTGCACAACATGAAACTACACGCGAAACTTTTTTGGAACCCAAAGAAGTGATTATCGAAAGTTCAAACGATTCGATGAGCGTCACCATCCATGGGCGACAAGGGGAGCCCAACTTCCAATACAACCAAACTGTCGTGTTGGCACAGAACGAGGTGATGGTAACACGAGAAAGCCGCACAGACATCATTGAGTTCAACATCCCCTTCAGCAAGAAGAAGAAAAAAGAGCATCCTAATCGTGATTCTTTCTGCGAGGTAAATATGCAAGGATTTGGAGTAGGCTTTGTGGATGCACTAGACACACCAAAAGGGATGAGCGTGGACATGGGTGCGTCGTACGAACTGATGGTTCCCTCCATCATTGAGTGGGCTTGGTATCCGGGATCTTCATCATTCAACCTCTCCATCGGTGTCGGCCTCAACTGGAAGAACTACCGCATGACAGACCGCAACCGCTTCATCCCCACGGGAAACGATATTATCATTGGTCCTTATCCCGAAGGAGCTGCCATCGAGTTTTCGCGACTGAAGGTGTTCAGTTGGATGGTGCCCATGATGATGAGCTACGAGTTCAACGATTGGTTGGAATTGCGTCTCGGTCCTGTGGTGAACATCAACACAAAGGCCACACTGAAAACCCGCTATAGTTTAGAAGGGAAAGGCAAAAAAGAGACTCACAACCTGCAACACTACAACCGCCTGACTGTCGACCTGATGGGATCCATCAGCATCAATAACTTGGCCTACTACGTGAAATATTCGCCTTGCGAAGTGCTTGACATCGACTATGGTCCCAATTTCAAGGGTATATCCACCGGCTTGATATTGGGATTCTAAAAATTAATGGCTGTTGGCTTATGGTCTTTGGCATTCTTATTATTCTTGCCAAAAGCCATTGCCAACAGCCATTGTTATAAACTGTCCTTTTCTCCTCGTTACTTACACTGCTTCAAAATCCACTTCAAGTGGCCGTATTCGGTATCTTCGGAAGTCCAGTGCTCATTGATGGGGGTGATGAGCGGCTCCTTGGGACAGGTCATCACATTATAGACCATCCAGCTGGTAGTGGGAGGACAAGTGTTGTCGTTGTATCCCCACGTAATGCGTACGGGGCAGGTGATTTGGCGGGCAAAGTTCACCACATCGAAATATTGGAGCACCTCGAGTTGGTTCTTGGTCAAAGCCAGATTCTTGCCGTTGTTAAAATGAGGATAGCCTCCTGTGCCACCGGCAGCATAACCGGCCATGTCGCTGAGGGCGGGATGATTGGCCACACAGGCGGTAACGCGTTTGTCCAACCCTGCGGTGACGAGAGCAAGCGCTCCTCCCTGGCTTCCACCCTGCACAAATACATTCTTGCCGTCCCATTCGGGGAGGGAGGTGAGGAAATCGATGGCACGGACGCATCCGAGATAGACGCGCTTCATGTAGTAGCTGTCGCGTGTCTCAAGGCCGTTGGAGAGATAACCGTTCTCGCGGCTATTGAAGGCGTTGCTTATCTCCTTGAAGATATCGGCACTCAACTCGGGATTCAAACCATGAATCTCTGTCTCAAAACGGATGCAACCCTCCTCGGCATAGTACTTACGGCGCATGGGTTCCTTGATGGTCTTCACACCTGCTCCGGGAGGGCAGAGTACTACGGGGTACGAACCTTTGGTTTTCGGACGGGTCAAGTAACCATAGATGGCCTGTCCGCGACTGGTGACATCGAGTTTCACCAAGTAACAGTCAATTTTATCGGTGGAGTATTCGGGTACAGGCTTGATGGTGTACTTCAAAGGAACCTTTTTCAAGGCTTCCAGTTCGGCTGCCCAAAAGTCGGTGAAATCGTTGGGCAGTTTGGTGACGGGTTGCAACTTTTCGGGCGAGAATCCCACCTTTACGTGGTGACTGTATTTCTTCCCATTATACTCCACAGTGAATTTGCAATCGCGGAAGCCGGGTTTCTTCATGGTTCCCATATCCACTTTGGCACGACCATTCTTCAAGGTGACAGTGCCATTCTTGTCGGGAGCAAGATTGTCTTGTCCCAAGGCATAAGTGAGGACCAATCCGTCCTGCGGAATACCATAGCGGTAGAGTTGCACTTCGACGGTAGCACGTTCACCGGTCTTGTAAAGCCAATCGGCATGGTCGGGTACGGTCACCCACAGGAGGTCACTCCGATAAGGATAGTTTTCGGCCACAGCCGAGAGCAGGCACATCAATGTCAATGCCAATGCGATAAGTCTGTTCTTCATTGTTCTTTAATCTATTATTATGTTAATATTTCCACGTATTACACTGCAAATGTACGGTAAATTCACGGATGTTGCGTATCTTTGCCTCATTAAATGGTGGATAAATGATGCAAATATGAGGAAAATCACCTATTTTGCCCTGTTCGCAACAATTTTCGTACTCTCGTCGTGTGCGTCGCTCTCCCGTTATCCAGGTGTGGGGCGTATCCGGCGCTACACCATCAACAGTCCGCAGGTGCCTGCCGCGTTCGACGGTTTCCGCATTGCCTTTGCTAGCGATTTCCATCTGGAGAGCAAATATAAGAAGCGCCATTTGCAAAACACAGTACGGGCATTGCAAGACGAACAACCGGATCTGCTTCTGTTGGGAGGAGACTATCAGGAGGGATGCGAATATGTAGAACCACTCTTTGCCGCTTTGGGACAGGCCATTCCGCCCTATGGAGCCTATGCTGTATTGGGGAACAACGACTACGAACGGTGTACCGATGAAATTCGCCGTGCCATGAAGCAGAACGGCATCAACCTGCTGGAGCACGAGCTGGACACTCTCACCCGAGACGGACAACGCCTTATACTGGCGGGCGTAGCCAACGGGTTCGATCTGAAGTACTACGCCACCTCACCCACTATACAGCTGAAGGAGGAGGACTACGTCATCCTGATAACCCACACACCCGACTACACCGAGGACACGGATATCACCCACACCGACCTTGCCCTGGCCGGACATACGCATGGCGGACAGGTGACCCTCTTCGGATGGATAGTACCCGAAACAGGGTCAAAGTACGGCCGTAGCTTCCTCACGGGCCTCAACTACAACACACGGGGAATCCCCGTCATCACCAGCAACGGTCTGGGTACTTCGCGCAAAAACATACGCACGGGAGCACGCAGTGATGTGACACTCGTGACTCTGAAAAGAATGGAACAACATATGGAATAAAAGGAAAAGACTGGACATGAAAAAAATGACCTGGAAAAGACTCTCGACCGAATATCTGATTGAAAGGCCGTGGCTCACAGCCCGTCGCGATAAAGTGGAATTGCCTGACGGACGCATCATGGATGAATATTACGTACTGGAGTATCCCACTTGGGTAAACGTGATAGCGGTTACCAAGGATGAGAAGATGATTCTTGTGCGCCAATACCGCCATGCACTGGAACGGACCTGCTTTGAGATTGTGGCTGGAGTGGTTGAAGCAAATGAAGACCCGCTGAATGCCGCCCGACGTGAACTGTTGGAAGAAACGGGATACAGCGGCGGCGAGTGGCAGGAACTGATGCAACTCTCCGCCAACGCCAGCACTATGACCAACCTAACTCACTGTTTTCTGGCCATCGGGGTAGAGAATACCTCCACGCAACAATTGGATGCCACGGAGGATATCGAGGTTTATACTTTCCCTAAAGAAACGGTAAAAGAAATGCTGCATCGGAACGAATTCATGCAGGCACTGATGGTGGCTCCACTGCTGAAATATTTCTCCTACGATTAAGGAACATCAGTAAATTCCACCCTATCCTTCAATACATATCATGACCGAACAGACGCTGGACAAACTGAGGATATTGACCGAATCGGCGAAGTACGATGTATCGTGCTCGTCGAGCGGGACGGTGCGATCCAACCGTAAGAACGGTGGCGAGGCTTGCGGTGTGGGCAATACGGTGGGAGGCATCGGCATCTGCCATAGTTTTGCCGAGGACGGACGGTGCATCTCGTTGCTGAAGGTGATGCTGACGAACCATTGCATCTACGATTGTGCCTACTGCATCAACCGACGGACAAACGACATCCCGCGAGCTACTCTGTCGGTGACGGAACTGGTGGAACTGACCATGGAGTTCTACCGAAGGAACTACATCGAGGGGCTCTTCCTCAGTTCGGGCGTGGTGCGGAACCCCGACTACACGATGGAACGCCTTGTGCGTGTGGTCAAAGACCTACGCACCGTGCATCGTTTCAATGGCTACATCCATCTGAAAAGCATCCCCGGAGCCAGCCGCGAACTGGTAAACGAGGCGGGACTCTATGCCGACCGCATGAGCATCAACATCGAGATACCCAACGAACAATCGCTGAAGTTCCTTGCCCCTGAAAAGGATTTCCAAAGTGTCTATCAACCGATGAAGTTCATCCAACAGGGTGTGCTCGAGAGTCAGGAAGAACGGAAGAAGCACCGCCACGCTCCCCGCTTCGTACCTGCCGGACAGAGCACACAAATGATTGTAGGGGCTACGGCCGACACCGACCGCGACATCCTGCGCCTCTCTTCGGCCCTATACGGACGCCCCACCATGCGACGTGTCTATTACTCGGGCTACATTCCTGTAAACACCTACGACAACCGCCTGCCCGTTCCCCAACAACCACCTCTGGTGCGTGAGAACAGGCTATATCAGGCCGATTGGCTAATGCGCTTCTACCACTTCAACGTGGAAGAGATTGTGAATGAAACCACCCCCAACCTTGACTTGGAGATTGACCCCAAACTGGCATGGGCACTACGCCATCCCGAGGCTTTCCCCGTAGATATCAATCGCGACGACTACGAGCGCATCCTACGTGTACCGGGCATCGGAGTGAAGTCGGCCACCCTCATTGTCCATTCACGACGCTTCGGTCGCGTCACCTCTTACCACCTGAAGAAGATGGGTGTGGTGATGAAAAAGGCACAATACTTCATCACCTGCGGAGAACTGGAAGTACGTGGTATCAACGAACTGCATCCTACCACCGTACGCAACCTACTTCTGCCCACTCCCAAAAGTAAACCAAAGAAGGACTATGGGCAATTGGAGTTGAAGTTTGATTTGTTCTTGAATCAGGAAGCCGCCAAATAGCCCTTGTCCCATGGCCTCATCTGGACTTTTCCTCTACGACCGCACTTTCGACGGCCTGCTGACCGCCGTGTTCGATGCCTTTGTGCGCAAGACCTTTCCCTCGGTACTACAGAGCGAAGACGAACCTTTACCTCTGTTTCACGATGAAGTCTTCACCGTGGTGACCGATAAGGAAAAAGCCGGACGCGTATGGCGGGCATTGGAGAAAAAACTGTCCAAACAGGCGCTGACCATGCTGACGGTGAGCTATCTGGCCGAGGAACCAGAGCTGGACATCCACCTTTTCAACTATATCTGCAAGGCGGTCAAGGCCGAAAAGAGCATAGAGACCTTCTTCACCGACGAGGATGTGCGCTACGTGACCGATGCCTTCCGCCGTGTGCGCTACGAACGGCTACGCATGATGCAGTTCGTCCGTTTCCAGAAGGCGAAAGACGGCACCTACTTTGCCATTATCCGTCCCGACTACAACGTCATCCCCCTCATCATCCCCCACTTCGAGGACCGCTTTGCCGACCAACCGTGGATTATCTACGACGTCCGCCGCAACTACGGTTGCCACTACAACGGGCATGAAGTGACGGAAATCACCTTCACCGACGACGGTCGCACCTTCGACCCGCGCACAGGCAAGTTGGATGAAGAACTGCTTGCCCAAGACGAGCAATTTTTCCAAGACCTCTGGCGCACCTATTTCAAAGCCGTCTGCATCAAAGAGCGCCTCAACCCCCGCAAGCATCGCAAGGACATGCCCGTCCGCTACTGGGCATATATGACGGAAAAACAATAACTAAGGCTACTTTTTTAACTATATCTTATTAATAATCCATTTTCCAGAGTTTCCGCCTTCACGAATCAATATGCCTTTTTCTCGCAATTGGTCTGTTATCTTTCTAACTTGGCGTTCACTGATTTTTAACCGTCTAGAAAGTTCTGCTCTTGAAATTGACGGAGTTTCCTTTATTGCCTCCAATAGTTTCTCTTCGTCCGTTGGAACGCTTTGGAACGCTGTTGGATCATCATTGGAACGCTTTGGCTCATCTTCTTTATTGAATCAATTGACAGCTTCTATGTATAGATTCCTCATACATCTTTGTTTTAATTTGATGCAAATATACAATTAATTGAAGTTTTATAATAGCTTTTGCCTATAAATGTGTACATTTGCAGAAATGAATCAATAAATATACAGGTATGAAGTGGATCAGAATGTATAAGAAAGGAAGTTGTGAATTTTCTTTATTGGAAAGGAGATTTGATAGCCATATTGAAACAACATATAAAATTACTACTTCCCAATTAGATGTTGTTACTAGTACTAGAGAATGTGACGGAGAACATTTGTTTTTTGCTAATATAAATACAAACAACAATGAAAAACTACAACAAATCAATCAAATTCCCCTCTATAGTTCCATACCACTTAAAAAGCAAACGAAAAAAGATGTATTAAATGGATTTAGAGGGGCTATTATTGGTTATCCATTTATACGACTTTCAGTATACTTTCTGACAAATAGAACAGAAGTTAATCCTATTTTATGTGATGTTGTAGAGTTTGAAGGAGGGCAATGGGCAGAACCTCCTTATTGTAGAGTAAGAATGCCTTTTAGAATTAACTTTTATAAATTTAGACCAAATGGTGAGGTTTATCTGATAGACCAAATGGTAGATGTCACTTGTAGATTTTTAATAAAAGGGCAAGATTTTGATGGGCAAATCCCAAGTAGGTATGATAGCTCAGGACTACTAAACCCTTATGAAGTAATGGAATTTATACACAAATGTAAAAGGGGATATATGGGAAGACCTCCGCATAACTGGGAAGAAGTATTAGGCAACAAGAAAGATGATTCAACTTTTGATTATCTATCGTTTGATATTAGAGAAGAATTTATTTTTTTGACCTATACAAAAAATCTACGTTACAAAAGTGGTAAAATTTTCAACAAAGATGTTGAATGGTCAGAGAGTACAGATCGGCATTTATGGGCTACTTATAGATTTCAGTCTTCATATCATTTAATTAAACTTATAAATCAAATATCCCAAATTGCGGATATTATTCAACAAGATAAAGAATACTATTCTGGCGATATTGAATACCAACAAATATTCAAGTTCAAAGAAAGCATTTCAAAAAGTGAATTTGAATCTGCTACAGGTATCCACCTTTCTGAATTTATCATAACGACACATCATAGATACTAATTATATTGGAAACCCCACCCTAGGCAACTAAGGTGGGGATTTTCTTATAATATCGGTGCAAATATCAATAACATACAGATTCCGATAACAGCACCCCAAATGAACCCTTCTAAAATCATTTTATTGTATGTTTTCATAGTTGTTAGGTTTAAGTAGTCCTATTCCGATTCAAACGGAAACTTAGAAGGTTAGAATTTCTTATGCTATCATTACATCATAGGACAATATTTAACGAACACTTATCTGGTTAAGCCTATCAAGCCAATTAAGGTAGTACTGGCAGTTTTTATCTGGGTATTGTTGCTGGTATGAATCCACCAGCCTTAATATCATTTCTCCGATTTCTTCCATATACCATTTATCTTTATGAACTTAGTGCCCTTTTCTTTAGGAATCATTAGTAAGTTCTTTACCTTCTTTCCTGTATTAATGGCAGTGGTTCTGTTACAGTAGAAGCTATCAGTAGTAGCGTATTTACTTATGGTGTATGTACTGTACCAGTAACAGGAATCTTCACCAAAGAAGCAAATGTAAAAGGCTGCATCTAAATCCTTATCTTTCTTATCCTGTACCAAAGCATTATACTTATCCACTTCCATAAGGTATGTATCATAATCTTCATACTGCTGGCTTCTTACTTTGATTTCGGCTACTATGCCTTTATCTTTGAGTTTGAAATAAAAATCTACTGGGTTATATTCATCTTCTGTGGGCTATAAGTCTGTAGCTTTCATCTATCCCAACAGTTCACATAAAAGGCTTCTACCCTTCTTTTCTGCTTCTGTAAATTGATTCATAATATAATATCGGTTATTTGTGGTTGTTCTTCTTTTGTATCTTCTTTGGGTTCTTTGGCTAAGTAGTGACACTTATAATAGTGCCTACCCTTTGTTATATGTCTCTTATCTTCTAATTGCTTTAAGTATTTACTGGCAGTTTGTCGGGTAATACCCATTCTATTAGCTATGCCTTCTATGGTTGTTTCTGCTATATCATTTATCCCTATTTCCGCTATCAGTTGTAGGTAAATCAGTACACCCTTTTCTTTTGGCTTCAGTTCCTGTATCAGTAAATCTGGATTCAACATCAAAAATTCTTTGGACTTTGGTAATGTGTATTCATTAAATACATAATCATTCACTTCTGATTTAAGCTGTATGTAGTCCAGAAAGCCGTTTGTTTTTAATCTCTTTACAGCATCTTCCACTTTGCTTAGTGCTATGTTGTATTTGTCTGCTATAGTCCTTAATCCTATTCTGGATTTGTGTGTAGTGCTATCCTTTTGAAAGTCTATAGCTGCATATACCAGTACATCTATGAATTTAGTTCCTGTTTTCAATGCCAGAAATTTTACCGCTGGAATGAATCCATTGCGGAGGGTGAGGAGTGACTTCATTCGATAAAGAATTATGGTTTCATCATTCCTTAGCCTTTAATTTCCCAATGCCCACCTTTGCTTGGTCCAATCCAAATAACAACTATATGTTTGTTTATTTGCTTTAAATCTCTTGCAATAGTTGATTCAGAAGTATTAAGTATTTGTGCCATTTCATCCTTTGTGGTTTGAGGATTTGAGTTTATAATGTTCATTATTTGACATTGTCTCTTTGACAACTTGTCCAATATAGCGTTTTGGGGTTCATTTTGAGGTTCATTTTCCTCGTTTTGGGGTTCATTTTGAGGTTCATTCTTCCCGTTTTGAGTATCATTTGGGGGGTCATCTGACAGTGTAAATGACTTTCTCTTAAATACAATATGGATAGAACCTCCTCTATCCTCGTATGTTGGCTCGGGGACACCTTGCTGCTTGCATGCTTCAATAATGCGTGAAACACCTGAACCCCATTTTTCAAGATAGGTGGACAGATAGAGGACATTTGCAATTAATGGATTGCGCGGATGAGAGTCACCACATTGTTTCACGAAAAAATATGATGACATTCATCCGCCTTTCCGATTGCCAAATGTCAGATGTATATTCAGCTTGCGAGAATCGCGAAACAGGGAGAGTCTGAAAAAATGCGCCTTGCATTTTCAAAAATGCGGCTCGCAGTTGGTGGAAATGCGCCTTGCATTTTGGAAAAAGCAAGGCGCATTTGAGAAAAAGTAAGGCGCATTTTGGAAGGTGCTCTTACGAGTCGGCAAAATGGGCATAAATGGTGCGGGATGACGGGGTATGAAGCGATGTCTTGTCCTAAAAAAGAAAGAGAAGTGCCGCTGAAGTGAATCCATTGCGGAGGGCAAGGAGTTAACGGACAATATTCTTTCTCTATTTCGCATACTCTTTCGTTTCTTTATTGTATCTTTGTCCCCAAGATGTCGAGGTGGGTTCTATAAATTCCCACCTTAAAACCAACAACCATTTAAAACTATATATCATTACATATCATGAAAAAGAATTTTGCTCTTTTATTTGCCCTCGTTACCCTTTTGTTTCAAGCATGTACAGCCGACAAGCAGTCCATTGACCTGAGCGGGACGTGGCAGTTTGCCCTCGACCGCGAGGGGAGTGTGAAACCTACGGATGAGATGCCCGAGACGGTGACGTTGCCGGGCACGACCGACACCAACCGCAAGGGTGACTCCATCCAGTGGAAGGGAGAGACGACCCATCTGTCGCGCCCATTCTCTTACAAGGGGCGTGCCTGGTACCGCCGCACGGTGGAGATTCCCGAAAGTTGGACAGGAAAGCCCGTCCTTCTCACCCTGGAGCGCACCAAGCCCACAGAGGTGTATGTGGATGGTGCCTTGGTAGGAAAAGGCACGCTTATCTCCACTCCCCAGCGCTTCGACCTCACGGAAAGTCTGACACCCGGCACACACGAACTGGCCATCATGGTGGATAATGGTAGCGGTGTCCCCGAACAAGTTTATGAAAGCAGCCATGCCTACACCGAGAGTACGCAGACCAACTGGAACGGTATCATCGGCGACATCACCCTCACCACCTCACTGCCCGGGAAAAAGGAGACACCCGTTCACCCGGCCTTCAAGGATTTCCACATCGAAGGGCAACAATTTTTCGCAGGCGGACATCCCATCTACCTGCGCGGACGGAATGATGCCTGCGTGTGGCCACTGACGGGTCATTCGGCGATGGATGTTGACTCGTGGCGTCACTACTTCAAAATCTGTCAGGAGTACGGCCTCAACCACGTACGTTTCCACTCATGGTGTCCGCCCGAAGCAGCTTTTGTGGCGGCGGACGAATGCGGCATCTACCTGCAACCCGAGTTGCCCTTCTGGGGAAACATCAATCCCAAAGACACCGTGCTGATGGAGTTCCTGCAGGCCGAAGGCGAGGCCGTCATGCGCGAGTTCGGCCATCACCCCTCGTTCCGCATGTTTGCCCTCGGTAATGAATTGCGTGGAAGCATCCCCAAGATGACAGAGCTCGTCGAGCATTTCCGCGCCATGGCGCCCGACAAGATATACACACTTGGCACCAACTATTACTTAGGCTATCAGGGTGTGAAACCCGGTATGGACTACTTCGTCACCTGTCGCGTAGGCGGCGAAGGCTGGGGAGGTTACAGCACCCACACACGCGGCTCGTTCTCCTTTGCCGATGCGGCCGACGGTGGTATGATAAACCATTTCTACCCCAACACACGGATGAACTTCGAGGAGGGATGCTCACTGGCCGACGTGCCCGTCATCTCGCACGAGACGGCCCAATTCCAGACCTACCCGGACTATGACGAGATAGCGAAATACACCGGTGCGCTCTACCCCTACAACATGGAGGTCTTCCGCGACCGCCTCGAAAAGGCGGGCATGGCCGACCAAGCCAAGGCTTTCCACCAGGCGAGCGGACAATGGAGCCTGCGCCTCTACAAGCAGGACATTGAGATGGACCTCCGCACCCCGAACATGGCCGGTTTCCAACTGCTCGACCTGCAGGACTATCCCGGACAGGGCAGCGCCTATGTGGGCATCCTCGATGCCTTCCTCGACTCGAAGGGCATGTGCAGTACCGAGGAGTGGCGTGGTTTCTGCGCACCCGTGGTGCCTCTGCTCATTGCCGACAAGTTCTGCTTCAGCAACACCGAGGGCATCCATGCCCAAGTGAAGGTGGCCAACTATGGTGAGGAGAGCCTTGCCGGCAAGCGCATCACCTGGACATTGGGCGACAAGCAGGGCGAAATGACCATCACCAACGATGGTTACGGACTCATCGATGCCGGAGCACTGGATATCGACCTGAGCCATTACCATAATGCCGCGAAACTGACCTTGACCCTCGCCATCGAAGGAAAGGTTGAGCCGAACACGTACGAGCTGTGGGTTTACCCGGCGGAAGACAATCTGGAGGCGCTGAAGGAGAGAGTGCCCATCGCCCGCACACTGACCGCTGATGTGGCCAAGCGTTTGGAAAAGGGCGAATCGGTATTGCTCATGCCCGGTGAATCAGAGCTGACGGTAGGCGGACTCTTCTATACCGACTACTGGAACTACCGCATGTTCAAGACCATCTCGGAGAACAACAACCGCCACGTGTCGCCCGGCACGCTCGGCATCCTGACCGACCCGGCACATCCGCTCTTCAACAGCTTCCCCACCGATGCGCACACCAACTGGCAATGGTTCCCCGTCATCAAGGCCAGCACCCCCTTCAAGCTGGACAACACGGCCACCGGCTACCGCCCCATCGTGCAAGTCATCGACAACATCGAGCGCAACCACAAGCTGGGCCTCGTCTTTGAATTTGCCGTGGGCAAAGGCAAGTTGCTCGTCGTCATGGCCGATTTGGACAAAGCAGCCGAACACCTCGAGGGCAAGCACTTCTACCAGAGCGTGCTCCGCTACA
Organism: Phocaeicola sp.; assembly: GCA_045647865.1. Taxonomy (GTDB): domain Bacteria; phylum Bacteroidota; class Bacteroidia; order Bacteroidales; family Bacteroidaceae; genus Phocaeicola_A. Next base: position 45,766 of record JAZRMW010000001.1, read on the forward strand.
TGACCTCTGAACACTTCGCCCCGAAGACAAGAATCACACCTGCCGACCTGAACAGCCTGCTGACCACCCCCGTGGTAGAGGGCCAGATTGGCACGCTGAACAACATCTCGCCCTACAATGCGGAGGAGTATGAATGAGAAGTACTGATATTACTAAGAAATCATGAATATAAAGAAGACTTTTATTGCGATAGCCCTATTGGGCATATTTCCGCTGCAGTCATTTGCCGATGGAGGCAAAGTAATCTATGTCGCACCTGATGGCAATGACACGGCATCGGGCAGTATCGAGGAGCCATTGGCCACACTGCCTGCCGCTTACAAGAAAATAGCAGGTGGCGATACCATCTGTTTCCGTGGAGGCACATACAAAGTAACCGATGAGCAAGTGATGAAAATCGAATCACTGTATGCACACACCTTTGCTTTGGAGAAAGCGGGTACAAAAAAGGGGCATACCTGCGTCATGGGTTATCCGGGCGAACGTCCCGTATTCGATTTCTCAGCATTACGGCTCGATGGTGCCCACCGCTTCACGGGTTTCTACCTTGGTGCTGATTATATCCACCTACGCAACTTCGATATAGTAGGACTTCCTGTGCGCATCACCGGTCACACACAATCGGAATGTGTATCAGCACGAAAAGGGTCGCATTGTATTGTCGAGAACATTGCCATGCACCACAACATGGCAATCGGATATTACCAGACCAAAGGATCAGACAATTTGGTACTGAACTGCGATGCCTACAACAATTATGACAGCTATTCAGAAGGGACGTATGGCGGAAACGTTGACGGATTCGGAATACACGTATCGAAGACCTACGAGACAGGAAATCGCATCATCGGATGCCGTGCCTGGCGCAACTCTGATGACGGATATGATTTGATAAATTGTGCTGCACCAGTAGAGATAAGTCATTGCATGGCATTTTTCAACGGTTACCAACCGGCAGAAGACCTGACCACCTTCAAAAGTGCAGGTGATGGCAACGGATTCAAGGCCGGAGGATGGGGAATGTCCGCCGCCGTCACCAAATGTCCCGATGTGTGCCCTTCACACCATGTACACCACTGCATGGCCTACAAGAACAAGGCAAACGGCTTTTATTCCAATCACCATTTGGCCGGTAATACATGGGAATATAATTCCGCTTCCGAAAACCGCTCAAACTACGAGATGAAAAACCGTCATTCCAACACTGCAGAGGGAGCTTACGATGTGCCCGGCTATAACCACATATTGCGCCACAACGTGTCGTGGAGTTATCGGGACAAAGGTCACGTGACCAACTATGACCCGGAGACGTGCATCATGACGAACAACTCTTTTCTGCCTCAAGATTCAGCCTTCACGGTGACAGCCGGCATGTTCGTGAGTACAGACATTTCCGGACTCATCGTAAAGCGAAATGCAGACGGCACACTGCCCGAAATCAACTTTATGCGTGGTCGGAAAGGCTCCGCACCGGCCAAACGTCAAATGGGCTGGTGTTGGGATGAGACTGAGACCGATGCCATCCAACCGGCCCAATGCGCCACAGCAGACAACGGAGTCATATACGACATGGCAGGAAACATGGTCAGGACAATCTCCCGATCAGGCATATACATCCGCAATAACAAAAAAATCTTCTTCAATAAATAAAAGGATTTATGAGTAGGATTTATATCTTATCTATTTTCTTTATAGCTTGCATCAGCTTGCAATACAGTTGCACCTCGGGGAAAGAGACCTCCGAACCTTTGACCCACTACCTCTTTGCCTACTTCACCAGTAATGAGACCGCGGGTCAACAAGTCTGCTATGCGGTAAGTGAAAACGGACTGGATTTCACTCCGATTAACGGAGGACGCCCCGTAATAGCGTCTGATACCATCAGCCGTTCGGGTGGTGTGCGCGACCCGCATCTGCTGAGAGCCGAAGATGGAAGCATCTTGCTTTCGCTCACCGACATGGATTGGCAGTTAGGCAAATGGACATGTCGGGGAATCGTCCTGATGAAGAGCGACGACCTTATCCATTGGCAACACAGTACCGTACATTTCCCGGAGCGGTTCAAGGACGAAGAGTTTGCCTTGGCCGATGCTGTATGGGCGCCACAGACCATCTACGACCCCACGGCACAGAAATATATGGTCTATTTCTCGCTGCACTCTCCGAAAGACGGCCCCTTCCCGCAAGATGCCGTATTCTATGCGTATGCCAACCCCTCATTCACGGACCTCGAAGGTTCTCCCAAACGACTGTTCCGTTACGATGGTCCAAGCATTGATACCGATATCGTACGCGACGAAGCAGGCCTCTATCATATATTCTTCAACACATGGGGCGGAGGATTTCAAGGTACGGGACGACGAAAATTCACCGCTACCGAACTGACAGATACTGCCACATGGATATTGGCCGAAGGGCTGATGAAGCCCGAAGGAGTAACCATGAAGTCCGAAGGTTCGTCGGCTTATCCGTTGAACGACGGTAGTGCCTGGGTGTTAGCCTACGATTGTTATGCCGATGGAGTGTTCCACTTCTGCACCTCCACCGACCTCACCCATTTCACGTTAGTGCGCGAAACGAAAACAGGAGGGAACTTTACCCCCCGACATGGAAGTATCCTGCCCATTACGACAAGAGAGTATGAACGATTGACAAACTACTATAACTGAACACATGAAAAAACTTTTATTGACCACTTTAGCTATCATAGCTACGATAACTATAACCGCCCAGACGGCCGACCCATTTCTGACATCCATCGTCAATGGTGTACCCTGGACGGATGACCACGGCAAACCGGTAAATGCCCACGGTGCTTGCATCGTGGAGGAGAATGGGAAATACTACCTCTTTGGCGAATGGAAGAGCGACACGACGAACGCGTTTCCCGGATTTGCCTGTTATAGCAGCACCGATTTGGTGAACTGGAAGTTTGAGCGGGTAGCCCTCCCCTTGCAGAAAAATGGTCTGTTAGGTCCAAACCGCGTGGGTGAACGCCCCAAAGTGATGCGTTGTCCCAAAACGGGCGAATACATCATGCTGGCCCATACGGACGACATGCGCTACAAGGATCCACAGGTAGGACTGGCCGTGGCCAAGGAAATTACGGGCCCTTATACCTTCATCGGACCATTGCTCTACGAAGGAAAACCAATCAAACGATGGGATATGGGAACCTTCCAAGACCATGATGGCACGGGATACCTGCTGATGCACCACGGAGACATTTACCGCTTAAGTAAAGATTATCGCAAAGCCGTGAAAAAGGTTGCTAGTGGCATCAAGGGAGGAGGCGAATCACCCGCCATGCTACATAAAGATGGAATCTATTACCTTTTCGGTTCAAACCTGACAAGTTGGGAGCGCAACGACAATTTCTACCATACGGCCTCCAATATTGAAGGCCCATGGACAAAGCAAGGCATCTTCTGTCCCGAAGGGACACTGACGTACAACTCGCAATCCACCTTCATCCTGCCGTTACATCGGGGCGATTCCATCGTATATATGTACATGGGCGACCGCTGGTCGTATCCGCATCAGGCCTCATCGGCCACCTATGTCTGGATGCCTATGCAGGTGAACGGCGGCAAGGTGAACATCCCGGAGTATTGGCCCGTGTGGAATCCCGTAACGATGCAGCCTGTCAAGGATTTGGGCGGCGCAGTCATCCCCGTCAATTTCAAGACCGCCACGAAAGGTGCCAAGTTGGAACTACCATTCGAAGGCACACGCATAGCCGTCATCGGACATACGTTCAACAATGGCGGATATGGCCGCATCAGCATCATCAATAGCAAAGGCCACACGGTACACACGAACCTCATTGATTTCTATAGCAAAGTGGATGACCATGGGTTGCGCTATGTCAGTCCCCTGCTCCCCCACGACCAGTATATCCTTGTGGTTGAATGTGCAGGCGAACATCCCCATTGGAGCAACAAGCGGGGCGATTACTTTGGTAGCCACGAGGATTGGATAACAATTGAAGAAGTAAGAATTTATTAGATATTTCATCACTTTTTCCTATAAAACCCTTGTCTATCAGAAAATAATGTGTACCTTTGCACCCGCAAAATAAAGTTTTACGTTTTAAAAGTTAATTTCATTATGTATTTAGACGCTGCTAAAAAGCAAGAAATCTTTGGACAATACGGAAAGTCTAACACTGATACTGGTTCAGCAGAAAGCCAGATTGCATTGTTTTCATACCGTATTTCCCATTTGACGGAGCACTTGAAAAAGAACCGTAAAGATTATAGCACTGAAAGAGCATTGACTATGTTGGTAGGTAAGCGCCGTGCCCTCCTTAACTACTTGAAGGATCGCGACATCAATCGCTACCGTGCTATCGTTAAGGCTCTTGGCTTGCGTAAGTAATCTGTACTTACAGCGAAAGCAAAAAAGAGGGTGTGCAACATTGCATACCCTCTTTCTTTATCAGTAAACCTAAGTCGGTCATCAGAAGGAGCTGATATAACTACGTATTAAATCCAGCCTCGATGTGAGACCTGCAGATTCTACAGGTTTGGACTTACCTTCTTTCTCTCAACTCCCAAAAAGCTACGGCCGAAGCCGCTGCTACATTGAGCGAATCAACATGATGAGACATCGGAATACGGACAACATAATCTGCTTCTGAAATGACCTCGTGGGCCAAGCCATCCCCTTCAGTACCCATCACAATGGCCAAACGGGGTTCTTCACGCAAAGCAGGATGATCAATGCTGATAGAATCATCAGTCAAGGCCATGGCAGCAGTACGGAATCCCAATTGATGAAGACTATCTATAGGCCCTTCAAGCCATGTCCAAGGCACTAAAAACACAGAACCCATCGACACACGGACAGCACGACGATTGAGCGGATCACACGATGTAGGGGTAAGCAATACGGCATCAATACCCAATGCTGCAGCCGAACGGAAAATGGCACCGATATTAGTGGTATCCACTACCCCATCAATCACTACGATACGACGAGCATCACGACAAACTTCTTCCATAGGCTTGGGCATAGGACGCTTCATGGCACACAACACCCCTCGTGTAAGATTATACCCTGTCAGTTTACCAAGTAATCCACGCTCACCCGTATATACAGGAATATCACCACAACGATGGATGATATCCGCCGCATCACCGATAATATGTTTCTTTTCGCACAACAATGCCAAAGGCTCATATCCCGCATTTAATGCAACATGAATAACTTTAGGACTTTCGGCAATAAAAATTCCCTTTTCAGGCTCTATACGATTACGAAGTTGAGCTTCAGTAAGTGTACCGAAAACTTCAACCCCCGCTTCATCCAAGGATGAAATAGTAATGATTGGCATCGTCTTATAATAGTAATAAAAAAAAGAAAGGTGCATCAATCAAGTACACCTTTCTTACAATATTTACATTTCCGTTTCTCCTTTTTCCAACAATACAAGCTTTATCTGGGTCTTATCTACATTCGGTTGGCTGAATCCGGCATTGGCTCCAATAAATGCAGGGTCACAAATGGTAAATCTCTTATTTTCCAACATGACATAATCCCCCTTTTCGTTTCCAGGAATATGAACGGCTGTTGCCAAATGACCGGGATAATAAACCAAAACGACATCCAGCTCCAACAAATCACGAATGATGCGCGAGAACAAGATAGCACGGTCTTCGCAATCACAGAAAGGATAATGGAGCGATTCCTCTGCAAAGAAAGCACGATCGTGTCCCCACACTTTGTCATCATACTCGTATGCCAAAGAGGTCTGCACAAAATTCAGCAAACGATTGACCGCATCTTTCACCGGATACCCTTCTATAGCCTTTTCCAAAGCCGGATACAGTTCATCCTTCATATCCTCAGCCATAGGTTTATTGGCATACAGTGCCCAACGGCGCATGAAATCGTCCTGTGCATTATATGTTGAAGGATATTTTCCATAAAAATCCAAAAGGTTCTTGTTAGAACTTACCGTAGCTTGGATTTCAGGGAACCTCTTTGAAACCAAATTACGCGTACCTGCGATTTCCATCGCAAACAAGGGTGCTTTAGGCATAGCAAGCGACATGGATTGTTCTTTTTTAAAAGCCGCCTTACACACATTTAAACGAGTTTCTTGAGAGTTGTCCATAACATAATACTTCTCACCATCAAACTGGAAATAACTCTTTCCAGTAATCAACTCTTGTGAAGCGACCAATAAGAATAATTTTTTTCCATCCTTATTCGTTGCCATACGCATCTTATAACCTGATTGGCAATAGATATAAGCTGTCAAGAAAGTGGCTTCATTACATTCTCCACCGAAGAATGCCTTGCTCAGTTCCTGCAACATCTGCAAATAAGCCCAGTCGCATAATTGGAAAGTTTCACGCAACATCAAGCAGTCATAAATGAGATTTCGGTAATTATCACCCGAACAGAGTTCCCATGCATCTGCTATGCTGTTTGCACTACAATTCTTCAATTTAAAACGATGGCTTTCGTCTATACGGACCATTCCATCGGTATTCCAGAACTTAAAGGCGAAATATTTCTCAACGGTTCTAGGTTTAACCTCAATATCAACAGGTTTTACGGCCAATCCTTTATCTGGTTTGTTGTCAACCATTGGTTTGTTGATATCAGTAGTCCCTTTCGGAACATTAGGTTTAACAGCAATATCAATGGGTTTAACAGCTAATCCCTCACCGGGTTTTATATCAATCACAGGTTTATTGATAATGGTTCCATCCTTCGGAAGGATAGGTCTGGCATCAATTTCGACAGGAGTCACTTCCAATCTATTATCATTATTAATCGTAAAGATTGGTTTAGTGAGAGGCATTTCATCTATTGGAATGATAGGCAGAGGCTGCAATGAAGGCTCTGCAGCAGGTATAATGTCCAAATAAGGTAAAGCTTTGCCTTCATACTCCTTACCCAAATCTTTCTCTGGGAAGAAAACCGGTGGTATAGGTTTGTCATCCAATGGTCTTTCCAAAGCAGGGAGTACTTCGCGTTCAGGCCAATTCTGCCGAATAAAATCGGCATATTCCTTGTTTATTCTATTGCGGAACTCGTGATAAGTCTCTTTTATATTCTTCGTAAACTTATCAAACTCTTCTCGATAGTTCTGAGCCATTCCCGATGTAGCGCAAAGCGCGAAAAATGACAATAGTACGATTTTCTTCATAGCTAAATATTTCTATTCCCTTCGGATACTAATATTTTGAACATCAACACGCATTTCTGCATCACGCGAACGACATTTTCCTTTCCATTTCATAAATTCGCTGTATGAGAGCATCCGTGGAAGGTTATCTTTTACGGATGCATCCGTTGCCTTGATAAATTCATTCGGAGAAAACATAATATAAATAATGTTTTGCTCTATACTCTTTTGGGCAGTCAAAGTATATTCATCAACAATATCCTTTTGAGCAACAGGTGCATCTTTCCGAGAAAACAAAACGTGACGTTCACCATGTTTGACAAACTCTTTTCCATCAGCATCTTCACGATAAGGATACAAACAATATACATTATGTTCTGCATCCTGCAAATAGACAGCCAAATAACCATCTACAGGAGTTTCGAATGATACGAACAAATCATCACCTGCATAAAATTCTACATCAATATTCTTATCTGTTGTCCCATTTCGAAGAATCTTAGCTTTGAAGTCAACTACAGAAGATGAAATTTCACGCGCCTTTCCATAAACCCGAGCAATATATACAATATTATCATTGATTAATTTCTTTTCAGTTTCGGGTTCCTTGATATCTTCAAGCCATTCACCTTTCACAACAGTTTCTGCAACTGATACAAAATCGACATAGGATTTTCCACTTTTATTTTCAACAATGGAACCATCTGCTTGTGTAATCAATGTTCCAAATTCTGCTGCTAAAGCTTCAATTTTAGCTCTTTCTATCGCGGTTCTAAAAGCTTCGGCAGGAGACATCGTCTCTGGTGCATAATACGTATATTCCCCCTTTACTTTTTGGATGCGTTGTGCCCCGACATTAAGACACAAGCATCCAAGAAGCAAACATGTTATGATTATTCGCAAATGTGAAGTCATTATTCCCTTAAATTTCAACTAATCATCAACAATTACATGCTTTCACGAACCATCTTTTCCAAAATTGCATCCAACTTGCCAGACAAGTCATCGCCCTTAGCTTTCATATTCTGACGAATAGCATCCTTAGCAGCTTCAATGGCAAGTCCACTGTTATAAGCAACTCTTACAAGTACTTCTTTGTTGCCATTTTCGAGGGTACGATACATTTCGGCAACAGTAATAATACGACCCAATTTCTGGGTAATCAAAGCCTTGCTTGTCATGGTAGTCTCAGACAATGAAGCAGCTTCGCCAGCCGTCAACTGTTTGTTAGAAACCAGTCCTTCCACCAAAGCACTTACTTCTGTTTGGATACTACCTGCCATATTCTGTTTGGCAAGCTGCAAAGCTTGCATCTTAGCTGCATCATAATGTTCACCGATAGACATAGCATTACCCATCACATATTTAGGAAGTCCACTGTCTGCAATGTCATACTCCATCATATAAGCCCTGTCAAGTTGTTTCTCTATGGGGAGTGCACCAGGAGCGACTTTCCAACCCTCTTTTTTAAATTGTTTTGCCTCCTTACGAGCATCCTTACTCGCTTTCTTGTTCATCTCTTTTCTGATTTCATCAGTAGTTTTCTGTGCATAAGTTGCAGTTGTTCCAATCAAGAACATGGCCATAATGGCGAATAACACTTTTTTCATAATTCTAAATTTTAGTTATTAATATCCTGTTTAATAGTTTGAAATCAACGGATTAAATCCTAAAAAAGGTAATTATTCCGCACATTTTGATGACAAATGTAAAGGTTATATATTAAAAAAAGAAAGAAAGGGGTGTAAAAAATGTTAAGAATGGGATATTTGTAGCCGTAAAAGAGACATTTACACGACCAAACCAATACCTAAATTCTAAAATAAACACGTCCAAAAACAATCATATATTTAAGAAAAACGGAAATACTTGTACTGTTTTCCATAAAATATGCGTACATTTGTCGCGAGATACACGTAACAAACCAAAATAATAAATATATGGGAAGAATATTCACACTTTTACCTTATCTTCTATTAGTTCTATTGACTTGTAGCCCTACACAAGCCATCACTATCAACGAAGCGAGTGGTTGGATAGAGTCTGCCTACGTGACATGGACACCTGTAGAGGGAGCAGCCAACTACCGGGTGCAATGCCGCCAATCGAAAGGTGAATATTTCACATTGGATGCTTCACTCGTACGCAATTATGGTTCGTATGGAAGAGCAGATATTCTAGGACTGCAAGCTGGTGAATACCAATTCCGCTTGATGGCTTTGGATGCCGAAGGTAATGAAATCATTGGAGAGTCTGCCGAAACGGCACTCCTACCCGTCCGTAGCCACGACCGTGGAGGTTTTGCCCATCTGAACCATTCGGGTATAGGAGCATACAATGACGACGGTACTCTAAAAAATGGGGCCAAAGTCATCTATGTAACCGCCAAAACAGCTAGGACGGTCACTTGTGAAGTAAAGACCAGTAGCAACGGAGCTCCACAGACATTCACGGGTTTACAAACCATCCTTGATGCCCGACAAAAAGGATACGACAAAACACCGTTGGCCATCCGCATCATCGGTACCATCGAAGCTGCGGATATGGATAAGTTCTCCAGCAGTTCCGAAGGACTTCAACTCAAGGGAAAAAGTGCCTACTCCGAAATGAACATCACACTGGAGGGTGTAGGAAATGACGCAACTATACGCGGATTCGGTATGTTGATTCGCAATTGCAAAAGTGTAGAAATCCGCAATTTGGGCATTATGCTCTGCATGGACGATTGTATTTCCATTGACTCAGACAATAGCCACTGCTGGGTTCACCACATCGACTTCTTCTACGGACAGACGGGCGGCGATAGCGACCAGACCAAGGGTGACGGTTCACTTGATTGCAAAGGCGACTCGCAATACATGACATTCTCCTACAATCACTTCTGGGATTGTGGAAAAATGGCCTTATGCGGAATGACTAATGAGAGTGGCGAAAACTTCATCACTTATCATCACAACTGGTTCGATCATAGCGACTCGCGCCATCCACGTGTACGCACTATGACAGTACACGTTTATAACAACTATTTCGATGGAGTGGCCAAATACGGTGTGGGGGCAACCATGGGAAGCAATGTATTCGTGGAAAAAAACTACTTCCGCAATGTCAATAAACCGATGCTTATCTCTCTACAAGGCAGTGATGTGGCTAGCGGAAACAAAGGCACCTTCTCTGGTGAAAACGGAGGAATGATAAAATCCTACGGCAATGTATATGCAGAAAAGTCAGACAATTTCCGATTAGTCACTCACAAAGACAATAACACAGCCTTTGACTGCTACGAAGCCGCCACACGCGACGAACAGGTACCTGCCACATACAAGACTCTGGTCGGAGGAACCACCTATAACAACTTTGATACCGACCCTGCCAAAATGTACATCTATACGGCAGATTTGGCTACAGACATACCCTCAATCGTCACAGGGTTCTATGGTGCCGGACGCATGCAACACGGAGATTTCCAATGGTTTTTTGATAACAGCGTAGATGATATCGACTATGAAGTGAACACTGCTTTGAAAACAGCAATTACGAATTACACCACAAATTTAGTTGATATATACGGAAGCTCCGATGAACAGAATAAAGAGGAAGAAAATCCAGAAGAGGGAGGTGAAGACATCCCCGACACTCCGACAGTACCCGATAATGGCAATTATGCCTGCCACTTTACAGGACGCAAGCCATCGAACAGTTTCTACACCATCGTGGGCAACTATTCAAACAGTAAAGGAAAAGCTACGGTAAACGGTACAACATACACCGATTGTCTAAAGATTGAAAGCAGCACCAGTATCAGTTTTACCACCACCGAAGAAATGATGCTCACACTGATTTTCGCCGAAGGTTCCATTCCCAACATCAAAATTGACGGAACAAGCGTAAGCGCAACCAATAGCAACATGATTACTTGTACATTAGCTGTTGGAACACACAAAATCACCAAAGACCGGACTTTCAATCTTTTCTATATCAATCTTACTCCCACTGCTCATAGCATCGCCCATCCACAAACGAAAGCTAACGAACATGAGACATCCTACTACGATTTGCAAGGCCGACAGATACAGAATCCTTCACACGGTATATATATATATAAAGGTAGAAAAGTCGTAAAATAAGAGGTAAAGGACAAAAATGGGAAAACAAAACGATTTTTTTCTAAAAAAGTTTGCACGTATCACAAAATGTCCTTACCTTTGCACCGCATTTAGCAAAATTGGGGTATGGTGTAATGGTAACACTACAGATTCTGGTCCTGTCATTTATGGTTCGAGTCCATATACCCCAACCAATAGGGGTGAGTGCCCGCTTCAATTAGGCTTCGGCCTTAGAGGCGGGCTTTTTTATGCCCATACTTTATCTTCTGTAAATCTCTTTCCTATTTCCACGAATATACCCGACCTCCTTATTCAGATGCATTGGGAGCCTTGGAGCTTGTACACCATCACCCAAAACAATGGGAGCAATTTCCACATGAGCTTCATCCCAAGCCTGAGCGTCAATGAACCCTTGGATGAGAGTGGTTCCTCCCTCAACTAAGACGGATTGGATACGGCGAGCATAAAGTTCCGCCAACAACTGGGGGAGAATCGGTCGGGTAAAATCCAAAGTGACATATTTCACTCCTACACGATGGGGACAATCCTCACAGGCTGTAAAAACCAGTGTAGATACTGTACCGTCAAACAAACGAAGTGTCTCAGGCAAAGACAGCTCACGGTCAATGACCACACGCAAGGGAGACTCACCCGGCCAATGACGGACAGTAAGCGAAGGATTATCGAGCAAAGCCGTTCGGCGTCCTACCATAATGGCCTGCACTCCGGCCCGTTGCCGATGGACAAGCATCGAAGTGTGAGCATTGGAAAAAACGACGGGAGAATCCTCAGACGAAGCACGATTCCTGTCAATGAAACCGTCAACCGATTGCGCCCATTTGAGAATTACATACGGCCGTTTCTCCGTATGATTGATAATGAAACGGCGGTTCAATTCCAAGCATTCCTGCTCAAGCACCCCTACAGTGACATCGATGCCAGCATCACGCAACTTTCTGATACCACGACCCGAAACTTCGGAGAAAGGATCTACACAACCCACTACCACACGAGGTATCCCACACGAGATGATAAGGTCTGCACAAGGGGGAGTCTTTCCATAATGAGAACAAGGTTCCAAACTGACATAAATGGTCGATTGTCTAAGTAACGGTTCATCCTCAGGACGCACCGAACACACAGCATTCACTTCTGCATGAGCCTCTCCGCAACGGATATGATACCCCTCACCAATGATACGGCCATCACATACAATAACCGCCCCTACCATAGGATTCGGTGCCGCATGCCCCCGTCCGCAACGAGCCAATTGGATACACCGTGCCATGAATTTTTCATCTTCAGTCATACTACTGTTTCGTTTTTTATATCTATCTTTGTCGCAATTATCAGAATATAGCATCTATAAAATCCATCTATAGGAACTATACTTTAATCATACATATGCCCAACAGATTCACCACCCTACGAACTTCCCTACAAGCCTGCTATCCTACAGGAGAGGCATCAGCCATTGCCCGCATGATACTGACTGAATACTTCGGCATCAGCCCTATGGACATTTACATGGGCAAAGATATACATTTATCAGAAGATGACGAGCAGAAACTCGAAAATATTATCCAACGTTTGCAAAATTACGAGCCTATACAATATATATTAGGCTACGCCCGATTTTGCGGAAGAGATTTTCATGTAGCATCCGGAGTGTTAATCCCCCGCCCCGAAACGGAAGAGTTGATAGAATTCATCCTACGTGACCATACAACCACCCAGCCTCACCGCATATTGGATATCGGTACAGGTAGCGGATGCATACCTATCACTTTGGCCCACCATTGGCCACAAAGTCACGTTGAAGGATGGGACATATCGCCCGAAGCCCTGGCCATTGCCCGTTGCAACAACGAAACACATCACACCGATGTCCTTTTTCGTCAGCACGACATCCTCCACTCCGAAGGAAGTCCTATACCGCAAGAAGGAGGATTCGACCTCATTGTCAGCAATCCTCCCTATATCAAGCAATGTGAACGTGCATTGATGGAGCATAACGTACTGGATTGGGAACCCGAATTGGCACTCTTTGTACCCAACGAAGACCCTTTGCTTTTCTATCGAGCCATCACCCAACGTGCCGCCAGCGGTTTACTCAATCCTGGTGGTAGCCTCTATTTCGAAATCAATCGTGAGCATGGTGCCGAGACGATGCATTTGTTGAAGGCAAACGGATTCATCGATGTACAATTACTGAAAGACCTGTCTGGAAACGACCGGATAGTAAAGGGCATATTGACATTCAGGAGGCCAAAAATGTAAAAAAAAGCGCCACCCATATAGAAACAGGACCATCGCCAACAATTCTATACCCTAACCTCCTGCACTCCTCAATAATGCATTTCTATACTTGAAAAAGTAAAAATAACCCCTTAATTTTTTGAGAATCCAACTTCTTTCCCTATTTTTGCACCACATATCCTAAGAATAAGTCATTTTATGAAAACATTAGAGAAGCTTTTCGCTGAAAAACTGTTGAAAATCAAAGCCATCAAGTTGCAGCCCGCCAATCCTTTTACTTGGGCTTCAGGATGGAAGTCTCCGTTCTATTGCGACAATCGCAAGACGCTCTCTTACCCCGCGTTACGCAATTTCGTAAAGTTGGAAATCGCTCGTCTCATTCAGGAGCAGTTCGGTGAGGTAGATGCCATTGCCGGTGTAGCTACAGGTGCAATACCTCAAGGCGCATTGGTTGCTGATGCGTTGAACTTGCCATTCGTTTACGTACGTTCTACTCCCAAAGATCACGGTTTGGAGAATCTTATCGAGGGCGAACTCCGTCCGGGCATGAAAGTGGTGGTTATCGAAGACCTCATCTCTACCGGTGGAAGCAGTTTGAAGGCCGTTGAAGCCATCCGACGCGATGGTTGTGAAGTTATCGGTATGGTAGCCTCTTATACTTATGGCTTCCCTGTAGCCATTGAGGCATTTGACAAAGCCAACGTAAAATTGGTAACACTCACTAACTACGAAGCTGTGCTTGACGTAGCATTGCAAACAGGCTACATCAGTGAAGAAGATATCCCCGTGTTGGATTCATGGAGAAAAGATCCCGCACATTGGGAAGGATAATTTTTTAGTAATAAGTTACGAGCTACAAGCTACGAGAACCGCCTTTACGAATAGATGGTCGGGATACAACTCTTAGTTTGTAGCTCGTAACTCATAATTCTATACAATGACAACATTTGAAAGCAGCATTAAGGTAATCCCCTTCAGCCAAGAAGCGGTTTACTCTAAAATCTCTGATTTGAACAATTTGGAGCAAGTCAAAGACCGTATTCCCCAAGACAAGATTCAAAATTTCGAGTTCGATACTGACTCCATCAACTTTACCGTATCCCCCATGGGCAACGTCTGTCTGCGCATCATCGAACGCGAACCGTGTAAGCTGGTAAAATTCGAGACAGCCAACTCCCCTCTTCCTTTCAACCTATGGATTCAGTTGGTGGCAATTGATGACTCTCAGTGCAAAATGAAAATCACGGTAAAAGCCGAACTCAACCCCTTCATCAAAGGCATGGTATCCAAGCCCCACCAAGAAGGATTGGAAAAAATGGCCGAAATGATTGCACAAATTCCGTTTAAATAAATCAGCTACAAGCTACGAGCTACAAGTGACAAGTTTGCCATACGGCACAAACGAATTACTTGTAGCTCGTAGCTTGTCCTCATAACTAAATTATTATGGCTCAAAAACTTTGGGAAAAGAACGTACAAGTCAACGGAGAGATTGAACGCTTCACCGTCGGCCGCGACCGCGAAATGGACATCTATCTGGCCAAACACGATGTACTTGGCTCGATGGCCCACATCACCATGCTCGAAAGTATCGGTCTGCTTACGGCTGACGAATTAAAGGTCTTGTTGGACGAACTGAAAAAAATCCATACCATTGCCGAACGCGGTGAGTTCATCATCGAAGAGGGCGTGGAAGATGTGCATTCACAAGTGGAACTGATGCTCACCCGCAAGTTAGGTGATGTTGGCAAGAAAATACATAGTGGACGTTCGCGCAATGATCAGGTACTGCTCGACCTCAAGCTCTTTACCCGCACACAATTGCGCGAAATCACAGAAGAAGTGGAAGTACTCTTCAACGAACTCATTGCACAGAGCAATCGCTACAAGGATGTGTTGATGCCCGGCTATACGCACCTTCAAATAGCCATGCCTTCATCTTTCGGTCTCTGGTTCGGTGCTTATGCCGAAAGTCTTGTGGACGACCTCACCTTTTTGCAAGCCGCTTACCGCATGTGTAACCGCAACCCTCTTGGTTCTGCCGCCGGATACGGTTCATCATTCCCCCTCAACCGCGAGATGACCACTCGCCTCTTGGGCTTCGACTCCATGAACTACAACGTGGTATATGCCCAAATGGGACGCGGAAAAATGGAGCGCAACGTCGCCTTCGCCCTTGCTTCCATAGCTGGTACTATCGGTAAATTGGCTTTCGACGCCTGCATGTTCAATAGTCAGAATTTCGGTTTCGTGAAGTTGCCCGATGAATGTACCACTGGCTCCAGCATCATGCCCCACAAGAAAAATCCCGACGTATTTGAGCTGACACGCGCCAAATGCAACAAGATACAGAGCCTGCCCCAGCAGATCATGATGATAGCCAGTAACCTACCCTCAGGTTATTTCCGCGACCTACAGATAATCAAGGAGGTATTCCTCCCTGCCTTTGAAGAGCTTAAGGACTGTCTACGCATGACGGCCTACATCATCAATCGCATCAAAGTGAACGAACATATCCTTGATGACGACCGTTACCTCTACATTTTCAGCGTCGAAGAGGTAAACCGCCTGGCCTCCGAAGGAATGCCTTTCCGCGATGCTTACAAGAAAGTGGGTCTCGATATCGAAGCTGGAAAATTCACCCATAACAAACAGGTGCACCATACCCATGCTGGAAGCATCGGCAACCTCTGTAACGACCGCATAGAGGCATTGATGAAACAAGTCATCGACGGGTTCAACTTCGAAACTGTTGAAAAAGCCGAAAAAGACTTGTTAGCCTAAAAAAGGGCTGTATCAATATCAAAAATCTATAATCACCACTGCTAATCGCGCGATTAGCAGTGGTGATTGTATTTTTCCATCAGGGGCATTCCATTTTCCCTCCTAAACCATCAATAACGAAAGCCCAATTCGTTAATTTGTCTATTTGTAGTAAAAAACATAGCCTCATAGACTATTTGTTTGAGGAAAAGCATGTATTTTTGCAGGTAGGAACTAATTAACCCTAAAGACTCAAATATGGATTACCAACCTTCCCCCGACCGCTACGAGCGGATGAAGTACGCCCGCTGCGGAAACAGTGGACTGTTGCTTCCTCGCCTCTCCTTAGGCTTGTGGCACAACTTCGGCGACGTCGATGATTTCGATGTGGCAACCGACATGATATTGTGTGCCTTCGACAACGGCATCACCCACTTTGACCTGGCCCACAACTACGGCCCCTCGCCCGGCTCAGCCGAGGTGAATTTCGGACGCATCTTCCGCCAGCATCTGAGTGCCCATCGCGATGAAATCATCGTCTCCTCCAAAGCCGGCCATCTGATGTGGCCCGGCCCATACGGCGACGGATCATCGCGCAAGAATTTAATGGCCAGCCTCAACCAAAGTCTGAAACGCACAGGCTTGGAATACTTCGACATTTTCTATTCTCACCGCTATGATGGTTTCACACCCGTAGAAGAGACAGCTCAAGCCCTTATTGACATGGTACGTGCAGGAAAAGCCCTTTACGTAGGAATTTCCAAATATCCGCCCTTACAGGCCAAACAAATGTACGACCTATTGCGTGCTGCCGGAGTACCCTGCCTCATCAGCCAATACCGCTACAGCATGTTTGAGCGTACACCCGAACAGGAAAGCATCGCACTAGCCGCACAAGAAGGTTCAGGATTCATCGCCTTCTCCCCTCTTGCACAAGGACTACTGACGAACAAATACCTGAATGGTATCCCCGAAAACTCCCGTGCTACACGTGGTGTATTCCTCAAAGCCGAACAGATTACGCCCGAAAAGTTGGCTATCATCCGCCAACTGAACGACCTTGCCGCCCAACGCAACCAAAGCCTTGCGCAGATGGCGCTCGCCTGGGTAT
This sequence comes from Phocaeicola sp., assembly GCA_045647865.1. GTDB lineage: Bacteria > Bacteroidota > Bacteroidia > Bacteroidales > Bacteroidaceae > Phocaeicola_A. The sequence continues at coordinate 63,146 of JAZRMW010000001.1, forward strand.
TGCGCGACGAACGGGTGACATCCGTCATCATCGGCTCCAGTTCTGTAAAACAGTTAAATGACAACCTACAGACAATAAACCATTTGGACTTCACGTTGGAAGAACTGGACACCATTGATAGTATCCTCAAGTCTGGCAAGTAGAAACGAATAAAAACAATGATTCAAAGAAGACTCCTAGGTATATTGGGCGCACTGTCTTTTCTTTTTACCTCGTGCGAGGAGGCATACGATGACTTTCCACGCACAGAGGTACGCTTTACCTGTAGCCTGCAACAGTCACCCTATAGCTTCATCACCACACCTGGCCAGTTTCTTACCGTCACTAAGAATGGCTCGGCCTATGTGGTGGAGTATCCCGGCCAACCGATTTATAGGGATGGTAAGCAGGGAGTCTTTTTGGGTTTTGGGGGCCTCATCTTAGGACAACCCATGTTGAGCATGGATGTCAGCAGTTCCTTTGCCGCTTATGACCGTGCCTGTCCCGTTGAGGCCGAGGATTTGGTTATCAGAAGGCTCAGTATCAACACCAACCGAGAGGCTAAGTGTTCCAAGTGTGGCACCGTATATGACTTGGATTCCGGATTCCCCAAGAGCGGTTCAGGAAAAAAACGGTTGAAGACCTACACCGTTCATACTACCAACACCACTACAGGTATCAGTCTGACGGTGAGAAACTGAAAATATTTCAAAGAAAATATCTAAAAAAAGAAATCCCTCGCAAATCAATGTTTGCAAGGGATTATTTTTTCGTACTCGAAGCGGGAATCAGGAATTAAACCCACATGAGACACAAACAAAACATAACACACTGATACACATATTTATAAATGTTAACCTTTTGAATTATATTGCATTTTTGTGGTGCAATATTGCGATTCAGTGGTGCAATTTTTATATATTTGCACCACGTTAAATAATGGTATGCTATGAAAGGATTAACATTATTCAGAAGAACTACAAAATCAGAGGGAACCATCAAACTCAGATTTAGATTAAGAGACGGACGTGGAGTTGACCTTTACCACAAGAGTGAAATAAAGGCCGACCTCAAGGATTTATCAAAATTTGAAGACGATGGTGAACTTCGTCCCAAGGTATCTATCTACAACCACGAGCTTAAGGAAAAAATCGACAAAGAAATCAAAGCCATTGAATCTGCATATATAGAGTTATGTGGGAAGATGGATAAAAGTCTTATAACAGCAGAACTTTTTGAAGAAACAATTAGTCGGCATCTGCACCCTGAAAATTATATTGCCATAACAAAAGAGGAAACTCTGTTGGAGAGATACAGCCGATTTATAAAAGAAGGTTTTCGTGATGGAACTTTTGCGGAAAAAAGAGTCCTTCAATACAATGGTCTCTATAAGGAACTGAAGCGATACTTGACTATACACAATCAAACAAACATATTACCGAAGCATTTTACAGCTGACGATTTAATGGAATTACGTATTTTCCTTTTTGATGAGTATAAATATGTCAGTAAATATCCTTCGCTCTATGCCGATGTTAAACAACAATGTTTGCCCACCAAAGAACGTGCACAAAATACTGTAGCCATAAAATTAAGGATGTTGCAGGCTTTCTATACAGAATTGGAAGAGCGAGACGAAATAGAGGTTTCCCCATTCAGAAAACTTGGCAGGAATAGAAGAAAAGCTGTGATGAAAGAAAGCTATGATGCTCCTATTTATCTGCTACAGGACGAACTTTTAAAGGTCATGAGCACAGAAGTCCCGGAAACATTACAGGAAACAAAAGAGTGTTTTCTGCTTCAATGTGCCTTTGGTAGTCGTATTGAAGATTACAAAGCTCTCAGTATGGATAAAGTCACAGTGAGTGCTGATGGCATTCCTTATTTACGCTATCTACCACAAAAGACACTTAAAAGCAACGAACATAAGGATGAAGTGGAAATTCCTATTGTAAGATATGCATTAGACATAATAAAGAAATGGCAATTTAACTTTCCTATTCTTAAATATGTTACGGGCAAAAGTGGTTATAACGTGAAAATTAGAAGATTACTCGAATATTGCCAGATAGACAGAGAGGTAAGAATCTTCGATGAAAAGTCTTCTGAGAATATCTATAATCCTCTTTATTCTATGGGCAGTAGCAAAATTTGTCGTAAGACACATATAGATATGCTTACAAAGGTACAAGTCAACATGTATGTTTCAGGACATCACAAAGAAGGGAGCAACGCTGTTAAACACTATTCTTCTTTATCCCTAAAAGACCGTTTTATTCTAATGAGTGCTGCATACAAACAACCACTTTATAAGGTTGACAAGGAACTTAACATAATAGAAGAGGCATAGTCAACATTCAACTTTTTGCATTAAAAATAGAATCGGATACACAATCAAATGTTAAAGATTGTTGTCCGATTTTTTGTTTTTATTGTACAATACCCCTTTCCTCTAATTGGCATAAATGTGGCAAATGATGTGGCATAAACTTTGAGCAACATGTGGACACTCATATTTTATTCAAATATGCTAACATGTCATGATATCAGTCTATATTCACTCAAACATCTGGACACTACTCTGATTATTATGTGGCAAACGATGTGGAACAGTTCTGGCATTTTCCCTTTTTAGTATCTGGCAAAAGTTTAATTATTCAGCTTATTATCAATTTGTTAAGTAATATTTCAAGCCTTTGCATATCAATTTTAGCATATTACATTTGCAGCGTCAAAGCCGTTATTTCATCATTGTAACGAGTGGAGACCCAAGTGGGTGCAGCGGTGAATGTATCACCAATGATGGCTGCCAACAACCCCACTTTCACAAATATGATGAACGAATTTAACAAGAACACACAGACGCTAATGATTGTCTCTAAGGATGATTTAGAAAATGTTGTTCAAAACGCAGTTAACCGTCTATTGGAGAAGCGAGAAAACAAGCCTGAAGTCTATTTAAGCGCGGAAGAGACAGCCAGAAGATTAAAAGTAGACCGTTCTACTCTTTGGCGTTGGAACAAGGATGGATATCTGACCACTACAAAAGTAGGCAATAAGGTACGTTACAAATTATCCGATGTGGAACGTATTCAGAAAGGGGAAGTTTATGAATGAAACAAGAATTACCGCAAAAGGAATCATGGAAGATGCTGATAAACTGATAAATCAAGTCTGCAAGTCTCAGTTTCCAGTTGAAATATTCCCCACAATGATTCGTAAAATCATTTGGAAAATGAAAGAAGCATTGACATATCCGGTAGACTATACAGCCTCAAGCATGTTAGTTGCCATAGCTGTAGGTATAGGTAACACCCATGTATTGAAATTCAAAAGTGAATGGACTGTTAAAGATATCCTCTATATGGCGCTTGTTGGAAGACCTGGTGCTAACAAAAGCCATCCCCTTCGTACTGTTCTACGTCCATATTTTGAATTTGATAGCGAGCAATACCGAAAATTTAGTGAGGAACTGAATCGTTATAACAAGATTATGGGGATAAAGAAGAAGGAACGGATGGAACAGGGATATGAGACAGATCCCACATTTCCAGTTCGCAAACGATTCTTGGTATCTGATATCACGCAGGAAGCAATGGTCAAGGCTCTTGCCGAGAATCGTAGAGGTATATGTTTATACATGGATGAACTTCAAGGCTGGGTAAAGAATTTTACCCGTTACAATAATGGTTCCGAAGAACAGTTTTATATTTCTCTTTTTAACGGAAGCTGCTATATATCCGACCGAAAAGGAGATACAAACAATAATTGCATCGACGATCCTTTTGCTTGTATCATTGGGACAATACAACCGGCTATACTTACTGAAATGCTCAAAGGGAGTAAAAGCGACAATGGCTTTGCCGAAAGAATTCTGTTTGCTATTCCAGAAGAACAAGAGAAATCCTATTGGAATGATACTGATATGGACGCTTCCTATTACGGTGATTGGGATAATATCATTCAAAAACTCATTCATTTGAAAATTTCAACAGATGAAACAGGCCGCGTAATACCAACAACAATAGAGTACGAGCTAGAAGCAAAGAAACTTCTATTGGAATGGCAACGAAACTGGACTGATATGATTAACGAGGAAGAGTCAGACAAAAAGAAAGGTATCTATAGCAAATTTGAGATATTCATTCACCGCTTTTGTCTCATTATCCAAGTCTGCAAATGGCTATGCAATGAAGGAAGCGTAGATAAAGTGGATTTTGATACTGTCACTAAGGCTATTAAACTGGTAGATTACTACAAGGGAACAGCTTTATTGGTTAATGATATGATGAATGGAATATTTCTAACTGCCAAACAGAAAGTATTATTGCAGAAACTCCCTGAAGAATTCAGTCGTGCAGAAGGATTGGAGATTGCAATACAACTGGAATGGAATCCCAGCACATTCGACAGGTTCTTGAAAAAGGCAAGCACCAAATACCTTATCCATCGACACGGGCACTATCAAAAGGCACTTAACAAAATGCCAAATTGACAAATTCATGGACGATTTTAGCAATTTAGCAATCACAAAAACTTAATGCAAATGACGAATTATAGATTCATATTAGAACCATATAACAGGAGTAAAAGAAACCGCTACACTTGTCCAAGTTGCGGAAAAAAGTTTCAATTCTCACGCTATATTGACATTGAAGGCAGTATTGAATTTCCTGACTATGTGGGTAAATGCAATCGCGAGAACAAATGCGGTTATCACTATTCCCCATCTATGTATTTCGACAAGAATCCAAACGAAAGGGAAAAGACAAGAGAACAATCTTTCTCTCCCCCTACCACAAAGGATGTAAAACCTTTTATACCAGAAGCTATGGACGCATCGTTTATTGACAAACGGATTATGGAACAGTCACTACGTCATTATGAACGCAACAACCTATATGTATATCTGTGTGGACAACTCGGAACAAAGACCACCATCCAACAAATGCAAATGTATCATGTAGGTACAGCCAAAAAATGGGGTAACTCTACTGTATTTTGGCAAGTGGACAAAGAAGGCAGAGTACATACAGGTAAAGTCATGCTCTACAATCCCAACACCGGCAAACGTGTAAAAGAACCATATGCTAAAATCTCATGGGTACATACGGTACTTAATCTGTCCTCTTTTACACTCAACCAATGTTTCTTTGGTGAACACCTGTTGGCTGGCAATAACAAACCAGTAGCCATTGTTGAGAGTGAAAAGACTGCCATCATAGCTTCCGCTTATATACCTAATTATATCTGGTTAGCCACAGGTGGGAAGAATGGCTGTTTTAATGAACAGCACTTTGATATTCTTTGTGGCAGGAATGTGGTCCTCTTTCCGGACATCGGCATGGAAGATGAATGGCAAAAGAAAGCATTCTTGATGAGACGAGAAGGCATCAACGTTATTCTGTCTGACTATTTGGGGCAACATGCAAGTGCTGAGGAAAAAGAAAACGGATATGACATTGCAGATTATCTGATAAAAGAGAAGTCTGGTGAAGCCATATTACAAAGTATGTGCCAGAAAAATCCCTCTCTTAA
>JAZRMW010000002.1:0-155862 GCA_045647865.1 Phocaeicola sp.
TATGTGTCTGTCTGAATCAAGTATGGATTACACAAAGTTCATTGAGCGGACACATAGGTTTCCCTTACGGTTTCCTCTTATAAAAGCAATTCAAACACAATAAATAAGTAAAAATATGGTTTTAAAGAAAAGAAGCAAAGGTAACATAAAAACGAAAAGAAAAAAATGGTGGGCAAACTGATTTTCAGAATCATGACATTATGCATGGTAATGCTATGTTGCCATGCTTGTGTCGATACATCTGCGTTCATAGACATTGAACATCCATTCATCTGCTTTGTAAACCAAAGTGATGACACTGTATGGGTAGAAATGAAGAACTCAAGAGAAATAACTTTTACTTTCAACAGGCCAATTGAAGATTCACTATTCTATGGAATGACTCAAGCCATCCAGCCGAACTCAATGGCACAAATGAAAGCTGAGTATTTTCCATATTGGGAAGAATACCATTATGATGGTTCGTATGTAAAAGATACTGCATCATTTATTGCTAGAGTCTTCGTTATGGATTCGTGTGCTCCAACAAACATCAAGTACGCACTCAACCATATATATTACGAATCAGACAGTATTCAAGTGATAAACACTCTTAAAGAATTTGAGAAGAAGCATTTATTGCTGAAGAAATGGTACTCAAGAGAGGAGCTTGACAGTATGAACTGGACTATTGTATATCCGCAAAAATAAGACAAAATGAAAAGAACAAGTTTTTTAACGACACTATGCATATTAAGTCTTGCCATCATATTGACTGCATTTTCGTGTGGATCTATCGTATACAGTTACGAGAAAGGGTGCAAGTATGAATACGGAGAACTCGTTGGGCATTCTGACATTCAATTTGTGAACCACACAGGAAAAACAATTTGGCTTGAATGGAATCCACGCTATCCGATGGAAAGTTCAGACTCTTTGTTCTCGGGATTCCAAGTAAGGATAAAAGATTCATTCAACCTGATGCCTCTGAAAAGCGAATGTTGGGAAGGGGAACTCAGGAATATTCCTTTCGTACGGATTTTCCTTTTCGATGCGCCCTACAACTCTATCAGCAACCATCCCGACAGCCTCCTGCGCTTTCAAAAGGAGCATCTGATAGATATGCATTGGTACACCCAAAAGGAATTGGACAGTCTGAATTGGACGATTCATTACCCCACACGGTAAACAGAAGAATGAAAGCGGCTCTGCCACCCCACGGAGTCGCTTTCAACCGACAACAAAGCCGCTTTCAGACGCATCGTTATAGATGAACGGGCATATAGGCGCATCACAGATGCTGAGACTCAAAAGAGAGTGTATCAAAAAAGTCGCTATCATAATGTCGTGCCTAAGGGAACGGAGTGAAGAATCTGTAAACATAAAGTGGATGTACTCAGATCCTTCGCGATGACAATAAGTACTATAATAGTATGCATTTCTGAAGTGTTAACTCTGTTCGAGAACCCAACGAACACGGTTGAGGAACAGAGTTAACACTTCAAAAGAACAGAATATATACTTTCCCGCCTACTAAATTTAAAAGAGGAAAGACCAATACTCTGAACAAAGTTCTATTTCGTATATAAGTCTATCGTCTCTTGAATGGCTTGTGTGCAGACAGGGCAATAGACATCGATGCGGTGAAACCAGTTCATCATGCAATTCGGCCATGGACGATAGACTCCCTTTTGCAAATATCCCCCACCCTCATAGACTCCCAATGACCAAGGTTTCTTGGGATTGAAATCGGGAGAATCGGGGTTTTGCGGATTCAATTCCCAAGGAGTCTCTTTCACGGGAGTGGGCACGGGAGCATCCCCCAAAAGTTGTTTCCAACTCTTGGCTTCGAGGTTGGTCAATGTAGTAATATTCGGTTCCCAAGGCTCTACATCGCTGAAATAGAGGTCGCTCATCTCTACTCCGCCAACATATTCATCGGCTAATCCGACGAACAGATGTCCCAATTCATGACTATAGGTTTTGCGCGTAGAGGCTCCGGGGATATCGGCTGCACTGATGCCGTAAAAGTTATAAATTCCTCCACCTCCATACTTTTGGGAGTTTGTGAGGATATAGATGATTTCATAAGGCACATGAGCAGCCACGTCGAGTAGTGTCTGGTAATCCTCGGTCATCTGATAACGCTCAGAATCAAAGGTGTAGTAATGGGTCTTGAGCGCGGTATTCTTCCATTGGTGTTCACCAGGGATGGAAGTGCCCGACTCTTCACTGGGTGTCCATACGGCGCGGATATTGAACTTGTCGCGATGTTCGCTATAAGGGTGATAAGCCAAGATACCTTCGGCAAAGATACGGCAATCATTGACAAACTTACCCTTCTCCTCCTCGGTGTAACCATCGGGGATAACCACAATATCCACACGCTTGGCGGGATTGCCTGTATAATGAATATCAACGGTACTTAACGTGGGATTGAACTTACGGATGAAGTAACTATCAACGTCTATCTCATGACTGAACTTGAGATGCAATTTGCCGGTACGATTTTCGCGTGTATAAATCTCCACCACGACATCTTTCTTCGGATAAGGAAAGACAAGCCCTTCGGGCATAGCCTTGGGAGTACTCTTTGCTTCGGGAGTCGTTTGCCATTCGTTGAAGAGAGAGTTGAAGCCACGTGAGTAGATAACCGTTCCTGTAGCCTTATCCTTCACCTTGAAGAAGTGGTTGCCGACATTCCGCGTCTCTATCAAGTAGTTTTTGTTTCCGGCCCAATAGGGTTCTTCGATCACCTCGTCCACAAAGAAGTATTCGCTGGTGGCACTTCCGGCATGAAAATAGTCGAAGCGCATGGTTTTGTGGAGAAAATAGTCGTCAAAGTTCACTTGGGCACCGCCCGCCAATGTAACAAGGCTCATGAGTGCAAACAGGGCATTTCGTAAATTCATATAGGCTGATATTTTTTTTCAAGTGGGAGAAAAATATTTTTCAGGTAGGAGAAAAAAAAAGTTGTGTCAATGGATGGTTGACACAACTCTTTGCTTCTTCATTTTTCGTCGGGGTAGCGGGATTCGAACCCACGACCCCCTGCTCCCAAAGCAGGTGCGCTAACCGGACTGCGCTACACCCCGAAACGGTGCTTCATCTGAAAAGCGCTGCAAAGGTACTGCTTTTTTTTGATTTGCCAAACTTTTCGAGCATTTTTTCACATAGAGTGTTTGTAGAGTGGAAAACATTGCGTAATTTTGCAGAGTAAAAGAGTGACGGGCTACGAGTGACGAGTTCTCATCAGGTTCGTAGTCAGAATTTATAATTCACAATTAGAAAACATTCATAATTCAGAATTTATAATTCATAATTAATAAAATATGTACAGAACGAATACATGTGGAGAGCTTCGTCTCTCTGATGCAGGAAAGAGTGTGACACTGTCCGGATGGGTACAGCGCGCACGTAAGATGGGTGGTATGACTTTCGTTGATTTACGCGACCGTTATGGAATCACCCAGCTTGTGTTCAACGAAGAAATCAATGCTGAACTTTGCGAAAGAGCCAATAAATTGGGTCGCGAATACGTCATCCAAGTGACAGGTGAGGTGAACGAGCGCTCAAACAAGAACATGAATATCCCCACAGGAGAGATTGAAATCATCGTCAGCCAATTGACGGTACTCAACTCATCTGTAACCCCTCCCTTCACCATTGAGGACAACTCCGACGGTGGCGACGACATCCGTATGAAGTACCGCTACCTCGACCTTCGTCGTCCTTGCGTGCGCGAAAATTTGGAGTTGCGTCATCGCATGACTATGGAAGTGCGCCGTTACCTCGACAGCAAGGGTTTCCTCGAAATTGAAACTCCCATGCTTGTGGGTTCTACCCCTGAGGGTGCACGTGACTTCGTGGTGCCCAGCCGCATGAATCCGGGACAATTCTATGCCCTTCCCCAAAGTCCTCAGACATTGAAGCAGCTCCTCATGGTGAGCGGTATGGACAGATATTTCCAAATCGTAAAATGTTTCCGCGACGAAGACCTTCGCGCCGACCGCCAACCCGAATTCACCCAAATCGACTGTGAGATGAGCTTCGTGGAGCAAGAGGATGTCATCTCTACCTTTGAAGGTATGGCCAAGCACCTGTTCAAGGAATTGCGCGGTGTGGAGTTGACCGAGCCGTTCATGCGTATGCCGTGGGCCGATGCCATGAAGTACTATGGTAGCGACAAACCCGACCTCCGCTTCGGCATGAAGTTTGTAGAACTGATGGACATCATGAAGGGACACGGTTTCCCCGTATTCGACAGTGCAGAGTACATCGGAGGTATCTGTGCGGAAGGTGCAGCCACCTACACCCGCAAGCAGCTCGACCAGTTGACAGACTTCGTGAAGCGTCCACAAATCGGAGCCAAAGGCATGGTGTATGCCCGCGTAGAAGCCGATGGAAACGTAAAGTCAAGTGTAGATAAATTCTATTCTCAAGAGGTGCTCCAACAGATGAAAGAAGCCTTTGGCGCCAAGCCGGGTGACCTCATCCTCATCTTGAGTGGCGACGATGCCATGAAAACCCGCAAGCAATTGTGCGAACTCCGCCTCGAGATGGGCCGCCAACTCGGTTTGCGCGACAAGAACAAGTTCGTATGCCTCTGGGTTGTTGACTTCCCCATGTTTGAATGGAGCGAAGAGGAAGGTCGCTTGATGGCCATGCACCACCCCTTCACTCATCCGAAAGAAGAGGATATCCCCTTGCTCGATACTGACCCGGCAGCCGTACGTGCTGATGCCTACGACATGGTAGTGAACGGCGTGGAAGTGGGCGGTGGCTCTATCCGTATCCACGATGCACACCCCCAAGCCAAGATGTTTGAAATCCTCGGCTACACACCGGAGAAGGCACAAGAGCAGTTCGGCTTCCTGATGAACGCCTTCAAGTATGGTGCTCCCCCTCACGGAGGTCTTGCCTATGGTCTCGACCGTTGGGTATCGCTCTTCGCCGGACTCGACAGTATCCGCGACTGCATCGCCTTCCCCAAAAACAATAGCGGACGCGATGTGATGCTGGATGCACCTGCAGCACTGGATCAGAAGCAACTCGATGAGTTGAACCTTGCGATTGACATTAAGGAGTAAAAGACTATCTCCTTATACATTATTATATATAAGTAAGAATTACGCAGATTGCATGAAAAGAGATAAGATTTTTATCATTTCATCATGCAATCTGCGTAATCTTTCTTTTTAGGAATCTCTATAGATACTAATCTTTTTTTACGTTAAAGAGATAAAACCTACAGCAAACATAGGAAATATGGAGGATTATTCGTAATTTTGCACTCAAATTAGTCCATCATATAGGATATGAAGCTGATATTAATAACACCTCCGAAATTTTTCATCGAGGAAGACAAGATATTGACAACGCTGTTTGAAGAAGGGTTGGATATTCTACATCTGAGAAAGCCTGATACATCTCCCATGTATTCAGAGCGTTTGTTGACCCTTATACCCCATCAATACCATAAGCGTATTGTTACACATGATCATTTCTACTTGAAAGAAGAGTTTAATCTGATGGGGATTCACCTGAATAACAGGAATCCGAATATCCCATTGAACTACAAAGGGCACGTCAGTTGTTCATGTCACTCTATGGAGGAAGTAAAACAGAAAAAAGGGCATTTCAACTATGTATTCATGAGTCCCATATTCGACAGTATCTCCAAAAAGGATTATCTCAGCAATTTTTCTGAAGAAGATTTGAAAAAAGCTTCCAAAGACGGACTCATAGACAAAAAAGTCATTGCCTTGGGAGGTATCAGTACTGAAAATATCCGCACCATCAAAAAATATGGTTTCGGAGGTGCTGCTATCTTAGGAGATATTTGGGATCGCTTTGATGAACACGAAACCATTGATTACACCGAAGTCATACGCCGCTTCAAACAACTGAAGAAATTGGCAGACTAAAAGAGGTGGAAATCAAAATATATTTCATACCTTTGCAGAAAATTAAGAAAACCACGTTTAAGTGACTACTGATAACATGAACGAAAAAGCATCTTACATGGTATTCTCGGGTACAAAATCGAGATACCTTGCCGAGAAAATATGTGCGAGTCTCGGATGCAAATTAGGCAATCTGAATATTATGCATTTTGCCGACGGCGAATTTGCCGTATCGTATGAGGAATCTATCCGCGGACGCGATGTATTTCTTGTACAATCGACTTTCCCCAATTCAGACAATCTCATGGAACTGCTCTTGATGATTGACGCGGCCAAACGTGCATCAGCCAAGAGTATTGTTGCCGTTATCCCCTATTTCGGTTGGGCGCGTCAGGACCGCAAGGACAAGCCTCGTGTATCCATTGGTGCCAAATTGATAGCAGATATCTTGAGCGTAGCAGGCATCGACCGTCTCATCACGATGGATCTTCATGCCGATCAGATTCAAGGATTCTTTGACATCCCCGTTGACCATCTCTATGCCAGCGGTGTATTTGTCCCTTATATCGAATCTCTGAAACTTGACAATTTGGTAATTGCGGCTCCCGATGTTGGTGGTTCAAAACGTGCAAGTACTTATGCCAAGTATTTCAACGTACCTCTCGTACTTTGTAACAAGCAGCGTCTCAAAGCCAACGAAGTGGCATCCATGCAAATCATTGGTGACGTGAAAGGAAAGAACGTAGTACTACTCGACGACATGGTGGACACTGCCGGCACAATTACCAAAGCTGCAGACATCATGATGGAAGCTGGAGCAAACAGTGTACGTGCCATTGCATCACATTGTGTCATGTCAGGTCCTGCCAGCGACCGTGTACAGGAATCAGCACTTGAGGAAATGGTATTTACAGACAGTATCCCCTACTCCAACGGTTGTGCCAAAGTTAAGCAATTGAGCATTGCCGACATGTTTGCCGAAACAATCCGCCGCGTTGAAGAGAACGAAAGCATCAGTTCACAATACATTATTTAAGGATAAAGAATATTAGAGATAAGAAAGAAAGAGTGAAGCGTCTATCATTGGATGTTTCACTCTTTGTCTTTTTTACGCAGCTAGCTGCATCTGTCATCCCAGCTAGCTGCATCAACAATTACAGCTAGCTGCAACCGTCCACGCAGCTAGCTGCATTTTTAAAGTGTACACACTTTTATAAAAATCTCCCTATGCTGACAATCATAAGAGATGCAAAAAGGGCATCCGATTGGATGCCCTTCATGTACGAATCACTGTTTCATGTGTTTTTATTTCCTCAGCACTTTCTTTACCATCGAAGTAGAGGCTCCTTCAATATGCAAGAGATACATGCCCTTAGTTGTCTGATATCTGTAGAAATTTTCTTCCACAGCCCCCATCAGACAAGTGAATCGGCCTGTCTCTACACCATTCTGGCTCCATACGGTCACCGTCACTTCTTCATCAGCAGCAATGGCACTGATAGAGTTAGCATCATAACCGATGATGAGCTTACCTTCGGCAATGTGGGTAGTATCCCAATAATATCCAATACCTAATTCGGGAAGGTCAAACTTGGGTGTACCTGCAAAAGTAGCAGCTTTCCATACAATGAGTGAATCGCCCTCTTTGGGTACATAACTCTCGCTCAAGCGAACTTTAATGGTTCCATTCATCGTCAATTTGTTGATACCCTCTATATAAGTACCACCCGTATTGGTAGCTGTTGCACATCGACTCATTGCAACATTGTAAACCGAAGATTCATTGAATGTCACATTCTTTTCACCAAAGTTCATCTTGCCACTGGTACTTGTAAGAAGCAATCCAGGTTGTACTGTTCCGTTGATGAGGAAATTTGAATTGTTCAGTGTTGCCACACCACCCAATGTTCCGGTTGATGCAACCACCAGTGAACCTTTACCCAACTTGGCAGTACTGTTGGCGATCAATACGCCCTCTTCGATACGCATCGAACCAGTAAAGTCATGAGCTCCCGATACAGTCATCGTACCTGTACCAATCTTGGTGAAAGCCGTTCCCGTACCAGTTACCTTTCCACTCCAACTGAAGTTTTGATCGTTACCCACTTTCCAAGTATTGTTTCCGACAGAAGAACCGTTGCTGAACGTACATCCACCACCGAGATTTCCAGAACCGATTACTTTACCTATTACAAAGGTCTTACCGGTATTCTGCACTTCGATACCTGCTGGAATATCCATCGTACCATTAGGCAAACCGTATGAATTGTCCATTGTGAAGCGTCCATCAGCTGTATAAGTAGCGTGCGGAACAATGGTACCGGTAAATGCCGACATATTCAGTTTCAACGGAGTACGTGTAGCATACCAACCTGACCCCTTCTCTGTAGCACAATAGATGGTCAGTTTACCACTTCCGGTAATCTTATTGCTATGAGTACTTCTGTTTGCTGTTGTCCAAGAACCACTTTTTCCTGCGGGCACATGGATTGCATAAGAAGAACTGGTATTTTCAAGCAACGAACCGTTGTGGAATACTACATTCTTGGCAGCCATTGCACAAGAAATACACTGTACCGTACCGCCTGTGATAACCATTGTATCCAGTGAGCTGTTGCTGGCATTCAGTTTCATCCATCCTGTCCCAGCCTTGGTCAGTTTCGTTCCATAGAAGGATTTGTTCATAGTGAAGTCTGCCTTATTCGTGATGATACCGCCTTCAGGAGTTTCAAAACGGATAGGTGACCCCATCTGTACAGCAGTTGTCGGTGCAAGTTCTGCCCCATTCTCGATAATGAAATTGGTAGCGATATTGCTCACTGCACCCAAATTGCCAGTTGCCTGATTGGCATTCGACAATGAATTCACTTCTACTGAACCGCCACTGATGCGTGTTCCACCCTTGTAGTCATTATCGCACGCAATGACGAGTTTTCCAGTATTGCGTTTTACGAAAGTCGTATTACCTGTAATCTTGCCCGAGCCACTGAAATAATATCTCTTCGTATTGTCCACAAAGATGGTATCAGCCTCAATATCGCTATTTATCTTCGGAGATAGTGAATTGGCGGAATCGTCAAATATAACCTTATCACCACTTACAAAAGTCACATCAGTTGCTGTAAGGTCATCGGCCATTGTAAAGTTTGCAGTGATTGATAAATCCCAAATATTGCTTGTCAAACCATTCCAAATGATAGTGGCAGCATCACGTACACCTTCGATGACAAGATAGAGTTTACCTTCTTCATGTTTCAGATAGCTTTTCTTGCTGGTTCCTAATCCTTCAATCTTAATACTCTTCAGACTTCCATTGATCGTTCCGATCTCACCCAACAGGTATTCACCCTCGGCAATATCAAGTTCTGGAGCCACATGAGAGACAAACTCTATCACGGGAACCATATATTCCGGTCCGTAATTCCAATTCTTGGTCTCGATGCTCAGAGTAGTTGCATTCAGTTGATCTGCAGCCAATCCCTCGTTATAAATATCAAAAATCAAGCGTGAACCAAATCCTAAGGCCAAATCACTTACAGTGACACCACCCATGCAATTCTCACCACCAAGTCTCAGTTCTGAAGCATAATCCATCTTGATACTCTTAAATGATCCACCGTTGGAGTTTAATTTTGCAAAGCGGTTGAGCCACATGGGACTGTTCGGAAGCTTACCATCGAAGTTCAGCGTACCGGCCCAAATGTTTGTTTCGCCTGTATAAGTATGTTCGGCAGCAGGCAATGTCAAGATACCGTCGCCCTGCTTTACCAAACGCATGCTTCCGGTAAAGGGTGCACCCGTCACTGTCGTGGTATAGTACTCATACTTGATGTTGTTATTATTAGTGTTTCCCTGTACCCATGAAGGAGTATTGAAAGTCACCATGTAAGGCTGTGCACCTGCGGCTACGCTTACAGCTGCATCGCCAGTCTCATACACTAACACGTGTTGGTCGGCATGAGCAACACCGATTACCTCACCATTCTTCATGAGCACACGTCCTGTATTGGTCAAGGGAGGAGGAGCCACGGTGATACCTTCCATCTCGCCCAAGAAATAGCTCAAGTGAGGCGGTTGGTTGTATCCAATGCTCTGCCATACCATTGCATTACGGTACTGATGATCATGCCACAATGAGTAGATGCGATGAGTCGTAGGAGTACTGGTCGTATAAATACGCAGATAGGCATTGTCACTTGTACGGAGTACCATCTCCTCACGCCAGTCGCCGATGATGTCGCCCGTAGCACCGGGGTTGTTCTTCGTCCAGTTGTTCATCTTCGTTCCAGACGAAGTGAAGATACGGTTGATGCTGTTGCCCACCATTTTGTCAATCTTAGCCGTACCTTCTGTACCTGGACTATTGAGGATTTCTTCACACAAATCGCCATCCCAATAGATACGGAAGTTCAAGTCGAATCCTGGCAGATTAGATATCACCTTGTCAGCTACTGTCGAGATGATACTGCTTGAATTACTCTTTCCGATACATCCGGGATAGTCGTTCGTGAAGTTTCCACAAAGACCACGGCCATCATCACTCGTACCTTGCAAACGGTAATATATTTTCGAAGTCGTGGCATTGCGGTAGTTCATGGCCGGACTGCTTTCGTTGCAGGCAAAAAACTCCAATCCCCAACGATATGGGTCGAAGTCACCGAAATGTTGGGCATCGCCATGTCCAAGTCCAGTCGTAGAGAGTCCCTTACCATTGTCATCAATGACCATCGAACCGAAAACTATCTCATCGCGGCCGTCCATATCCACATCGGCAATACCATAGTTGTGGTATCCTTGTCCAAACCACTGGCCTCCCGGATCCTTCCAACGCCAGCGCTCCGTCAGTTGGTGAGTCTCGGGGTCAACATCGAAAGCCACCATTCTGTGACGAGTATAGGCACCGCGGCCCAAAAAGATGCTGGCACGGTGACCATCCAATACGGGTGCACCGAAATAGTGCTTCGATGAACGATGTCCGTATCCGTCACCCCAAGCCGCATTCAAGTCTGTCTCACCAGCTTCCAGTCGCGGAAGCGGATAAACCATATTCACGTAAGGCTCGGCCGTCTCCCCATTCAAATAGAGCAGATATTCATTTCCCGTATGCGTATAAGCCATATTCGCATCGGACTGTAAAGTGTTACGGCTATCATAGTTCATGTTGCCAATTTCTACAGTTGTACCATCGGCCTTATGAATAATCATGTTGTCAGCTCCGCGCAACAACACTTCGGCCTTGCCGTCTTCATCCCAATCGTAGCCCACGATGTCGTACTGTTCATCGGGACCACTAATCATGTTCGGACCAAGGTCGATGTACCAGAGGCGTTTGCCCTTAATGTTGTAGCACTCCAAACGGTGGAAGTTATATTTGTTCGTCTGGTATTCGCGTGCCGTGTTGCTGTTACGCTTCACGATGAACTCCGAAACACCATCGCCATCTACATCAGCCAGCGATACATCGTTCAGTGTATAATTGCTCGTAACATTCTCACCATTACGGTTGAAGACCGGCTGCATGGGAATATCCAAAAAGCCACTGTTCCAACAGGTCACAGCCGTACTCTTCTCCTGCTCCACGCCACGCACCACAGCGGCCACCTGATATTTGCTGGCAGACGAACCGCCGGCATCGGTGTAGTTACTCACTTTCAAGGGTTCCGCGTTCAGCTTCACACCGTCGCGATAGAGGTTGTACTCCGTATCGTAGTACTCCTCACCCATGATTCTCCAACTCACGAATGTACCTCCACTTCCAGGAAGAGCCACTAGTCCGCGGTCCAACTTGTCCGTCGTGCGCTGTGCAAAGACAGTACCCGACATGGCCGCTAACAACAGGGTTGATAGTAAAATCTTCTTCATGTCAATTATATTATTTAGTATAGTTCATTATCTCACCTTGAGTATAAAACGTTGCAAATATACGTAAAGATTTTGGAAAATTCTTGAACTATGTGGTAAAATAATGTAAAAGGGATGGAAGTTTTACCTGACACCAATGAAATAAAAAAAAGCAGGGACAGACACACGGTCTGCCCCTGCAGTTTTTATCAATCACAGCTATGCGGATTATACGAACCAACGAACGTAGCAGAAGTCCTGACGGTGAGGCAAGTTGACGTTCTTGGGGAACATACGGTATGCAACACGGTATGAACCGCCATGGTCGAGGTGATGCTTGCACTGGAAGGTGTAGAGGTTACCCTCACGCTTCACAACTTCCATAGGTTCTACGCTATATACGTGGTCCTTACCATCCTTATCTTTGTAGATAGCTACAAGTTCGAGACCAACGGCATCATCCAAGCCCTTCTCGTCCACAACGTGAGTGATGGTATATTCCTTACCTGTCTCAGTAGTACCGGCGAGGATAGCTTCGTCCTTGGTAGAAGAAACGATTTCAATCTTGTCCCATACGGCAGCAACCTGTTCCTTCCATGCAGCGATTTCCTTAGCCTTGGCATTATCATCGGCAGAGAGGTCAGCGAAACGTGCAGCTTCCTTACAGTAGAACTTGCTATAGTAGTCGTCCAACTGACGTTTCATTGTGTAGTGGGGAGCTACCTGAGAGATTGAGTTCTTGATAGTACGTACCCATCCTTCGCTATAACCCTTAGCGTTACGTGCGTAGTAGAGAGGCAGGATTTCATTCTCGAGCAAGCTGTAGATAGTAGCAGCATCGAGCTGATCCTGATGTTCCTGGTTCTGATAAGTACGTTTCTCGGTCAAAGCCCAACCTGCACCTTCGCGGTAACCTTCGAGCCACCATCCGTCGAGTACAGAGAGGTTTACAACACCGTTCATCAACGCCTTCTCACCAGATGTTCCAGATGCTTCGAGAGGACGAGTCGGAGTGTTCATCCAAATATCCACACCTGATACGAGGCGACGAGCCAACTTCATGTCGTAGTTCTCGAGAAAGATAATCTTACCGAGGAACTCGGGACGACGTGAAATCTCGTAAATCTTCTTGATAAGTCCCTGACCTCCTCCATCGTGGGGGTGAGCCTTACCAGCAAAGAGGAACTGAACGGGATAGTTGGGGTTGTTTACAATCTTGGCCAAACGGTCGAGGTCGGTGAACAACAAGTGAGCACGCTTGTAAGTAGCAAAACGACGAGCAAAACCAATCAAAAGAGCGTTGGGATTGATCTTCTCCATCAATGATACAATACGACTGGGGTCTCCCTGATTCTTCAACCAATCTTCACGGAAGCTCTTACGGATGTAGTCGATAAGTTTGTTCTTGAGAGCCAAACGAGTGTTCCAAATCTCTTCATCGCTTACTTCGTAGATTTTCTCCCAAATCTTTTGGTTGCTCTGGTCGCCCATGAAGGCCTTATCAAAATGCTTGTTGTAGAGTGTTTTCCACTCAGTAGCACTCCATGTAGGGAAGTGTACACCGTTGGTTACATAACCTACGTGAGACTCTTCGGGGAAATATCCCTTCCAGATACCAGAGAACATGTCCTTAGACACCTCACCGTGCAACCAGCTAACACCGTTTACCTCCTGACATGTATTGCAAGCGAAAGTTGACATACAGAAACGCTCGCCCTTGTCACCCGGGTTGATACGACCCATATCCATGAACTCGTCCCAAGTGATACCCATCATCTGAGGATAGCCGCTCATGTACTTGCCAAAGAGACTTTCGTCAAAATAGTCATGACCTGCAGGAACGGGAGTGTGTACAGTATAGAGTGAAGAGGCGCGAACCAACTCCATAGCTTGGTTGAAAGTAAGACCACTCTTCACATAATCGCACAGACGCTGTACATTGCAGAGCGCAGCATGACCTTCGTTGCAGTGGTAGATATCCTTCTTGATACCGAGTTTCTGTAAAGTCAAGATACCACCGATACCAAGCAAGATTTCCTGCTTCAAGCGGTTTTCCCAATCACCACCATAAAGTGCATGAGTGATACTCTTGTCGAACTCGCTGTTCAACTCATTATCAGTATCGAGCAAATAGAGCTTGATACGACCGACATTCACAGTCCATACGTATGCATGAACTTTATAATCCATATAAGGAACCTCTACTACTACGGGGTTACCATTGGCATCCAAAGTACGTTCGATGGGCAGAGAACCGAAGTTCTGAGCCTCATAGTTAGCCACCTGCTGTCCGTCCATAGAGAGAGACTGAGTGAAGTATCCATAACGATAGAGGAAACCAACAGCACACATGTCAACATTGCTGTCAGATGCTTCCTTCAAATAGTCACCAGCGAGGATACCAAGACCACCGGAATAAATCTTCAATACATGGCTCAAACCATACTCCATACAGAAATAAGCCACAGAAGGACGCTCAGCGTTGGGCTTAACATCCATGTAAGCGCGGAACTGTGAATACACTTCATCAATGCGCTTAAGGATAGCCTTATCAGCTGCCAACTCAGCCAACTTTTCATAGCTCATACGCTCCAAAAGGAGAACAGGATTCTGAGCCACCTCTTTCCAAAGAGCAGGATCAAGGTCACCGAACAAATCGGTTGCTTCGTGATTCCAAGCCCACCACATGTTGCGAGCCAATTCTTCCAGCTTCTTCAATTCAGCAGGAATACTTGCTTTAACGGTAATCTCCTTCCAATTAGGAGTATTCGCGTTACTTGCTTTGATTTTCATAAATCTCTTTAATTAATTTATAAATAACGGTTCTGTTTAATCTATTTTTTCTCTCTCAAATTTTATTTTGCATTACGCTTCTGTGCATTGAGCAACGCAATATCATAAGCCTCATAATAATACTTAATAAAATGTTTCCACAAAGCCTTTTCAGCTACAACAGAAGCATTTTTTCGTATCTTCTTCACTTCAGCATCAGTCTTATTTGAAAAATCTACAATCGTATCACGGATAACATCGGCCACTTCGGAATAGTTATAGTCAGAACGATGGATAACTTTCACACCATCTTCAATTTCACTATAATGACCATCTTTCAATGTGTTAGCCCACAAACCGAAACCTGCCAAATCAGTAGTTATTGTAGGCACTTTGAACGCAACACTCTCAAGCGGAGTATATCCCCAAGGTTCATAATAAGACGGATACACTGTCAAATCTTCACACAAAACGACATCATAGTAGTGTTTATTAATTATACCGTCAAACCCATCTAGATAACAGGGAACAAAGATAACTTTCACCTTATCTTCAGGACGATTATCCATACCCAAATATTTTAACATATCAAGAACTTGATCATGCGTCATATTATGCAACCAATGAGTGATAAGAGGACATTGCAACGGAGTAGTAAATTTTTCTTTACTGTTCAATCGTTCTAAAAGGTCTTCACGAGGGTCTCCTACCCAACTGGGGACATTGACAAATGCCAACACTTTCTTCTTTAAATTCTTATCACGATTCAGACGGTTGAGTGCTTCAAGGAACACGTTGATACCTTTATTCTTAAACTCATAACGACCACTAGTTCCGATAATGAGAGTTTCGTCATCCTTAAAATCTTCACCCAACAGACAATTCGCCAAACGGAGTTTTAATTGGCGTGCCTTCTTACGCTTTGCTGTATAAGAAGCACCAACAGGAACAAAATCGTTCTCAAAACCATTCATCAATACCACATCAGCAGGTTTGTCCAACAATTCTGCACATTCGCGAGCTGTAATATCGCTCACCGTAGTAAAACAATCGACATGGTGAGCAGTCTGCTTCTCTACAGAATGTTTTGACTGAATGTTCAGTTCCCCAGCCATCTGGTCGCCATTATAGGCAAACAGATAATCATAAAGGGGTTTATTATTGCCAGCAATACTACGTCCGATAGAAGTTGCATGAGTCGTAAAGATTGTTGCAATTTCGGGCACAGCCTTCTGAAGATACAATGCACCTAAACCTGTCATCCACTCGTGAGCTTGATAAACAACTCTGGCATTCTCTGTCAAGTTGAAACGATAAAAGCTCTCTACCACCTTGGCTGAAGCATACGAAAACATTGAAGCCTCATCATAATCACCATATGCATGAAGGGAATCAATTTGGAAATCATTCCACATATCCGCATAAATCTGATTCTTCTGTTCAAAGAATGGTTGGAAATCAACCAACAACACCAAAGGTTGTCCTGGTATATTCCAACGACCTGTTCTTACTTGCAAACCATCAACTACAGCCTGTTTCTTCCAGTCTGCAAATAATTTCTCATCTTCAATAAAAAGGGGATTTTCTTTGTTCTGCCAAAAATCAGGACCTACAAATATAATTCTGTCAGTAAATTCGTCCTGTAAAGTCTTTGCTCGCGTAGACAATACCGTATAGATACCACCTACCTTGTTGCATACCTCCCAACTGGATTCAAAAATGTAATCCGGAGTTTGCATTTTCTTCGTCATTTCTCTCAATTTTACCTTAAATTAGTTACCGGTGCAAAGATACTATTTTTTTATCAGATAATCAGTCATCTGACTCTTTTTCTCACGAATAAGTTGTAAAAAATATCCAAAAATAGCGACCCTACGAGTTTACAGATGAGGGAGCTCCTTCTGCTTCAGGTTCAATTTGTCAGCATTATCAACCATCTATTGACACAATGCTACCAAAACATCGATTACAACAAATAAAAAGGTGCATCCAGCAAAGCCGAATGCACCTATAATAACCATTGGAATGATTATACCAAGAATGTTGCAACTAAAGCAAGAATTGCGTAAAACTCAGGAAGAGCAGCATAAATCATTGTGTTAGTCTGAACATCATGACCCTGTGCCATACCTTGAATACCATTTGCACAAAGCTGACCTTGACGAACTGCAGAAAGCAAGAAAACTAAACCAACGCTAAGTCCAATCGCAAACTTCAACAAGCCATTCTCTGAAGTCACGTCACCACCAAAAGTCATGAAAGCAACAAAGCCGTAAAGACCCTGAGAAGCGGGCATAGCAGACAAAATCATGTAACCTGCTGATTTTGATGAATCTTTCTTCAAAGCCCCTTCTGCAGCATTTCCTGCAATAGTAGTACCATAGCAGCTACCAATTCCTGCAAGAGCAAGCATCAAGCCTACTCCCAAATAACCTAATAAAAGTGTCCAATCCATAATTTAATTTTTTAGTTTGTTATTAATTATTTTATTTATTTCTTGTCTTTTTGAATGAAAAAGGTTTATACTCCATACCTTTACCATCATAACCTGAGTTCTTGAAATATTCTACAAATGTTAAACGAATAGAATGTACATAACCGCTCAAGCATGAAAGGGCAATGTTCAATCCGTGTCCGAATACAAAAATCAAGCCGAAGCATATCCAACCAGGAATACCCCAAAAGATGTCTCCCATGGAATCACGCAATTGGCTTCCAAGATCATTGAACACTCCTCCCAACATTCCACCTGCCAAACCGAGAGCATACAGACGGAGATAAGAGAGCAAGTCTCCCATCAAACCTGTAACCATATTGTAGGTATCCCAAAGACCGGCACCAATATTGGCAAAAACATTACGACGAATATTGTTCAGCAAATAAATACCGATAGCCGAAACACCACCAATACCTATAAGGGCAATCTTTAATATGTCCATATCAAAAACTCCCAAATAAGTCAACGTTGCAACAACTACCGTTCCTCCCACTAACAACAACCATCCCCAATCAGCCAAAGCATTCTTAAATCCATAACGAGCAGAAGCACCTATAGCTTTCACTGTCATCGCAAAACAGATGTGGAACATTCCGACCAGCAGAGCAATTACCATAGTCTTGTCGTATGCTGTACCATCCCACTTGCCAGTAATAATCAATGCTCTCATCCATTCCGGCAAATTCAAGTCTGTAATACTTGCACCGAAGAAGGTATTGAAGATTGCACCCACAATGGTCGTAGCAACTCCCAAAGTTATCAACAAGTTCAATAACCCTGCCATAGATTTGCTCACCTTTTTCTTCAAATAAAGTCCTAACAGAATGATAAAAAGGCCATATCCTGCATCTCCCACACACATTCCAAAAAAGAGTGCATAGAACGGAGCAAGCAGAGGAGTCGGATCAAATTCTCCATAATCCGGCATACCATACATTCTAGTCAACATCTCGAAGAGTCGGTTTATCTTATTATTCTTCAACTTTATTGGCGCATTATCTTCTTTCTCTGCCAAACGCATTTCATAATAGACACCACTCTCATCAAGCATTTTCTGAACTGCTGCATCATTTTCTACAGGAATCCAACCTTCCATCAGAACCACTGCACCTGCAGCTATACGCTCACCTCCAAGCTGAGAAACCTCCATAAGGTTAATGTCATCTTCCAACTTCTCAATGGCACTTTCTACTACGGAAGTGTTCGCCACACAGAATTGACATAACAGTTCATTGGCATCGTTAATCGAAGCATTCAATGTCTCCAGTTCACGTAAAAGAGTCTTCAAACGTGTCTGAGGCAATACCACACTGTCAGCTTCTAGTTCAACCTGTTCCTGATTGACGGTAACGAAATAACACAATCCCTTCTGCTGAGAAATAACAGTTGCATTACAATCTTCAATCCATTCTTCCTTGAAGGACTTTTCTGGACAATTGAAAAATTGCATCTGCCAACCATTTGCAGATAAATTCTCAACAGTATTCCAATCAAAATCTCCCCACACTTCTAAGGATTCAATATCCTTTTCTATTGCAGGAAGTTGCATATTCAATTGACGGATACGTTCTTGAAGGGATTCATAATCACTCATCACCTGTTCTATAGACAAGTTTACGGGCTGCACTTCAGAAACTTCGTAAGTTGCAGCAGCAAGACGCATACCTTTCAGTAGATTTTGGTATTCCGTACGCTTCTGCATGACTACCTGCAAATTGGCATCAATTTCTGAACCTTGACGTTTATCTACATGTACCACACCAAGTTCACGAAGTTTTTCCAAGAAAGTTTCATATTCCTTACTTGTTACAAGGAACGTCAATTTCTTCATTTTATGAATCATGCTTCAGCCTCCTTTCTCTTTTCCTGAAGTGACTTCAGAATTTTCTGTGAAGATTTAGAAAGATTCTCTTCATCTTCCATGAATCGCTTAATCTTACGAACAGCCTCTTGGTATCCAGGTATCTGAACTTTCTCAAAAAGATTCACCTTCTGAGTAGTTTTCTTACGAGCATGCTCCAAAAGTCCCAACTTTGCGAGCACAAATTCGCGTTCCACAGCTGTTTTAGCAAGCCCCTGCAACAGATTAATTCCATCAAAGTACCATTTTGGAGCACTGAACAAGCCAAATGGACGAACTTCTAAACGTATATTCTTCAAGACAGGTACGCGAACACCAGCAACCTTTTTTACATCCAGTTCCACGTCCTTAAGAGCTACTAAAGAAGGGTCGAACTCACCCCAAAGAGCATACATCGTTTCGTATCCACCAATCTGACTTTCCAGTTTCTTTTCCAAAGTCATAGCCTCCTCCTTGCACTTTTTCACTTCTAGACGCAACGCCGTCTCCTTACTCTTAATGATAGGTAAAGTACGTTGCCGCATCTTTAGCTGCTTTTCAATCTGCTGAAGCGATGTCTTATTATATTGAAACTTTATTGCCATTTTTTATCTCCAAACTAATAATTAAAGAGCTATTTCTCCTAATATGTTAGTCTTTCCAGTAAATATCCGTAAACTCTTTCTTGATATTAACTTCTTCAATCTTAAAGAATTTGCGGAAGAGAGCCCAAGTCTCATCAAGCATCTCCTCTGTATCAAGATTCACGTCAATTGCCAACAACTTATCCGCATACTCCTTAGCAAATTCCAAGCAACGATCATCATAGTTTGTCAAATCGAAACCATTCTCCTTCTTTGTCTTTGCATTTGCAGCATCCGAATAAAGTCGGATAGCAGCATTCATAACTTGACTATGATCCTTACGAGTCTTTTTTCCAGCAACCAACTGTTTCAGACGCGAAAGTGAACGGAATGGATCTACGATAACCTTACCTATATCAGAATCTCGACGCAAATAAAGCTGACCTTCAGTAATATATCCTGTATTATCAGGTACAGCATGAGTAATGTCACCACCAGACAATGTCGTTACAGCAATAATAGTGATAGATCCACCTCCCACCTCATCGGGGAACTGTACGGCCTTTTCATAAATCTTAGCCAAATCAGAATAGAGTGATCCGGGCATAGAGTCTTTTGAAGGAATCTGATCCATACGGTTCGACACGATAGCCAACGAATCGGCATATGAAGTCATGTCAGTCAAAAGCACAAGCACCTTCTCGTTCTTCTCCACAGCGAAATATTCAGCAGCAGTCAAAGCCATATCAGGAATCAACAGACGCTCTACGGCAGGGTCTTCCGTAGTGTTCATAAAACAGATGATACGGTCCAGTGCACCGGCATTGGAAAACGTGTTACGGAAAAAATAGTAGTCATCGTTGGTCATACCCATACCACCCAAGATAATCTTATCAACCTTAGCACGCAGGGCTACCATGGCCATCACCTCGTTGAACGGTTGGTCAGGGTCTGCAAAAAACGGAATCTTCTGACCAGACACAAGGGTATTGTTCAAGTCGATACCGGCAATACCAGTAGCAATCAGTTCACTCGGTTGCTTACGGCGAACAGGGTTCACCGAAGGACCACCAATCTCCACTTCCTTACCTTCAACTTCAGGACCACCGTCAATAGGATTACCGTAGGCATTAAAGAAACGTCCAGACAACTGATCACCGACCTTTAAGGTTGGAGACTTGCCCAAAAACACCACTTCTGCATTGGTGGGAATACCACCCGTACCTTCAAACACCTGAAGGGTCACATCGTCACCAACAATCTTCACCACCTGAGCTAACTTGCCGTTGATAGTAGCCAGTTCATCATAGCCCACGCCTTTCGCCTTCAGCGAACAAGTAGCCTTGGTTATCTGGCTGATTTTCGTATATACTTTTTGAAAAGCTGTTGTTGCCATATCTTATACCTTATATTATTTATGTCCGGCAAGCATCTCCTGAATCTGATTCTTGAAGTCATAGTATTGCTCTGACTTATACTCTGAATAGTTCATCTGCTTGCATACGTTAATCATCTTCTTGAAATAATCCACGACATCCAGGAAGTTGTCAAACTTGAAGTCGATATTACAGATTTCCACCACCAAGTCAAGAATTTCCTCCTGACGCTCCAGTGAAGTCACAGCATCCACCTCATCAAACGCATCCTGTTGAAGGATGACGAAGTCAATGATTTCAGACTTCCAGAATGTTTCGTGATAATCTACAGGCACACCATCGTCACCCAAGATATTGATTTGTTCAGCAATCTCCTTACCACGTTGCATACGGGTTTTCAAGTCAAGAACCTTCGGAATCCAACGGTCATTGATACGCTCCTTGATGTATTCGGCAAACTCTGGATATTCCAAGTATTTTGAATAAGAGTCAATGGGGTTCACAGCCGGATAACGTTTCTTGTCGGCACGATCCTGCTCAAGGGCATAGAAACAACGGGCTACCTTCTTGGTATTCTCCGTCACAGGTTCCTTCAAGTTACCACCGGCAGGCGATACCGTACCGATGAAGGTAATAGAACCCACCTCGCCATTGTTCAGATAAACATATCCTGCGCGACCATAGAAGTTTGAAATCAAAGCCGAGAGGTCCATAGGGAATGCATCGGGACCAGGCAACTCCTCCATACGGTTTGACATCTCACGCAAGGCCTGTGCCCAACGTGAAGTAGAGTCAGCCATCAACAATACACGAAGTCCCATTGCACGGTAATACTCGGCCATCGTCATAGCTGTATATACAGATGCCTCACGGGCAGCCACGGGCATGTTTGAAGTATTGGCGATAATGATAGTACGCTCCATCAACTTGCGTCCGGTGTGGGGGTCATCCAATTCGGGGAACTCCGTGAAGATTTCCACAACCTCATTGGCACGCTCACCACAGGCTGCAATGATTACGATATCAGCTTCGGCCTGCTTAGAAATAGCATGCTGGAGTACAGTCTTACCTGTACCGAAAGGACCGGGGATAAAGCCCGTACCACCTTCCACTATAGGGTTGAATGTATCGATAGTACGCACACCAGTCTCCAACAGTTTGAAGGGACGCGGCTTCTGCTTGTACTGAGTCATGGCAAACTTCACCGGCCAGTGCTGTATCATGTTCACCTCGATAACCTTGCCTTCTGCATCGGTCAACACGGCTACCACATCGCTCACCTTGTATTGTCCCTTGGCAACGATGCTCTTCACCTTGGCCTTACCTTCCAATTGGAAAGGTACCATAATCTTCAGCGGTTGTGAATTTTCTTCTACACCACCCAACCAATCGGCAGCCTGCACCTCGTCGCCCACCTTGGCAATCGGGGTAAAGTCCCACAAGCGATCTTCATCGATGGGGTCGGTATATTGTCCGCGTTTCAGGAATACGCCCTCCATCTTGTCGAGGTCGTTCTGCAAACCATCGAAGTTCTTCGACAACATACCAGGCGCCAGTTTCACTTCGAGCATGTGGCCCGTAAACTCCGCCATTGCTCCCACTTTCAAGCCACGGGTACTCTCGAACACCTGTACATACACATCCGAGCCTACCACCTTGATAACCTCAGACATCAGACGGTCTCCACCCGTTTCGATGTAGCAGATTTCACCTTGAGCCACCGGACCATCTACTTTCAGCGTTACCATGTTAGCAATAACGCCGCTTACAGTTCCTTTTGTCATATATAATATTTTTAAATTTATTCAAGCTTCGCAAACAATTACTCAAAGAATATGGGAAGTTTTTGCTGCATCAAAAAAAATGCAAAAAAATAGAATCTCCTCAAAGAAATATCATCTATATTTATACAACTCTCAAACTAATGTAATTCACATATGAGAATTAATATTAGATTATCTCTTAAATTCTTCAGGTACACGTGCTTCACTACGCAAATTTTCAATAATTTGGCGGAAAGTTTCGCGCCCGGTCTCTACATCCAATTTTCCCCAACGCTCCAACATTTCCAATTTGCACATATATGCAAACACCGCCTCAACTGAAAAAACCTTCATAAATGTCTGTTCATCAAGCCACATCCATTTGAAAACATCTATACGTTTTTCCTTCTCTACAGGGTCATCACAATCCACTATTTTCATCAAATCCCCCATATAGTCAAGTTCATGTCCCAAATCAAAATCGCGAGTATTGTTTGTACGTATCATTTCGCACACATCATTGTCACCCTGAATATAATCAGCCACATTCCAGCCATTCTTTTTAGCAATCAAAGCTGTCAGTATATTAGTCACATTCAAGTTCATATTGAACCAATCACGTAACATCCGATTAGGGCACTTGATTGCATATTTGTAATATTCCAACAAGATAGAATCTTCTGGAAAATAACCTGCTCGATCTTTATTTTGGGAATAAGTATGGGCAAAGTCTAAAAGAAATGTTGGATAAGTATATACTTTAGAACCCATATCATGCTCCAAAGCCATCATTTCCTCATAGTCTTCACGGCTGTAGTTACCTAATGGACTGATTTCTGCCTCGGAATCCTTCAACATCTTCACCAGATTCAAGCAGTCATAACGCAGATAGAAATAGAACATCAACTTCTTGTCCTCTGCCGTTAACAATCCTGCCAATTCTTCCTTGAATTCAGCTACAGACTGTGCACCTCGCACATCATCCAATGTTATGTCAGGCGCACCAGCCATTAAGCAATAATAATTACTCATATAAAAAAATGGAGAAATTACTTATTGAACAACATTTCCACCAATTGCGGTCGCAAGAACGACTTGAAGAATGCATTAAACTCTTCTTCACCAAAATTCACTTTATATGAACCGTCAGCAGGAGCAATGGTAAAGAGACTCTTCATACCATTCACTTTTTCAATGGTAACCCCTTTCTCAAGTAAAGTCTTTGCTTTTGAAGCAAAATATGCATTCAGCGCCTCTGCTTCAGGAGAAGAAATCGTTACACCTTCATCAGCAGACCATCTACTTGCCAATGCCACAACAAACTGACAAAGGAAATCTTTATCAGCTATCAAACTCTTAACGGAATTTTCTACAGTATTATCAGTCAAGCAATTTACTATTTCTGATTTCAAGGCATTTACCGTCTGACCAGCATAAAGTTGTAATTCCTTCTTGGTATTTTCTAATAGCTCAGCTGCTTTCTTCTGAGCAGCAGCAACAATATCCTCAGCCTCCTTTTGCGATTTCTTTACAATCTCAATGGCTTCGGCATTAGCTTTTTCAACGATTCGTTGTGCCTCTTCGTTTCCTTTTTCTACGCCTTCGCGGAAAATTTTCTCAGTCAGCTCTTGAATCTTATTTCCCATATTCTATAGATATATATATTAGATTTTTATTAGTTTTATTATTTAAGGTGCAAATATACAAAATGTTTTTCATATTCAACAAACAAAACACCAATCTCTTTTCTTCTTACACGAAATACTGAACAAAAAAAGGAAAGAATAAATTTATTCTCTCCTTTTCTCTTTCAACAATTTTACTCACCATACATGCGTGCACGCATTTCCTTTATGTGATCACTGGTGATATATTCATCGTATTCCATCATTTTGTCAATTATTCCATTGGGGGTTAATTCGATAATTCGGTTTGCCACCGTCTGAATGAATTCATGGTCATGGCTACTGAAAAGGACATTACCTTTATAAAGCTTCAAATTATTATTGAACGCCTGAATGGATTCCAAATCAAGGTGATTGGTAGGAGTATCAAGAATCAAGCAATTTGCATTTTTGAGTTGCATACGGGCTATCATACAACGCATTTTCTCACCTCCACTCAACACATTCGCTTTCTTCAAAACTTCTTCACCACTGAATAGCATACGTCCGAGGAAACTTTTGAAATAGACCTCATTGCCTTCTCCAAACTGACTAAGCCAATCCACGAGATTAAGATCCGTCTCAAAAAATGTTGTATTATCCAATGGCAAATAGGCTGTTGTGATAGTAACCCCCCAATTGAATTTTCCGGCATGCGGTTTTCGGTTTCCATTAATAATTTCAAAAAGAGCCGTCATAGCACGTGGATCACGGCTAAGGAAAACAATCTTATCACCCTTTTCTACATTGAAGTTCACGTCGTTGAACAAGACTGTACCATCCTCCATTTCTGCACGTAATCCACTGACTTCCAATATTTGGTTGCCTGGTTCTCGTTCTGGGGTAAAGATAATGCCTGGATATTTACGTGACGAAGGCTGAATATCCTCAACATTGAGTTTCTCCAACATTTTTTTACGCGAAGTCGTCTGCTTGCTTTTAGCCACATTGGCACTGAATCGACGGATAAATTCTTCCAGTTCTTTACGTTTTTCCTCAGCCTTAGCCTTCTGATTCTGAGCTTGACGAAGAGCCAACTGAGAGCTTTCATACCAGAAGCTATAATTACCAGCAAAAAGATTCACTTTACCGAAATCAATATCAACCGTATGAGTACAAACAGAATCAAGGAAGTGACGGTCATGACTAACGACAAGAACCGTATGCTCAAAGTTGGCCAAGTATTCTTCCAACCAAGTAACAGTTTCCATGTCAAGGTCGTTTGTCGGCTCATCAAGCAATAAGTTATCCGGATTACCATAAAGAGCCTGAGCAAGCATGACACGCACCTTCTCCTTACCACTCAATTCACTCATCAGTAAATAGTGCTTATCTTCCTTGATACCCAATCCACTCAATAGAGCGGCCGCATCACTTTCGGCATTCCATCCGTCCAACTCGGCAAACTTCTCTTCTAACTCTGCCACTTTCAATCCATCTTCATCGCTGAAGTCAGCTTTGGCATAGAGTGCATCGCGTTGGTTCATTATATCCCAAAGCACCGTATGACCCATTAATACGGTATTAAGGACTGTATATTGATCCCACTTGAAATGATCTTGGCTAAGTACCGACAGACGTTCACCTGGTCCTAAAGTGACACTACCCTTTGTAGGGTCCAATTCACCACTGATAGCACGCAAGAAAGTACTTTTTCCTGCTCCATTGGCACCAATGACTCCATAAATGTTACCATTAGTAAACTTAAGGTTCACATCCTTATATAACACTCTTTTTCCAAACTGAATTGCGAGATCAGATACTGTAATCATATTTATTTCTTTATACCTTATTATATATAGTAGCTCATTCGGTTTGCAAAGATACGGATAATTCGTCGAATAGCGAAAATCATCTCTACC
The DNA here is from genome assembly GCA_045647865.1 of Phocaeicola sp. Taxonomy (GTDB): domain Bacteria; phylum Bacteroidota; class Bacteroidia; order Bacteroidales; family Bacteroidaceae; genus Phocaeicola_A. Next base: position 26,085 of record JAZRMW010000002.1, read on the forward strand.
TTTTTATAATTTTCACATTGTCTGATATATTTTTATAACATGAAGTTTCTACCACCTCACCACACATTCATGCACAGAGGTATTGCCTACTCCATCCATAACGGTTATACGAAGAGTATGCTGCGCCCCTTCTTTTGTAAGAGGTGAATCAGACAAACGGACAGTGAGTATACGATTCTTGCTACTGTACTCCATCAATGTCCAACGACCATCAACGGTAGCGCGATATTTGGTAATTCCCGTTTGGGAGTCAGCAATTTTGATACGGACGACACCCGTTTTACTCCAAATTGCAGGAGAAACAGGTGTAAGGACAGGAGGTATCGTGTCAATAGCTACAAAGAATTCGCCACCCAACTCTCGGACATTTGCCTTCATCCATCCCTTTTCGTATCGCCCCCCCACTGAACCAGTCCATCCATCGCGACGTTGGGCTACGTAAAGTTTATCTGCATAGGGATGAGCCAAAGTTGGCCAAGCAGAGAAGCAGGATAACCCTTCAGACAATGTACATACAAGATGACTTTCATCCGGCCACACTTTAATAGCAATGGGGCAATATCCATGTAGAGGGATAACCTCTTCACCAAACGTAAATATTGGCGAATAGGCATAAGCATCGGCAGAACTCTTCACATGCAACTCTGTATTTTCGTAGAGCATCCCTTGAGGAATGGTCAACTCCATACCCGCTTGATGGGTTACTGTATTGGTCTTATTATATTTAAGGAAAGAACAATCATGGGATGAAGTGGGTTTAAGCGATGCTTGAACACCCCTTACCTCAAACCCATACTTTGAAGTGTTTCCATACAAATCAGAAAGAATGTACTCGAAATGATAGGGACGCTCCTCAGTGATGGATACAATCCCCCTACCCTCGCCTTCCGCACTTAGCATACGCAACGGATTGCCAGGAGCTATGAACGACTTCATATACCAACGACGATGCTTCTGATATTCATTATAATCCGTCCAGGAATTTATCAAACGGTTCTCATCAAAACTGAAACGGTCAGTCTCAGAGTTAAACACCCCCACACCATCCACCAACAGACGGACACTCTTCACTCCGTAGGTGTTATGTGTACCATCCATATAGTCATTGGCTGAAAGCCCAATACCAATCTCTCCCCAAGCTGTAATCTGTTGGTTCACACGGTTTCCATTTCCAAAATAGAATACAGGAGTCTCTTCTTTACCATTTACTACACCACGACCTTTCTGTGGATATATCTTTATACGGTGTGCTCGTGGCGGACGGGTATCCTTTAACTTATCCTTGTAGAATACGAGTGGATCAACGGGCTCGTTCGTCTCCGTCAAACGGACTTCCATGTGGAGATGAGGGCCAAAGGAATATCCCGAATTGCCTGCCCATGCAACCAACTGCCCCCTCTTCACAGGGAAACGGTCGGACGCTAAAAGGGTATCGAGCGCAAAAGTCTCGTACTGATATTGATGTTCACGAACAAGCGAAGCCACTTCGGGAAGAAACTTTTGAAGATGTCCGTGTACTGTAGTATAACCATTATCATGACTAATATAGAGTGCATTGCCATATCCCCCAGAAGACACGCTGATACGCGAAATATACCCGTCGGCCGGACAATAGAGAGGTTTTCCCTCCACACCTTGCGTCTTGAAATCCACACCTCCATGGAAATGATTGCTACGAAGTTCAGCAAAACTTCCACTCAGATAGAGAGGAAAATCAAAAGGGACACGAAAAAGAGTTTCCTGAGCTACACTTAAAAAAGGGAAAAGGAGAAGAAGAAGAAGAAGTCCCACCCTAACTTTCCCCCAAAGAGAGGGGATAAAAAATGATATTCTATACTGATTTCTACGTGTTTTCATTCTGTCTGCAAATATAGACAAAATTTTCCGAACTATAAAGTGCTTCAAACGTACAAATTCTATTCTAATGAAAAAAACAAGGTCTAAACTCTTCAATACATACAACTTCAGACATCCATATAGCATCCCCCTCTCCTTCCATCGAAGTTCAGCCATTCACCAGTCGGTCTTTCCTTATATTTCAATCCATCTTCAGTTATTCATCCATCGACAGACTGTTGTCTTTAAAAAGTATAGTGCGGCACTATACATAAGTGTAATGCCGCATTACACTACGGAACAGTGCCGCATTATACTTTCCATCTTTAGCAATACTTCCGCAAACGAATAACAAAAAGCCAATGGAAAAATTACTAAAGGCTCATAGAAAAATCCAAGAGAATATCATAATGTTAAATATACAAAAGTTATTTGTCCAACTTAACAAATATTTATATCTTCGCTCAATCAAATTTGTAGAACTTATACATTATGAACACTATTTTATTCAATCATATTAAACACCTACGACATATACATTTCATTACCTTTATATTCTTTGCATTCTGTATTACAAGTTGTAGTAGTGAAGAAGAAAGAGATTCTTCGGTATACAAAGACAAGGAGACTTTTGAAAATTATCTAACAGAAAGAATCAATTCTTATGTAGAGAAACATGCATCTGAGCTTGTCAATGAACAAACAAACATATTCACGCTACAACCCGTAAGGATGTTCAAACACTCTTTCTTTGAAGAAGATGATTTCAGAAAAGGTCATTGGTATAAGGTTGCTTCTGACAACGGATTATGTAGCGACAGTATCAATTCAATGATTAATCGAGAGATAGATGTCTATAATACGTATCATGGAAGCAATGATAGCGTTGTGTCTATAACCGAAAGTGAGGCAAACATTCGTATCAATGAGCAAATAGAACACATCAATGTAGTACCTTTTAGCCAAGATGAAATAATTGATGAGAACGCATATGCGACTATCGAAAAGTTGGAGTACTTCGGTGCATACGATTTGATAGATATACTAATTGGTCCTCTTATAACATTTGGGATTGGTTGGCTTTTCGGATTTATCATTGGATACATTTGGAGTCTTATATTCCATCCGTCAGAAGAAGCTATTGTTGGCATGGCAAAGGTGATAGGATATCTATTTATGATACTTTGGGCAGGTCTATTTTGCTGGTTGACTTATAAATATATCGCCATCAGTATGGATTTAGAGAATATTATCAGCTCTAATATTATCAATGCTTTAATATTTTAACGATTTTAGGATATGGGAAAATTCATAACGTCAACATTAATTGCAGCAATCACTTTTACAGGTATCTGCATGGGCAGAAAAACTGTAGTCAAATCATATTTTGAAAAAGAAGGCCAATCAATTATCAAATCAGAGATTAAACATGTTGGAAAAAACATAAGCATCAATACCCTTCGCAAAGAGTGCCGTAAATTCACACAAACACGTATCAAACATTCTCTACGCATTTTATCTTCATCCGAGAAAAAACAGTTGGCACGCATGGGTAATATAATCCCTTTTGGTAACGATGGAATAAATAGCGAAAAATGGACATTGAGACAAATAGCGGAGCAACCTCTTTATCCAAAGGCTATCAAAAATTTTAAAGAGTTTTGTACCAAAGAGGGTATTTCAGATGAGGTTATGGCTAAAATATTAAATGATTTCGGAAAGAGTAGAAGAATTGTTCTTCCTGCGAACAATCGCCATGTGGATTTCTCAGGAATGGCAATAAACATATGTAAATTACCTTCAACTGATGAACTCATTTCACATTTGGGTGGTAAAGATGCGATAAAAGGGATGTCGGAAAAGAACTTGAAGGAAAAGATACGAGAATATCACTACCAAATAGCCCATAATGCATTCGCAAAGAGATATAACGTAACACCTAAACAAGCTGAAAGAATTTTTGGTTTGTTAGACCATGCTCCCCATGAAGCAGAAAATGGAGTCATGCAGTTGGTTCCTAATAGTGTTCATAATTTCAAGCAACATTATGGTCATGACGGACTTGTTTCAAAACGAGTTGCAGAAATAAAAACATTGATAATTAATATTTGATATAAAAAAATCCCGCAACTTTCACCTAGTGGAAGTTGCGGGATTTTTTTATAAGTTATAGAAGTTACTATCAGCAAGCCTTGAAGCTCATGTCAAGTCCTTTCACCGAGTGTGTAAGGGCACCTACAGAGATGAAGTCAACGCCACACTCAGCATAATCGCGAAGGGTGTCGAAGGTGATACCACCCGATGATTCTGTCTCGAAACGTCCACCGATGATTTCTACGGCCTTGCGGGTATTCTCAGGAGTAAAATTGTCAAGCATGATGCGGTCAACACCGCCAATGGCCAACACTTGATTGAGTTCATCAAAGTTACGCACCTCAATTTCAATCTTCAAATCCTTACCTTTTGCTTTGCAATACTCTTTAGCGCGAAGGATAGCCTTGTCGATACCACCAGCAAAATCCACATGATTGTCCTTGAGTAGGATCATATCGAAGAGGCCAATACGATGGTTTACACCTCCACCAATCTTCACCGCAGCCTTCTCCAACATACGGAGGCCGGGAGTGGTCTTTCGGGTATCGAGCACACGAGTGCGGGTTCCTTCGAGCTGCTTTACGTAGCGACGTGTCATTGTGGCAATACCACTCATACGTTGCATGACGTTCAGCATCAAACGCTCAGTTTGGAGAAGTGATTGGATTTTTCCCTCAACAACCATGGCAACATCGCCGGGCTTAACCTCTGTACCATCTTCAATAAAGACCTCTACTTTCATTGTAGGATCAAAGCGATGGAATATCTCTTTGGCAATTTCCATACCAGCCAATACTCCAGCTTCTTTTATCAACAAACGAGATTTTCCCATGGCATCATCAGGAATACAACAAAGGGTTGTATGGTCACCATCACCGATATCCTCTGCAAAAGCAAGGTCTATCAAAGTGTCAATCAATTCATCTACAGATTTCATATTACTATTCTTATTTATGATTTATGCCGCGAAAATACGATTATTTTCTTGGATAAGAAAATTTTTGCAGAACATTCTCCAACATCAAGTGTTTATGAGATTGAAAACAACTTTTTGTATAACCTAAAAAAATGGTAAAAAGATGAAAAGATTTATCCCTATCCTGCTAGCTTCCATAGCCTTGGTGGCTTGCGAAAAAGAGCCGAACACGGACAAGTTGGATAACCACTATTTAGTGTACACCGACTATGACAAAGGTACCGACTTTGGTTCACTAACAACTTATTATGTGCCGGACAGCATTCTCTACATCAATAGTGGAGACAAGAAGGAATATTGGCGCGGTGATGCAGCTACAGCCGTTCGTATGGAGTTCATCAGCAACATGAATGAACATTTTGTCCGTGTAAACAACATTGAAGATGCCGATATCGGCTTGCAACTGAGCTACGTAGCCAGCACTTATACTTTTGCAGGATATGCAGGAGGTGATCCATGGTGGTACGGTTATCCCTATTACTGGACACCCGGATATTGGGGAGGATATTGGGGAGGATGGTATTACTCCTATCCGATTGTCTATAGCTACACAACAGGTTCCATCATTGCCGAGATGGTAAATCTAAGTGTACCAGAGGAAAAGAAACTCCCTGTCATCTGGAGTGCCTACATCAGTGGTATCCTCAATTCACAAGGAAAACTGAATCTTGAAAAGACCGAAGCGGCCATTGATCAAGCGTTTAAACAAACGAATGTATTGAAATAAAAATTTAGAAAAAAGAGTTATGAAAACGATCAAATATCTTGCAAAAAGAGTTGCCGCCGTGCTCAGCATAGCTACACTCGCCCTCCTGCCCGCAAAAGCACAGGTATCCAATGATATGTTCTACAACATAGATTGGCAATTCAACATCCCGTTGAATAACAATTTCTCCAACGATGCAAGCGGATGGGGCATGAACTTCGAAATGGGTTACTACGTAACTCCTGAACTGGCCGTGGGAGGATTTCTCAGCTACCATACCAACAATGAATACTTCGAGCGATCCACAATCCACATGGGTTCTACAGCATTGAACACCGACCAACAACACTCGCTCTTCCAGCTTCCTTTTGGTGTGTTAGCCCACTATCGTTTCGATTACGGTAAACTACAACCTTATGTAGGTATGAAAATTGGCGCAGCATATGCCAAGATGACTTCGGATTACTACATTTTCGAGAGCGACAAGAATACATGGGGATTCTTTGCCTCTCCCGAAGTGGGTGTACAATTTTATCCGTGGGAAGGAAGCATAGGCTTCCATGCCGCCCTATACTACAGTATATCCACCAATCAAGGCAGTCTGATGACTTACGAAATGAATAGCATCAACTCCTTGGGATTTCGCCTCGGTATAGCTTTTTAACAAACAAAAACAGAGAAAGGGTGCACTATTTCCCATCACGTGACGTACACCATATCTGCCAAGAGCCGCCCTTCGGTCTTTGTATCACCGGGACGGCTCTTTCTATCATTTTCCAATCTTTTTAACAAGACATATAAAAACACTTTTGAAAGACTTGGTAATTCTTCAAGAAGACTTTTCAGTATATTCAAGAAGGACTTTTATATGCAATTTCCTCCACGACGAAATTCAAGCACACATAATTGTATATATCATAAACTTGCACATTACAAAATTACAAATCCGGCATTGGTTAATCCCCTGTGAATAAGCTGGATGTGCTCAGCATTACGGGTTTCGAGTACAACACGGAGGGTACAACCGTTCACTTGTGCACTGGCATTGGTACGTTCATGACTGACACTGATAATATTTCCACCCAATTGAGCAATTACTCCACACACGGCCGAAAGTTGGCCGGGTTGGTCGTATAAATCCACAGTAAGCGTCTCCATACGTCCTGATTTGCTGAGTCCTCGGGTAATTACACGGCTGAGGATGGTCACATCAATATTGCCACCTGACACAAGACATATCACTTTCTTCCCCTTCACCGGTACCTTATTAAACATAGCTGCAGCTACGGCTACAGCTCCAGCTCCTTCAGCAACCAATTTCTGTTGTTCAATGAGAGCAAGGATAGCAGCAGCAATTTCATCATCCGTCACAGTAACTATACCATCCACATACCGTTGACAGAAATCGAAAGTATTCACACCCGGTTCCTTTACTGCAATACCATCGGCTATTGTTGAAACAGAATCAAGACGTTTTATTTTACTATCAATCAAGGATTCTGCCATACTAGGCGCGCCCATGGCCTGTACACCATAAACTTTGACCGAAGGTTTCAATTGCTTGAGGGCACAAGCCACACCCGAAATCAATCCACCACCACCAACTGGCACAATCACAATATCCACATCGCCCATTTCATCTAACATTTCCAAACCGATAGAACCTTGTCCTGCTATCACATGCAAATCATCAAAAGGATGAACAAGTGTGTATCCATATTCGTCACGCAACTGAAGGGCATGTTGATAAGCATCGTCATAGACACCAGGCACCAAACACACTTCAGCACCATAACGTTTGGTTGCTTCCACTTTGGAAATAGGGGCACCGGCAGGCAGACAAATAAGCGAAGAAATCCCATTCTTAGTTGCCGCCAAAGCGACACCTTGAGCATGATTACCTGCAGAACATGCTATAACCCCATGAGACTTCTCCTCTTCGGAAAGTTGGGAGATTTTATAATATGCACCACGCAATTTGAACGATCCGGTATATTGGAGATTCTCGGGCTTCAAATAGATTTCACTTTCACGATTGATTAAGGGAGCTGCTATCAAATGCGGATGCCGGACAGCATCGCGCAACACATGAGCAGCCTTATAGATTTCACTGAGTTCAAGCATAGTATTGGGAATTACTTGATATATAAAATATGGCTTTTCAAACTATTTAAATTGATGCCGCAAAGCTACGAATATTTTCTTAATATATAATCTTTATTCCCTTGCATTTTTCTTTTATCTGAAAAATATTTTTCTTAGACAAGGAAAGTTTTTTTTCCTGACGGGAGAAAAATAATATGAATAAAACTGCACTGAATCAAATTTTCCATGTTCATTTTCAGCACAAAATAGTTTTATTTGAGCACAAACGAACTGAGAATTCCTTTTTTATTCGTATATTTGCACCTTCCTTCACGAAATTAGACAATATTAATTTAAGGAATAAAGATGGAAAATAATAATGGTGTGCAAAAACCAAGTATAGGTTACCGTATATTCAGAACCTATCTACGTTTTCTACACGACAAAGTATATTACAAGAATGTATATCGGGTAAACGAAGTAGCTATACCCCAAAATGACAAGCCACTCATTCTTGTCAGCAATCATCAGAATTGTCTGAACGATCCATTAGGTGTTGTAGTAAGTTTTCATGACCGAAAATTGAACGTCATCACACGTGCTGATGTATTTGCCTATCACCCCATGGCAGGTAAATTCCTGCGTGCCATCGGCCTCCTTCCAGCATTCCGCATTGATTACGAAGGAGAGGCTGCACTGACTAAAAACGACGAGACATTCAAGATGACTGAACAAGTGTTACTCGGTGGAAATACCATCTTGATGTTTCCCGAAGCAGGCCATCAGGACAAGCATTGGTTAGGGAATTTCTCTTTCGGATATACGAAGATGGCCTTTCAAGCCGCTGAAGCCGGAAACTTCGAAAAGGAAATATTCATCCTCCCCTCCTGCAATCACTATTCAAACTACTTTGGTATCCGAAATGAATATATGGTCAAGTATGGCGAGAAAATATCACTAAAGCCTTACTATGAACTATATAAAACGAAACCGCGTACTGCCCAACGCGAAGTTAATGCATTGGTTCGCAAGCAAATTGAAGACCTAATGTTAGATATCCGAGATGTAGAGAACTACGATACAGTAGATTTTATCCGTACAATATGGGGTAAAGAGTGGGCTGCGGATATGGGGCTTAATGCCAATGTAATGCCAGAATTGCTGACAGCAGAAAAAGAACTCGTAAAGGCCATTCAAGATGAACAACTTGAAGCACCTGAAGAGATAGAAGAACTCTACCACAATGCACGTGAGTTGAAAGAATGCTTGAAAAAGCATGGTTTCAAAATAGAGAACTTTGAAAATCCAACTCTTCCCATTGTAACGTCTTTGAAAATGGTTGGTCTGTTGGCGCTACTTCCTTTTTGGATTATATCGCTTTGGCCATCTCTTCCAGCATATGCAATCCCTATGATATTCTTCAAAAAGAAATTCAAAGACCCAATGTTTGAAGGAACGATGTTATTTGTTTTCAACGCCTTACTTCTACTCCCCCTGTTCGCCATCATTACATTTATTGTAACATGGGTGAATATAGATTGGTTGACAGCTTTGATATATGTATCCCTCTTTCCCGAACTCATTATCTTTGCATGGAAATATAAGGAGTGGGTAAAGAGTTCAGTACGCGAAATTCGTTACCACATGACTTCATCATTGGCAATCAACCAAATCCGCAATTTGAAACAACGCATTGAAAAGAAGCTCAACTCATTAAAGAAGAAATCAAAGTAAAAATAATCATATACAATCTTTATAAAGACAAATATGCAAAACAGAGTCGTAATTACAGGTATGGGAATTTACTCATGCCTCGGAAAAACACTGGATGAAGTGCGTGACTCGCTCTATAATGGCAAGTCAGGAATCGTATTTGACCCTATCCGTAAAGAAATGGGATTCCGGTCGGCATTGACAGCCCATCTTGATGAACCAGATTTGAAAAAGGTTCTTAGCCGCGCACAACGTGTATATATGCCTCAACAAGCACAATACGCCTATTGTGCAACCATTGATGCACTACGCAATGCCGGAATTGATCAAGATTACCTGAATACTCACGATGTAGGCCTATTATATGGAAATGATAGTTCAACAGTACCAAACGTGAAAGCTGTTGACGCCATGCGTGAGAAAAAAGATACAACCCTTGTAGGTTCAGGTGCGATTTTCCAATCAATGAACTCTACGGTAACCATGAATCTCGGATGTATCTTCAAGTTAAAAGGTATCAATCTTACCGTCAGTGGAGCTTGTGCCAGCGGTTCACATGCAATCGGATTAGGGGCACTACTGATTCAAAATGGACTTCAAGAAATGGTCGTCTGCGGAGGTGCACAAGAGGTAAACCCCTGGTCAATAGGTTCATTCGATGGAATTTCTGCATTCTCAATCCGCGAAAACGAACCAACAAAAGCCAGCCGACCTTTCGACCGTGACCGTGACGGACTTGTACCTGGAGGAGGTGCCGCCACCGTTATCATTGAAAGTTATGAATCAGCGATCCGCCGTGGTGCTCCTATTTTAGCGGAAATTTTAGGTTACGGATTCTCCTCTAACGGAGACCATATATCTTCACCCAACGTTGAAGGACCCACAAAATCACTGATGATGGCTATCCGTCGTGCAGGTATTGACGTGAGTGAAATCGGATACATCAATGCTCATGCTACATCTACCCATGTAGGTGACACCAACGAGGCTAAAGCAATCTATAACGTCATTGGTGACCGACGCATCGAAGTGACAAGTACCAAAAGTCAAACAGGACATGAAATGTGGATGGCAGGAGCCAGCGAAGTGATTTATTCGATGCTGATGATGAAAAATGGATTTATTGCAGCTAACCTCAACTTTGAAAATCCTGATGAAGACTCGGCTAAACTTCTGATTCCAGACAAACGCATAGATAAACATTTCGATACTTTCCTATCCAACTCATTCGGATTTGGAGGAACTAACTCTACGCTTGTCATTAGAAATATCTAAAAGTAATAACGAAAATAACACTCAAATAAACAACATAATAATTTAAAGATTTAAGACAATGGAAAAGAACGAATTAATTGAAAAGATTAACGAAGTATTGGCTGAAGAATTTGAAATTGAGGTAGAAGATATTACCCCTGATGCAAACATCAAAGAAACCCTGCAATTAGACAGTTTGAGTTTGGTTGACATGGTAGCTCTGATTGAATCAGAATTCGGTGTAAAGATTAAAAGCAGCGAATTGATTAACATTCAAACATTCGAAGCTCTTTACGATTTCGTTAGCAACAATCAGAATTAATCATTTGTTGATAAAGAAAAACAAGTTGACGATTAGACAAAAAATAGGAAAAGCCTTGTCCCTGTCATCGTCAGCTTGTATTTTTTCAACTAAATTCATTCTCAAAACACAATGACACAACAACCTTTGCTCTACGGAGAGGGTCTATACCACCTTATCCCCCAACGTCCGCCCATTGTCATGGTGGACTCTTTTTTTGAAGCAGATGCAACAAGTGCCATTACAGGCATTACCGTGAAAGCTGAAAATATATTCTGCAAGAATAATTATTTGCAGGAGACTGGAATAATTGAACACATTGCCCAATCTGCAGCAGCATTTGCTGGATATGCCCCTTACACACGTGGCGAAAGTCCTAAATTGGGTTTTATAGGCGAAGTAAAAAAATGTAAGATTATACGTCTCCCAATGATTGGAGAAAGATTGTTAACATCAATCAAAGTTATGGGAGAGGCAGCAGGAGTCACTCTCATTGCAGCCGAAACATGCATTAATAATGAAACTGTAGCAACTTGCCAAATGAAAATATTCATAAAAGAATAAAATGCTACAAACAAGCAGACAAATCATCGTATGAAGACAGAAACGCACAATAACATGATACCAAGTACTACTGTTCGCGTATTGGTACGTTTTTCCGAAGTAGACTCCATCAACATGGTTTGGCATGGACATTATATCAAATATATGGAAGATGCACGTGAAGCCTTTGGACGTCAATTCGGACTCGAATATATGTACATTTACAAAAACAATTATATGGCGCCCATTTTTGATGTCAAAATGCGCTACCACCACACAGCTACGGTAGATGATATATTGCTTGTAACTATAAAATATCGACCTTCAAGAGGTGCCAAATTAGTGTTTGAATACGAAATACGCAAAGAGAAAGACAACACCCTTGTACTTACAGCCGAAACAACTCAATTATTCACAAACTTACAAGGTGAGTTGGAAACATCAAGTCCTGAGTTCTTGAATGAATGGAAAATAAAAAACGGAATATGCTTATAAAAGATTATTATACAAAAGAGTTGATTTCCAATGAAGGAAATCAATACAACTTTCGCATCCAACTAAATTCAGAATGCACAGTATATCAAGGTCATTTCCCCAATGAACCAGTTTCACCAGGTGTTTGTAATATACAAATGATTAAAGAATTAGCTGAAACTATAATTGGGAAAGAGACATTTATGAACAATATGAATCTGTGCCGATTGACAACATTAATCACACCAAAGACCCACCCTTCAATGATTGCCTCACTGTCTCTTGATGAAAAAGATGGTATCTACAAACTGAAGGCAACTCTTGGCAATGAGGATAATACATATCTAGAAATGAAAGCTGAATTGATTTAAATTATGGAAAAGATATTCATACCTCTATATCATTTTCTAAATAAAAGAAAGTGGTTGATGTATACATTGCTTGTCATCAGCAGTGTAACCTTCATTTATAATGGTCTGAAAGTGGAATATGAAGAAAACATAGCCAAACTCCTTCCGCAAACAGAAGCTGCTACAGAAAGTGGACTTGCCTTTGGGAATCTGCGAGTAAAAGATAAAATATTCATCCAACTATCATTAAAAGAAGATACTCTTGACGAAACCAATCTTTTAGAGGAATCTGCAATATTGGCATCTGCAACCGACGAATTGGTTGAAAAATTGCTCATCAGAGACACTGCGACACAATACATTGCACACATTCTTAACCGTATCGACGATGACTTATTAATCAATGGTTTGGATTTTGCATTAATGAATGTACCATCTTTTATTGACGAAGATTGCTACAAAGGTTTTGATTCCTTACTCATGCCACAAACTATTGAAAAACAAATGGCATTGAATGCCACATTGGTAATGAACGATGAAGAAGGAAGTGTTTCAACCATGGTCGGTCAGGATCCTGCAGCATTACGCTTGGCATTATTACCACAAGGAAAGTCCTTATCAGGAGGTCTTGGTGGATACACAATGATAGATGGACAACTATTTGCACCTGATTCAACTGTAGCCTTGGCTTTTTTGTCGCCAAACTTCAATGCATTCAATTCAAAAGCCGGAACTGATTTGATAGCAATGCTTGAAGAAGAAATCGAATCTTTTAAAGAAGAATATCCAAATATCGAAGTTCTATTCCACGGTTCTCCCGTACAAAGTGTTTTTAATTCACGCCAAATAAAAAGTGATCTCATTCTCACTATTGGCCTATCTTTATTACTAATATGTTCTGTCATTGGATTGTGCCTACGCGGATGGGGTACTTTACCTATGCTTATTTTACCCGTTGTATATGGTAGTTTTTTCTCTTTATCTCTTATTTATTGGATAAAAGGAGGTATGTCACTGATGGCTGTAGGCATTGGTGCTATAGTTCTAGGAGTTGCGCTTAGCTACTGTCTACACGTTCTCATTCACTACAAATATGTAGGAGAAGCAGAACAGGTATTGCGCGACCAATCTACTCCCGTATGCTTGGGATGTATTACAACTATTGGAGCATTCATGGGGTTACTATTCACTCAAAGTGATTTGTTGAAAGATTTTGGTTTGTTCGCCTCATTTGCCATGGTGGGTACAACACTCTTTGCACTCATTTTTATGCCACACTTTTTCCAACCAACAAAAAACAGACGTAACGAGAAAGCTTTCCGTTTGCTGGATTACATCAACAGTTATCCAATCGATCGCAACAGGGCATTAAGATGGGTTCTGATAATAATCTGTTCTATCACATTTTTCACTTCCAGTTGGGTGACTTTCGACAGTAATTTAAGAAATATCGGATATAATGAACCTAAAGTGATACGTTCCAATGAGCAATACGCACAAAAGGTAAATAACGGAAATGCTTCTATGTATTATGCAGCCACCGCATCCGAACTTGATTCAGCTCTTAGTTACAACAAGGGTATCATAAATATTCTTGATTCATTAAAAAAAGCAGGAATAGTGAAACAATTTTCACGTTCATCAACATTATTTATTCCCACAAGTGAGCAAGAAAAGCGTATAGAACTTTGGTCAAATTATTGGACTCCAGAGCGAATCGGACCTATCCGAAAAAACATCATCAGTTCTGCTCAAAAATATGAATTGAATGAAAACATGTTCGAACCATTCTTCATTATGATAGAAAGCGAATATGAACCGACATCATTATACGAAGCTGAAGTTTTCCCTGAAAGTCTGCTAAGTAACTTTATAGAAGAATGTGACGACAGATACCTGGTATTCACATCTGTACAAATGGAAGATTCGGTTAAAAAGACTGTAAATGATGCTGTAGCTTCATGTCCACATGCAGTAGTCATTGACCCATTCTACTATACCAGCGACATGGTACGTTTACTAAACGATGATTTCAATACAGTTTTAGGTATTTCATCCATTTTTGTATTCCTTGTGCTACTTATCGCGTTCCGTAGTATCCCACAAGCAATCATCGCATTCATTCCCATGAGTTTAAGTTGGTATGTCGTACGTGGTGTCATGGGATTATGTGGATTGGAGTTTAATCTGATAAACATCATCATCGCAACCTTTATATTCGGTATTGGAGTCGATTACAGTATCTTTGTGATGACAGGTCTTTTAGCTCAATCCCGAAAAGAAGGCGATTCACTACTTGTCTATCATAAAACGGCAATTTTCTTTTCAGCATTTGTATTGATTGTAGTTGTCAGTTCGCTGTTATTTGCAACCCATCCAGCCATTCATAGCATAGGTATAAGTACACTTATTGGTATGAGCAGTACCATTCTCATCACTTATGCTTTGCAACCGGCAATGTTTCGTTTTATGATGCAATTCCATTTTTTCCGTAAAAGTATTACAAAATAGAATAGATAGATAAATACTAAGCAAACGAAGAATCCCCATGTTCGACAGAGATTTTCTCTATCAGACGTGGGGATTTGTACAAGCATTGGCAACTACTCAACTTTTTTATACATATTATATAGATTCATACTTGTAATTTTCGTATCTTTGCAGCCTAAATGGAAAATGATAACAGAAACAATAAGTACGTGTTGCCAAATCAGATACCTGCGGTACTGCTGATATATACCGGCGGAACCATAGGAATGATAGAGAATTCCGAAACTGGCGCTTTGGAAAGTTTTAATTTTGAACATTTACAGAAACATGTACCTGAATTAAAACGATTCAATTACCACATAGCAACATATCAGTTTACACCTCCTATTGACTCTTCTGATATGGAGCCAGCCTTGTGGGCTAAACTTGTACATATAATCAATGACAATTACGACCGTTTTGACGGTTTTGTCATTTTACATGGAACAGACACTATGGCATATACAGCTTCAGCATTAAGCTTTATGCTAGAGAATCTGAGCAAGCCCGTAGTTTTGACAGGTAGCCAATTACCTATTGGAGCATTGCGAACAGATGGCAAAGAAAACCTAATCACAGCGATAGAAATTGCTGCAGCCAAATATCCAAATGGAACACCTATTGTTCCTGAAGTTTCTATATTTTTTGAGAATTGTCTGCTTCGTGGAAACCGGACAACCAAAAGTAATGCTGAAGGATTTAAAGCCTTCAATTCTTTTAACTACCCTGTATTGGCACATGCAGGAATCCACATTAACTACGCACACGAACACATTCTTAAACCTGACGGGAATAAACCGCTGAAACCTCATTTTCTATTTGACCAAAATGTCATTATCCTCTCACTTTTCCCTGGAATACAAGAGGCTATTATTGACAATGTTCTACATGTACCCGGTCTAAAGGCTGTTGTGATGCGCACATTCGGTTCGGGAAATGCACCACAAAAAAAATGGTTAGTCAAAAAATTGAAGGAAGCTACAGAAAGAGGTATTATAATTGTCAATATTAGTCAGTGTCTATCAGGTTCTGTAGAAATGGGACGATATGAAACAGGTATCCACTTAGCCGAAGCCGGAGTTATCAGTGGATATGACAGCACGGTAGAATCAGCAGTTACCAAACTGATGTTCCTTTTAGGTCACGGCCTACCACCTGAAGAAATCAGAAAGAAAATGAGGACTTGTATGGCAGGAGAAATCACCAAAAATGACGAATAATAAATAACAAAAATCAAGCATGGATTTATTCCATATACAACAAATGGGGTATATGATATATGAATAAATCTGTGCTTGATTTATAATTTATAGAGAAATCAATCCCGCAAGCGGAATGTAGTTGCCTCAGACAAGACTTTTGCTTCTTTCTTACGAATAGCAAAGAAAGACATCAATTGGAGTATCAAAACCACCACAGGAACAGCAACAGCCCATGAAGTAAGTTCACTACTGATTGCGTCCAACATACTCTGATAATAAATAAAATAGCCTCCGTACACCAAAAGGAATCCGACAACCAACAAAGTATTAAAAATAGTTGTCCGCTTCTGTAATGCATAATTTTGATAAAAAGCCAAGAACAATGCAAACAGTGAGGCCAATACAATAATCAAAGCCAAAACCATCAGTGCCCATGGTGCACCACTCACTGTCTCATCCGTAGCAACTGACAAAAGTCTCCAACACGTTAACTTATAGCAGAATCCGTCTTGTCCAGCAATAAAAGTTGCCAGCGTACTTTGTGACACAATAGCCATCAGTACAGCCGACAACAGTAAATACAAACGTTGAGCCATATTTCTTTAAGAGCGCATTTATTATAACTCACTCAATGACGAAACTTGTTGCAATTTTTCCTTCTCTTTTGCAGGATTGCGGAAGTAAACCTTATGTTCAACGTATTCTTGAGCAGCAATCAGAGTCGGTTTCGGAAGTTTCTCATAGAAACGAGAAATTTCTATCTGTTCGCGATTCTCAAAAACCTCCTCAAGGCTGTCGTTGTATGAAGCGAACTCAGACAACTTCTTGGCTAATTCATTCTTCATATCTACAGAAATCTGGTTGGCCCGCTTACCGATGATTGCAACACTCTCATAGATGTTACCAGTGTCTTCACACAAATCCATCAAATCACGATTCACAGTGTTCGAGGGGGCATTTGTCTTCTTGTAATCCATAATTCTTTTGTTCCTTTATTTTATATATATGATGTATTAATTACTCTCCTTTTCATCAGGTATGATTTCACCTTTCTTGGTTATTTTCTTCAAAATATTATCCGCCTCTTCCATATACTTACTTTCGGAATAATCGTTTTTGAAAGCATAATATTCATCCAATGCTTCACGCATACGTTCGTGCTTCTTCTCGTCTACACTTTGGACTGCCATTTGAAATTTGGCTCTGAGAATAAGAATAGCAAACTCTTCACGTAACGAGCAGTATGGATAATCTCTCAATGCATTCTGTGCTGTGAGAACACACGATTCATAATTGTTGGCATTGGCTTGAGGATTGTTGTTACTTGAATAATTGAAATTACCTGTATATGGTCCCAAATTGTAGTACAACATAGCCGATTCATATTCTTTCTCGGCCAAATTGTTCTGTAAATCATAAAGCATGGTATGTATCAATTCTGCACGTTCACTCTGCGGATGATATTCCAAAAACATCTGCAATTCCTCAATAGCCTTAACTGTTGCAGTTTGATCCAATCGAGGTTCGGGTACTGCCATATAGAGAGCTTTTCCTGTCTGGAAACGTGCCTCCTCAGTATAAATACCACGCGGATAACTTTTGACATAGGTCACAAAGTAATGCGAAGCCGTCTCATAATCGCCCATGCCATAGTAGCACATACCCAACATATATAATGACTCTTCAGCCTTATCCGTACCCTTTAAAATGGTAATAAGTTCACCTAACAACGTAGATGCCTTTGAATACTTTCCAGAAGTATAATACTCCTTAGCTGCTTCATATTTATACTCATAATCTGTACTCTTTAGAATCTTGTTATAAGTATCACAAGAGGTAAATAAACAAACTGAAATGAGTATAATTCCTATTATTTTCTTCATCTTATTCATAAATAATGTGCAAATTTACGGAGATTCAGTGAATTATACAATCCCATTGATATTTTTTAATGAAAAAAAGGTCTCGATTATGGAGAAAGAACAAAATTATATGTACTTTTGTACCTTATGGACTTCGAACTTATCTCAAACTACCGTCCCACAGGCGATCAACCAGAAGCTATCAGCCAGTTGGTGGAAGGCATACAGCAAGGTATGCCTGCGCAGACATTGCTCGGTGTAACTGGATCGGGAAAGACTTTCACCATTGCCAATGTCATCAAACAGATTGGTAAACCGACCCTTATTCTGAGCCACAACAAAACGTTGGCGGCACAACTATACGGAGAATTCAAGAGTTTCTTCCCAAACAATGCCGTTGAATATTATGTATCCTATTACGACTACTACCAACCCGAAGCATACCTACCCAGCAGCGATACCTACATAGAGAAGGACCTGGCCATCAACGACGAGATTGACAAACTCCGTTTGGCAGCAACCTCCTCATTACTATCGGGCCGAAAGGACGTCATTGTCGTATCTTCCGTTTCCTGTATTTATGGAATGGGAAACCCTGCAGACTTCTACGAAAATGTAATAGAAATCAAGCGGGGCAAATTACTGGACCGTAACGTTTTCCTTAGACGGTTAGTAGATATGCAATACTCACGCAACGATATCACTTTTCAACGGGGCAACTTCCGTGTAAAAGGAGACACTGTAGATATATACTTGGCCTACGCAGACAATCTCTTACGCGTCAGTTTTTGGGACGATGAGATTGATACCATTGAGGAAGTGGATGCAACCTCAGGCATGCGACTTGGCAGTTTTGAGGAATACAAAATCTACCCAGCCAATCTTTTTATGACCACTAAGGAGAGTACCCTACGTGCCATTCATCAGATAGAAGATGATCTCACCTTACAGGAGATATATTTCCGCGAAATAGGGAAAGAGTTTGAGGCCAAGCGTCTCCATGAGCGAGTGACCTACGACATGGAGATGATACGAGAACTGGGGCACTGCTCGGGTATCGAGAACTACTCACGCTATTTTGACGGACGCGAAGCCGGCACACGTCCCTACTGCCTACTGGACTTTTTTCCAAAAGATTTCCTTTTGGTCATCGATGAGAGTCACGTCAGTGTTCCTCAAATACGCGCTATGTACGGTGGCGACCGTGCCCGCAAAGTTAACCTTGTCGAATATGGCTTCCGCCTACCTGCCGCTTTAGACAATCGTCCTCTGAAATTTGAAGAATTTGAGGCGATGACCCCACAGACTATCTATGTCAGCGCCACACCTGCTGATTACGAACTTGTCCGATCCGAGGGAATTGTAGTGGAGCAAGTCATCCGCCCAACAGGACTACTGGATCCCATCATCGACGTTCGGCCCAGCCTTAATCAAATAGATGACCTCATGGAGGAGATACAACAACGTATCGAACGCGAAGAGCGTACCCTCGTTACAACCCTCACCAAACGCATGGCAGAGGAACTAACAGAGTATTTGCTTGACCACGGCATCCGTTGTAACTACATACACAGCGAGGTAGATACCCTCGAACGTGTGAAAATCATGGATGATCTCCGCTCCGGAATCTACGACGTGCTGATAGGTGTCAACCTATTGCGCGAGGGACTGGACCTTCCTGAAGTCTCCCTCGTGGCCATTTTGGATGCTGACAAAGAAGGATTCCTACGTAGTCACCGTTCGCTCACTCAGACGGCAGGACGTGCAGCGCGTAACGTTAACGGACGCGTTATCATGTATGCCGACAAAGTAACCGACAGCATGCAGCAGACTATAGATGAAACCAACCGCCGCCGCGAAAAACAGTTAGCCTACAATCACGCAAACGGAATCACACCTCAGCAAATACGCAAGGAACGAAAGATGGGCAACCTCATCAGTACATCCAAGCCTGAAGTCGATACAACAACCTCCGTACCAAAACCTTACGTCGAAATCGAAGAAAACGCATCTCTTGCTTTGGCCGCTGACCCTATCGTACAATATATGAGCCGTCCACAGTTACAGAAGAGCATTGAACGCACGCGCAAACTGATGACAGAGGCCGCCAAGCGCTTAGACTTCATAGAAGCTGCCCAATACCGCGACGAACTACTGAAACTGGAAGAGCTATTGAAAGAAAAAACATAAAAAAAAGGCGTATAGGTCAAATTGCAGGCTAGAACATGCCCACATCCCTCATAAACACAGGTGATGTGGGCATTTCAATTTTTTGAACCCCAAAATTTACTTTTGAAAATGTTCTATAGGTCATTTTGCAGGCTGAGACTTGCAGACTTGTTCGATTCCCTATAACTTTGCAGGCATTTCAAAATCCCTAAAATCAACATTTCTATGAATAAAAAAAGTGTCCCTGCTGCCACTCTCCAATAACAAAGAAAAACGGTGTTCGTAAAGTAGTCCAGTTGTACAAATGCATGGTTTGCGGCCACCAATTCCGAGGCAAAGTTTATGTTGAGAGCAATATTATTTGGAAAGCCTACACGAAAGAGAAGCAAACTATCCATGACTTGTCGCAACGCTATAAGGTTAGTGAATCTACCATAAAGCGACTCTTAAAGGACATTGTAGTTGAATGGCATAACCCTAAATTAGGTGGACATGGCGTAGTCAACATTGATGCTACTTACTTTGGTCGCAACTGCGGTGTCATAGCCGTATTAGACACAAATACCGGCAACCCCCTTTACATGAAACACATTTCCCACGAACATGTCTCTGACTATGTAGATGCTGTTCATGAGATTGAAAAGAATGGTTACATCTTAGATGGAATGGTGATTGATGGTATTCAGAGCTTGTTCAAAGTGTTTGCCAATTATAAGATACAGATGTGCCATTATCACATGTGTGCAATTGTTAGACGCAAGATTACAAAAAATCCAAAACTTCCTGCAGGACAGGAACTTCAGCAATTGATGCGTACTTTGAAAAAAGCTAAAGAAGATGATTTTAAGAAAGACTTCCTGGAATGGAAGGAAAAGTGGAAAACGTTCCTGAATGAACGCACTCAAAATCCTCTAACACAAAAGACGTATTATACCCATCAGCGAACAAGATCAGCAATGATTAGCATCGAGTACTATTTGCCATATCTTTTCACATATCAACATGTAAATGGCATGCCCAATACTAACAACAAGATAGAAGGCACATTTACTGATTTAAAGAAACATCTGAACAATCATAGTGGTATGAAGAAAGAAAAACGCAAGCGGTTTATAAATGGTTTTTTCTTGGCATTGAATGGCGAGTAGCATATTTAAAGCAACAAAATGGGGACGGTCCATTACAGACAATCCCCATTTGATTTAACATGCTTCACGCATTACAATCCTATTCCTCATGGAGTTGCTCCCCAGCAGAGCTCCACTATGCTTCAGACTGCGGAGCAAAAGTAATAGAATCAGTTGATATAGACAAATTACATACCACAATTTCAGCCTGCAATTTGACCTATTGAACAACACATACTTGTTTTCAGCCTGCAAATTGACCTATACGCCTAAAAATATACGCTGCTTAACGTAATTAAAGGGGAAACGGTAATTCTTAAAATTGTCCCGAAACTGATACGCCAGATGGGACAGGAAACAAAACGGAGAAATGCCATTGCCCTTCATGTACAGGCAAAGTGGGCAAGGTCTTAAAACATATGGAGCGCGAATTCAAGGCAGATAAGCAAACTAAAAGTGAACAACCGATGTTTTCGAATGTCCATAAAAGTTCAGAAGATATGTCTTTCGCTCATATCAGACATGTTCCTTTAGTAAAAAATAAATGAGATAAAAAAGAATGAGCCCGGCACAATACCGAGCTCACTTCTATAAAGAGTTGTAATTAACGTCTTATTTTACGTCTAGCTCCCTTTGGGGACTTTTTGTATTTTGGCAAATGGGTTAATCCTCTTTATCTAAACGCCAATCTCCCCAAACATCCTTAGAAAGACTTGTTTGTACTGTTGGAGATTGTATTTTCCCGTTCAAGTCAAGACTTTTTTGTTTCACATTTTCTGCAATATATTCTGCCAACTTTTTATAGGAAGTCCTTCCTTTATCTTCTTGTAGCTTCTTCAAAAGGAAGTAAGTGAACATTCCATGCTTTTGATTAGTGTACGGATAGGCCGTTTCTGAGCCTGAACAAGCACTGAATACGACCATGTTGTTTACTGGGACTTCTTCGCGCGGTTTGATGACTACACCACGGGCTTCTTTATCCATAACTTGTCCATCTTTTTTTGCGCCACTAAAGCAGGCATCCAAAAATACGGTTACAGATTTAGGATTTTTATCAGTCAATTGCTTATAGAAGTCAGATAGTTTATACCCTGTTTGTGCTATGTAGCGTGGCGAAGCATCGCTAGGTAGTAGGAATGATTCGTTGGTACTGGGGTCGGGTACACCATGGCCGGAATAGTAAACCAACAGTTTCATTCCTGCATAGGCGCTTTCGAAGTCCTGAATGCGCCCAATGGCTGCAATCATCTCATTACGTGTGGCATTCTCTACGTGAATGATGTGTTTGTCATCCACACCGAGGACATCCGTACAATAGCGCTTGAATGACTTTCCATCGTTCTTTGCAAAGGGAACTCCCTCTACATTCTTGTAATCTTCATTGGCAAAAATTAGAGCGAAAGTATTTTCATTATCGTTCTTGGTGACAGGGATATTGACATCTACAGTAGATTCTCCCACAACTAAATCTTCTTCAATGCGTGGCCCATTGCCTTTCTTGCTTCCGACATCTGAGGCACCGGCCAATAATATGTCACTATCGTCCCAAACAGGACGTGCAATTTTTGTCTTGCCATAAGCTAACGGGACATTGACATCGTATTTGTAGGTTTTTCCGTTAGGTGTTACCATGTCAGCCATTGCTAACAACATCTTTCCTTCTTTATCAATTCTCAATTGGGGATTTGCAACAATCACTTTATTCCAATTATTCTTGAACTCAGCAGCTTCATTGTTTGCCAAAGGGACTTTGAGGTAAATGTCTCCTTGGCGAGTTTGGATACGGAATGTCTCATGGTCTGGGTCATAAGGTTTGATAGTCAAATCTGTCAAGTTGAAATATCCTCCATACTCATTGATAAAACGTGCTTCACATGCTTGTCGGGTTTGCGCAATCAGCATCCTGCGGGTCTCAGGATTTACACGCTTGATATAATCAGCTGCAGGCTCAAACTCTCCACGTGCCTCCCATTCAGCTAAAATAGCATCCAATTGTGGGCGATACCAGTCGTTGAAGTTGGGTACAGTATTGTCTCCACTGGCAACAAAACCGTCATCAATCATCGCTTTTACACGTTTGGCTTCATCCATTTTTCCTGTTTGTTTGTAAGCATCTTCTAATGCATAGAGTAACTTGCGGTCTTTCTTACCGGCAGGTTGTGCATCCAAAATCTGATTCAGCATCGGTATGGCATCGTTGTAATTGCTTGTTGCTTTTTGAGTCAGATCTTTTATCAAATTACCTTCTTTTGCCTTGTTGCGCTCATTAATCTGTACACATGCTAAATTGTAATAGCAAATGGCTAAACGCTTTTTGATGTCCATGTCGGTGCTGTCGCTGGCATAAAATTTCTGATAAATAGGTAATGCGTCTGCGAAATTTCCATTTTCATCATCCATTGTTGCTTTAAAAAACAACAAACTGGGGTCGTTTGGAGAAACTACCAGGGCACGGTCAAGCATTTCCTGTGCTTTTTCAATATTGTGCATCTTGGTGTACAGGCTTATGGACGTTTTCAGCAGTTCTATATTGGTCGGGTAATTCATTAATCCTTCATCCAATACGTTAACCTCTTCGTCATATCGTTCAAGACGGTCCAAATCCTTGGCCCAATTGACATAACATGCTTCTTGATTGGCTTTTTCTCCTAAATTGATATATTCTTGGAAAAAAGAAATTGCATTTTCAAATTCACGCGCATTATGCGCACCGATAGCAGCAAAATATACATATGTTGCATAATTTTGGTTACGCATAAATTCCTCTCCTGCATAGAATGGCAGGCGGGGAATATTGAGGTAGCATTCAATGAATTTATATGCCTTGTCATTTTTGTTCTGTTGGCTATAATAGATACCTGCTTCCTCAAATTCTGGACGCATCTTGCGGATGTTGTCTTTGGCAACCAGAATTTCCTCGTTCGATCTTGAATTCAAGGACTTGATGTAATTCATGAAACCTTCTAACAGGCAACCGTACATGACATCCTTGTCAGATGAAGGATTCACCTTCATTAAATAGTATTGGGTGTTGGATTCTGTTGCGGCTTTAAACATTGAATCCTCGGGAGATATTCGGGGCATGAACAACGAATCTCCTGCAGCCAGTCTGATAGAATCTCCATTCATTATCACTACAGAATCTGATTCGAGCACCATTATAAAATTGGTTTCAGCCATAGTGGCTTCATGCATGTTGGCAATGAATACGGAATCGCTCAATTCCGATTTGTTAGCAGATGGGAGAGCCAAGGCGTAAATATTGACCAAACAGCTTACAATTGATAATAGTGTTATAAGAAGTTTCATATTTAGTGTTATAAGTTTACAAAACAGAGTATTGATGGTATATGTGTGTCAAGTGTGATTTAAAGAAAGAACCCCCTCCACCTTTACATCCAAAGAGAAGAGGGTGGAGGGGGTCTTATCTGTCCTTATCAGAATGCGTTCTCAAACAAGAACTCAACAGTTACACGACGGTACTCAGAACCCTTGTTCGGAGATACTTCGATTACGTAATTGTCGGTAGTCTTCATGTTTTTCAACGCAGGAATGTTCTTGTAAGTGAAATCCTTCACACTAATTGCACGAACGAGTGACAACTGTTCGTTGCTGGTGATGCCGTCGGCCTTGGTTACAGTCAACTTGCTGGGTTTGCCGTTGATTACCACTGCTTGATTGTTGATGTCGCCATATTCTCCCTTATAAGTCAACTTGCCGTTGATAGGAGTCGCGTCAGCAGAACCTGTGTAAATAATCTTCACGCTCTTGCCTGCCTTCACGTATGGAGCGAAATCCTTCGCAAATGATTCCTTGATGATATTCAGCATAGCAGTTGAAGCTGGAGACTTTTCTGCAACATACTTACCGGGTGCGAAGTCATCAGTTACACTGAAACCATCTTTTACGGCATATTTGTAAGTAACCTTGTAATTTAATTGGTCTCCAT
The DNA here is from genome assembly GCA_045647865.1 of Phocaeicola sp. Classification (GTDB taxonomy): domain Bacteria; phylum Bacteroidota; class Bacteroidia; order Bacteroidales; family Bacteroidaceae; genus Phocaeicola_A. Next base: position 51,255 of record JAZRMW010000002.1, read on the forward strand.
TGGGTACAACCTCTGCAGCAACTTCGATGGTGGTGTTGTCTGTCAACAGCTTTTCATTCTTGGCCTGCTGTACAGCATTTGTCTTAACCTGCTCCAATCTCAAGCTGTTGGCTATTTCTTGTTGTACAACTTCCAGAGGAACAAAGCCTTCTGTGTCAGCTTTCTTGGCTTCTTGACGATTCAAGTTGTTATATACATAGGTTTTTGAGTTATTGGCATTCAAAACCTCTGTATAAAGAACTTCAAACTGGTCATTGGCATTCAAACCATATACTGTCTTGTTGAAGTTGAGGTCTTCGGCTTTCTTGAAGGCTGTGATTTCGTCCTTGGGAACGCTCAATGTAATGGAAGGCATGTCGCTGAAGTTTACGCCCAACAACTCGGCATTCTTGTTATACTTACCCAAGCTGACGTTAGAATTGGCAATCTTATCGCCTGCCATTTCGGTAGTAACTTCATTGGTAAGGCTCAGACGCATGGCTTCTATCTTATCTTCGCTTGTACGCAACAGATAATCATCCTTGCTCTCGCCCTTGAGACGCTTCATCCAAGTATTCATTCGGTCATTTACACTCATTTGCATCTTGTCGTACATGGTGAGTTCCTTCTCAGGTACTACGACATACTTGTCAGAATACAGTTTCTTATTATAACCGAAATTACAAGTCAAGCCAACAAGTAAAGAAGAATACCAATCATCTTCGCCATTTATACGGGCATTGAAATCATCGTCTGTATTGTTCAAACGGTATTCCAAAGAAAGACTCAGAGGTTTGGCAATTTTCCACTCTCCAGCCAATCCTACACGGAAATTGTGGAAAAATTCTGAATTACTCCTTAGGCTTGTTTGAGCCTCTGAATTGTCGCAATAAGCAAGCCCCATACCTGCTAAGAAATGGATGTTCATTTTGTGATTGTTTCCTTTTTTGAAAAGATCTGTTAAATTGAACAGTACATCCAAATTAGTTGTGAAATAATCCAAGTCTTTATATTCAGTGCCATTGAATACGGTAGAGTTCAATCCTTCAACACCGATTCTTGCACCTAATTCAGGAGCAAACCAACGACCAACATTGATACCGAAATTAGGTTTCATCAAATCTGCTCGTTCACCGGGAGTGAAAGGCAAATGGAGGCCACCTTGCACTTGGAAGAAATTGTAAGTACGGAAATCATTCGCATTCTTTGAATCCGATTGGCCGTATGCAGCCAAAGGTAATGCGCAAAGCGCCATTACTTTTAAAATGTTCTTCATAATTTCTTTCTTTTTTAAATTATAATTTATTTAGTTCTTTCAATTTGATTTTCAGAATATTTATCAAACGATGTCGCAAAAGTACAGTTTTTATTAAAAAGGACAAAACTTTTTATATAAAAAAGATAGTTTATTCCTACTTTTTTCAAACAGAAGTCTCTATGACAGATGATAAACAGACTTGATTGGATACCTTAATTTATATATATATTGGGTTCCTTTTGCTCTTGAGGGAAATTTACTAAATATAATCGTTCCGTAGCACGGGTAAAAGCGGTGTATAACCATCGGAAATAATCTGGTGTCAACATGTCTTCTGTCATATATCCTTGATCCAGAAAGATTCGTTTCCATTGTCCGCCTTGTGCCTTGTGGCATGTTATGGCATAAGCATACTTCACTTGTAATGCGTTAAAATAGATATCCTCTTTTAGCTTCTTCATCCGATCCCGTTTCAAGGGTATGTCTGCATAATCTTCCAATATAGCATTGAACAATTTTTCACTTTGTTCACGGGTTAATGATGGTGCATCAGATTGTAATGTGTCTAATAATACAGTGGCTTCCAATTCAAAATCGTCATAGTCGGGAAATATCATTGTGACATCTGCAAAATGAAATCCATACAATTCGCGTTCATGCCGTACTCTACGTACAATGACAATATCCCCATTGGCTATAAAATCCAATTCCTTATCCTTTTCCGCCCAATGATAATTGTTTTTAGCAACCATCAATACATCGCCACTCTCCAATTGCGATTCCCGATAGAGAATGCGTGAGCGGATGCCGTTATTGTAAATTGTGGCACGTTTATTAGATCGGCATATCACCATCGTTTCGTCCAATCCGACTTGAGAATAGCTCTCTTCCAAAGCTTCGATTAGTTCATTGCCAGGTAAATTGTGAATGTCTGAAAAACCATAAAACCTGACTTTGGGAAACTCCAAAGTGAAATCGTCAGCCAATAGACGACGTAGTTGGGTTGCATTCCATAAGATGCCGGAATCCTCAAGCTGGCGTACGACTTGGGTCAAATCAAATTCATGTACAGCTAATCCATATCCTTGTAATGTCGATTTGTGTAATGCCGGGCTTTCTGTTTCGCCTACAGGAGGAAGCTGTGCTGTGTCCCCCATCAATAATAGTCTGCATCCTTGTCCTGAATAGACATATTGTATCAGATCGTCCAAAAGGCGTCCCGTACCGAATGTGGAACCTGACAAACCGTCATTGGCAATCATGGAAGCTTCGTCCACAATAAATAATGTGTGTTGGTGTAAATTGTCAGACAGAGAAAAATTTTCTGTCTCACTAGAGAATTTTTTCTGACGATAAATCTTCCGGTGGATGGTGTAGGCGGGGTGTTCGGCGTGTTGGGAAAATACTTTGGCTGCTCGTCCTGTTGGTGCCATCAATACAGCTTTCTGCTGGAGTTTGTCAAGCATGCGCACCAACCCTCCAATCAAGGATGTTTTACCTGTGCCGGCATATCCGCGTAACAGAAAAACGGAATCTTGGGTGCCCGAAATCAAGAACTGTCCCAACTTTTCCATTGCATCAGATTGCTCTTGGGTTGGGTTGAAGCCTAAAATTTCCTTAAATTCTTCTACAAAATAACTATTTATCATCTTTTTAAAAGAAAAAAATCTCCGAACGTTCGTTAATTAGATTTATTTATTCTATTTTTGCGGCACGAATATAAACTAAAAAAATAATATATCATCATGAAATTAGTAATTAATTGCATTTTGGCCGCATGTGCAGCAGGTTTGCTCTACTTGTGCTATGGCAGTATCATGGCTCCTATCGAGTTTGAAAACATCAAGAAAGAGAGAGAAAAAGAAATCATTGCGAGTCTTATCAATATTCGCGAGGCTCAGGTAAATTACCGCAACATTACTTTGGGTGGTTATTGCGAAGATATTGATTCTTTGGTGAATTTCGTAAAGACAGCTCAGTTGCCTATCGTGAAGAAAGAAGGTGAGTTGACCGATGAACAGTTGGAAAATGGCTTGACTGAAAGAAAGGCTGTCGAAATGATTGAGAAGGCAAGAAAGACTGGCAAATGGAATGATGTAAAGAAAGCCGGTTTGGAAGGATTCAGTCGTGATACAGTATTCGTAAGTTTGAAGGACAATCTTTTCGGCGAAAGCTTCAATGCAGATTCTTTGTGTTATATTCCCTTTGGAAATGGTGCCAAGTTTGAATTGGAGACTCGTGTAGATTCTACTCGTTCAGGTACACCTCTCTATTTGTTTGAAGCCAGAGCTCCATACAATGTATATCTTAGCGACTTGAACGCACAGGAACTTACCAACCTCATCGACAAGTGTGAGACACTTGAGCGCTATGTTGGTTTGAAGGTGGGTGATGTTGAAGAACCCAATAACAATGCCGGAAACTGGGAATAATCCCTCTTTTTGAAATCTTTCATCAGATTGTGAATACAGAACTATATACACAACATGCATTATCCATCCGCCTCAGTGCGGATGGATTTTCTTTTTCAGTGGTGAACAGTGTGGAGAAGGATTCTTTTCGATACGAATCGTTGCGCATACAGCCTGATATCTCACTGACGGCCAATGTTAAACAATGTCTGGCTCCAAATGAATTGTTGCAAAATACTTTCAAGGAGACCAATATATTGGTAGATGTTCTTCACTATACGACTGTTCCCTTTGAACTTTTTGAAGACGAGCAAGCAGAATCCATCTATTATCATTGTTGTCCAAAACATCCGGGCGAAATCATACTGTATAACATTCTTGACCGATGTAATATTGTGGTGCTTTTTGCTATGGAAAAGAGTACTTATGCCTTGTTGAAGGAACTGTATCCCCAAGCACGCATTTTTGCATCCATCAGTCCTGTTGTTCAACATTTGGCAAGAAAGAGCCGTATCGGTGTTCATCGAAAGATTTATATAAACTTTAATCGGCGTAAAATGGATGTTTTGGTGTTTGAGCATGGACGTCCTCTTCTTGTCAATACATTCCCTACCCAAGGGAAGGGGGATTGTGTCTATTATGCGCTCAATATTTGGGAAAAACTCCATTTGTCACAAGAACATGATGAATTATATCTTGTCGGGTCCCATGCAATAAAAGAACAGGTGGCCGATGGATTGCGTGCTTATGTCAGGAGTGTCTCCATTATTGCTCCTTCTGCAGAGTTCAATCGGTCGGTTGCTGCAAGCAATAGTGAAATCCCTTACGATTTATTGACTTTGTTGCACAACATTTTTTAGTCATAATTGACAGCTCCACCTTATAATATAGAATCAAGAAATAAATTTCATGAGAGTTATCAGCGGAATATATAAAAGACGTAGATTCGATGTCCCTCGTACCTTTAAGGCACGTCCTACAACCGATTTTGCTAAAGAAAATCTGTTTAATGTCCTGATGGGTTACATTGATTTTGAAGAAGGTGTTACGGCCCTTGACCTTTTTGCTGGTACAGGCAGTATCAGTATAGAATTGGTTTCGCGTGGATGCGAACGTGTCGTTTCCATTGAAAAAGACCGCCAGCATCATGCTTTCATTTGTGACATAATGCGACAGGTAAAAACGGAAAAGTGTATCCCTGTCTGCGGAGATGCATTGCGCTATATGACCCGTGGAGGTGAACAGTTTGATTTTATCTTTGCAGACCCTCCATATGCTCTGAAGGAATTGGCGCAGATTCCTGACCTTATCTTTCAGAACAATCTATTGAAGGACGGTGGACTTTTTGTCCTCGAGCATGGCAAGGATAATAGTTTTGAGCAACATCTCCATTTTGTGGAGCATCGTGTCTATGGAAGTGTCAATTTTTCGATATTCCGATGAAAAATATCCGTTATCAAAAATTTTTGTCTATATTTGCAGCATCTAACTTATAATTTTATTCATGAAACGTACCATAGCAATCGTTGCCGGGGGGGATACCTCGGAGTATCAAGTGTCTTTGCGGAGTGCGCAGGGCATCTATTCGTTTATTGACAAGGAAAAATATACCTTATATATTGTGGTCATGCACGGGAATGATTGGTATGTGCAATTGTCCGATGAAGAAAAGCTGCCGATTGATCGCAATGATTTCAGTTTTCAACTGGGCGGACAGAAAATTAAATTCGATTTTGCCTATATAACGATTCATGGTACACCAGGTGAGGATGGCCGTTTGCAAGGATACTTTGATATGTTGGATATTCCCTATTCTTGTTGTGGTGTGTTTGCTGCATCGTTGACTTATAACAAGTTTGCTTGTAATCAGTACTTGAAAGGATTCGGCGTGCGTGTAGCAGAATCATTGATGCTCCGTAAAGGACAAACGATTACGGATGCCGATGTCATAGACAAGATTGGTCTTCCCTGTTTCGTAAAACCCAGCTTGGGCGGTAGCAGTTTTGGTGTAACTAAGGTGAAGACATCTGAAGATATTCAGCCGGCTATAGTCAAAGCATTTGAGGAGGCCGATGAAGTGGTGATAGAAGCTTTCCTTGATGGTACGGAAATCTCGTGCGGTTGTTATAAAGTGAAGGGCAAGAATGTCGTATTGCCTATCACTGAAGTGGTAAGCCACAATGAGTATTTCGATTATGATGCCAAATATAACGGACAGGTAGAGGAAATCACCCCTGCCCGTATTCCCGATGAGGTACGTAATCGTGTGTGGGCATTGACATCAGCAGTTTATGATATTATCGGTGCACAGGGTATCATACGAATTGATTACTTTATTACCGAAGGTACGAAGATTAACCTTCTTGAAGTGAATACTACACCAGGTATGACTGCTACAAGTTTCATACCTCAGCAGGTACGTGCCGCAGGATTGGATATTAAAGACGTAATGACAGAGATTATCGAAGATAAATTAAATGATTATGAACATTCCCGCTGAATTTGATGAGATACGGCCTTATTCTCCCGAGGAGCTTCCTGCCGTATATGAAGAATTGATTGCTGACGAGGCTTTCCGTCACGTAATGGCCAAAGTAATGCCCGGTATTCCTTTTGAGGCTATTGCCATGCAAATGCGCCAGTGTAAGACTAATTTGGAATTTCAGAAGACCTTCTGTTATCCCTTTCTGCATAATTTGGTAAGCAAATGTAGTGATGGAATGTCTATGGATTGTACAGCTATTCAAGGTGACACACATCCCCATACTTTCATTACGAATCATCGTGATATTGTGCTCGACTCAGCTTTGCTCTCTGTTTTGTTGGTGGACAACGGGCAGAATACCGTAGAGATAGCTATTGGCGATAACCTTCTTATCTTCCCTTGGATAAAGAAATTGGTACGTATCAACAAATCGTTTATCGTTCAACGTGCTCTCACCATGCGTCAGATGCTGGAATCATCCGTTCGGATGTCTCGTTATATGCACTTTGCTATCAGTGAGAAGAACGAGAATATTTGGATTGCTCAACGTGAAGGACGTGCCAAAGATTCTGATGACCGCACGCAGGATAGTGTCTTGAAGATGATGGCCATGGGTGGCGAAGGTTCTGTTGTTGAACGTCTCAAAGGGTTATATATCACTCCTGCCGCTATCTCTTACGAATACGACCCTTGTGACTATCTGAAAGCGAAGGAGTATCAGCAGAAGCGTGATGTCCCCGATTTCAAGAAGAGCCGTGAGGATGACCTTCTGAATATGCAGACGGGAATCTTCGGACGTAAGGGACGTGTCCATTTCCAATTGACTCCTTGTATTAATGACAAACTTGATGCTTTTGATCCTGCAATGCCCAAGACTGAGATCTTTACGGCTATAAGCACTCTTGTTGACAAACAGATACATGCCGCTTATCGTTTCTATCCGGGCAATTATGTGGCATACGATTGGTTGACGGGTGAGGGACGTTTTGCTGATAAATACACATCTGAAGAAAAAACGGTATTTGAGCAATACATTGCCGGACAATTAGCTAAGATAGATCTTCCCAATAAGGATGAAGCCTTCTTGCGTGACAAAATATTGGCCATGTATGCCAATCCCGTGAAGAATTACTTGAAAGCGATTGCTGCAGAGTAATTAATAGGATTAAGGGTGTGTCAAAAAGATGATTGTCGTATTTTTGACATATCCTTAATCGTAGTTTCTAGAATATCTACTTACGTAAAAAAGATGTTATGGTACCATTGAAATCTGCTTTTTGGGGACTTGTAGGTCTTTTTTGTTTGGTTGTAGGCTTAGCTTCATGCTCTGAAGACGGAGAATTGACCTATCCCGATTTATTGAACGAGTTTGCAGATGTCAGCACCAATGCCGATGGACGTTTCGATTACCTCTATACTGATGGAGGGAAAAAACTGGAAATTGTCAATTCTACAGAGATTGAAGTTGAGGGAGTTACCCCTGATACTGTCTATCGTATCCTTTCGGGTTATGTTCCTGTCGATGGTGGAGGTGTCAAACTTTTCTCTTTACAGGCGATACCTTTGTTGTATCCCGAGCCACAGGCTACATCCCTTGATGGGGTAAAGACTGACCCTGTGAAGATGCAGAGTATTTGGCGTGGCGGAAACTACTTGAACATCATTCTTCAGGTTGTGGCTCAAGATGGTAAACATAAGTTTCATGTTGTAGAAGACAGCCTTGTCAGTTCGTCATCAGGGAAGCATACCCTTTATCTGCGTCTTTCCCATGATGCAGGCGGCGACGTGCAGGCTTACACTCAGAAAGCCTATTTTTCTATCCCTTTGCTTCATTATGCGTCAGCTCTGTCCCACGGTGGCTCCGTTGTCTTGGATATTCCTACTTCTACTGGTTGGGAACGATGGGAACGGGAGTATTAGCCTAATTTATTCAGCGTGTTAATCTAAAGCCTGCTTTCATCTTTAGGAAAGGGGGACTCTTTTATAAAAATCCATCAACTAATCAGATAGATCCTGTCAGTTGATGGATTTCTTTTTGTCAGCTGATAAAATTTCTTCGGACAGCTGATAGATTGAGTTGTATCTGATGATGTTTCCTCCAGTTCAATTCTTTGGAGTTTGTTGAACTGGCGAAAGTAGAATCGCATTCTTTACTTCTTCTTATTCCAATACTTCTCGAGCATCTTGGCTTCTTTTTGGGTGATGTGGATGACGGCACCGTGCTTCTGTTCGCTGAAACCTACGCGGGTCATCTTTCCGGCTCCGAAGCTGCCTATGGGGGTGTAGTGGATGAAGTCCTTTGTCTCGGTGAATCCGAAGTTGTGGGGATGTGCGTGGAAGTTGTCGTGCATTACGACCCATGTGTCCTCACCGATGCGTTTCCAGCAGTTAGGGGCCTCATGACTCTCTCGTACACCGTCGTAATAGTAGTTGTCTATGGTATAGGGGCCTTTGATGTCGGCGGCTGTGGCATGTTTGATGGTCGCTCCCTTCTCGTGTGACACGTAGTGGAGGTGGTAAGTCCCGTTGTGGTACATGATGTCGCTGTCAATGACATTGTATTTGCCTTCGGGAGCTTCGAATAGTAGTTTGGGCTCGCTCTCCATGTGGGTAAATTCGTCGTTCATATAGACGTAATAGATGCGGTTGTGTCCATTCCCTGTGCGGGTAGTGAAATGTACGAAAAGTTTTCCTTTTTCGTAGTCGTAGCAGGTTTCGGGTGCCCATACGCATCCCACTTCACTCCATTCGCCACCGAGTTTCTGGAAATCGAGGTTCGTGCGTGTCCATGTCTTCAAGTCGGTCGAACGCATCAGGACAAGGCCGCGGTTATTCCCCCATCCGTATTTCTTGCCGTCGCGTTCCCACTGGGTCTTTCGGATGCCATCGCGTATTCCGAAAACATGTAGGTCGGTCATGGCCAAATAGAACGTTCCGTCGGGTCCCCGGAAGATATGTGGGTCGCGTATGCCTTTCTGTTCGGCAATGGTGTCGCCGGCAATGAGGGGAGCGTCGTTGTTCAGGGTTATGAATTCCAAACCGTCGTAGCTGATGGCCATGTGGAGTCCATGGTCGGCATCCTTGTGATAAACCATGAGATAGGCACCCATCTTTTCCTCCATCTTTTCTGCGGCTTTCTTTTCGTTGGCCATACGGTCGTAATAGGCTTTGGTATAGGGTACACCATCGGTGGTGATGTCACATTTCAGGATGTTTCCTTCCTTGTCGTACTTTAATTCCTGTGCACACACTGAGCGTGAGTAGCTTGTGCCCTGATGCAACGCTCCGTTGTGGGTGAAGAGGATGGTCTTTTCCTTGAACTCTACGACGGCGGGATGGGTTGTGTTGCTGTTGCCGGCTATTTCAGAGAAGATGCCTTTGTACTCAAAAGGACCCATCGGTGAATCGCCCACTGCATAACCTAACTTTTCAGGCCATCCTTGTGCAAAGGTGAGGTAGTATTTTCCATTGTGTTTATGTACCCATGGGGCTTCGGTGAAGCTGGAACCTTCGGGGGTAATTTCTTTCACCTCGCCATCGATTTCAATCATATTGGGTTTCAACTTGGCGACATAGCACTTGCCGTTGCCCCAATAGAGCCATGCATTCCCTTCTTCATCTTGATACACGGCGGGGTCGATGCAGGCCCATGAGTGTGTGGTTCCCGGACATTGGGCGTTGGTGAGCAGTTGTTTGCCCAATGCATCCTTGAAAGGACCGTAGGGGGAATCGGCAACGGCCACACCGATACCACACCAGTTGGTGGATACGTAGAAGTAATATTTTCCGTCCTTTTCGGCAACGTGTCCGGCATAGGCCGCATGTGAATCCTGCCATTTGAACTCATCTACATGCAGAGGACTCTTGTGTTCTGTCCATGTATGCATGTCTGTGGTGGTGAAAAGTGCCCATTCATGCATTTTGTAACCGCCTTGGTTACCGGCAAAGTCCACACCCGTGTATAAGTAAAGGGTATCTCCCTTCACGAGTGCTGCCGGGTCAGCAGTGTGTTTGTGGGTGATGATGGGGTTTTGTTTGGCATTCCAACGGTAAGGTTCTCCGTTGGGGATGATTTGTGCCATACTACCGATGGTCATAGTGCCCATCATAAGGGCAAGGAATGTTTTTTTCATACAGAGATTTGGTGATAAATAATGAATAATTTACATGTTTCTTTCAAAAACGGCTGCAATTTACAAAGAATAATTTACATTTCCAAAGGGAGGGATGATATTGTGAATTTGCCTTGCATTAATTATGCTTCTTCAATCTTTTGAGGTTCTTTGCAGATTGATGCAGGTCAAGAAAATGTGTTGTAAAACATAAAAAGAGAGGTGTACCCTTGTGGATAAGACAAAAAGCAGTACCTTTGCATCAAGTTTTTCATGGTATTAGATTTAAGGTTAATAAAGGTTGGGTCAAGGCGTTGACCCTTTTTTTGTATCTATACGTTTCCTTTTTTTCTTAATCTTCCAAATAATAATCGATGGTTGTCACTACGCGCACCTTTTTGATGTATGGGGTATTGTTGTCGCGGTCGGTGATGCTGAACTGCCCTTGGTAAGCCTTTTTGATTTTCCCTAATTCGCTATCTGAATCAGATGCGAACTTTTCAGCAGCCGCACGGGCATTTTGGGTAGCTTCCTCTATCATTTGTGGTTTGATACGGTTCAAGTCGGTATAATCATATTGGACATTGTACCGATAGTCGCCACTCGTGATGGCTATCCCTTGTTTCAAAAGTTCACTCTGTTCGCTGATAAGTCGGCGTACAAGATCCACTTGCATGGAAGTGACGGTAATGACTGCTGTCACATTATAGCGGTAACCTGTACGGTTTTCGCTATACCGTTCGGCGTTGAAGTCTATGATTTCTGGAGCATTTACAGTTATTTCTTCCGCGGTGATACCTTTTTGTTTGAGGAAATTGACAATGGTGGTATTGGTATTACTTATTTGATTGTACAGTATTGGAAGGTCGTTTCCCAAAACCTTGTACATCAAAGGCCATGTCACCTTGTTGGCCGAAACTTCCATTTCGGCTAATCCTTTTACATTGACTACACGGTCTCGGTTGGCAGAACTATCTAAACCGTCCTTTATGAACTTACCCATTAGCAACAACCCGGTCGCAAGGATGAAAGCTTCCAATTTCCAACTTTTCATGTGAATACTTTTTTATTACGAATATATGGAAACAAAAATACCGTTTCTTTTTCTAACCAACAAATTAACTATACCTTTTTTTTAGAAAATCGTGATTATTTCTGTATAAAAAACTCAGAATCGTTGTCATATAGGATATTTGTGAAAAAAAAGATATTTTTTTCGTGAAATTGATTTTATTCACTTAATTTTGCAGCGTTTCATGAAATAATGCAGTTACAGACTTATGGATAATGCCGATAATACAAAAATAGCTTCTAACGAAATAGCATTGATGACCTATGCATTGGATAATGCCATAGAGGATATTTTTGCTACAAAAGTTGATGCTACGATGGAGTATGCCAATATCGGTAAAGGTACGACGTTCCGTTTTACCTTATCAATATCAGAGGAAGGATAAGAAGGGATATGGGGAAAGTAATAAAAACGTTTTTACTGTTGGTTGGTATCTGGTTCGGAACTAGTGCTCCGTTGTTTGCCAAATGCGATTCATTGCAGTTTAGTCTGTTGACTTGTGAACCGGGAGAATTGGTCTATGAATTATTTGGTCATACAGCTATTCGTGGGAGAAATTTGACAACAGGAGAGGATTGGGTCTATAATTACGGTGTTTTTGATTTTGGTGCACCCAACTTTGTCATGCGTTTTGTTAAAGGGGAGACCGATTATCAGTTGGGTGTGGTTCCCTATTATTGGTTTGAACGTGAATATCGGATGCGCGGCTCGGCTGTGACGGAGCAGGTGTTGGCTTTGACGGAACACGAGACATGGCTGTTGGATAGCCTGTTACGTACGAATTATCTTCCTGAAAATCGGGTTTATCGATATAATTATTTTTATGACAATTGTACGACACGTGCCCGTGATCGCATAGAGGATGCTTTGGAAGGTTTGGTTTGCTATGGTGATATGGATGACGATTATACGTTCCGTCAATGGGTTTCTCGACATACTCAAGGACATCCGTGGGCTGATTTTGGTATAGGGCTTTGTTTGGGAGCAGAAGCTGATGTTCCTATAGATTCTCGTACGCAGATGTTTTTGCCTGCGAATTTGATGAAAGCATTGAACCTGGCAAGATTGCAGGATGGAAGAACGTTGGTGAAAAACGAACGGAATATCATTCCCTCCACTCGTCCATTGGTTGAAAATGCAGTACTTATCACTCCAATGCAAGTGGCATTACTGTTGCTGTTAGTGGTTTTGGTTTGTAGTTTGATTGAGTGGCGTAGGGGTAAAATATGGTGGATGATTGACCTTGTATTATTTGCTTTGCAGGGAATCGCCGGTTGTATTATTGCTTTCCTGTTTTTCTTTTCGGTACACCCTACAGTGGGGTCAAATTATTTGTTGGCGATATTCAATCCAATACCGTTGGTTTGTTTACCTTGGATGATAATTAGGGTTCGAAAAGGGGAAAAAACACTTTATGATGTGGTAAATGTAGTAATATTAACACTTTTTATAGCCTTTTTGCCTCTGATTCCTCAAAAAATTAGTTTAGTCGTTGTACCTTTGGCACTGAATTTGTTGATACGTTCGGTATTGCACCTTGTTGTAGCGCATAAAAAGGTGTTCCGTTGTTGAATATTAGAAAATGAAAGAAAAGATACTTTCGTCATTGTTGACCGTTTTGGCCTTTTCGGCATTGCAGGCACAGACAAACTCTGTGCCTGCAATGCCGCGTTTGGTCGTAGGTATTACTATCGATCAATTCCGTAGTGATTATTTAGAGGCTTTTGCTGCACTCTATGGAAACCAAGGGTTCAAGCGTTTGTTGGCTGATGGGAAAATATATAGTAATGTGCTATACGGTTTCCAACATGTAGATCGTGCTTCGGCTTTGGCTGCAATCTATAGCGGGACTTCTCCATTCAAAAATGGCATTGTTGCACAACAGTGGCTTGATCGTTCTGCATTGAGACCAGTCTTTTGTGTGGATGACAATAACTTTATCGGTTATTATACCACAGAGTGTACCTCACCTCAATATCTGTTGGTTTCAACTTTGACAGATGAATTGGAGATGGCCACAAAAGGTAAGTCTATTGTCTATGCTATTGCTCCTTATCGTGATGCGGCTATTTTAGCAGCAGGTCATGCGGGCGATGGAGCTTGTTGGTTGGATGATGTGACTGGTGATTGGGCAGCAACGAGCTATTATGGAACATGTCCAAAGTGGTTGGAAAAATATAACGACAATGATGGAGCAGATGTCCGTATCAATAATCTGCAATGGGAACCGATGTTGCCCATGGATAGATATGATAATCCGGATGGTGAGTCTTCGTTTAGCTATGGTTTTGTTGGAGAACGTCGTTTCCGAAAACTGAAGGCTTCACCTTGTGTGAATAACGAGGTGAACCATGTGGTGAAAGCCTTGTTATACGATTCTATGTTAGGTGCTGATCCAATAACAGATTTCTTGTCGGTGACCTATAATGCCGGTTCGTATTATCGGGAAAGTATGCGGGAATCGTATTTGGAGATGCAGGATACTTATGTTCGTTTGGATCGGGATATAGCCTCGTTGTTGGATTTGATAGAAAAGAAAGTGGGGTTGCAGAACACCTTGTTTTTTGTGACATCTACCGGGTATATGGATCAAATGCAACAAGACTATGCTCAATATCGTGTCCCGACAGGAGAATTTCATATAAATCGTGCTACAGCACTACTTAATATGTATCTGATGGCTCTATATGGTGAAGGGCAGTACGTAGAGGCTTATCATGGATTGCAAATTTATCTGGACCATAAGTTGTTGGAAAAGAAACAACTTTCGTTAAGGGAAATTTTAAGGAGAAGTGCAGAATTCTTGGCAGAGTTGAGTGGAGTACAGAAAGTCTATACTTCCCATGATTTTTTGTTAGGAGGGATGTCGGCAGAATATGAAATGGTTCGTAATTCTTACAACGGACGTCGTTCGGGCGATTTGATTGTGGAAGTTAATGCCGGTTGGAAATTGTTGGATGCCGACTCAAAGGAGGTGAAGCAGGTGCATGATGGTCGGATTCCTTTTCCATTGTTATTCATGGGGACAGGTATTACCCCCGGGAAAGTGGATACCCCCGTTTATACCGATTGTATCGCTCCGACATTGACTTCGTTGATGCGGATTCGGGCACCGAATGGATGTGTGGAAACTCCTGCTCCAGGAATTTTCAAGTAATGGTAAGGTGTTGTCTTCCAACACAGAATCAATAATGTAAAAAAATAAATAAAAATAAGAATATGGGATTTAATGAATTTTTAAGTAAGATATTCGGAAATAAATCTACTCGTGACATGAAGGAAATACAGCCATGGGTGGAGAAAGTGAAAAAAGCTTATGAGAATATCTCGAAATTGAGCAACGATGAACTGCGTGCAAAAACAGAAGAGCTGAAGCGTATTATCCGTGAATCAGCCAAGCTGGAGAACGAAAAGTTGGTAGAACTAAAAGGGAAGATTGAGGAGACTCCGATTGAAAATCGTGAACCTTTGTTCGCTCAGATTGACAAACTGGAGAAAGAGGTTCTTGACCGTTATGAAGATGCCCTCAATGAAGTGTTGCCTGATGCTTTTGCTATAGTAAAGGATACAGCCCGTCGATTTACAGAGTTGGGTGAAGTGGAAGTCACTGCAACAGATTTTGATCGCGACTTGGCGGCTCAAGGTAAAGATTTCGTCCGTATAGAAGGTGACAAGGCTATTTGGCTCAATCATTGGAGTGCCGGTGGAAACGATACAATCTGGAACATGGTGCATTACGATGTACAATTATTCGGTGGTGTTGTGCTCCATAAAGGAAAAATTGCGGAAATGGCAACTGGTGAGGGTAAGACACTTGTGGCTACTTTGCCGGTATTCCTGAATGCACTGACAGGAAATGGTGTACACGTGGTGACGGTGAATGATTACCTTTCTAAACGTGACTCTGAGTGGATGGGGCCTCTTTACCAGTTCCATGGCCTGAGTGTGGATTGCATTGATAAACATCAGCCGAATAGTGAGGCTCGTCGTAAAGCTTATCGTGCCGACATTACTTTTGGAACCAACAATGAGTTTGGTTTTGACTATCTGCGTGACAATATGGCAGGAAATCCGCGCGAGTTGGTACAGCGGATGCATAATTATGCCATTGTTGATGAGGTTGACTCTGTGTTGATTGATGATGCCCGTACTCCATTGATCATTTCCGGTCCTGTGCCAAAGGGAGGGGATCAATTGTTTGAGGAACTACGTCCGCAGGTTGAACGTTTGATGGAAGCCCAACGTAAGTTGGCTACTCAGTTGTTGGCTGACTCAAAGCGCTTGATTGCCAGTGAAAACAAGGAAGAGCAGGAAGCGGGATTCCTTTCTTTGTTCCGTAGCCACAAAGCGTTGCCTAAAAATAAACCATTGATTAAGTTCCTCAGCGAACCGGGAGTTAAAGCCGGAATGCTTAAGACTGAGGAAATCTATATGGAGCAGAACAACAAGCGTATGCCTGAAGCTGTAGAGCCACTTTATTTCGTGATAGACGAAAAGATGCGTAGTGTGGATTTGACAGATAAGGGTATCGATTTGATTTCAGGTACGACATCCGATCCAAACTTCTTTGTACTTCCTGATATTACGGCTCAATTGGCAGAGTTGGAAAATGAGCAATTGACCGATGAAGAGCGTTTGGTCAAGAAGGATGCTCTATTGGCAGATTATTCTGTAAAGAGTGAGCGTGTGCATACCATCAATCAGTTGTTGAAGGCGTATGCCATGTTTGAACGTGATACGGAGTATGTCGTAATGGATGGACAGGTAAAGATTGTTGATGAACAGACCGGCCGTATTATGGAAGGTCGTCGTTATTCTGACGGATTGCATCAAGCTATCGAAGCTAAAGAGCGTGTAAAAGTGGAGGCAGCTACGCAGACTTTTGCAACCATCACGTTGCAGAATTACTTCCGTATGTATCACAAACTTTCAGGTATGACTGGTACGGCGGAGACCGAAGCTGGCGAGTTTTGGGACATCTATAAGTTGGACGTTGTTGTTATTCCTACCAATCGCCCTATTGCTCGTATTGACATGAATGATCGCGTCTATAAGACTAAACGTGAGAAGTATAAGGCTGTGATTGAGGAGGTCGAGAGAATGGTGCAAGCAGGTCGTCCGGTATTGGTGGGTACTACATCTGTTGAAATCAGTGAAATGTTGAGCAAAATGTTGACCATGCGCAAGATTGAACACAATGTGTTGAATGCCAAGCTCCACCAGAAGGAGGCCGACATTGTCGCACGTGCAGGACAAAAGAGTATCGTGACTATTGCTACAAACATGGCAGGTCGTGGTACTGATATCAAGCTCAGTCCCGAAGTGAAGGCTGCAGGTGGTTTGGCTATCATCGGAACAGAGCGTCACGAAAGCCGCCGTGTGGACCGTCAGTTGCGTGGACGTGCAGGTCGTCAAGGTGACCCGGGTTCTTCAGTATTCTTTGTATCCTTGGAAGATGATTTGATGCGTCTTTTTTCTTCTGATCGTATTGCAACTGTGATGGATAAACTTGGTTTCAAAGAGGGTGAGGTTATTGAACACAGTATGATTTCGAAGTCTATAGAGAAGGCTCAGAAGAAGGTGGAAGAGAACCATTTTGGAAGCCGTAAGCGTTTGCTTGAGTATGATGATGTGATGAATAAGCAGCGTACGGTTGTTTATAGCAAGCGTCGTCATGCATTGATGGGTGAGCGTATTGGTATGGATATTGTGAACATGGTATGGGACCGTTGTGCCAATGTCGTGGAGAATCATGATTATGAAGGAGCCAAGATGGAGACCTTGAAAACATTGGCAATGGAATTGCCATTGACTGAAAAGGAATTCAACGAAGGCAAGAAAGATGATTTGGCCGAAAAGGTTTTTGTTCGGGCTATGGACAATTTCAAGCGTCGTGCTGATCAATTGGCAAGTGTCGCTTATCCCGTCATCAAGAAAATCTACGAAGAGAATGGTCATATGTATGAGAATATCTTGATTCCTATTACTGATGGCCGTCGTCTGTATCAGATTCCTGTAAGTCTGAAGGCTGCATACGAGACCGAGTGTAAGGAAGCTGTCAAGGAGTTCCAGAAGGCTATTCTGTTGCATACTATTGATGAGGCTTGGAAAGAGAACTTGCGTGAGTTGGATGAATTGAAGCATTCGGTACAGAATGCCAGCTACGAGCAGAAAGACCCGCTGCTAATCTTCAAGTTTGAGTCGGTAACTTTGTTTGATAATATGGTAAGCAAGATTAACGACCAGACAGTGGCAGTGTTGATGCGTGCTCAAATTCCTGTTCGTGAACCTGAGCAAGTGCAACAGGCTGCTCCCGAACGTCCGGCACCTCGCCAACAGTATCAAGAGACGAAGACTGACTTGAGTGATCCCAATCAACGTCAAGCAGCTGCACGTGATACTCGTGAAGTGAAACGGGAACCGGTTCGTGCACAGCATACCGTAGGACGTAATGATCCTTGTCCTTGTGGAAGTGGTAAGAAATTCAAGCACTGCCACGGAAAAGGTTTGTAAGTAAATCGTCCAGATGAATCAGGCACGGATTACGCAGATATCTGAGTAATCCGTGCCTTTTTATGTAAATTAGCCCCATTCATGAGGTAAATCTACAGCTTTTCTGATGTTTTTTAGGTAAGAATGTTTGTGCGATAGATTTTTTTTGTACTTTTGAGGGCAAATAAGAATTTCTTTGAAGAAAAATGACAGCCATGAACTTAGGAAAGCAATCTCAAACCGCTATTTTAACAGCCTTGAAAGAGGCATTCGATAAATTTCCCTTGGGGGGCGGACAGTCAACCGTTGTTTCTGACATAAACCTTCATCCCTGTTTGGCGAGTGGGGAGTTGATAATCTTAGATGATGACGACCATGAACTTGCTCGTGTAGAAGTGTCAGAGTGGGCTAATTGTGTTCCCGAAGAATTCTATGTTCAGGTAGAACTCCAGCTCCGTCCTTTATTGGATTCGTTAGAGAAGGATGGTGTTTTAGAAAAACTTTCCCTGTTGAAACCCTATTCTTTTGTATTGATAGATGACGAACATGAAACCGTTGCAGAATTACTGCTCATTGATGATGAGACCATGATGTTGAATGACGGTTTATTGAAGGGACTTGATGAAGAATTGGATGCTTTCTTGGAGCAGTTGTTGGACGCGTAAAACAGATGTAAGATTTCTTGTAATCATATCTTGAGACGTGTGTAACGCGGATAACACAGATTCTTTCTTTTATATTATATAAGGAATGTATCTGTGTTATTCGCATCATGCTCTTTTGAGTACTTTATGTTGCTAAATTTATACAGAGCCACTTGTTTGCTGTTTATTGGAAATAAAAAAAGCTGAAAATCATATGATTAACAGCTTTTTTTTTGACTGTACCCAGACCCGGGGTCGAACCGGGATGGAAGTGAATCCACTGGTGTTTGAGACCAGCGCGTCTACCGATTCCGCCATCTGGGCATCGTTTGTTTCTCGATTGCGGGTGCAAAGGTACTACATTATTTTGAATCTGCAAACTTTTTGGTGTTTTTTTTGTGTTTTGGTGATGTTTTTTAGACTTAAATCCCTTTTTACGTGATTTTGGGGCTATTTAGATAGCTATAAAAGGGAGAAAATGCCAGCTTTTATGGTGTACTTGCATTTAGAATGAAATGGTCCTAATGGAATGCTCACATTAATTAAGGTATAACTCTTTTATCTTCTTTCTTTATATTCTTTTGGTATGGAGGAGTCTGTAAATGGTGTTTGGGGGATTGCAGGAAAAACCTTTTGGGTTATGTTTTTTTGTGAAAAGGCAATGAAAATGTTATTAATCAGCTCTTTTTTTTTGTCATATCGTAGGAAACACTTACCTTTGCACCCTAAACACATTTTATTAATTAAATATTTATTTTATGAAAAAAGGTTTACTATTTTTAGCTGTGCTCCTTATGGGGTTTGCAGTTAAGTCAGTAGCCCAAGCAGACGGTGAATACTATCTGTACAATGCAGAGAGCAAGTGCTTCTTGTCACATGGTGACAGTTGGGGTACTCGCGCTGTAGTGGACAAGTATGGTTCTCCTGTGCTTTGGAATTCTACTGATGGTTCGTTGAAGTTCTTGGACAACGATTTATGTTTGTTTGAGACTAACGACAATTTTTTCTTTACGGATAATAGCTCTACAGGATTTACTTTTGTAGAAACTGCCGAAGGTTATTATCTTCAGTCTAAAAAGACTAACTCTTATGCTATGTTGGCCGAAGGGGTTAGCTCAAAGTTGCAGCAGATTCTGTTGCCTTCAGCTGATCAAGGCACTGCTGCAGTTTGGCAGCTCAAGACAAAGGCTGAGCGTGATGCCATGGTTGCAGCTTATGTTGGCGAGAATTATGCAAACGTGATTGCTGCTGCATCAATGGATGCTACTGCTGAAACTTTCTTGTCAAAATTGGCCGAGGCTTACACCGCAGTGGACATGACCGACAAGATTGGTACGGCTCGTTTTGCTGGTAATGTTGGTGATTGGACTTGTAATCAGGTGAGAGACAAAAAAGGTGATCAGCCTGCGTACGGCACAGATTTTTGTGAACTTTATGAAGACACAGGAAATCATACTCAGACTATTACAGGTTTGACTGCTGGTATTTACAAGGTGACAGTGAATGGTTTCGAGCGTGCTGCAAGTTGGGCTAAGTGCAATGAGTTGGCAGCTAAGGGATATGAAATCTCGACTTCTGCTCTGATTGCCAATGGCGAGCAAGTGGCTCTTAAGTCATGGTTCAGCGATAAAAGTGGTGATAAAGACCCTGATAATACAACTCAAGCAGTTGCTAAGTTCAATGAAGGTAAGTATTTGAATGAACTTTTTGTATATGTAGGTGAGGATGGCGTTTTGACTTTGACAGTTGATAAGCATGCTCACGTAGGTGGCAACTGGGTACTCTTCAACAATTTTACGTTGACTCATTATGAGGCTAAGCCTGCAAGTGAGGACATTGTTTTGCAAGAAGATGTTACTGAAGAGTTGGAAATTGGCAAGACTTATCTGTTGGGTGATCAGTACATCATGTACAAGGTTCGCTTCACTGCCCCAGCTGATGGTTTCTTGAACATTACTCCTTCACAGAAAGTTAGCAGCACCAGCTTGAAGATTAATGGTGCAAGTTCTACCTTTACAAAAGACTCTTTCAATGGTATTTCTAAGAAAGGTATGGCCAAGGGTAGCGTGTTCGAAGGAACATTCTATTGCTCAGGTATTCCTTCTGCTGATAATGTATATTCTTTGACTGTATCTTTTGAGGAAGGTGTTCCTTATTCTCCGTTGGCTATGACATTGGCTTCTCCTGTCGATGGTGGCGAATGGTCAGGTGCAGTAGAGTACAAGAGCTATGGTACCAAGGGCGTTCCTCACTATGAATTCTCATCTAAGATTTCTAAGGATGTGAAGGTTACAGTGAAGATTGGTGACAATGTGTACGAAAATGTAGCCGCTACAGTGGATACTTATAATCCTAAATTGGATGTCAACGGATTGCCCGCAATCATAAATGAAGCAGTTTCTGCAGGTTTGGTTAAGGCTGGCGACACATTCACTTTGACATTGTCTAACTTGGTAGATAATGAGTTCTCTGCTAACACTATGGAGGACGTTACCTTCACTTACACCATGGCTTCAACTGCTTGCACAGGTGTTAATCCTGTTGCCAGCACTAGCCGTACTGTATTGCCCGAGGAGGTTACTTTCTCATTCGATGGCGAAGTGAAGATTGACAATGCCAAGTTCTATTACGTGAACAACAATACCGGTGAAAAGACTGAGTTGGAAGGTGTCGTAGAAGGTACATCTGTGAAGATTACCGTAGCTGCTGTTGAAGGCATGCTTCCCAAGGCTTATGACATCATTGCTGAGGGTGTAACTGATGCTAATGGCAAGGTTATTTCTTACGGTGACACCGAAGGTCAGTTGAAGGTTTCTTACGGCACTGGTAATGGTTACTTCAAGGCTGTTGCAGAACCTGCCAACTATGCTAATGTTGCCTCTTTGAAGACTTACACCTTTACTCTTCCGGGTGATGTGGTTTATGACGCTTCTCAGGCTTCTTCTACAGAAATTACATTTGGTAAGTATGATGAGGCTAATTGGGGCTTCAGTCCTGTCGAAGGAGTGACCGTTTCTCACGAAATCAATGGTAACGTGATAACTGTTACTTTGAGCGAAGAGATTACCACTCCAGGTGACTACAACCTCGAAATTCCTTCTAAACTCTTCTGGTCAAAGGATTTGTATGATCCTGAGAACCTTTCTACAAGCACTTGCTACTACATGACTTCACAGTACATCACTTGCACCATTCTGCCTTATGGTCCTACAGCTGTGACTCCTAAGGAAGGTTCAATGGTTAACAAGCTCGAAACGCTTGTGTTGACATTCGATGAAGAGGTTGAGTGTGACGATGAGGATGCCAAGGTGATTGTAAGCATGTACCAGGAGGTTGAAACAGAATGGGGCTATACCGATTATAGAGAGGTGCCCATTGCTGAGTACTACTTGGAATATGACCAAGTTTACAACAACCAGATTCTTGTTGACCTCGGTTGCATTGATTCAGTTGGTATGTACACCATCACAATCCCCGAAGGTTCAATCTGGACAGTTGCCGACAAGAACAAGAAGATCGGTGAATGGAAATATCAATATCAGGTTGACCCCGAATACTGGGATCCTGAATGGATAGTTAAAGTTGGCGAGGCTTGCACAGAGGAAGCTCCTTGTCAGTTGATTGCCGGACGCAAGTATGAGTTCAGCGAGATGTACACTTGCATGCAGTTCACTGCAGAAGAAGATGGACGTGTTTATTTGACTTCTTTGGACGATAAATGGTCAGAGTCTTCAAGACACGATGCTGATTGGGTTCGTTTGGGTGATTTGACAGAGGCTGAGGATGGAAGTCTTTGGTTTGGTGTGATGGCCGGTGAGACTTACAACCTCCAGAACTATGGTTTCGGTGCACGTCAGTTTGCTGTAACATTTGAGGCTGGAAAACCGTTTGATGACCTTGCATTCATTGCATCAAGCCCTGCTGATGGCGGTATCTACAGCAAGTCAACTTCTGCAGAATATAGCTACTCAAAGGGATATGTTGACTTCAAGTTCTCAACTTTGGTTGACGTGGATGCTTTGCAGGTTTCTGTAGTATTGCCTGCCAAGGATAATAAGGAAATTGATGTAACTGCTGATGTATTCATTGAAAGTAGTACAATCTATAGCGGTGGTGCATACATTGGTCTTGATATGCGCGACATCGTAGAAGACCTTAAGGTTAAGGAAGGTGTGAAGGCTAATGACAAGATCCAGATTGTATTGAAGAATGTTCAGGATGCTTCATTTGCCGAAAACAAGTTGGCTGAAGATGTGAAGATTGAACTCACTATTGCTGCTACGGTATGTACTTCTGTAAGTCCGAGCAACAGTTATGGTGTAGAGGCTATTCCTACTGAACTTTCATTGCGTTTCGACGGTGACGTTGTTTGCAACAATGGTAAGGGATACATCATTGACGTAGTAAGCGGTGAAAAGCAAGAGTTTGCTATTGAGAACTTTGCATGCACACCTCAGGAAAGCTGGGATGGTAGCATCAATTACAATGCAACTGTTACTTTGCCCGAAGCAACCATTACTTTGACATCAAGAAAGTTTGCTATCCAACTTGAAGGATTGGCTGACACTGATGGCAATGTGGTTTCTTATGGTGACGAGGCTGGTAAGTTCATCATTGCATATTCAATGCGTGCCGACAACTTCAGTCCTATTTCATTGGATCCCGAAGATGAGTCTGAAATTGAGTCTTTGAAAACAACTAAGATGACATTTGCTGACAATGTGAATGTTTCACCCGATGCTTATGCTTACTTCTACATGGGTTATGAAGAGGTGAGTGGTGAGCTTGCAGTTGACCCCAATGACCCGAAGAGTGTAATCATCACTTGGTCACAAGAAATCACCAAGCCTGGTGTATATTTCATCACAGTAGAGGATGGTGCAATCTATGATAGCAAGTACAATGCTGAGAAGGAAGACTATGGTGTGGAAGATGGTGCAAGCTACAACCCCTATCTCTCTTACAGCTTCACTATTCCTGCTGACCTTTCTGCTACAACTGTAGCTTCTGTAAGTCCTGAACCTTACTTGGGTTGGGGTAGCACTCCTGTCAGCCAGCTTCCTGCTGAGTTTGTCATCGAATTTGATGGTAACGTGAAGGAGATTGTTTCTGCTCAAGGCGAAGTTCTCGGTATTGGTGGCGGTTGGGATCTCGATGATGACATGGGTGTAACAAGCGCTTCTAACTTGGAAACCAAACTCGAAGGAAACAAGTTGACTGTAACTATTCCTCAGGCCGACATTGATGCATTGACAATGGGTAACTACCAGATTACAATCAAAGCGATTGGTGAAGACGGCAAGTCTATCGGTTATGCTTACGATGAGTACGGTGACTACGATGCATTTGCAGATGTTATCTCATTCCAATACTATGTTGAGAAGATGTTGGAGGTAACAGACATGACTCCTGCTGGCGGTACAGTGAAGCAGTTGGATAAGATTACTATGACATTCAGTGAACCTATCTTCGAGGTGGATACTTATTCTGCTGCCGTATTGATGGATGAGAACTGGGACGAAGTGGCTGAAGCTGTTGTAACATACGAAGGCAATGTGGCTACTTTGACATTCGATCCTGCAGTGACTACAGCCGGTTACTATACATTGTACATCAATCAGGGCATGTTTGCAACTGAAGAGTATGTAACTAATGCAGAACTGTATATCGATTATATTGTTGATCCTAACTATGCTCCAGCAGTTGAAGATCTTGCTATCGTAAGTGCTACTCCTGAAAACGGTGCTACAGTGGCTAACTTGACTACTGTTGAGTTCAAGTTGAACAAGGAAGTAGGTTACCTCTACAAGAGCATGTTGATTCCTTCTGACGGCGCTGACGATGCAGCTTCTGCTTCACTCACTCAGTCAGAAACTGATCCTACAAGCTACACACTTGACTTTACATTCGATGGCCTCTTCGCAAATGGTGCTACTTTGCGTAAGGATGTGACTTACACATTGACTCTCGAAGCTTACGCTTCTGAAGAAGCATGGCAGCGCGACGGTGCTCACGAAACTGTAACTTTGACTTACGTAGGTAATGCTGAAGCATTCCAGTACAGCGATGTTACATTCGAAAGCATCACTCCTGCTGAAGACTTCGTTATCTCTGACAAGTCTCAGAACAAATTCGTTGTGAAGTTCAGTGGTGCTGTGAACATGGTTGAAGAGTTGACATTCATCAATATGGGACAAGGTAATACTCAGGCATTCGAAAGCATTGTTGCTAATGCCGACAAGACTGAATATACATTGACCATTGCTGAAAGCGTATTGGAAACTCTCCGCAACGAGGTTTACATCATCTTCGCTGCTAACGACGAAAATGGCAAACGCGTACAGGGTAACAACGGTGAAGAGGAGAACAGCTGCTTCGCTCTCAGCTTCAAGACAGTTATCGGTGTGCCCGATTTGACTGTAGCTCCTGACGCTGCTGCTGAGCAGGCTTCATTGAGTGTCCTCACTATCGGTTGTGCTGAAGGTCTTGCTCCTTCTTGGAATGCTGGCAACATCACATTGACTGATGCTAACGGTGCTACTATCACTCTGAATGATCCTGAAGCTGTTGTTGCTGAAGGTGCTGACGAGTGGGCTACTCCTACTGCATGGACAGTTGCTTTGGCTGAAGAACTCAAGACTGTAGGTACTTATACCTTGACTATTCCGGCCGGTTACTTCAACCTTGGTAAGACTCAAGGTCAGGTAGTGGGTAATAAGGAGACTGTGGTTGTGTTCAACATCACAGAGGCTGCTCAGGGTATCAAGGGTATTACAGTGGATACTGACGTGGTTGTTTACAACCTCTCTGGTGTTGCTGTAGCTCAAGGTAAGGCTTCTGAGGTATTGAAGAACCTCAACAAGGGTATCTACCTTGTAAATGGTAAGAAATTCGTTGTGAAGTAATCGGAACGTCCGTTTCTTTGACGAATAGATAATGAAAAAGGAGCTGTGTCAAAACTGACACAGCTCCTTTTGTTTTTGGATATGTGTGATGGGAGGCCTGTGTGTAAAGTGAATGGATTGTTTTGTAAAAAAAAGTGGGTATAAAGTGCGCTCTTTGTCGCTTTTTGCTTATATTTGCACGTTCAAGTGGAAATTTAAAATTTATATATGAAAAGGATTGACTTACATTTAAACAAAATTTTGCTCTGTCTGATGCTTTTGGCAGGAATCTCTGCACAGGCACAGGTGGACATCTATGGCTTTGCTACCAATGTGAATGACGAGAAACTGTCGGGAATGGTGAAGTTCAGCAGTAAAGACCCTGCTAGCACGATGCAGCGTGTGAAGCAACTGGAGGAGTGGGCTACGGCCGGAGCGTGGGGAGGCGATGCCTACTATGCCATGCTCTCTTATGCAACCTATCCCAAAGGTTTGTATATTATTGATATAGAAACGGGTGAGGTGGTGAAACAGGTAGCAGATTATATGTATAACGAGAAAGTACGTGCTGCTATCGAGATGAGCTACGACTTCACTACGGGTGTCATGTATATGGTAACAGTATCGGATGATAATCCTGGAGTAACTTCTTTTGGCGTTGTTGATTTGACAACCGGCGAGCAGACTATCATCAACCCTGACATGAAACATTATGTGGTGGCAATGGCGGTTGACAAAGACGGAGTCATCTATGGAATTACCAATGAAGGATGGGTGGTACGAATAAACAAAACCACAGGAGTCTGCGAAACTCGTTACCAAATGGATGTGACTCCTTTCCGACGTCAGTCAATGGAGTTTGACCGAAAGACTGGTGACCTTTATTGGGCTTATTGTACTTCTTCAAAGATGGGAATGTTGAAGAAACTGAACATAAAGAAACGTACTTCCGTGGATGCTGGTTACATTGGCGGTACTGCAGAAGAGCAGGTGTTGGGACTTTACATTCCGTACAGTCCTTGTGCCGATGGCGCTCCCGGTAAAGTGGTAGATTTGAAAGCCCTCCCTGATGCTACGGGCTTGACTGTTGTAACACTCACATGGAATAATCCTGCTACAACGTATGGTGGTGCGGTTCTTACAGCTATTGATAAGGTGGAAATATACCGCAATGAGACATTGGTTCATACCCTGACTGATGTTCAACCAGGGGAAACGTCCTCATGGACCGAACAACTGAACTCAGGAGGAAACTATACTTATAAGTTGCTGGTGTATAATGCCGAAGGCGCTGGTATTCCAGTGAGTATGTCTGCTTTTGTCGGACGCGATACTCCCAAAGAGGTAATCATTTCATCTGTCACTCGTGAAGGGAACAATGCTGTTCGCCTTTCATGGTATCCTTGTGTAGAAGGAGTCAATGGCGGTTATCTCGATCTCTCCACAATCAGTTATAAGGTGAGACGTGTCAGTGACGGAAAGGTGTTGGCCGAAGGATTGACTGATACTACTTTTGTGGATAATACCATCACTGAATTGGGACGTTATCAGTACAGTGTTGAAGTAGCCAATGCTGAAGGCTCCAGTAAAGCGGCTCTGACAGCCTATATTGTGAATGGTCCTGCTCGCGACCTTCCTTTCGTGACCGACTTTACGAATGAGACCGAAAGCCAATTGTGGAGTATTGCCGATGCTGATGGCGACGGCACAACTTTCTTCTGGCAATACAATCCCAATTTCAAAGATCAGGGTTTCTTCTATTACCAGTGTGAATATACACCGGCAAAGAATGCCAATGACTGGATTATCTCACCCAAGTATAAGTTCGAGGCTGGAAAGGCTTATAAAGCCATTGTTCATGTCCGTCCTGATGACATCTACAAGAATGAGATGATGGAGGTTTATTTGGTGAAGGATTACAACCTTGCTACAGCGAAAAACTTGAGCGATACCATTCGGGTAACGGGCGATGTAAATGAGTTGGGTGAAACTGTCTTGAGCCAGTTCCGCATCAATATCGAACCGTTGGATGAGGCCGGTGAATACTCACTTGCTGTACGTTGTATCTCCAATATGGAGGTTGCTTATTGGTTGGCTGTTGCCAAGGTGGAGGTTTCTGAAAATCAGGAAGGACACATCCGTGGTGACGTCTATGACAATGAATTGAATCCGGTTGAAGGAGTGGTCGTAACCCTCGAAGGAACCCATTACACCGCTGTGACTGATGTTCGTGGACAATTTGAAATCAAAAATGTGTCCGAAGGTACTTATACTGCTGTACAGACCAAAATCGGTTATTTCACCGTCCCCCAAAGTATCACTGTGAAGGGATTGAAGACCGTGAATGTCGAGTTGGATGTGGTGAAGCGTAAGGAGTATTCTTATAAAGGCAATGTGAAGAATGAGTATGGAGAAGCATTAGCCAATGCTGTGGTAAGTCTTACTGGATACAATGATTACAAGACCTTTACCGATGCAAATGGCGATTTCCAAATTACAAGTGTGTATGAGTTGGCTGAAGGCGAAGAGACTTATGCTGTGATGGCGCATAAAGATTTTTATGAACCCGAAATGCGTGAATTCAATCCGGCAGCGGTGAACGGAAATGTTGCAACATGTGATTTTGTCCTGAATGACAAACTTTTGCCACCGGCTTATATTGATGTTCTTACTGATATGCCCACAAATGGTGAGGGAGAACACGCTCTTGTTAGTTGGAGCAAGCCGGCTGTTGAAGCACATGTGAAACTGCATAGTGAAAATGTCTCTTATACCTTTGGTACAGAAGAGGGAGAAGCCGGCACACTCATTGGTTTGATTTGCCGTGAGCCTATGCTTATTGATAGTCTCTATTGGTGGACATTCTGTGATTCGGCATCGCTTAATGTGGTCATATTGGGCTTAAATAAAAATGGACGGTTGACAGGGCAAGAACTCTATCGCGATGATGATGCACCGAATAACCCTTACAACGAAACCTCTTACCAGTTGAAGAAATCGGTGTATGCACCCAATGGATGTTTTATCGGTATCAGTGTGGATAGAGGAAATCTGTCATTGTTGACAACTTCCAGTACGGAAGAATATCCTTTTGTCAGACAAACGAATGCTTACATCGAGGATTTGGCTTCAGCCCTTCGGTTGGAATATGTCGAAGATTTGGGCAGCGACTATGAAGAGAACTACTATATGGGATATAGCGGACGCCGTTTGGCTGATGAGGAAGCTCCGCAGGTTTCTTATCAAGTGGTTGCCCTTGCCGGTGAAGTTGAACTTTACAGTGCTGATGCTACGGATTTTATTTATCAGGATTTTGCATGGGCTGATTTGGACAAAGGCGATTACCGGTATGCCGTCGAAGCCATCTATCGCAATGGTGAGAAGGCCCGTTTGTTTTCCGACGTAATCACCAAGGAGACTCCGTCAGCTATCTCCTCTGTTGAGAACTGCAAGGCAGTACAGCAAGTTGGCAATAATCTGCTTATCCATGCAGAAGCTGTACAGGTAATCTCTGCTAATGGTGAATCAGTAGCGGGAGGTACAGCTGTTTCTGTCCTCATTACTGATGGATGGGCGGACGGACTTTATATCATCCGTACGTTGGAGAATGGAAAGTGGGCATCACATAAAGTAGTAATCAAGTAAAGATTGAGAGACATAATCATGAACAAATCATATATTATCAGTGGCCTGTTGTTGTTGGCCACCCTTGCTCTTCAAGCACAAGACACCCTTTTTGTCTGTAATTTCGAGAGTGGCCTTCCTAAATCGTTTGCCACTTATGACCGTGATGGAAATGAACCTTCACGCAGTATGAAACGCTATGGCCTTGAGGTGGGTAAGGCATGGGTCTCCTATGCCGAGAGTGAGACAAATAATGTAGCCGTCAGCGGCTCGTGGTACAAGGAGGTTTTACAATCCGATGATTGGTTGGTGACACCCGCCATTCATGTAGCCGATGTGCGTGCTATCCTTTCGTGGCGTGCATGTGCATTGGATAGTGAACATCCTGACGGATACAAGGTCTATATTTCCGACAAAGGCAATCGTCCTGAAGACTTTACCGATGAACCCGTGTTTGCCGTGGATGCGGAATCTTCCGTATGGAAAGAACATTTTCTGTCATTAGAGGCTTATGCCGGGAAGAATGTGTATGTTGCCTTTGTAAATAATAGCATCAATTGCAATCTGTTGATGCTGGATGATGTCACGGTGCAGACGCGTGAACACACGTTCTTGTTTACCAATCTGACCCCCGAAGCTGTCACTTCGGAGGGTGGCGTGAAGGTGACGGGTACCATTACCTCTTCAGGTTTCCTCCCTGTGGATGGTTACAAACTGGTGTTGACCTATGGCGAAAAGAGTGATACGGTTGACCGTAGTGGCGAGAGTATTGCTCCCGATTCACTTGTGACCGTCACTTTTGATGCCGAGATAAATGTTACCCTGAATACGACGGAAGACTACACCCTTGTCATCAGTAGCATGGATGGAACTGATGTGCAGACTATTGAGGGAAGTATCACCTGCTTCGAACGTACGGTTCTTATTGAGGAGGGTACCGGTACTTGGTGTATGTGGTGCCCGCGTGGGCAATTCTACTTGAAAGAACTTCACAAGAAACGTTCTGGTGAGTTTGTGGATATTGCTGTCCATGTGAGCGATGAGATGATGGTGGCTGACTATGCCATGAGTCTTTATGTACCCTTCTTCGGTGTTAATGGATTGCCCTCATGTGTCATGGATAGAAATAAGGATTTACTGAATGACTTAGGTAGTTTGGAAAAGATTGAAACGATGCTGGATAAGGCACGTGCCAAGGGTACGATTGGAAGAATTAGCGATTTTTCGCCTGTGTCAGCTACTCGCATAGACTTGCCCCTTGAAAAACTCAGTATTGACGTTGCTTGTGAATTTGGCAAAGCGATAGCAGAGGATGCCTATCGGCTGGCCTTTGTGTTGGTTGAAGATGAAGTGACGGGGTATGCCCAAGCTAATGGATATTCAGGAAGCAGCATGGCTATGGGGGGATTTGATTTGTTGCCCGACCCTATACCTGTCGGTGAGTATGTGTTTGCCAATGTGGCTCGTGCTGTGCTTGTTGGAGAAGATATGAACGGCAAAAGTTTGACCTTGTCAGCTACTCCCAAGCGTCATACTGCTATTTATAATTCTTATGAGTTTGATTTAAAGGACGTCTTTGAAAAATGCAATCTTGAGAATTGTAAGGTTGTCGGTCTGATTATTGACAATCAGACGGGTGAAGTTGTCAATGCCATTGAACGTAGTCTTTCTGTTGCTTATGGTATCGATGAAATGAAAGCATCGGCTCCTATACGTCTCCAAACCAATAGCATTGTTGCCTCTTCACCATTTCGTCAGGTCGAAGTTTGGAGTGTTAACGGCCAATTGCTTCATCAGGATACTCCTGAATCAACCCACTATGTATTGCCTCAGATGGAACGTGGACAGGCGGTTGTCATCCGTGCTTTGACTGATGACGAAACTGCTACGTTCAAGTATATGTATAAGTAAAGATAGAGATTGGGTATGAAAAGAATCCTATTTCCACTCTTCTTGACATGTCTTTGCCTATTCTGTTTGCCAGTTCAGGCTAATCTTCCTTGGAAGAATGGGAAATTGTGCATTAGCAAAAACAATCGCTATTTAGTACATGAAAACGGTACGCCTTTCTTTTGGTTGGGTGATACTGGTTGGTTGATGCCTGAAAGACTTAATCGTGATGAAGTAGAATTTTATTTAGGACGTTGTGCTAAGGCAGGATACAATGTTGTCCAGGTGCAGACGGTCAATGGAGTGCCAGCCTATAATGTCTATGGTCAGTCTTCTCATCCATTTGGGTATGATTTTAGAAATGTTGATTGTCCGGGTGTGTATGGGTATTGGGATCATATGGATTACATTATCCAAACGGCTGAACGTAATGGTATCTATATAGGTATGGTCTGCATTTGGGGAGGATTGGTGAAAAGTGGACAGATGAACGAGGAAGAGGCCGTAAAATACGGAACATTCCTTGCCAACCGCTATAAGGATAGCCCTAATATTGTTTGGATTATTGGTGGAGACATACAGGGAAACATCAAGACAGAAGTATGGGATACGCTTGCCCGTACCATTCGTAGCATTGATTCCGACCATTTGATGACTTTTCATCCGCGTGGACGTACCTGTTCGTCCCAATTCTTTCCTGATGCAGAGTGGATAGATTTCCACATGTTCCAAAGCGGACACCGCCGCTACGGACAGCGCATGGGAAATAAGGATTACCCCATACCGGATAATACCGAAGAGGATAGTTGGCGATACGTAGAACAGTCGTTGGCTGTGTCTCCTTTGAAACCGGTGTTGGATGGAGAACCATCTTATGAAAATATTCCTCAAGGACTTCATCATGATACAGAACCTCGTTGGCAAGCTGCCGATGTACGAAGATATGCTTATTGGTCAGTTTTTGCAGGATCGTGTGGACATACGTATGGTTGCAATGACATTATGCAATTCTATCGACCTGGGTATAATCCGGCTTATTTTGCCAACACAGCTTGGTGGGATGCGCTTGATTTTCCTGGATTCAATCAGATGCAGCATTTGAAGAATCTGATGCTTACTTTCCCTTACGAAGTACGGATGCCTGATCAAACTATTGTGGATAACTCGTCGGCAGAGAAGTATGATCGACTTGTTGCTACCCGTGGTGAGGACTATCTGTTGGTTTACAATTATACAGGGCGTGTGATGACTGTTGATCTGACCAAGATTGCCGGTAAAACGAAAAAGGCCTGGTGGTATAATCCTACAAACGCTGAGTATTGCTATATTGGAGAATATAAGAATCGGATTGTTGAGTTTGTTCCTGTAGGATGTGGAGTTGGGGAGGATATAGTACTTGTCGTTACAGATTCAGATGCAGATTACATGCGCCATGCCATGGATGTAGCAACAATAGAACAGAAAAGTTTAGAAGAATAATTAATAAAAATCATCATGAATAAATACCTGTTGATAGTAGCAATGATGGTGTCATTCGGAGTGTATCCGATGATGGCACAATCCATTACAGAGAAGAAACAAGTGAAAAGACCGGTGTCGGAAACCTCATTCCGCAACCTTGTACGTGGCATGGACGATGCCTGGTTCCGCACACGTGAGGCACGCACGGTGGCTGATAGTGTCCTTGCCTATCAGTTCCCCGGTGGTGGATGGGCCAAGAACCAAAGTTGGCATCAGGCACCCAAAAAGTGGGCGGAGCGTGCCGTAATCCGCAAGCAGATAGCTTCGCCAGAGGGTATTGGCTCTACTATTGACAACATGAGCACCACCTTGGAGATGCTCTTTCTTGCCAAGATGTATGAGGCAACAGGAAAGAAAATCTATCGCGAAGCTTTCATGCGTGGATTCGAATATCTCCTGGAGGCACAATATGACAATGGTGGATGGCCCCAGTATTATCCTTTGAAGAAATCTCATCGGGACGGTCGCCCCGACTATTCGGCACATATCACCTATAATGACGATGCCATGTGCAATGTCGTCAAACTGATGCGTGACTTGGCTGAAGGTGACAAGGCTCCTTACGATGCTCTGAAATTGTCCGATGCAGACAAGATACGTGCACAAGCATCTTATGAAAAGGCTATCCAATGCATAGTGAATACGCAGATTGTCAAGAATGGACGCCGTACCGTATGGTGTCAGCAGCATCACTTCGAGACCCTCCAACCAGTGCAGGCACGTGCTTATGAGTTTCCTTCCTTCACTGCCGAGGGCGAGACGGCCGACCTCGTAGAATTGCTCATGGGCGTGAAGAATCCTTCGCCCCAGGTGATGGCTGCCGTAGAAAGTGCCGTAGAGTGGTTGCGTAATCATGCCATCAAAGGTTTCCGCCACGAATATTACAAGGCTTCCGACGGTCAGTGGGACCGTCGCTTGGTACCCGATACCAATGCTCCTCTCTTGTGGGCACGGAACTATGACCTCGAGACCGAGAAACCCTACTTTGGCGACCGCGACGGCAAGAAACATGATGACTATGCAGAAATCAGTCGTGAGCGACGTATGGGATACAAGTGGATTGGCACTGATGCACAGAAAGTACTCGATAAGTATCCCGCTTGGTACACCAAGCATCACCCCGGCAACTATCAGACTGGCGATTACGGATACCTTTATTGCCACATGAGCGGACGGGGTGAGTGGACAGCCTATGCCCTCAGCCGTGACGGTTTGCACTTTCACGACCTGATTAATGGCGACCCCATTATGGACCGTGCCGCACATGCCCGCATCGAGGGCGGTCAGCGTGATGCCTATATCACCCGTCGCCACGATGGCAAGGGATACTTGATGGTTACCACCGACATGCGTGTGGGCAGCTTCAAGGAATTGAAGAAGGCCGCCGAATGGGACAATTATGGCATCGACCTTCTCACGTCTGACGACCTTATCCATTGGCAGTCCGTTACCTTTGATTACCGCAAGGGTGCTTCCATCTTTTGTGATCCTCAGTCGCCCGATGTTTATAAGGATTGGAGTACCATCAACCGTGTGTGGGCACCCCAAATCATTTGGGACCGCAACTATAAGTGGGCCGATGGCAAGAAGGGCGGATACATGATCTATTACTCCATGTGGAACCGTGCCGAGGAGAAGTACGACCGTATGTACTATTCATACGCTGACGAGACTTTCACCAAGCTTACCAAACCTCAGCTTCTCTTTGATTGGGGATATGCCACCATCGATGCCGACATCAACTATCTGCCCTCCGACGGTCTCTTCCACATGATGATTAAGAAAGAGGGAGGCACACCCGGCATCTTCACCACTGCAAGTAAGAAATTGACAGGCCCGTGGCCGGAACCTGTAGCCGATGACTACGTCGATTTTGAAGGGAAGAAGAAGTGCGAGGGCGCTTCAGCCTTTCAATTGATTGGCGACAGCACATGGCGTGTGGCTTACATCGAATATAGCAGTCGTCCGCGCAACTATCGCATCTGCAAGGCCGACAAGAATATGCGTAATTTCTCTTCTCCTCAGAATATCGAGGGTGTCAACGGGCCCCAGCACGGCTCCTTTATGCGTTTGACCAAAGAGGAGTACGACCGCCTGCAGGCATGGTCTGACAGTTTGGAATCCAAACATTTGGCTCCCAATGTTCTGAATCCGGTCTTTCCCGGTCTCCATGCCGACCCCGAGGTGCTCTATAGCCAGCAGACGGGCAAGTATTACATCTATCCCACTACCGACGGAGCCGATCAATGGAAGAGTCACGACTTCAAGGTCTTCTCTTCTCCCGACTTGAAGACATGGACTGATGAGGGCGTGATGCTCGACCTTCAGAAAGATGTCGATTGGACAGACTGGTATGCTTGGGCACCCTGTATCATCGAGTGTAAGTATGTGAAAGGTAAACTGGCCCGTACCTCCAAGGAACTTGCGAAGACGGGCAAGAAGGTTTCATACAAGTATTTCTACTACTTCACTGCAGGCAAAAACATCGGTGTGGCCGTGGCCGACCGTCCCGAAGGTCCCTTCAAGGATGCCCTTGGCAAACCGCTGCTCAACACACCTCCTGCCGGTATCAAGGCGCAGGTCATCGACCCCGATGTCTTCATGGACCCACAGACCGGTAAGTACTACCTCTATTGGGGAAACAGTTTCTTGGCTTGTTCGGAGTTGAACGAGGATATGGTTTCCATCAAAGAGGGCAGTACCAAGGTGCTCATCAACCGTCCCGATAAGCGTAAGTATGGTTATAACGAAGGTACCTATGTTTTCTATCGTAATGGTCTCTATTATTTTATGTGGAGCGAGAATGACACCCGCAGTGCCAACTACCGCGTGCGTTACCTCATCAGCGAGTCGCCCACCGAGTTTATTCGTGATAGCAAGCCCGCACAAGTGGAGCGCACTGTCATCCTTCAGCAAGACCCTTCGAAACAGATTTATGGCACAGGTCACCACTCCATTCTCCAAAAGCCCGGTACCGACGAGTGGTACATTGTCTATCACCGCTTTGCCCGTCCCGAAGGCATCAAACTCGGTTGGTCAGCCGGATACAATAGAGAAGTCTGCATCGACCGCTTGGAATTCAACGAAGATGGGACCATCAAGCCTGTATCTCTTTCGTTGTAAAGTTATTGTGATATATCCTGTCTTGCATCTCCTACTTTATGGAAAGTGCGGGACGGGATTTTTTTCTTTAGAGAAAACTGAGTAAAAATGTTAGATTGTAAGGATTTAATAAGTATCTTTGCAATCTAATTTTACGAATAATATAATGAAGCATATTGTTGATAGGAAGAAACGCAATCGCATGTGGAGCATCTTGTTCTGCCTGCTCTTGTCGGGAGTGCTTGGCGGATGCAGTTTCGAAACGGAGAGTCTTTATTCCGATTTGGGTGATTTGGCTGGCAAGCGGTTGGCCGTGTATCATGGTGTGCTTGGCGACAGTTTGGCTCAAGTGCATTTCCCCGGTGCTGACTTGAAGGACTATGACAAGACACTGAACTTGTTCATCGACATTGAGGGTGGCAAGCGTGATGCCGTAGTGATGGATGGTGTAACGGCCGATGTGGTGATGGCCACCAACTCTGATTACACTTGCTTAGGTCGCATTGGTGCAACGGCCGAGGGTGTGGGAGGCATTGCCGTGATGGTACCGACACGGCAGTATGCTCCTTTGACCGATAAGGAGGGAGATGCCCGTGGATGGTTGCTACGGTGGAAGGAACGCATTTACCGCAATCTGTTTGCTGATGAAGCTTGGCATTTGATTACGGGTGGTTTCTATACTACGGTGGTTATTTTTCTGGGAGCGGCCGTGTTTGCCTTTTTGTTGGCGGTGTTGTTGACCTATATGGGCATCAACCATAAATGGGGGTGGCTGTATCATCCGTTGCATTGGTTTGTCTTCACTATCCACGACATCCCTTCGGTCGTACTGATGATGTTTTTCTACTACGTGGTATTTGCTTCCACTTCGCTGAGTGGTATCGTAGTGGCTGCCATAGCATTGGGAGTCTATACTTCGGCTTCTCTCACAAAAATATTCAAGATACATATTACGCAGGTTAGTAAAGAGCAACGCGAATCGGGATTGATGTTGGGGCTTACTTCACGTCAAGTCTATCGTTACGTAGTGTTCCCTCAGGCGGTGCGCACCATGTTGCCGTTGGTGATAGCCGAGTTGAAACTGTTACTGCGTTCCACCTCGTATGCGGGCTACATAGCCCAAAAGGACTTGGTAAAAGCGGTGGATGCCATCCGTGGAGTGACATTTGATGCTTTTCTGCCGTTATTGATTGTTTCATTGCTTTACCTGTTGCTTTCGTGGTTGATTGCCAAGTCGGTGGGAGGTATGTGCCAAAAACTGTTCGTCCATGATTGAAATATCCCATATCAATAAATTTTTCGGTGACCGACAAGTACTGAGGGATGTGTCGATGACTGTAGCACCCCACGAAGCTGTATGCGTGATTGGACCTGTGGGAGGTGGCAAGAGTACGCTCATACGTTGTATTGCAGGATTGGAGAAGTTGGATTCAGGACAGATCTTGTTGGATGGTGCTCCTTGTAAACCTTTGGGCAAACATGGTGGGCAGCAGAAGGTGGGTATGGTATTCCAATCATACAACCTCTTCCCGCATCTGACAGTATTGCATAACTTGATGCTTGCTCCCCGACATGTATTACACTTGTCGGAGAAGGAGGCTGAGGCTGAAGCTGTGCGCCAATTGGAATTGGTTGGATTGGCCGAAAAGATTCACATGTTCCCCCACGAACTTTCTTCGGGACAGCGTCAGCGTGTGGCCATGGCCCGTTGCCTGGTGATGAAACCACAGGTATTGTTGCTCGACGAAATCACTTCTGCACTCGATCCCTTGGCTGTCAGCGAGGTAAAGGAAGTGTTACGCAAGTTGAAACAGGAGGTAGCTTTGGTGATTGTCACACATGATATGGCTTTGGCATCAGATATTGCTGACCGCGTAGTCTTCATGGCCGATGGACATATAGTGGAGGCGGGTACTTCGGATGAGGTGCTCAACCATCCCCGACAGGAGGCTACCCGTGTGTTTGTGAACCGTATTCGTGACTTCCATTATGCTGTACGTTCACGCCGTTACGACCTGTATGAGTTGCATGCAGGTATGGCACACTTCTGCGATTGTAACAATTTGTCTCATGAACAGCAGTTTAGGGTACAGTTGCTTAGCGAAGAAGTCCTACAGGTCGTTCCGTTGGACAAGGGGACTATTGACTTGGCCTTGCGTTACTCGGAAAAGGGGCAGACCCTGTCGTTGGAACTGTTAATGCCTATGGGTATTGTGTCAGTATTGCATAGTAAAGAATTTGCACCCGATGAATTGAGTATGGCCATTATCGAAGGATTGTGCGATCATATGGACGAAACGGTGGAGGATTGTGCCGAAGGACCTCGAGTAAAGTTGTGCTTCGGGTTGAAAGAATGCAAAGGGTGATGAATTTGAATATATGGATGAAAACTAAAGTAGTTGATTATAATTGTTGCTTTTGCCAAGGAACATTGAGGAATGTAATTAGAATCAAAATAAAATAATATGAAAGTAGATATTAATAAAGTAAATGACGAGACGATTGTAGTAATAGAGGGTCGTTTGGATACAGTAACAGCTCCGGAATTGGATAAGGATTTAAAGCCTCTCTATGCAGAGAATGGTATTAAAGTGGTGTTGGATTGTCAGGCATTGGATTATGTCAGTAGTTCAGGCTTACGTGTCATATTGACTGCGTATAAAATGCTTGCAGCTAAGGGAAACAAATTTGCTTTGCGCGGTTTGAAGCCTGAGGTTCGTTCGGTATTCGACCTCACTGGTTTCTCTCGAATTCTTACGATTGAATAAGGTCAATGGCTCTATGAGCTATTGACCTCTCCCTTATCCCTCTTTAATCCAATCTCTGTACACAAGTTTTGCAGGATTGCTTGTAGGGGGTCGTGTCTGTTACTTTTGACACGACCCCTTTTGATTTATCAAGTATAGGGGGAGAACAGGGTAATTATGCCTCCCCCACCCACAGAAGGTCGCTGATGATGCCGTCGGAGAGGAAGATGCCCTTCTCGGTGAGGCGCAGGGTGTCGCCCTCTATTTCGAGGAGGTGTCGCTGGAGGTGGGGACGGGACATGCGCAGGAGGTAGTTGTGGAACGTGTTGCCGAATGCACTGTCTACATGGTTGAGCGAGGCTCCCCATCGGGTGCGTAGGGTGGTGACCAGATAGTCGTTGTAGCGGGTATGCAGGTCGAGTTCCTCACGTTCGACGAAGGGGCTTCCTTCGTGGATACCTTGGATGTACTGGGGGATGGAAGCAATGTTCCACTGGCGCGAATGGCCGTCGTAGGAGTGGGCGGCTGCTCCGCATCCGAGGTAGGGGATACCTTGCCAATAGCTGCTGTTGTGGCGCGATTCCATACCCGGGAGACAGAAGTTGGATATTTCGTAGTGCTGGTATCCGGCAGCAGTGAGCTTTTCGACCAACATCGTGTACATGGAAGCGCTGACCTCTTCGTCCACCTCGCTGACGAGACCTTGCTCTTTCATGCGCCAGAGTGGAGTTCCCTCTTCGTAGGTGAGGTGGTAGGCCGACAGGTGGGGAACATGGAGAGCTATGGCTTGATCTAGTTCCCACTCCCATGCAGCAAGGTCTTGGCCGGGCAGACCGTAGATGAGGTCGATACTGAGGTTGTGGAAGCCGTGGGCACGGCATCGGTTGATGGCCTCCATAGCTTGGCATGCAGTGTGGCGGCGGTTGAGCAGGCTCAGACGCTGGTCGTTGAAAGTCTGTACCCCCATGCTGATGCGGTTGATGGGCAGACTGGTGCGGAGTCCTTTGATATATGCTTCGGTAAGGTCATCGGGGTTGGCTTCCAGAGTAATTTCTGCATTGGGAGCAATTTCATATACCTTATATATATATAGGAAAATCCGTTCGAGCTGGGGCAAGGTGAGCTGTGAAGGGGTTCCTCCGCCCAAATAGATGGTATTTATCGTCTCGTTACCGATGTAGGTCTTGCGCATTTCCAACTCTTTGCAAAGGGTGTCCACGTAGGTTTCCTTCATTTTTGCTTCGGTGGAAGAGAAGAAGTTGCAATAGACGCATCTGCGTTGGCAAAAAGGGATGTGAAGATAGATGCCGGCCATAGGAGTTTTAAGTTCTGAGTCTTGAGTTCTGGGGTTTGTGTGCAAAGTTACTAAAAAGTTGGCTAAATGTACACTCGTGGTGGCAAAATGAATGGTCCGAATGAAGAAGAATTGCAAAAAATGGGTGTTTTTTTTGCTTGAAGATGGTTGGAAAATGGAGCTAAAGTGTTGACTTCTCGGAGGAAAGCTAAAAAAGGTGTTTTAAAACATGGTTTTGAAACACGGTTTGTTTGGTTGGTTATTCGGACAATATTTTATAATTTGCGCTCCGTTTTCAAAAAACAGAGATTTTAACCGCGTCAACGACGTAAATATTAACAACATAATACTTAAATATCATGAAAGTATATCAGACAAGTGAAATCAAGAACATTGCCCTGTTGGGTAATGACGGTGCAGGAAAAACCACTCTCACTGAAGCGTTGCTCTATGAGAGTGGTATTATAAAACGTCGCGGAAGAATTACCGCAAAGAATACCGTCAGTGACTATTTCCCCGTTGAGCAGGAGTATGGTTATTCAGTGTTCTCTACCGTATATCATGTAGAATGGAATGGCAAGAAATTGAATATTATCGATTGCCCGGGAAGTGATGACTTCGTAGGTGCGGCAATGACGGCCTTGAATGTAACCGACACAGCTATCCTGTTGTTGAACGGACAATATGGTGTTGAGGTAGGTACGCAAAACCACTTCCGTTATACAGAAAAACTGGGCAAGCCGGTCATCTTCCTGGTGAACCAGTTGGATAATGAAAAGTGTGACTACGACAATGTGTTGGAACAGTTGCAGAGCATATATGGCTCAAAGGTCGTGCCTGTGCAGTATCCGTTGGAAACCGGTCCGAACTTCAATGCGGTGATTGACGTATTGTTGATGAAGAAATATTCTTGGGGTCCCGAAGGTGGCGCTCCTACCATCAGCGAAATTCCTGCAGAGGAGATGGACAAGGCCATGGAATTGCATAAAGCATTGGTGGAAGCTGCGGCAGAAAATGATGAGGGCTTGATGGAAAAATTCTTTGAGCAAGAAACATTGACTGAGGATGAAATGCGCGAAGGTATCCGCAAGGGATTGGCTTCTCGTGGTATGTTTCCCGTCTTCTGCGTATGTGCAGGTAAGGATATGGGTGTGCGCCGATTGATGGAGTTCCTCGGTAACGTAGTTCCTTTCGTGGATGAAATGCCGAAGGTGTTCAATACCCGTGGTGCAGAAATCGTTCCCAGTGCTGATGGCCCGACATCGCTCTATTTCTTCAAGACTGCTGTTGAACCTCATATCGGTGATGTGCAGTACTTCAAGGTGATGAGTGGTGTGGTACGCGAAGGTGATGACTTGAATAATGCTGACCGTGGTTCTAAGGAGCGTATTTCACAGATGTTTGTCTGTGCGGGAGCTACGCGTGAGAAAGTTGAAGAATTGCGTGCTGGTGATATCGGTTGTACCGTGAAGCTGAAAGATGTGAAGACGGGTAATACGTTGAACGGAAAGGATTGTGACAACCGTTTCAACTTCATCAAATATCCTAATCCTAAATATTCACGTGCTATCAAGGCAGTGAACGAAAGCGAGACCGAGAAGATGATGGCAGCCCTCAACCGTATGCGTGAGGAGGATCCGACATGGATGGTTGAGCAGAGCAAGGAACTCCGTCAGATTATCGTTCATGGACAGGGTGAATTCCACTTGCGTACCTTGAAATGGAGAATGGAGAATAACGAAAAGATCCAAATCAAGTTTGAAGAACCGAAGATTCCGTATCGCGAAACCATTACGAAGGCAGCTCGTGCGGATTATCGTCACAAGAAACAGTCGGGTGGTGCCGGACAGTTTGGTGAGGTGCATCTGATTGTGGAGCCTTACTATGAAGGAATGCCTGCTCCTGATACCTACAAGTTCAATGGACAGGAATACAAGATGAACGTGAAGGGTACTGAAGAAGTTCAGCTCGAATGGGGTGGTAAACTGGTGTTCGTAAACAGTATTGTAGGTGGTTCTATTGATGCCCGTTTCATGCCTGCTATCCTGAAAGGTGTAATGAGCCGTATGGAACAAGGACCTTTGACCGGTTCATATGCCCGCGATGTGCGTGTTATCGTTTATGATGGAAAGATGCACCCGGTTGACTCTAATGAACTTTCATTCATGCTTGCCGGACGTCAGGCTTTTGCTGAGGCTTTCCGCAATGCAGGACCGAAACTCTTGGAGCCTATCTATGATGTGGAAGTGTTTGTGCCCAGCGACAAGATGGGTGACGTGATGAGCGATTTGCAAGGACGTCGTGCCATGATTATGGGTATGAACAGTGAAAATGGATATGAGAAATTGATTGCCCGTGTTCCGTTGAAGGAGATGTCTTCTTACTCTACTTCACTCAGCTCGCTTACAGGTGGACGTGCTTCATTCATCATGAAGTTTGCCAGCTACGAACTTGTGCCTGGTGATGTCCAAGAAAAGTTGGTGAAGGAGTTTGAAGCTAATCAGACGAATGAAGATTAACGTTTCGAAACCTATTTGATACATCGAAAGCCGCTTTCTGTTAAAAGAAGGCGGCTTTTTTTATAATGAATGCTAAAAAAAACCTGCTTTTTTAGTACATCACATTTAAAATTGTATTATTTTTGCAAACAAACAGGCGGAATTGTTGTTTAAGTAGTCATAATATTAATCAAAAACAAAAAAACGGTTAATAAACGAAAATATAGCTCTAAAACATGTTACGCGTTATTGTCGGACTTTAAAGAACTTGTTAAATTTGCAGGCATGAAAAAGTCAACGATTTGGATATTAGGTATAATCATGGGTGTCTCCTTCCTATGTCTGCTCTATTTGCAGGTGAGTTATATTGAGGAGATGGTGAAGATGCGTAAGGAACAGTTTGATGAATCTGTCATGCGCAGCCTCACTAAAGCTGCCCGTAATCTGGAACTGGATGAAACGTATCGTTTCTTGCAGAAAGATGTTGAACGTACGATATCCATGGCTGATACCAATCATGTGTTTGCAGATTCATTGGGGAATAGATTGGATTTCATTAAGTTCAAGAGTAGCTATCACTCTTATGATGGTGTTTCCATGTTCCGTATGAGAATGGCAATAACGAGTCCGTCGGTGACACCCAAAGCTGTTATTTCCAAAAGTAAAGGCGTAAACAACAGTTTTTCGCAGAGCTTGCAGCTTCAGCGTGATATTATCAAAAACAAATATGTGTATCAACGGAACCTGCTTGAAGAGGCTGTCTATACCATGATGCGTACGGTCAGCAACAAACCGTTGGAGCGCCGTATAGACTTTGGCAAATTGGGAGGTGACTTGAAATCGGAACTGCTGGATAATGGAATTGATCTGCCTTTCCACTTTACAGTATCTACAGGATATGGGCGTGAAGTCTATCGTTGTTCGGATTATGAAGAGGCGGGCGAGGAACACTCCTATAGCCGTGAGCTCTTTCCTGAGGATCCACCGGCCAAGATGGGTGTGCTGAAGGTGCATTTCCCTACGATGAATGATTATATTTTCAGCTCGGTGCGCTTTATGATTCCGTCGTTGATATTTACAGTGGTGTTGCTGATAACCTTTATCTTTACCATTGTTATCATCTTCCGTCAGAAGAAATTGACAGAAATCAAGAATGACTTTATCAACAACATGACTCATGAGTTCAAGACACCGATTTCTACCATCTCGTTGGCCGCCCAAATGTTGCAAGATCCCTCTGTTGGAAAATCTCCGCAGATGTTCCAACATATTTCAGGAGTCATCAATGATGAGACCAAACGCTTGCGCTTCCAGGT
This sequence comes from Phocaeicola sp., assembly GCA_045647865.1. Classification (GTDB taxonomy): domain Bacteria; phylum Bacteroidota; class Bacteroidia; order Bacteroidales; family Bacteroidaceae; genus Phocaeicola_A. The sequence continues at coordinate 94,584 of JAZRMW010000002.1, forward strand.
AGAAAAGGTGTTGCAGATGTCTATGTTCGAACGTCAGAAGGTGACGATGAAGATGAAGGACATTGATGCCAATGAACTGATAGCGGGCGTCATCAAGACTTTTGCGTTGAAAGTAGAGAAGCATGGTGGAAAAATCGCATCTTTCCTTGAGGCTCAGGAACCTTTGATCTTTGTGGATGAGATGCACTTTACGAATGTGATCTTCAATTTGATGGACAATGCTGTCAAGTATAAGCGTCCGGATGAGGAACTGCAGCTCAATGTGCGTACATGGAACGAAGGTAGCAAACTCATGATTTCGATCCAAGACAATGGTATCGGAATCAAACGGGAAGATTTGAAGAAAATATTTGATAAGTTTTATCGTGTACATACGGGAAATCTGCACAATGTCAAAGGATTTGGATTGGGCTTGGCTTATGTGAAAAAAATTGTGCAAGACCTCAAAGGTTCTATCCGCGCAGAGAGTGAAGTGGGAGTGGGTACCAAATTTATAATTGCATTACCTTTATTAAAAAATTGAATGATATGGACGAAAAAATGCGTATTTTGTTATGCGAAGATGATGAGAATCTTGGCATGCTCCTTAGAGAGTATCTTCAGGCCAAAGGCTACGATACAGAATTGTGTCCTGATGGAGAGGCTGGTTATAAATCGTTCTTGAAGAACAAGTATGATTTGTGTGTGTTGGACGTGATGATGCCGAAAAAGGATGGTTTCACCCTTGCGCAGGAAATACGTGCTGCCAATTCTGAAATCCCCATTATATTCTTGACGGCAAAGACCTTGAAAGAGGATATCCTGGAGGGATTCAAGATTGGTGCGGATGACTATTTGACCAAACCTTTCAGCATGGAAGAACTTACCTTTCGTATTGAAGCAATATTGCGTCGTGTGAAAGGAAAGAAAAACAAGGAGAGCAGTATGTATCGACTCGGTCGTTTTGTGTTTGATACCCAAAAACAACTCCTGACCATTGATGGCAAACAGACCAAACTCACGACCAAGGAGAGCGAATTGTTGGGATTGCTCTGTGCTCATGCCAATGAGATTCTGCAACGTGACTTTGCCTTGAAGACCATTTGGATTGATGACAACTATTTCAATGCACGCAGTATGGATGTGTATATCACCAAGCTTCGCAAGCACTTGAAGGAGGATGACTCTATTGAAATTATCAATATTCATGGAAAGGGGTATAAGCTCATTACCCCTGATATGGATTGATGCTTCCTGTTACAAAAAAAAAGTGTGCCAAATTTGGCACACTTTTTTTTAATCTTTTTCGTAACATTGTGTCGGCATCAGTCGATGTTTTTGTTGATGACAATGTATGCAATGATTCCGGCAATAATCAATGCGGCAGAACCCACTAAATAGATGTTTTCATTTACATTGCCGGTAAAGAAACAGGCAATCAGCACGATTGAACCTATTGCAACGAGTATCAGGCCCAAATTCTTCAAAAAAGTGTTCATTGTGTTTTCTATTTTTTATTTTAGTTTATATTCTTGGTACAAAGAAACGCATAATTCTCTAATGCACGAAATATTTCAGTGAAAAAAGTTTTAATTTGGCTTTTTTATTTCGTTTTTCACGCCATTATACCTCACTTTTTGCATTCGAGAAGACTTTTCTTAAGACTTCTTGACTGATTCGAAGTTCTTCAATGCTCAGTCCGGCTAATGCTTCTTTCAATGTGCGATTGGCCACATTACGGGCACGATCCTCCAGTTCCCGTCCTTGTCGTGTCAGATAGACCAAATTGGTACGACGGTCATTTTTGCTGGCTATGCGGACCACATAGTTCTCCCGCTCCATGTTGTCAATCAGACGGGTCATGCTGGGCTTATCCTTGAAGGTGGCATTGCACAATTCCTGTTGCGATACACCGTCCTTTTCCCAAAGAAAAAGTAATACGGTCCATTGCTCTGGTGTGATGTCCAAACCGTTCTCTCGGAAGTTCCGGATGAGTCTGCGGTTGATGGCGGCTGACACTTTGCCGTTCAGGATGGCAAAGATGAGGCTGATGTCAAAATTGAAAGGTTCTGCCATTTTTGAAATAATTGTTTAAACAACGACAAAGGTACAAATTAAAAACAAAATAACGGCAGTTTGGAGATAAAAACTATGCTAAATTGAAGAAAAAAAGTCAAAAAATGGAAAAAAGTGCGGGGAAAGTTTCTGTCATTCAGAATAAAGCAGTACCTTTGCGGCCGATTTTCAATCAATCAAATTAAAAACATTATTTTATTAATTAACAAAGTAGTATGAATCAATACGAAACCGTTTTCATTTTAACTCCCGTTTTGTCTGATGTTCAGATGAAGGAAGCGGTAGAGAAATTCAAGGGTATTCTCGCAGCTGAAGGTGCTGAGATTATCAGTGAAGAGAACTGGGGCTTGAAGAAATTGGCATACCCCATCGAGAAGAAATCTACTGGTTTTTATCAGTTGATCGAGTTTAAGGCTGAGCCTACTGCCATCGCCAAGTTGGAATTGAACTATCGTCGTGACGAGCGCGTTATCCGCTACCTCACTACCAAACTTGACAAGTATGCAGTAGAATATGCAGCTAAGAGAAGAAGTCTTAAATCAACTAATAAGGAGGATTAATCATGGCACAGCAATCAGAAATCAGATATTTGACTCCCCCCACCGTAGATGTAAAGAAGAAGAAATATTGCCGTTTCAAGAAGAGCGGTATCAAGTATATTGACTACAAGGATCCTGAATTCTTGAAGAAGTTCTTGAACGAGCAGGGTAAGATTTTGCCCCGTCGCATCACTGGTACTTCATTGAAGTATCAGCGTCGTGTGGCTCAGGCCGTTAAGCGTGCACGCCACTTGGCTTTGCTTCCATTCGTAACCGATATGATGAAATAATAAAGAAGGAGGAATTAGTATGGAAATCATTTTGAAAGAAGACGTACAAGGTTTGGGTTACAAGAACGACATCGTAACCGTTAAGTCTGGCTACGGCCGTAACTATCTTATTCCTACCGGAAAGGCTGTCATCGCTTCACCCGCTGCCAAGAAAATGTTGGCTGAGGACTTGAAGCAGCGCGCTCATAAGTTGGCTAAGATCAAGGCTGACGCTGAGGCTTTGGCTGCTCAGTTGGCAGAAGTTTCATTGACTATCGCTACTAAGGTTAGTGCTACTGGCACAATCTTCGGTTCTGTAGGTAATATTCAGATTGCAGAAGAACTCCAGAAGTTGGGTCACAACATTGATCGTAAGATCATCGTTGTTGGTGCAGTGAAGGAAGTTGGTTCTTACAAGGCAACTGTTAAGCTCCACAAGGAAGTATCTGTTGAGATTCCTTTCGAAGTTGTTGCAGAAGCTGAATAATCTTCATAACTTAATATAAATAAGGGGCATATCGTAAGATATGCCTTTTTTTGTGTTTATTGGTGGGCAAGCACTTTGTGAAAGTATGTTCAATACGATTGAATAACTTGCCATATCTTGCTAAATATTAGTATTTTAACGGATGTAATGATGTGTTCCTATACTCTTTTGTTATAGGTGTTAAAAAGATTTGTAATCGGAATAACTACTGTTCAGTAAAAGTAAGTTAATCGCTCTTTGAAACAATAGAAAAATAGTCTATTAAGTAGATTTTAAAAATATTGGTGTCCGATAAAATGAAAATTGAGATTCTATTGAATTGAAAAAAGTGATTTAATAAAAAGATTTCAGGCGAATGAAAACGGAAAAGGCATGTGGTTCATATCCGAACTACATGCCTTTTTTGTTGTTTATTATCGGGAACCAATATAAACAAACTTAAGTGACTTCATACACACTTAAGGGGGGGGGCTATCCGACAAGTTCCTTAATCACGTCGTCCCATGTAAATCATTACGTAATAGACAAGAGTGGCCAATGAACTGATGGCGGCTACCACGTAAGTGTAGGCTGCAGACTTGAGGGCATCACGAGCTTGTGTCTGGTTGCGCGAGGTGGTGATACCAGCACGGTTGAGCCATACAAGGGCACGTCGGCTTGCATCAATTTCTACGGGTAGGGTGATGAAACTGAACAGGGTAGTGCAGGCAAAGAGAATGATACCAATTAACAGGATTTGGGGGAATGTCTGAATGAGCAGGATGCCGGCAAGCAGAATCCAAGATATCCAGTGCGAAGTAGCTGATACGACAGGCACAAGAGCCGAACGCATCTTCAACGGGCTGTAGGCCACGGCATGTTGTACGGCATGACCACATTCGTGAGCAGCAACAGCGGCTGCGGCAACACTATCGCTGAGATAGACACCCTCACTGAGGTTGACGGTTTTGTTCGTGGGTTTGTAGTGGTCGGTCAGCTGGCCAGGAGTGCTGATGACACGCACATCGTAGATGCCATTGTCACGCAACATTTTTTCGGCCACTTCGCGGCCGGTCATACCATTGCCCAAAGGGATGCGTGAATATTTCTTGAACTTGTTGTTCAAGTTAGCTTGTACAAGATAGCTGGCAAGGGCTATCGCAATGAAAATAATCCAATAGGTTGACATAACTTTTTCTGTTTTTATTATTGGTTAATTATTATTGATTTGCTTGATAAAGAACAATTGCAGTGCCAAAAGTAATGAAAAGCGGTGGATGAAGTGCATCATCCACCGCTTTTTTGTCTTATTATAACATTCGTTATTATTCGTAAGTAGTACATCTGACAGAAAGGCAGATGTGAACTACATACTACTAATCTTTTGTCCGAATGGTTCACTAGTTACCCATAGCTGGCAACTGGTATCTTTCTCACTCCTCTGTGTAGCGTACGATTGTCTGTTCGCGGTCGGGACCGATAGAGATAATCTTGATGGGAGTTTCCAACTCTTCCTCGAGGAATGAAACGTAAGCGTTGAACTCTTCGGGGAATTCTGCTTCGTCAGTCATGCGAGTCATGTCGGTCTTCCATCCGGGCAATTCTACATAGATGGGTTCGACACCCTCAGTGATGTCGTAGGGGAAGTAGTCAATCTCTTCACCATTTACCTTATAAGCTACGCAGGCCTTGATGGTTTCGAACTGATCGAGAACATCGCTCTTCATCATGATCAGTTGGGTGACACCATTCACCATGATGGCGTATTTCAAGGCTACGAGGTCGATCCATCCACAACGACGTTCACGTCCGGTCACAGCTCCATATTCGTGTCCGAGGTCGCGGATTGTTTTTCCTGTCTCATCGAATAATTCGGTAGGGAAAGGACCGCTACCTACGCGGGTACAATAGGCCTTCATAATACCGAATACATTACCTATTTTGTTGGGGCCAATACCTAAACCTGTGCAGGCACCGGCACAAGTAGTATTGGATGAAGTAACGAAGGGGTATGAACCGAAATCGACATCAAGCAAAGTTCCTTGTGCGCCTTCGCAGAGCACACTCTTACCTTCCTTGAGGTAACCATTGATTTCATGTTCACTATCTACCAAGGGGAATTCGCGCAAGTAAGCAACACCTGCGAGGAATGCCTCTTCCATCTCAGTGATGTCATAGGTGTAGTTGAGACTTTTGAGAATTGCTTCATGGCGAGCTTTGGCTTTACCATAGATTTCGTCAAAGTTGGGTGAGAGAATATCACCTACACGTACACCTGTACGGCTAATTTTATCAGTATAAGTCGGACCGATACCCTTACCGGTAGTTCCAACTTTTGCATCACCCTTAGCTGCTTCATAAGCTGCGTCCAACACGCGGTGCGTGGGTAGAATAAGGTGAGCTTTCTTGGAAATGTGCAGGCGTTCCTTCAACGGATGTCCTGATGCTTCGAGTGCTTCGGCCTCAGCTTTAAACAGGGCTGGGTCGAGTACGACCCCGTTACCGATGAGGTTTACTTTGTCACCTTGGAAAATACCTGAAGGAATAGAACGGAGCACATACTTCTGTCCTTCGAACTCAAGTGTGTGTCCGGCATTGGGGCCGCCTTGAAAGCGGGCTACCACGTCGTAGTTGGGAGTCAACACGTCCACAACTTTACCTTTACCTTCGTCGCCCCATTGGAGGCCTAACAAAACATCTACTTTCATGTTTCTTAAATATAAAATGTATGTTTGTATGATTTATTTTTTATTCAATTGCTTACGTTTCTTGGCATTGATACATTTGCGGCACGTACCATATATATAGAGAGAATAGTGAGACATTTGGAAACGTTTCATGGGGGAACTGGCAATGATGCGTTGTAATTCATTATTAGGCATTTCCGTCACCTGTCCGCACTCGGTGCAGATAAGATGGTGGTGTGTGTCCACATTATAGCTGCGTTCATATTGGGAAGAATTTCCAAATTGATGTTTGATGACAAGTTTGGCATCAAGCAGCAATTCTATCGTATTGTAGAGGGTTGCGCGGCTGACGCGGAAGTGCTCTTGGTTAAGCAACTTGTCATGAAGAGTTTCCATGCTGAAATGTCCCTTGATGGAGTAGATAGCATCGAGTATAGCAAATCGTTCGGAAGTCTTACGATGTCCGTTCTGTCTCAAATACTCTGTAAGAGTCTGTTTTACAGCTTCTTTTAAATCTTCTTTCTCCATTTTAGCGAACTAACGGAACAAAGTTAAGCCTTTTTAGTGGAATAGGAAAGATTTTTAGCAAGAAAAATCTCTTTTGGAATGTTATTCAACGATTTCATCCTCCAATTGTTGACGGATACTCATCTCGTACTTGTTCTTACCTTTTCCCAAGGATGAGGTGGCCTTAAGTGCCGCTTGAGCTTGTCTCTTTCCTAAACGGACGTACATACGCAGGGCGGTGAGGGCAGCTTGGGCGGGGCGATTGAGTTCTTGTCCATTGTTTAGAGTGGCAATGGCTTGGTCGAGAAACTCATTTTCGGCACGCTCGTTCAAATACCGTCCTTTCATGAAGAGGCGGGCAAGAGTGAGAAAACCACAGACTTGGAAGTATTCGCGTTCGTCGGCCATCCATTGAAAGGCTTTAATGGAGGCATATGGCAGATATTGGAAAAGATTCATGCAGAGCAATTCGGCTATCTCTGGTTGGCGAATGTCCTCTACCCAAATGTCGGCTATCTCCGGAAGAAATGTTTCGACAGGCTGGAGCAGTGTGGCCAGTATCTTGCATTCGCGAATGTTCTCCTTCCATAATTCTCCTGCGAGGGAATGATTTTTTTCATACCCAAGAGCAATTTCTTTCAGGCGAGGGAGTTCGATACCGAAATTGAGTCTGTAATCCAAGCCTTTTTCGCGCATACTATGTGAAGCAACTCCATTCATGAAGAGACGAAATTGCGCTTTAATTTCTCGGATGGTGTCGTTAGTGTCCATAAATATATGGATAATATTGTATAGAAATCATTTTTTAGACGCGGATGACGCAGATTTATTGTCCTTAAGAATTATGAACTATCCGTGTTGTCCGCGTCTAAAAAATCAAATGAAGATTAGTTACGATATGGCAAATTGGCATACTCATTACTATAGCGTAGCATTTGCTCGGCATAACCTTCGGTGTAATCGATAGTCACGTCGGTGATATTGCCCTCAGCATCGGTAATGGCTGTATAGACAGGGTTGATGAATCCCTTGTAGGGAGCCAAGTTGAGTTTCTTGTAGCGATCGAGGATTTCGGCATGAAGTGTGGGATCAATCTTCACAGCATAATTCTCTACGATGTCACGTGCAGCATTGAAATCACCCTCAGACTTGATGCGCTGAATTTCGGCAAGCAACTGACCAAAGAGGTCGCGGAGCTTCTTGTAGTCGTTCACCTGCACATAAGTCTTGCCGTCCTTCTTCACGAATTCAACTACCTTATCAGCTGCACCTTTTTCCATGGCCCAACGAGCAATAAGGGCACGATTACGCATGTGAGCCTCCTCGATGTTATTGCCCAATTCGATGCGGACAAGCTGTGTCATAAGGCCGTTCATCATATAGCTATAGTATTGAGCTTTATATGCTTCAGCATCAGGAGTAAGTCCAAGTTCAACCAACTTTTCGTCTGCCAAGTAGTAAAGGCCAAAGAGGTCTGCACGAGCTTCTTCGATGGTTGAGCCATAAGCCTTCAGTGTATCAGGATCAACGCCAGGGAGTAATTTGCCTGAGCCATGACCGAGACACTCATGGAGATCAGTGTGGAGGTTGTCAGTGATGTCACCGTAGGTTTCCATCAACTTGATTTCAGCAGGACTGATGACAAACTCTTGAGCGAATCCGTTGCCGCGTGCAGCTTTACTATAGGCATCGGTCAAGTTTCCGATAGTCACAGATTTAGAGCCGTGAACACTACGAATCCAATTGGAATTGGGCAAATTGATACCAATGGCGGTTGCGGGATAGAGATCGCCACCGAGAATAGCAGCGGTGATAACCTTGGCGCTCACGCCTTTTACGGTTTCTTTCTTGAAGCGTGCATCTACGGGTGAGTTATCTTCGAACCATTGAGCATTGGAGCTGATGGTTTCGGTACGCTTAGTGGCTTCCATGTCCTTGAAATTAACGATAGACTCCCAACTTGCCTTCATGCCGAGGGGGTCACCGTAGCTCTCGGTGAAGCAATTTACAAAGTCGATGCGTGAATCAAGATCTTTCACCCACTCAATCGCGTAGGCATCAAAGGTCTTCAAGTCACCATCGTGATAGAATTGAAGGAGTTTTTCGATAACGGCTTTCTGTTGGTCGTTCTCAGCTACAGATTTGGCTTTTTCCAACCAATAAACAATCTTTTCGATTGCTTCAGTATAAAGGCCACCAACTTTCCAAACCTTTTCTTGCACCTTACCATTCTCTTTTACGAGGCGACTATTCATACCAAACATTACGGGTTGTGCATCATTGGGATCCTTCATTTTTGCATAGAAGTCTTCAGCTTCCTTCTGAGTCACACCGGCATAGTAGTTACAGGCAGAAGTGAGCAGGAGGTCTTCACCATCAGCCTGATTGACACGTTTTGGCATGATTGTGGGATCAAAAATAATGGGGAAGATTTCGTCACACAACTGGTCAACCGTCTGACCATCAGCTAAGGGGAGTTTAGAAGCGTCAACCGTTTTCAGCGCAGCGCGGAAAAAATCAGGAGTGAAGCCTGGGATGAATTTTTCGCATCCATAGTGATGATGGATACCGTTAGAAAACCATACGCGTTTCAAATAAGTTTCCATACTTTTGAAGTTTTCATCAGCCTTGTCACCCTGGAAATCTGTATAAACGGTTTCCAACATTTTACGGATAGTGAGGTTATACTTTCCGTTTTGGTCAAAAAGGATGTCGCGTCCTTCAAGTGCGGCTTCCGAAAGATAATAAACCAACTCTTTTTGTTTCAAAGTCAGTTCTTCGAAACCATGCACCTTATAGCGCAACATTTGCAGGTCGGCAAACTGTTCGTCGTTGTACTTGAAGTCATCGGCAACTTCCTTGCTTGTTGGGGCATTGCATGCGGTCAGCATTGTAGCAATCATTGTCAATTGGATAAATTTGTTCTTCATTATATGTGTTAATTGTTAGTTATGATGTCGTAGAAACAGGAGTAAACAGCGTATCCTTTAGACACAGATGACGCGGGTAACGCGGATATGTCTTAGCCTGCTGGCCATAATCACTTATCTGCGTCATCCGCGTTATCAGTATCAGAAAGAATCAATCGCTTTTTTAATTAGCTATTTTTTCTAGGTCTTCCGACTTTTCCAGTAGTTTTCTTGGTCTTTACCTTTTTATCCTTGTCCTTCTCTTTCTTATCACTCTTCTCCAAATTTCTCTTTCTGAAGCTATTGGGTGTTTCTCCCATATTCTTATAGAAAGCGGCATAGAAAGACTGACGGTTGGCAAAGCCCACCATTGCACTGATTTCCTCTACGTTCTTGTCTTCGTAACGTTTGTCTGCCAAATAGTGAGCAGCATCTTTTACGCGATATTCATTCAAGAGGCAAGAATAATTCATACCGAAACGCGAATTGACAACAGCAGAAAGGTAGCGTGTATTGGTATTCAATTCCTTAGCCAATTCCTTGGCTGAATAGTCAGGATCTTTATACTTCTTCTGCACGACAACGATGTTAAGAATCTTGTCATACAATTCGTCGGCCAATTCTGCACGGATTAAGGAACGATAAGCAGCTTCCTTTGGTTTCCGGTCACGGATATTGTAGGGTTTCTTCTTTTCAACCATTACTTCTTCATTTTTGTTTTCCAAGTCACTCATATTACACAGTTTTTTGATGATTGCATTAATTTAACGGTACAAATTTCTTTCTTTTTTTTCATATTTGCAAATAAATTTGGAAAAAAGGTAAAATCCTTTATCGTAAATTCATCGTAAAGAGTAATAAGTGACAGAAAAAAGAAAAAAAAGGCATTCAGTCTGCTTCCCTTTACATTTTCTGAGAGATGTAATCCACTATCCATTCCCCGACCTCTTTCGTACCGTACTTTGCATCGCCTTCCACTTGGATTTCGGGGGTACGGACATGGGCATCCAATGAAGCATCTACGGCTTCGCGAATGAGTGTTCCCTCTTCCTTGAGGTTAAAATATTCGAAAAGCATGGCTACGGAGAGTACTTGTGCCAGCGGGTTGGCAATATTCAATCCTTTCGCTTGTGGCCAAGAGCCGTGGATGGGTTCAAAGACGGGTGTACTCTCACCAGTGGAGGCAGAAGGGAGAAGTCCCATCGAACCGCTAATGACAGAACCTTCATCTGTAAGGATGTCGCCAAAGGTGTTTTCCGTTACCATCACATCGAAGAATGTCGGTTCTTGTATCATGCGCATGGCGGCATTGTCCACGTACATGTAGTCGGTAGTTACTTCGGGGTATTGGGGAGCCATTTCTTGTGCAATCTGCCTCCACAGGCGTGACGACGCAAGCACATTGGCCTTGTCCACTACAGTGAGGTGTTTGCGGCGTTTCATGGCATATTCGAAACCAACTTTGAGGATGCGTTCAATCTCCGGACGGGTGTAGTAGTTGGTGTCGTATGCTTTGTCATTGTCCTGATACTTCTCTCCAAAATACATGCCGCCCGTTAATTCACGGATACAGATGAAATCGGCATTCTCTACCAATTCTGCACGCAAGGGAGACTTGTGGATGAGACATTTGAATGTCTGTACGGGACGGATATTCGCAAAGAGGCCAAGCCGCTTGCGCATAGCCAAAAGACCTTGTTCGGGACGCACTTTGGCCATGGGATCGTTGTCGAATTTCGGGTCGCCCACGGCGGAGAAGAGTACCGCATCGGCTCGCTTACACACTTGATATGTTTCTTCAGGGAAAGGATCGCCGACCTTATCAATGGCATCGGCTCCACAGATGGCATATTCATAGGTTACCTGATGTCCGAATTTCTCACATACGGCGGTCATTACATCTACTCCTACAGAGGATATTTCGGGGCCGATACCGTCACCGGCCAATACAGCGATTTTCAGGTTCATAATATTGGGCATGTTTTTATTTGTTACACATTATATATACGTCATTCTCAATTTCAGTTGAAGAAATGCAGACGATTCATTCCCTGCCATACAGTGAGGGGCAAGGAGGTCCTGTCTCATTCTATCAGATTCAACATCTTGATGGTGGCCTTGATGGCTGCTTCCGTTTGGTCGGCATCGAGTCCTCGAGTACGGAGGGTTTTCCCTTCATGCTCCCATGTGATGACCGTCTGTACAAAGGCATCCGTACGTCCACCGGGGGGGATGGTGACGGCATAGTTGGTCAGCATAGGGAAAGTACGTCCCAGTGTCTCCTTATATATCTTGCGTAATGCGCGGACAAAGGCGTCATATTGTCCGTCTCCACTGGAATTCTGTTCGTATTCCTCGCCGTTGATTTCAATCTTCACTGTGGCCATCGGTTTAAGTCCATAAGCCAGATTCACGAAGTAGCTCTTCAACTTCACGCGGTCCTCCTGGATATCATGTTTGAGCACATCGCTAATGATGTATGGAAGGTCCTCCTGCGTCACCAGTTCTTTTTTGTCCCCCAATTCAATGATGCGCTCCGTCACTTTTCGCATAGCTTCTTCCGAAAGTTCAAGTCCAAGGGACTCGAGGTTCTTTCGGATGTTGGCTTTTCCGCTCGACTTTCCGAGTGCATATTCGCGTTTACGGCCGAATCGTTCGGGTAGGAGGTCGTTTTGATACAGGTTGTTCTTGTTGTCCCCATCGGCATGTACACCGGCTACTTGGGTGAATACGTTTTCTCCGACAATGGGTTTGTTTGCCGGGATGCTGATGCCCGAGTACGACTCCACGATTCGGCTTACCTCATTAAGCCGGCTCTCGTCGATGCTCGTGAAGGCCTCGAAATGGTCTTTCAAAATGGCTTGCACACTGGAGATTGGGGCATTGCCACACCGTTCGCCAAGACCGTTCACGCTGGTGTGGATACCTTGGCATCCACTCAATACAGCGGCCAGCACATTGCTGATTGCCAGGTCGTAGTCGTTGTGTGCATGGAAGTCAAAACGGACATTGGGGTAGCGTTTCTTCATTTTCCGCATATATTCGATAACCTGCAATGGGTTAAGTATTCCCAATGTATCGGGCAACATGAAGCGGCAGATTGGCAACGCCTTCAGTGCATCCATCATCTGGAAAACGTATTCGGGCGAATTCTTCATGCCGTTGCTCCAATCTTCGAGGTAGAGGTTCACGCTGATTCCTATTTCTATAGCCATATTTATGGTTTGGATAATATCGGCGATATGTTCTTCGGGATTCTTTTTCAACTGATGTGTGCAATGGCTCAGCGACCCCTTGGCCAAAAGATTCACTACACGGCCTCCTGCCTCTTTGATCCATCGTAATGACTCTCCACCATCTACGAATCCCAACACCTCCACCCGGTCAAGCATATTTTTCTTCGCCGCCCATTCACAAACCATCTTGACGGCCTCAAACTCTCCTTCTGAAACTCGTGCTGAGCCGACTTCTACACGGTCAACTTTCAGTTCCTCCAGCAACAGACGGGCAATCATCAGTTTCTCGTGCGGCACAAAACTCACCCCACTCGTTTGCTCCCCATCGCGCAGGGTGGTGTCCATGATTTCTATGTTACGCTTTTCCATGCTCGAATGTTTCAATCTTCTCTTTGTTGGCTACTAAAAAGTCAATGTCGTCCAATCCGTTTATCAGGCAATGTTTCTTGTATCCATTGATGTCAAAGTGTTCACTTCTTCCTGTAGATAAGTTTGTAACCGTTTGGTTGGGCAAATCCACTTTTACTTCTGTTTGGGGATTCTTCTGGATGGTAGCAAACAGTTCGGCAAGGAAATCCTCGCTCACCACTACGGGGAGGACAAAATTGTTCAGTTCGTTGTTCTTGTGTATGTCTGCAAAGAAACTGCTGATGACCACTCTGAAACCGTATCCGGCAATGGCCCATGCCGCATGTTCGCGGCTACTTCCGCTTCCGAAATTCTTTCCTACCACCAATATTTCACCTTTGTACAAAGGATTGTTCAGTACAAAATCTTTGTTCGGTGTACCATCGGCATTGAATCTCCAATCTCGAAAAAGGTTATCACCAAAAAACTTTTCATCGCGCGTTGTCGCCTTCAGGAAGCGGGCTGGGATGATTTGGTCAGTGTCCACATTCTCCAATGGCAGAGGGATGCAGGTGCTCTGTATGATATTGAATTTCTGTTTCATTTTTTTCTTGATTTAATGAGTCTTATTAGTCTAATTGGTCTAATATGACTAATTATAGACTTAATGGGGAATTTTGCATCAACTCTCTTGGGTCAGTAATCACTCCCGTCACCGCGCAAGCAGCGGCCGTCAAGGGTGAAGCAAGTATGGTACGTGAGCCAGGGCCTTGACGTCCTTCAAAATTGCGGTTGCTCGTTGATACGGCATATTTTCCTGCGGGCACTTTGTCGTCGTTCATGGCCAAGCAGGCCGAACATCCCGGTTGACGGATAACAAAACCCGCTTCTTCCAAAACTTTGTCCAAACCCTCTTCGCGGATTTGTGCATCCACCATCCACGAGCCGGGCACGAGCCATGCCACCACATTGTCAGCCTTTTTCCTTCCTTTTACAATAGAGGCAAACGCGCGGAAATCCTCGATGCGTCCGTTGGTGCAAGCACCTAAAAAGACGTAATCAATCTTCTTTCCCAAGAGTTGTTCGCCTGCTTCGAATCCCATGTATTCAAGCGACTTCTTGAACGAGGCGCTTCCAGCCTCATCTATGCTCTCAAGTGTAGGAATGCTCTCGGTAACACCCATTCCCATGCCGGGATTAGTGCCATAGGTAATCATTGGCTCAATCTCTTCGGCGCGGAAGGTCAGTTCTTTGTCAAACACCGCATCGTCATCGCTCTTCAAGGTTTTCCAATAAGCCATGGCTTTGTCCCACGCTTCGCCCTTCGGAGCGTATTCTCTGCCTTTTATATAGGCAAAGGTCACTTCGTCGGGTGCAATGAATCCACCGCGTGCACCCATTTCGATGGAGAGGTTGCACAATGTCAGGCGACCTTCCATGCTGAGGTTGCGCACCGCCTCGCCCGCATATTCGATGAAGTATCCCGTGGCCCCGCTCGTGGTCAGTTTCGACATCAGGTAGAGGGCCATATCCTTGGCCGTCACTCCTTGGGCGAGTGTTCCTTCCACATTGATACGCATCGACTTCGGCTTTTGTTGGAGGATACATTGCGAAGCCAGTACCATCTCCACTTCCGAGGTGCCGATGCCAAAGGCTACCGCTCCCATAGCTCCGTGTGTAGATGTATGCGAGTCTCCGCATACGATGGTCATTCCCGGCAGGCTCAAACCTCTTTCCGGTCCTACTACGTGGATGATGCCGTTTCGTTTGTCCATCATGCCGAAGTGTGTCAATCCGAACTCTTTGGCATTTCGCTCCAACGTATCCACTTGAGCCTTGCTTACGGGGTCTTCGATTGGTTTGTCCTGATCGTGCGTGGGTGTGTTATGGTCGGGCATACAGAATATCTGGCCTGGGCGAAAGCACTTCAATCCTCTTTCCCTCATGCCGGCAAATGCCTGTGGGCTTGTCACTTCATGGCAATAGAGTCTGTCGATGTAGAGTTGTGTAGGACCATCAGGAACACATAGAACGATATGGCTGTTCCAGATTTTATCAAATAAGCAGACCCCCTCTGCCCTTTGGGCATCTCCCCCTCTATGGGGAGAACCATCCGGAGTCTTTGTATTCATTTCTTTATTCATTATAATGTGGATTTTATTATTTTTATTACTTTTCCTATATCATTTATCACTTCTTCGTTGGTAAAACGCAATACACGAAAACCAAAACGTTCAAGTTCTTCTGTCCTATAAGCGTCAGACTCCATTTGGTTGTCTGTAAAATGATAAGCCCCGTCCACTTCTATAATTAGTCTCTTCTCCAAACATACAAAATCGGCAATAAAATCATAAATGATATGTTGTCGTTTAAACTTTACTCCAAGTGTTGCTCCACGCAACTGTTGCCATAAGCATTTTTCTGCATTGGTTTGATTATTCCTATTTTCGCGGGCAAATGCTTTTAACAAGTCATAGCGGTCAGAACTGGCAGTTTGAAAATCACGTATCATACTAATTGTCATGGACAATGTCCGGATGGGTCTCCCCATAGAGGGGGAGATGCCCAAAGGGCAGAGGGGGTCTTCACTTAAACTTATTTATACAATCAATATAAGCTTCCACCGAAGCAGCGATGATGTCCGTATTGGCACCGAATCCGTAGTAGATGTGGCCATCGTACTCCACCTGCATGTGCACCTTTCCCATGTCGTCGCTTCCCTTGCTGATAGCCTGGATGGTGAACTCCTTCAGAATCATGTGGCGGTCGATGATTTTCTTCAAAGCCTTGATGGCCGCATCCACCGGGCCGTTTCCGCTGGCACAGGCTTCGAACTTCTCTCCACAGATGCTGATACCGAGGCTGGCTACCGATTGTACACCCACACCACTGGTCACTTGCAGAAACTCCAGCTTGATGCGATGGTTTTCCGTACGGTCAGCACCGGCCAGGAGCATGATGTCGTCGTCGTTGATATCCTTTTTCTTGTCGGCCAACTTGAGGAATTCATCATACACCTTGTCCAACTTCTCCTGTTCGAGGTCGATGCCAAGAGCGTGAAGGCGGTTCTTCAGAGCGGCACGTCCCGAGCGGGCGGTCAGCACGATGCTGTTGTCATCGATACCCACATCCTTCGGGTCGATGATTTCGTAGGTCTGTACATTCTTCAGTACCCCATCCTGATGGATACCAGATGAATGAGCAAAGGCATTGCGTCCCACGATGGCTTTGTTGGGTTGCACGGGCATGTTCATCAGTGAACTTACGAGTCGGCTCGTGGGGTAAATCTTCTGTGTATTGATGTTTGTCTCGATGTCGATGTCTTTGTGGCACTTGATGATCATGGCAATCTCTTCGAGCGAAGTGTTTCCCGCCCGTTCGCCGATACCGTTGATTGTCACTTCTACCTGGCGGGCACCGTTGAGTATGCCCTCCATGGTATTGGCCGTGGCCATGCCCAAGTCGTTGTGGCAATGGGTAGAGATGATGGCTTTATGAATGCCATCCACGTGCTCCATCAAATACTTGATTTTTGCGCCATATTCATCGGGCAAGCAATACCCCGTGGTATCAGGAATATTGACCACCGATGCACCTGCTTTGATGACCGCCTCGATGACGCGAGCTAAGTATTCATTCTCCGTGCGTCCGGCATCCTCGGCATAAAACTCCACCTCGTCCACATAGCGACGGGCATATTTCACGGCCGCTACGGCGCGTTCGATAATCTCTTCGCGGTTCGAGTTGAACTTGTACTTGATGTGTGCGTCGCTTGTGCCGATACCCGTGTGGATGCGCTTGTGTTTAGCATATTTCAAGGCTTCGGCTGCTATGTCGATATCGCGCTCAACGGCACGTGTCAAAGCACAGATGGTGGGCCATGTCACGGCCTTCGAAATCTCTATCACTGAGTTGAAGTCACCGGGGCTTGATACAGGAAAACCGGCTTCGATGATATCCACGCCCAATAACTCCAATTGCTTGGCTACCTGAATCTTCTCTACGGTGTTCAATTGGCATCCGGGGACCTGTTCACCATCTCTCAGTGTCGTGTCGAAAATGAATAATCTGTCGCTCATTTGTCTATACTTTATTTTTCTTAGGTTTGAAAAAACTTTTTTCTCTGTTGGGTAAAAAAAAACCTTTCACACGGGGAAGTGAGAAAGGCTTTTCTTTTTTGTTCTTGTATCTTGTACCAAACCTCGGGTTCAACATAACGCATAGCACTCACTTCCCACTATGTTACTTAGTAGAATAATAATGCTTAGCAAGTTAATTATGTTGAATGTTTGGTTCATTATCTTTTCTTTGTTTTTTTGTTTTCAACGGTGCAAAGGTAGAGATTATTTTCGAACGGCAAAAGAAAAATGTCAGTTTCTTCAATAAAAAACTGACATTTTATAAGATTTTATTTTAAAAGAGGGGATTTTTGTCTTTATTCGGCTTTGGCATGAAAGGGGCAAGCAGGCAATCCCTCACCATTTACCAGGTTGGGCATGGCCACTTCATCCCACGCGAAGCGTACACTTCCCGAAGGGTCAAGACGATCGTGCATTAGGATAACGGTGTTTCCTTCGATAGCGGCTTCTTGAGGTTTGCTATAGCGTCCGTTATTCAGCTTCACCGTGAACCAGTCGGGGGCTTTTCCGTCCGTAGTTTTCAATCCGCCGTGGGTGTGGTCAAATTCGATAATGACTTTCTTTCCATCCACCCTTATACCCTTATATATAGGGCCGCTATAGACTATGTCGGTCCTTCCATAATCCTTGGCCAAAGCCAATCGGGCCAGGCGCTCACCTACAATCCATTTGTACGAGGGGTGAATGTCCTTCACATTGTCCACCAAATCGGTTGTCACCACCATACCCGTGTGAGGAATCTGCAGGCAGGCCGTCTGCTCTTCCCAGAAGCATGGCAATGCATCCCATGCCTTAGCCACAAGGTCGCCCCGACGGGCTGAGTAGGCATAAGGAGAAATCTGAACATAATAGAATGGCAATGTCTCATCTCCCCAAGCCTTGCGCCAACTCTCCACCAACACTCTCTTCTTTTCGTAATAATTGTCCGTAGGACCTAAGTCTATAAGGTTGGATTCACCCTGATACCACAAGAAACCGCGCAAAGTGAAGGGCACCATAGGAGCCACCATCTTGTCATAACGTTCGCCTATGCGGTGTCCGTCAATTTTATGTCCGTCAATTTTTTCTTTGAAGAGGGGCGATTCGGCATATGCCTCTTCCGAAGTCCATGTCTCAATGCGTGTCCCTCCCCATGAGGTAGAAATAATGCCCACGGGCACGTCCAACTCTTCCACCAGCCTTTTGGCGAAGAAATATCCGGCGGCCGACATCGGGGCCAACGACTCTTGGCTCAGTGTCTGCCATCCGTTGGAGGGGAGCGTGTCGCTCTTCAAGTCTTTCTTCACGTACATCAGTCGGATGATGGGGCTATTGGCCTTTTCATACTCTTCTTTCAGCCGGTTGGGGTTTCCCTTCTTGGCCTTGGCATACTTCGGGTGGTTGTTCATCGAGTACTCCATATTTGATTGTCCCGAGGCCAGCCACACCTCACCTATCAGAATATTCTTCAGGCGGATGGTGTTCTTCTTGCCACGAATGGTCATCTGTTGCGGTTTGTGCGTGGCCGTCATTTCATCCAGTTGCACACACCATTTCCCCTCAGCATCGGCCACCGCCTTCTTCGTTTGCCGCTGGAATCTCACTGTCACCTGTTCACCGGGAGCCGCTTCGCCCCAAATGTTCACCTTCTTGCCCTGTTGCAACACCATGTTGTCACCGATGACTTTCGGTAATGTCACTTGCGCCATTATCGCCAAAGGCAAAAGCGCCAAGCATAAGATGGATAAAAATATTTTTCTCATAGTTCTTATATAATGATTGTTTATTCTCCCAAATAGTATGAAGGTACCGGAGCTTGCGGATATCCCATAGAGCGGTGGGCTACGTAGCTACGGTAGATGTCATCCTGCATCAAGGTGACGCGACGGTCTTTGGCGGGGATGGCGGTGGTGTAGATGCGGAGTTCGCCGGGGAGCGATGTCACCAGCTCTTCGCGCCAGTCGCCATAGAGGTCGGCTATCAGTTGCAGGCTTCCTTCGATGTTACTGTCAACGACAGCTTTGTCGGCCCACTTGACAATGTCCTGTCCAATGGGTTTTCCGCTACGCCAACGTTCCATCATCTCCTCACGGCTCATGGGAGGATTCTGCATGGTTTCGCGCAACAGGTCGGCATCCCACCATACCCAGCTTCCACAAGGGGGAACATCCTCGTTGCGGCGGATGTATTGCCCATTGGCCGTCAAAAGGTACTTGTCGCTACTTCCTCCCTTAGAGTCTTCTGAAGCGAAACATTCGAGTCCCTTGTGTGTAGGGTCAAAGTCGGCTACCATGCCGTTGCCCACATGCTTGGTTTCGTGGTTGATATTCCATAATTGGGCACCCGTCTTTGCATCGACCATGCAGACACCGCGTCCGTTGGTGTGGAAAGGTTCAAGACAAAGGAACACCTCCATACCCGGGCGTTCGGGGTCGATATCAGTCAGATAGGCTTTGTCGGGGTGGCCGAGACCGGCTGACCAGAGAGCCGTACCGTTGTCGTCAATCATGCATGAGCCGAGGAGCATTTCGTCGCGTCCATCACCATCCACGTCGCCACTCACCATGCTGTGTGCACCCATACTGCGGATGATGGGGTTCTCTTCGTCACCGTCCCAACGCCAGGCACGCACCAATTTTTCGCCCTTCAATTCCCAAGCATCCACCACCATCAGTTTGTATGTGCCACGACAAGCTAATATATAAGGTGTCTTTCCATCAAGGAAGGCCATACCTATCTGGTTGCGGTTTTGGCGGACAAGGTTTCCGTATCGGTCGTTGCGTTCGGGCCAATCCACACGAGCCATTTCGCGTCCGGTCATACCGTCCCATACGCTCAAGTATTCTTCGCCACTGTCCACGCGTCCTTTGGCATTGCGTTTGGCATCGGCAGGAGCCGTTTTCAACGCCACTTCGGCTTTGCCGTCACCGTTGAAATCATAAGCAATGAAGGGCGAATACCATACACCCGGCTCAATGCCTTGTCCCAAGTCCTTAGACCAGAGGAAAGTGCCATCACTCAGATAGGCTTCGATTTGATATGTCCTTCCGTCCAACACTCCATCTTTTCCAGGATCGACATTGCTGTCCGGTGTGCGGATTATGTAGTCGTAGGTTCCATCACCATTCAGGTCGGCCACGGCCACTTTGCCGGCTCGTGTCTTTTCGCCTTTCAGCTTGATGGTGCGGTAATTTGTCAAGAGAGGTTTTTCTACGCTTAGTTTCTCAGAGGTGCTGATAACTTTTCCTTTTTTGTCCAATACAGTTACCCAATATTCAGCCTTTCCTTCTGCGGGTTGTTGGTCGATGAAGTCGCATACCTCTTTCAGGGGTTTCTTGGTCAACCGTTTCTGTTTGCCGTTGACAGAACGGTAAAGGTGGAAGGAAGCCTCTGCCGGGTCTGTATCCAACAAGCGCCATCCGAGGTGGATTCCGTTGCCATCAGTCGTGGGAGCGGCTACCAATCCGCGATTGAGCTGTTCCTTCACCCGTTCGGTAGCAAACCCTTGTATTTGGGGTTTGAATTCGTGGCGTGGTTCAAGTATTTCATAATAATAATTACGTTCGCGCGTATCCTGTGCCTGCATAGCCTGCGGTAAGGCGGTCAGCGCCATGACTGAAAGCAATAGCCAATTCTTATTCATAAGTCCTGTATGTTTAAGTTGTTAATAAGCTCTGTACGATTCAATGGCGCAAAGGTAAGAAACTTTTAACAATAATAGATGCTTGTTTGCAAAAATAACGGAAGTGAGGGGTAACTGATTTTATGACTAAGCTAAAAACGGGTCAACGATAACCCAAAATAGAGTTTGACTCAGTCAACCTTAGCTACAAATAAGGCGGGACCCAGTCAACGAAAACCGCAAATATATACATTTTATTAATCACTGATTATCAAAATATTGCAGTTTCCTAAAAAATCTCCAAAGGAAACTCTCGTTTCCACCCTTGGAAACTGACGTTCCCCTTAAAGGAAATTCCCGTTTCCGTACTGGGGAACGGGAGTTTCTCATAAGGGGAAATTCTGTTTCCCACAAGAGGAAACAAAGTGGAATAAAGTGGAAACGGAATTTTCGCTGAAGGGTGGCGAAAAAACTCTTAGGAATGGTTAGAATTCACTATTGATTTACCCCCAAAGGAGCACATATTTATAGCGGTCGAAGTATTCCTCCAACTCCACACCCATGCGGTTGGCCAGTTTGACAATCAGTTGTGCTTCGGCTTCGGTGAGCATTACCTCTCCCTAATAATGTACAAAGATACAATATGGATGGCATGTTTCAAAATATTAAGATGAGTTTTCCGATGTTGTTGGTTATAAAAATACAAATAAAAGACAAAGTGGAGCACGGCCGCGAGGGATATGCTCCACTTTGTTGGGTTTAATAGAGTCCGTTTGCCAAATGCCCCAATGGATTTATCGGACAAACGACCTAAATTTGTAAGCGTGTGTGCTTTATCTGATAATCAGCTTGGATGTTTCCACTTTTTGTCCTTTGTTTGTCAGAGTTACATTATATACGCCTGATGCCATGCGGCGCAAGGGTACTCGTACCGATGTCTCGCCGGGATCTACGGCATTGCGATAAACCGTGCGACCGTTCATGTCGGTAATCATCAGTTGTCCGCCATTCTTCACTGACTCTTCGCCAAGCTCTACGGTCACGCTTGTATTCTTCCGTGGCATAGCAGGTAGGATGTGCATGAATGCCTGACTGCTTACGCGGGTGATGTTGTTACCGTTGGGGTTAATTTCGTAGATTTGATATTCGAAATTTTCTCCATTGTAAACATCGAATCCGAAATAACGTTTTCCTTCCCAAAGGATGAGGTCGCAACCTCCTTCTACATCGCCCACATCAACAGATGCAATCACATTGCCGTCTTCTGAAACTACTTCAAGACCAACGTATTCGTATCCGGATTCGAATGCTCTCACGTCTGCGATTCCATCACCGTCTGTATCTCCTTCACCTACCAGACGATTGCTGTATGTAGTGATTTTGTATCTAAGGTATTCATACTTTTCGTCTGTATTGAAAATGTTTTGTGTGGCTAACAAAGGACGCTCCATTTCATAGGCCCAATCAGCGTCAATATTGACGACATTCCCTATATCTGTCATATAATTGAGCCATTCGCCTTCTCTTGTCTCGTTTTCATCAACAACCCATTCACCTGTTCGGGTGTAAGCTGTTGGCTGAAACTTTACAGTGGTACCACTTATCACAAAATGACCTCTGACAAATTCAATATATTGTCCAGAAAAATAATCATATTCATCCTGTAGTAAATAAAAGTGAATATCACCGTTGGTATCTGTGTAGATGGAATCTCTATAATGATAATCAAGATAAGGAAACTCTTCAAATATCTTGTACATGTTATACAAAACATAATCCATTTTTTCGTACGAACTGGCATTATTCCACCAATTCATCCATTCTGCATCGTTATTTGCAAGATTTGCAATCATCCATTCTCCCGGAACTTCCACGAATGCACGACGTTCTCCTACACGTTTTGATTGGAAAACTTGAGGGGCAATATCAAAACTATGTTCAATGTTGAACGAGCTGTTATATATGTTGATCTTTGCATTCTCTCTCTCTCCTAAGATATCTGCAGAAATGAGTTTGGCTTTCCCGTCTGTAGAGAATGATTTGGGAAGGGTTCCCCAATTCTCTTCAAAATAACCATCATAATCATTGGGCAACGTCGCCACCTGTGCATTCATCGCTCCCGCCAACATCAAGCCGCAAAGAGCCAGTTTCCATGTCTTTTTCATTGTATTTAAACATTTGTTTGCTTATAAGTCCCCGAAGTCAGCGGTTATACATTCTTTTTGTTGATGGTTTACCGATACAAAAAAGGCATGAGACTTGTTGCCTTACGCCATGGTTCTTAGGTATCGCCAAACACCTCGTTAGAATGGACGTTGAAGAACAATATTCCCACGCCATCTTGCAATATGCAATGGGAATACAGTTTGTTCAACCGTTTCATACATATATACAAAACAGAATGAGCATCAGTTGCTTCGTGTCCTCTAACTAAATTTTGGCGAATTTAAGAACTAGACATCACGCAAAATGCTTTCTTTGCAATCCGCAGATTTCTCCCTGCGGACGGTGCAAAAGTAGTAAAAGCAAAGGAAGTGGCAAAATAAATCTTCCGATTTTTTAGATAAGGATGCATTTGTCGTGAATGGAGGTTGGGTATAAGGAAGTTTTGATGGCGGTAGAAAAGAACAAAGTGGAGTGTTTTTCTTACTTCACCTTCACCTCTATCACACCACCGTTGGGATTGAAGGTAACGAAGGCTTTGCCTTCCGTAAGGGTGACGAGGAGTTTCTTGCCATCTTGCTTGGCAGAGAGTTTCCGGATGGGGGTGTCACCCTGGATGACGAGGGTAAGCGGCTCGACGAAGAGTGACGGGTCTAGTGTCATAGTGGGGGTGATGAGCAATTGGTTTTCCTTAGGACGGGCGATGCCAATCGAGGTGGCGTTTCTTTCAGCTACGTAAGCAGCAACTTCGTAGAAAGTGCCAACCCAGATGCTATCCTTCAAAGAGGCAACCATATCGAGGTGATTCCACAGACGTTGCGGAGTGCGTCCAAAATTGTCGTATCCATAGGTGATGCCGTGGGTCATGGCCACTCCCCAATCGCGTGTGTCAATCATTTTTTGCGTCCACTCTGCCAATTCCTTGTCGTTTGACTTACTGCCCAATGAGCGTTGGAAAGTACGGGTACCTACACGTCCTTTGTCCGAAATGCGGCGCCCCTCTGCTTTCTTATTGTTGTTCGGATAACAGAAGGTCAAGGCGGGTTTGCCTGTGCAGGCCAAGATGGCACTATCGTTCTTCTCAATATCCTCGCGTATCTCTTCGATGGGAAAGCGGGCAAAATTCTTGTGTGCCCATCCGTGATTGGAGATTTCGTGTCCACGGTCGGAGAGTTCGCGCAATTGTGCCCACGTCATGCGGGTGGTGTCGGCTATGTGCGCGTCATTCTGATTTATCTTGGAACCGTTAATGAAGAAGGTGGCTCTCATGCCGCGCTTCTCGAACTCGGGGCCTACCATCGTGTAGTGTTCCTTCAATCCGTCATCGAAGGTGTAGCTGATGGCGCATGCTTTGTTGTCCTTATACTTGGCGACAGATACCTGCCACCCTTCGGCCGCACAACTGGTAGCGACCATCAATCCTACGAAGAGAGTTGTCAGTTTGTTCATATCAGATAGGTATTAGTTATTGATTCTCGTTTCCATATTCCTCCTTGATGCGGTCGAAGATGCCGAACAGCTCCTCCACCGTGTTGGCGCGTAGCATGGCTATACGGGTATCACGGAAATTCGGAAGTCCCTTAAATAGTGGCGTAGCAGCCAAGTGGCGACGTATGTGTAGGATACCGCGGTATTCATCGAGCCGAGCCACACTCTGCAACACTTCCTGACGGAGCACATCCATCTTCCACTCAAAGGAGGGAGGAGGAAGTTCCTCGCCCGTCTGCAGATAGTGCGTCACCTCTTTGAATATCCACGGGCGTCCGAAGCTGGCGCGACCTATCATGACAGCATCCACCCCATAGCGGTCGAAGCACTCTTTGGCACGTTGGGGAGTGGTGACATCACCGTTACCAATGATGGGTATGTGCATGCGGGGGTTGTTCTTCACTTCACCGATGAGTGTCCAGTCGGCCTCGCCCGTGTACATCTGGCTACGCGTGCGCCCATGGATGGTAAGTGCCTCGATGCCACAATCCTGAAGTTGCTCGGCGAGGTCAACAATGATGCGATGGTCGTTGTCCCACCCGAGGCGCGTCTTCACCGTCACGGGGATATCCACGGCATCCACCACGGCACGAGTGATGGCCAACATCTGTGGCACATTCTGTAGCATACCCGCTCCGGCCCCTTTGCCTGCCACGCGCTTCACGGGGCAACCGAAGTTCAGGTCGAGCACATCGGGATGTGCCTGTTCCACTACGATGCGGGCGGCTTCCACCATCGGCTCCACCTCCTTGCCATATATCTGTATGGCCACGGGGCGTTCGTCGGGGCTGATAGCCAGTTTTTGCATCGTCTTGTTCACCAATCGTACCAATGCATCGGCACTGGCAAACTCGGAATATACCATGGCCGCACCGAATTGTTTGCACATCAATCGGAATCCCAAGTCGGTGACATCCTCCATCGGAGCCAGCACCACGGGGCGCTCGCCCAAGTCAATATTACGTATCTTCATCCTCTTCTTTTTCTGTAATAAGTGGCAAAAGTAGATAAAATATTCGGATTATCTGCTTGAGAGACGAAGAAACTCTGATATTTTTCCTAACTTTGCGGCCGTAAAAGTTGATTAATGCTTGAGAGCGTGCCAAAACAGTTTTTTTAGACGTAGATGACGCGGATGACGCAGATTCTTTGATTATATTTATCCGCGTTATCCGCGCAATCCGCGTCTAAGAAATCAACAGATTGTGTTTTGGAACTTTCTTGTAAATATATGTAAATACATTATGCCTACATTAAAAGATTTTGAGATAATGGCTCCGGCCGGGAGCCGCGAATCGCTGATGGCGGCCATCCATGCCGGTGCCGACTCTATCTATTTTGGTATTGAGAACTTGAACATGCGCGCCCGTTCGGCCAGTGCATTCACCATCCATGACTTGCGAGAGATTGCCGCCATCTGTGCGGAGCACGACGTGAAAAGCTACCTGACGGTGAACACCATCATCTACGACGAGGACATCTGTCTGATGCAGAAGATTGTGGATGCAGCCAAGGAGGCAGGCATTTCAGCCGTTATCGCCGCCGATGTGGCTGTGTTGGAGTATTGTAACCGTATCGGTCAGGAGGTACACCTCTCTACCCAACTCAATATCAGCAATGCCGAGGCACTGAAATTTTATGCCCGCTTTGCCGATGTGGTGGTATTGGCACGTGAGCTGAACCTCGATCAAGTTTCAGAGATTTACCGCACGATTCAAAAAGAGAACATCTGCGGACCTCGTGGCGAACAGGTGCGTATCGAGATGTTTTGCCATGGTGCCCTCTGCATGGCCGTGAGCGGAAAGTGTTATCTGAGCCTCGACAATCTCAATCATTCGGCCAACCGTGGCGCTTGTATGCAAGTATGTCGCCGTTCGTACATCGTACACGACAAGGAGAGCGACATCGAACTGGAGGTTGACAACAAATATATCATGTCGCCTAAAGACTTGAAGACCATCCGCTTCATGGACAAGATGATGGACGCCGGTGTTCGTGTGTTCAAGATTGAAGGCCGTGCCCGTGGCCCTGAATATGTCCACACTGTGGTAAGTTGTTACAAAGAGGCCATCCAAAGTTATCTCGACGGAACCCTTACCGAAGAGAAGAAAGATGCTTGGGACGAGCGTTTGAAGACCGTCTTCAACCGCGGTTTTTGGGATGGATACTACCTCGGCCAACGTCTTGGTGAATGGAGTAAGACCTACGGCTCGGAAGCTACCGAGCGCAAGGTATATGTCGGCAAAGGAATCAAGTATTTCAGCAACATCGGTGTGGCCGAATTCCTCATCGAGGCATCCGAAATCTCCGTAGGCGACAAACTCCTCATCACTGGCCCCACTACAGGTGCCGTATTCATTGACCTTGATGAAATCCGCTACGACCTCAAACCTGTGCAGACAGCTCATAAGGGACAGCATATCTCTATCAAAGTACCGGGAAAGGTTCGTCCGAGCGACAAACTGTATAAGCTGGAGAAGAAATAAAGGAGAGTAAATATATAACTTTCTATTAAAAGCGCTTACTTGCTAAAAGATATTTCTAGATGGCCAAGTAAACGCTTTTTTTGTGGGAAATGGGGGTAATCTTCTTTGTGAAATCGGAGGATGCTCGTTTGCTAAGACAAGATAAAGATGAAACGTATAGACAAAAAAAAGGGTCAACGCCTTGACCCAACCTTTGTAACCTTAAATCTAATACTATGAAAAACACGATGCAAAGATAAGGGGACTTTGGGAATTGAGCAAGAAAAGTCGTGAAAAAAGATATTTTTATAACACTTTTTAAAGAAAACGGTGTGTTTAACTATCTTTTTGCATAAATATGCAATTTTGTTGTGTGCGTTTACAACTTTCTGTTTTGTTTGCTTTTCTGCTCGAAAAGCTGTACCTTTGCGGCTCATATATACGATAAAGGATGATTTCAGTAGAACACTTACAAGTTGAGTTTGCCGCGAAGCCATTGTTTGCTGATGTGACATTCGTCATCAACAAGAAGGATCGCATTGCCTTGGTGGGTAAGAACGGAGCCGGCAAGAGTACATTGTTGAAAATCCTGGCCGGATTGCAGCCTCCTACAGCGGGTAATGTGGCTATACCGAAGGATATTTCGGTGGGATACTTGCCCCAGGTGATGGTACTCAGTGATTCGCGTACGGTGATGGAGGAGGCCGAGCAGGCATTCGATCACATCAGTGAATTGCAGGAGAGCATCGAACAGATGAACAACCAATTGGCCGAGCGCACCGACTATGAGAGTGAAGAATACCACGCTCTGATAGAGAAGTTCACCCATGCCAATGAGCATTATCAGATGATGGGTGGCAACAATTACCACGCCGAGATTGAACGAACCCTGCAGGGCTTGGGATTTTCCCGTTCGGATTTCGACCGTCCGACGTCTGAGTTCTCAGGTGGATGGCGTATGCGTATCGAGTTGGCCAAACTGCTGCTCCGTCGTCCGGATGTACTTCTGCTGGATGAGCCGACCAACCACCTCGATATTGAGAGTATCCAGTGGTTGGAGAATTTTCTCGCCACACGGTGCAATGCCGTAGTGTTGGTGAGTCACGACCGTGCCTTTATTAATCATGTAACTACCCGTACGATTGAAATCTCTTGCGGGCGCATCTATGACTATCGTGTAAAGTACGACGAGTTCATGCAATTGCGTGCCGAACGTCGCGAACAACAACTCCGTGCCTACGAGAACCAACAGAAGGAGATTCAGGAGACAAAAGACTTTATCGAGCGGTTCCGCTATAAACCTACCAAAGCTGTGCAGGTGCAGAGCCGAATCAAGCAGCTCGAGAAGATTATCCCCATCGACGTGGACGAGGTGGACAACGCTTCTCTGCGCTTGAAATTTCCTCCTGCCCAACGCAGTGGTGACTATCCGGTCATTTGTGAAGAGGTGGGGAAAACCTATTATTCTTTTAAGAAGTGTAGGAGTGTAGGAGGTAGTAGTGAAGACAATAGTATAGCAAAGCAATCGTCTGCACTCCTAAGCGAAGCGTCACTCATGCACTCTTACACTCCTAAAGAAGAAAGACCCGTCTTCTCCCACGTCAACCTCACCATCAAGCGGGGCGAGAAGGTGGCTTTCGTAGGGAAGAACGGTGAGGGAAAGTCAACCCTTGTGAAATGTATCATGGGCGAGATACCTTTTGACGGACACTTGAAGATCGGACACAATATACAGATAGGTTATTTTGCACAAAACCAAGCCCAATTGTTGGATGAAAACTTGACCGTGTTCGACACGATTGACCGTGTGGCCGTGGGTGATATCCGTACACGCATCAAAGATATCCTCGGGGCGTTCATGTTCGGTGGTGAAGCCATAGAGAAGAAGGTGAAGGTGCTTTCCGGTGGTGAACGTAGTCGGTTGGCCATGATTCGCCTGTTGCTTGAGCCGGTCAATCTGCTGATTCTCGATGAGCCGACCAACCACTTGGATATGCGTTCGAAGGATGTGTTGAAGGAAGCCATCCGCGAGTTTGACGGTACGGTCATCGTGGTCAGCCACGACCGTGAATTCCTCGACGGTCTTGTCACCAAGGTGTATGAGTTTGGTGGCGGACAGGTACGCGAACATTTGGGTGGCATCTATGATTTCCTTCAGAAAAAACGTATTGACTCACTCGACAAACTTTCCTCACCTGCCCTTTCTTCTTCCCCAACGGGAGAAAAAAAACTTTCAGACACGGTAGAAATTTCGATTTCGAAACTCTCCTACGAACAACAGAAAGAACAACAGAAACTCATTCGTCGTTTGGAGAAATCGGTAGCCGATTGCGAAGCCCGGATTGAAAAACTGGAGACCGATATTGCGGCCCTTGAAGAGCAGATGGCCACCCCAGAAGGTGCAGCCGACATGAGTCTTTACGAAAAGCATACAGCCCTCAAAAAGCAACTCGATACCGTGGTGGAGGAGTGGGAAACCACTTCGATGGAGTTGGAAGAGGCTATG
Organism: Phocaeicola sp.; assembly: GCA_045647865.1. Taxonomy (GTDB): domain Bacteria; phylum Bacteroidota; class Bacteroidia; order Bacteroidales; family Bacteroidaceae; genus Phocaeicola_A. Next base: position 123,962 of record JAZRMW010000002.1, read on the forward strand.
GGGTGAGTTATGGATTCAAACCTCATGAATACCATTCTTTTAGCTTTCGATTCCTTCAAAGGGTCGCTTACTTCGCGCGAGGTAGCCGATGCTTTTGAGGAGGGGGTACGCTCCGTTGCGCCTGACTGTATAATACATAAGGTCTGTCTAGCCGATGGTGGAGAAGGGACAGCCGAAGCGTTGGTCAGTACCCTCGGTGGTGAATGGGTGGAAGTAGAGGTGCTCGATCCGCTGATGCGTCCCATACGTGCCCGCTATGGAGTGGTTGACGATGGAGATACGGCCATCATCGAAATGGCTGAGGCCAGTGGACTTACCCTGTTGGCAGAAGAAGAGCGAAATCCATTAAAGACCTCTACGTATGGCACTGGTCAACTGATAGCTGACGCCCTTGCACGCGGATGTCGCAAAATTCTCGTTGGCATAGGGGGAAGTGCTACGAACGATGCCGGCACAGGGATGCTCAGTGCCCTTGGGTTTCGCTTTCTTGATGCCGAAGGGCATCTTCTTGACGGGTGTGGTGAATCCCTTGAGCGGGTCGCAACGATAGATTCTTCCCTTATTCTTTCCGAACTTAAATCTGTTGACATGCGTGTGGCTTGCGACGTTACCAACCCCTTTTGTGGTCCTCAAGGTGCCGCTTACGTTTTTGCTCCTCAGAAAGGAGCCGACCGCCAGATGGTCGAGCGTCTTGATAAGGGGATGTGTCATTTTGCAGAAATCATCAAGCAATATAACAAGGTGGATGTGACCGACCTTCCCGGTGCGGGTGCTGCCGGTGGTTTGGGCGGAGCCTTTAGTGCCTTGTTGGGCGCTCAACTTTGTCAAGGGGTAGAGTTGGTGCTCGACGCCCTTCATTTCGAAGAACTCCTCAAAGGATGCGATCTTGTGGTGACGGGCGAAGGGTGTATCGACCGTCAGACACTGATGGGCAAAGCCCCTATGGGGATACTGAAAGCCGCCACCCGACGAGGCATCCCCGTCATCGCCATCGGTGGTTCGGTCGAACGATCTCCTGAGTTGGAGCATAGCGGCTTCTTCTCCATCCTCTCCATCAACGAAGAGGGTCTTCCGCTTCATCTTGCTATGCGTCCTGAGGTGGCTAAAGAGCATGTACGGCAAATAGGAACAAGAGTAGGTCACTATTCAGAGATATAAGAAACGCGAAGACGCAGAGACGCAGAGTTTTTATCTAATCTAAGAGAGGAAACAAGAGACTTGGAGGAGTTCTACCATTTGCGCGTTTGTTCCCTCAAAAGAAAGGAAGACAACTCTGTGCCTCTGCGTTCAAAAAACGTTTCGCTGAATTCTAACAAAGGTCGGTGAAATGATTAAAAAATGATAATCCTTTGTCTTTTTGCTCCAGAATTCTTATTTTTGCGTTGTAATTATTAACCCTTTAATCAGATAAGAATTATGGATACAGTAGAAATCGTATTGGCAAAGATGAAGGAGTTGGGTACTCCCGTGAATGCTACCACCTTGGCAAAGGAAACAGGCCTTGATAAGAAAGAAGTGGATAAGGCTATGGCAACGTTGAAGAAAGAAGAGAAAATCTTTTCACCTGTGCGTTGCAAATGGCAGGCGTGTTAGTTGTTAGCTATTAGTTACTAGCTACTAGTTACGAGTGCTTTTCTTGTCACTTGTAGCTAGTAACTATTAGCTCATCTCTGAATATTTATTCTTCCTTCTACCGCACCATACGGTGCACCGATGTGTCCACCGAGAACTTCCTTGATATAGGTGGACAATATATGTACGTCCAACATCAGATTATCGCCTTTAAGAGTTGTGTGGCGGAAGATTCCATCGCTACCCAGTTTCTTCAGTTGGAAATCAAAGCTCGCGAGAGTGTATATTTTTTCGGAATCAATAGGCTCGTATTCCCCGTTCACCTTATTCCTTATATATATATGGCTCACGCGGCGCGGTACATCGGCTACGTGGGAGAACAATCCTTTTTCATCCATCACTACGGGAGAAGGGAATGTTGTATCCACTTTGAATCGGATACCACTTACTTGCATGAAACTTCCGTTCTCTTCGGGTAGAAGTCTGACGGAGCACTCCAATACATCAGCCAGTTGCTGGCCGGTAAGTGTAGCAGTGCAGGCCATATTACTGAAGGGAAATAAGGCGAGCAGCTGGTTGTACGTGATTTTCCCCGTAGGCAATCCGGCACGGATGCCTCCACCGTTCACCATGGCTATGTCGGTGTCCAGTATGTGGCGGAATGCATCAGCGCAAAGATTTCCTAAAGGATGTTCTTCGAAGCGGGCAGAGCGGTAGCCATTCTCGTCGATGATGCTGAAGGGAATGCTGTTTGTGGCTATCGTCCGATTGCCGGAAGCGGATACTTGTTCCTTAATCGCGTTCACAAAGGTTTCTACGGCTTTATCGGGAGAAACGTCTTCGGCAGATACGAGCCGTGTACTTAATTCTCCTTCAGTGTCGATGGTGAGCACACCGATGTGTCCAAATTCAGAACCTGTGGAAGATAACAATACCGGATTTCCCTGAGCATTCGGGATGAGTGTGTCCGGGATGAGGCTGTGACTGTGTCCGTCCAGTATGGCATCCAATCCTGTGGTCTGCGCGATGAGACTGAACGAGGTCGGGTGGTCTTCGTCAGGGTATTCGCCCAAGTGGGACAGAGCCACTATGTAGTCTGCTCCTTCGGCTCGTGCCGCATCAATACACTGTTGGATGTAGGGGTAAAAATCCTTCTTGCAGAAATCGTAGATGAGGTTTCCCGCTTCGTCCTGATAGGTGAGAGGGGAGGTGTTGGTGGCTGTCGCGGTTGTGGCGATTCCGATGAAGGCCACATCCGTATGGCCGTAGCGGACAATTTTGTAGGGGGGATATACCGGTTTCATTGTACGTTGGTCGCGGAAGTTGCAGCATACCGTGCTTGCCTCCAACCGTTTGAGGAGGGCAGATTGTTGTTTGATGCCGAAGTCAAACTCGTGGTTCCCCAACGTTACAACGTCGTATCCCACTTGATTCATGATATCTACGATGTGTTCTCCTTGCGATACAGAACCGACCAGATTCCCTTGTACAAAATCTCCACATGAAACGGTTGTGACGTAAGGCGTCTTTTGAAGCATCTCTTTCTTCACGCTTGCCATCCGTGCATAACCCTCCACGGCGCAGTGTACATCGTTTTCATACACTATTGCGATGGACTTTTCCGGCAGGTCTATTGCCGGTTGGGTATGTCCGTCATTCTTCCGGCTTCCGTTGCAGCAGACCATCAGCCACAACCATATAGCGAGTGAACCCCATTCCTTTATATTCCGCATTCGTATCATCTCTTTTTTTGTCAGATTCATGTGCAAAGATGGGGATAATAAGTGATTTCTGCAAGTAGTTGAGCCTTTTTTTGTCTTGGGACATTTGGGATAGTATAATGTTATAAACTCCTAAGAATAAAGCAAAGATGTCGGCCAATTCAATAAAAAAACGTAATTTTGCAGCCATTAATAGATAAAAATAAGGAGAAAGACATGAAAAAGTATGTACTGGCCCTTGCCGCTATGGGACTGTTGGTTACGGGCTGTAATCAGAAAGGAGAAAAGAGTATGACATCAGGCATCGATTTGGCCAATATGGACACCACTGTGGCACCAGGAACCGACTTCTATCGCTACGCTTGTGGTGGATGGAATGATGCACATCCCTTGACAGATGAGTATGCACGTTTCGGTAGTTTTGAAGCTTTGGGTGAGCTGAGTATCGAGCAGGTGAAGAGTCTGCTGAACGAATTGGCCGCACAACAACACGAGGCTGGTAGTGTAGGGCAAAAGATCGGAACCCTTTATAACGTGGTGATGGACAGTGCGAAGCAGAATGCAGAAGGTATCAACCCGTTGAAAGCAGACTTGGAACGCGTGGCTGCCGTGAAGAACCGCGAGGAACTTCAGAACTTGCTTTTCGATATGCATCTCAAAGGCATGGGACATATGTTCGGGTTTTATGTGGGAGCCGATTCAAAGGACAGCAAGAACAATTTGGTGAGTGTAGGTCAGAGCGGACTCTCTTTGGGACAGCGGGACTACTACATCGACACCGACGAAAAGACAACGGAAATACGTAATCAATTCAAGGCACATTTGGTTCGCATGTTCAGTCTCTTTGGCAATTCGGAAACCGAAGCTGTCCGCAAGGCTGATGATGTGATGGAAATTGAGACACGCTTGGCCAAGAAGTTCAAGAGTGTCACCGAAATGCGTGACCCTGAAGCCAATTATAAGAAGATGACCCTGGATGAGGTGAAAGCTCTTTGCCCCGACATCCTTTGGGACAAGTTCTTTGCTACAATGGGCATCAACGATTTGAAGCAACTGGACTTCGGTCATCCCGATCAGTTGAAAGAGGTCAATGATGTGTTGGCCACCGTACCTGTAGAAAAGCTGAAAGCTTTGTTGGAGTGGAAAACCATCAACTCGGCAGCAAACTATTTGAGTGATGAGGTGCGCGATGCACAGTTTGAGTTTTATGGCAAGGTACTCTCTGGCCGTCAGGAGCAGCAACCCCGTTGGAAACGTGCTATCGGTGTTGTGAACGGATCGCTCGGTGAAGCTGTGGGTGAAATGTATGTAAAGAAGTACTTCCCTGCAGAGGCTAAGGAACGCATGATTAATTTGGTGAAGAACTTGCAAGTGGCACTGGGTGAGCGCATCCAGGCACAGGATTGGATGAGCGACAGCACCAAGGCTGCTGCGATTGAGAAACTGAATACCTTCTACGTGAAGGTGGGTTATCCCGACAAGTGGAAGGACTATTCTTCGCTGGAGATTGCCGATGATTCTTATCTGGCCAATGTGCGCCGCATCAACGAATGGGAGATGCGCGACATGGTGGCACGCAACTACAACAAACCCGTTGACCGCGACGAGTGGTTCATCACTCCGCAAACAGTGAATGCCTACTATAACCCTACAACCAATGAAATTTGTTTCCCCGCAGCCATTCTGCAACCTCCTTTCTTTGACATGGCTGCCGACGATGCTTTCAACTACGGAGGTATCGGTGTGGTTATCGGTCACGAGATGACCCATGGCTTTGACGATTCAGGTCGTCGTTTCGATAAGGACGGAAACTTGCGCGACTGGTGGACTGCCGATGATGCTGAGCGCTTCAGCGCCCGTGCCAAAGTGATGGAAGATTTCTTTGCCAATATCGATATATTGCCTGGCTTGAAGGGTAACGGAAAACTTACCTTGGGCGAAAATCTGGCCGACCACGGAGGTTTGATGGTCGCCTACCAAGCCTTGAAGAACGCTACGGCCAATGCTCCTTTGAGTGATAAGGACGGTTTCACGCCTGAGCAACGTTTCTTCATTGCTTATGCCAATCTGTGGGCCGGTAATATCCGTGAAGCCGAGATGCATCGTCTCACCAAGAGTGACCCCCACTCATTGGGAAAATGGCGCGTAAACGGCGCCTTACCTCACATTGATGCGTGGTACGATGCTTTTGGAATTACCGAAACAGACAGCTTGTTCGTTCCCAAAGCCGAACGTGCGGTGATTTGGTAATTCAAATCTGAATATTTTCAGACGCAGATGACGCAGATAAATATAATCTATCAGGTATAAGAATAAGATAAAATCTGTGTCATCTGCGTCATCTGCGTTTGAAAATGAATTTCGACACGAAAAGCATTAACAAATCTCTTGACTGTTTTTGCAACTCAGTTGTAAGAATGGGTGAGTATCTTTGCACGGTTTTTCAGAATAAGATAAATAGCATGAAACATATTCTCGAACTTTTAAGTGCCTATTGCCTGGCACTATGCTTGACGGCCTGTGGCGGCCATCAACACCACGAACATGACCACGAAGCCCATGAGGGACACAATCACGAAAATCATGCCGGACATGAGCATAACCACGATGCGCATAGTGGACATGAACATGAAACTGCACATCATCACGAATCGCATCATCATGCCGAAGAGGAGCATGATGGGCATCATCATGAAACGGCAGGAACTCACGCTCATGAAGGGCACGCCGGCGAGATTATCATTGCTCCTGAGCAGGCCAAAGCAGCTGGTATCGTATCCGAAGTGCTCCACCCGAAGGCATTCCGTCAGGTGATACCCGTCAGTGGCGAGATTCTTCCTGCCCAAGGAGAGGAACAGACGGTAGTGGCCAATGTGGCCGGTGTGGTGACATTTGACCGCACATTGACCGAAGGTGTACAGGTAGGAAAGGGAATGACTTTGCTGACCATCTCGTCGCAGTATATGGCTGATGGCAATCCTGCAGAGCGGGCACGTATCGCTTACGAAGCGGCCAAGCAAGAGTATGAACGTGCGGCCAAATTGGTGGATGACAAGATTGTCTCGGAGAAGGAGTTCGTCCGTATCAAGGAGGCTTACGAAAATGCCCGTCTGACTTATGAGGCACTGAAGGCCGACCGTCAGACAAAAGGTGGGGTAGGAGTGGCTGCACCCATCAGCGGATACTTGAAGAACTGTCTGGTGAAGGAAGGAGACTATGTGAGTGTGGGACAACCCCTTTTGACCGTGACAAAGAACAACCGCCTCTACCTGCGTGCGGATGTACCCGAAAGGCATTATGCAGCACTCAGCCGTATCCGTTCGGCCCACTTCCGTACTTCCTATGGTGATAAGGTCTATACACTGGACGAACTGAATGGCCGGTTGCTCTCGTACGGACGTACGGCGGGAGAACAGAATTTCTATCTGCCCATGACTTTTGAACTGGACCATCGGGAAGAACTTATTCCTGGGTCGTTCGCTGAGATTTGGCTATTGTCGGAAGAAATGCCCGAGGTACTGAGTGTACCCCATACCGCACTGACAGAGGAACAGGGTATTTACTTCGTTTACGTACAATTGGACGAGGAGTGTTATGCTCGTCGGGAGGTGAAATTGGGAGCCGACAATGGTCGGGAAGTAGCGTTGCTCAGTGGCATTCATCCCGGTGAACGGGTGGTGATGCAGGGGGCATATCATGTGCGTCTGGCATCGGTGAGCAAGGCGATTCCGGGACATAGCCATGAACATTAAGGAGACCCACCCCCGGCCCCTCCCTCTATGGAGGGGGTAGAACTGTCGATAATGAACATTGAATATAATCCGAATACATGAAATATAATCATTCCACTCCCCTCCATACTGGGAGGGGTGAGGGGGAGGGCCCCTTATCCCGAATCATACATTTCTCCTTAAATAACCGTCTGTTGGTACTGGTGGCCAGTATCCTGGTGATGATAGGCGGTCTCTACACGACTTACCACACCGAGGTGGATGTCTTCCCTGACTTGAATGCCCCTACGGTAGTGGTGATGACCGAAGCCAATGGTATGGCTGCCGAGGAGGTGGAGCAATTGGTAACATTTCCCATTGAGACGGCGGTGAACGGAGCAACCTATGTCCGCCGTGTGCGTTCATCGTCAACGAACAGTTTCTCCATCGTTTGGGTAGAGTTCGATTGGGGTACGGATATCTATTTGGCCCGGCAGATTGTATCAGAGAAACTTTCGCTCGTTGCAGAAGAGTTGCCTGATAACGTGAATAAACCCACGTTAGGACCACAGTCGTCCATCTTGGGTGAGTTGATGATTATTGGTCTGACGGCTGACAGTACCTCGATGCTTGACCTGCGGACATTGGCTGACTGGACCATACGTCCTCGCTTGCTCTCTACCGGTGGTGTGGCACAGGTGGCCGTGTTGGGGGGAGATGTAAAAGAATATCAGGTATTGATTGACCCTGCCCGTATGCGTCACTATGGGGTGACCCTTGATGAGGTGTTGGCCGCTACACGGGGAATGAATGTGAATACCAACGGAGGTGTGCTCTATGAACATAGCAACGAGTATATCGTACGCGGTATGGTGGCCACGACGAATGTGGATGAAATAGGCAAAGCTGTGGTGAAGCGTATGGGTAAAGTGCCCGTCACGTTGGCTGATGTGGCCGATGTACGGATTGGTGCCCAGGAACCGAAGATCGGTTGTGCTTCCGTGGAGGGTAAGCCTGCGGTGCTGATTACCGTCACTAAACAGCCTCACACAGGAACGTTGGAGCTGACCGAGCGTATAGACCGTTCGTTGGAGGAGATGAAGGCGACCTTTCCAGATGATGTAGAGGTGAATACAGATATCTTCCGCCAGTCGCGCTTCATCGATAGCAGTATAGGCAACGTCAAGAACTCCTTGTTCGAAGGTGCCATCTTCGTGGTCATCATTCTGGCTCTGTTTTTGGCCAATGTGCGTACAACGGTGATTTCGCTTGTCACTTTACCTTTGGCATTGGTATTCTCTGTACTTGCCTTGCATTTCATGGGGTTGACAATCAATACCATGAGTCTTGGGGGTATGGCCATTGCCATCGGCTCGTTGGTGGATGATGCCATTGTCGATGTGGAGAATGTGTGGAAAAGACTGAGAGCTAACCGTACTCTCCCTCTGGAGGAACGTAGTACCGTACGTGAGGTGGTTTATGAAGCCAGCCGTGAGGTGCGTATGCCCATATTGAACTCTACACTTATCATCGTTGTAAGTTTTGTTCCTCTCTTCTTCTTGTCGGGCATGGAGGGACGCATGCTTGCCCCGCTGGGTATAGCCTTTATTGTGGCCTTGGCGGCCTCTACCTTGGTGGCACTGACGTTGACTCCTGTCCTTTGCAGTTATCTGTTGGGAGGAAATCATGATAAGGAAGAGACCATGCGCGAGGCACGTTTGAGCATCTGGTTGAAGGGTCGTTACCGTATTGCCCTTGAATGGGCATTGCGTCACGGAAAGGCCGTGTTGGCATGTGTTGTTGTACTTTTCATCGGTGCCTTGACTCTGTTCTTTACGTTGGGACGCAGTTTCCTTCCCTCGTTCAACGAAGGATCGTTTACCATTAATGTCAGTTCATTGCCCGGAATTTCTTTGGAAGAGAGTGACCGCATAGGCCGTCGTGCAGAGGAACTGCTCCTGACAATTCCTGAGATAGAGACCGTGGCCCGGAAGACCGGCCGTGCCGAACTGGATGAACATGCCTTGGGTGTGAACACTTCGGAGATAGAGGCACCCTTTACGCTGAAGGAAAGATCGCGGCGCGAGGTGATGGCTGAGGTGCGCGAGAAGTTGGGGACACTCGTCGGAGCGAATGTCGAGATTGGTCAGCCTATCAGTCACCGCATTGATGCCATGTTGAGCGGAACACGGGCTGGAATCGCCATCAAACTTTTCGGTACAGACCTTAATCACATGTTTGCCCTTGGCAATCAGATCAAGGAGGCTATTGCCGATGTGGATGGCATTGCTGACCTCAACGTAGAGCAACAGATTGAACGGCCCGAACTGAAGATTGTTCCCCGTCGTGAGATGTTGGCCCGTTATGGTATCACCTTGCCTGAGTTTGCCGAATTTGTCAGTGTGAATATGGGGGGTGAAGTGGTGTCGCAGGTCTATGAAGAGGGTAAGAACTTTGACCTCGTGGTGCGTACTGCCGGTGACCGTCGTGACCGCATGGAGGATGTGCGTTCGTTGATGATTGACACTCCCGAAGGACGTATTCCCCTAAGTTATGTGGCCGAGGTGCAATCCGCTATGGGTCCCAACAGCATCAGTCGCGAGAATGTGAAACGTAAGGTTGTCATCTCTGCCAACACCCATGGACGTGACCTCCGGAGCGTGGTGAATGACATACAGGAGCGTGTTGCCACACACGTCACCTTGCCTGAGGGATACCATATTGAGTACGGTGGTCAGTTCGAAAGTGAACAGGCTGCATCCAATACGTTGCTGCTTACTTCGCTGATCAGTATTGTCGTCATCTTCCTGTTGATCTATCTGGAGTTCAAGAATGCCCGCGAAAGCGCTGTCATCCTGTTGAATCTGCCGTTGGCTCTCATCGGCGGTGTCTTTGCCCTCTGGATTACTTCGGGCGAAGTGAGCATACCCGCTATCATCGGATTCATCTCGCTCTTTGGTATTGCTACACGTAACGGCATGCTCCTTATTTCGGAATACAACCGTTTGCGCAACGAAGAACTGAGCCTGCACGACAGCATTGTGGAGGGCTCGCTTGACCGATTGAACCCTATCCTGATGACTGCTCTCTCATCTGCCCTTGCCATGATACCCTTGGCCATGAATGGCGACCTGCCGGGTAATGAGATACAGAGTCCGATGGCCCAAGTGATTCTTGGCGGTCTCTTGACATCGACCCTGTTGAACGGTTTCATCATTCCGATTGTTTATCAGATGATGCATAAGGAAAGACTGTAGCTACCCAATAAATATGACTAATATATAATAATGTATATGAAGAAACAGATTCTCGCCCTCATCCTCCTGTGTACAGGAGCAGGTATCATGGCACAGACTCCCGCGGCCGATCCCATCACTCCTATATTGGGACAAATTGAGCAAAACAATCGTCGTCTGCAAGCTGCCCGTGAGACCTTGAAGGCTGATATCCTGGAAATAAAAGCCGGGAATAATCTGGATAACCCAGAAGTGAACTATGCTCACCTCTTCAATAGTGAACGTAGTAGCCAACAGCAAAGCGAACTGACTGTCGTGCAGGGTTTTGACTTTCCTACAGCTTACATAGCCCGTAACAAGGCTAACCGCCTGCAGGCCGAAGTGAGTGAAGGTGAATACATGACTTTGCGCCGCAATGTCTTGTTGGAGGCCAAACTCCTTTGTCTGGAGTTGATAGGGTTGAATCGCGAAGCCAATCTCCTGCATCTCTTGCAGAATCATGCCGACAGTCTTGCACACTTGTGTAAAAAACGTTTGGAGTCAGGCGATGCAACGGCTCTCGAGGTCAATCGTGCCCAGTTGGACTTGATGACTGTCCGTACAGAACTGGCCGATAATGCTTCGGCCCATCGTGCTGCTTTGCAGAAACTGCTGGCCATGAATGCCAATGTTTATATCGAGCAGATGGTGGCCGATGTCTATCCGGATATGCCTGTGTTGTCCGATTACGAGACCTTACGCGATGAGTTGCTCCCTCAAAACCGGAATCTGAAACTTGCCGAATCAGAAAGCCAAGCTGCCCAGAAAGACGTTGCCGTAAGTAAGCAGGGATGGTTGCCCCATTTACAGATTGGATACCGCAGGAATACAGCTCCTACGGAAGAGTTCAACGGTTTTGTGGTGGGAGGCTCTATCCCACTTTTTGCCAACAAAGGACGGGTGAAGGCTGCCCGTGCCCGTGCGCTCAGTGCCGAGTTGTCGAAAGAGGATGCTGTAATGAGTGTAGAGGCCCTATTGCAGGCACGTTACCATGAAGTGCAACGCTTGAAGGAGGCGATGAGTGCCTATGACCTCCCGTTGATGCAACAATCTTATGCTCTTTTGAGTAAGGCATTGTTGAATGGTGAACTTTCGTGGCACGAATTCTTTGTGGAGATGGAGGCGCTCGTCCGTCGCGGACAAAGCTACCTGCAACTTGAGAACCGTTACCAGAAAGTTCTGGCAGAGATGTATGCCGATAGCCTCTAAGAGAACGTGTCATAGAGGACATTATGACACTCCTCATAGCATCCTGATACCTCTATTTCATAATGTCTATCGTTATGTGAGACGGAGAATGGATGCTTTTAGGACTATTTTTTTGTGGGCTACACATTTTTTTGTACTTTTGTCCGCTACTAACAATCATGGATATGAAAAGTACAATCGCACGTGTATGTCTGATAGCCCTGACCTTGTGGTTTGCAGGACAGGCTGTTGAGGCACAGAAGTTAAGTCCCGTAGGCTTCGGGTGGAGCCGCAATTCTGTAAATACCACCGTATTCCGTAACAATTCACTTACCACTCACGGTAATATCCAGTATATTGCCTATTACGATGCTGAGGGATTCCTGACCTTGGGTAAACGTCCTGTCGATACCCAGGATTGGACCGTTGAACGAACCCAGTATAAAGGAAATTGCAGGGATGCACACAATGTCATCAGCATCGGTGTGGATGGTAAAGGGTATCTGCATGTTTCCTTTGACCATCACAACAATCCTCTGCGCTATTGTCGTTCGGTAGCTCCCGGTTCATTGGTGTTAGGTGAAATGATGCCTATGACGGGTGTGGATGAGCGGGATGTGACCTATCCTGAATTCTACAATCTGGAGGATGGTGACCTGCTCTTTGCCTATCGCTCGGGAGGTTCTGGTCGAGGAAATCTTGTGATGAACCGTTACGATGTCGAGACGGGTAAGTGGAGCCGTGTGCAGAATGTGCTTATCGATGGCGAAGGCAAACGTAATGCCTATTGGCAACTCTATGTGGATGCCAAAGGAACCATCCATGTCTCATGGGTGTGGCGCGAAACACCCGATGTGGCAACCAACCATGACCTTTGTTATGCACAATCCACAGACGGTGGACGTACCTGGAAGAAATCTACAGGTGAGGTTTATACGTTACCCATTACCATGGCTAATGCTGAAATCGCATGCCAGATACCCCAACGGAGTGAACTCATCAATCAGACAAGCATGACGGCTGATGCAAAAGGACTTCCCTACATTGCCATCTATTGGCGCGATGCTGACAGTCAGGTGCCGCAATATCGCTTGGTATGGCACGACGGTAAGGAATGGAAACAAGAGCAGGTTTCTCATCGCAAGACCCCTTTCAGCCTCAGTGGAGGAGGTACGAAGTGTATCCCCATTGCCCGTCCGCGTTTGGCCATCCGCGAAGAGAACGGTCGTAAAGAGGCCTATTATATCTTCCGCGATGTGGAGCGTGGAAGTCGTGTATCTATGGCTTATACCTCAGACTTAGGCCGTAAGTCATGGGAAGTGAAGGATTTGACCAACTTCAGTGTAGAGGCTTGGGAACCGAGTCACGATACGGAGTTGTGGAAGAATCACAACCGACTTGATATCTACGTGCAATGTGCCTATCAAGGCGACGGAGAACAGAGTGTGGCTGTGGATGCAAGACCGGTGTATGTATTGACGGTTGATGAGTAAGAAGTACAGAAGTTACTTCCCTTCAGTCAGTTGAAAATCTCTTCTGATTTTTGACGTCAAGGTATGGACAGACAAATGTGCTGCTTGCCCGATGAATGTGCGTGCTCTACGTGTGTCGGGCGGGCAACCCCCGCCCCTACGGGTGTCATTGTCAACACTATCGTCTGAACTCCTGAACTCCTGAACTCCTGAACTTCTGAACTCCTGTAACTCCTGATAAATAAAAAAGAATATGAACGAAGACATCAAAAAGGCACTTGAAGTGCTGAATAAAGGCGGTGTGATACTTTATCCCACCGATACGATATGGGGCATCGGATGTGATGCAGCCAACCCCGAAGCGGTAAAGCGCGTGTATGAGATAAAGAAACGGGTGGATAGCAAGGCTATGCTGGTGCTTATCGATTCGCCGGCCAAACTGAACTCCTACGTGAAGGATGTCCCCCCTATGGCTTGGGATTTGATAGAACTGACGACCAAGCCCTTGACGATCATTTACGACGGGGCACGCAATCTGGCAGAAAACCTGATAGCCGAAGACGGTAGTGTAGGAATCCGTGTGACTGATGAGGAATTCTCGCGCCAACTCTGTTTCCGTTTCCGCAGGGCTATTGTCTCAACATCGGCCAATGTCAGTGGCGAACCCTCTCCCAAGAACTTCTCCGAGATAAGCGAGGAAATCAAGCAGGCGGTGGATTACATCGTCGGTTATCGCCAGAAGGAGAAAGGGAGCGGTAAGGCTTCGGGCATTATCAAGTTAGGAGTAGGCGGACAAGTGAAAGTAATCAGAGAATGAAAAAGCATAGTGAAGAGAAAGAGACCTTGATGCACCGTTTCCTCAAATGGCGGAAGGAACATCTCAGTGAGAGACAGTTTATACTGATTCTCAGTTTCTTGGTTGGTATATGTACTGCATTTGCGGCCCTTTTCCTGAAAGGACTGATTCACTTGATTCAAGGGGTGTTGACCGACCATTTTGATGCAACCAGTGCCAACGGACTTTACTTGATTTACCCCGTGATAGGTATTTTCCTGACCATGCTCTTCATCCGTTATGTGGTGCGGGACGACATCAGTCATGGTGTGACCAAAATCCTTTATGCCATTTCGCAAAAGAAGGCACGCATCAAGCGTCACAATATGTTCTCGTCAGTCATTGCCAGTGCCATAACCATTGGGTTTGGTGGTTCGGTAGGAGCTGAGGCCCCCATTGTCTTGACCGGTTCGGCTATCGGTTCAAATCTGGGACAGACATTCCATTTGGAACGACGCAAATTGATGTTGCTTGTCGGATGTGGTGCGGCTGGTGCCATTGCAGGCATCTTCAAGGCACCGATTGCCGGTTTGGTATTTACGATAGAGGTGCTGATGGTGGATCTCACGATGTCATCGCTTCTGCCTTTGATGGTATCGTGCATAACTGCCGCAACCGTTTCCTATATCTTCACCGGTATGGAGGCGATGTTTGAATTCGAGATGGACAGTCCTTTTGCGATGGAGCGCATTCCTCATGTAATTCTTTTGGGAATCATTTGTGGATTGGTGTCGCTCTATTTTACCCGGATGATGAACCGTTGCGAGAATATGTTCCGCCATTTTGCCCAACGTCCGTATGTGAAATTGTTGATTGGCGGAATGATGCTGAGTGTGCTTATCTTTATTTTCCCACCGCTTTATGGTGAGGGGTATGATACCATCAATCTGTTGCTTAACGGTACGACTCAAGAAGAGTGGAATACACTGATGAACAACTCCTTCTTCTATGGTTTTGGAGATGTTTTGCTTCTATACCTTATATTGATTGTGCTTTTCAAGGTCTTTGCCAGTAGTGCAACGAATGGTGGAGGTGGATGCGGTGGTATTTTTGCACCCAGCCTTTTCCTGGGTTGTATTACGGGCTTTGTCTGGGCGCGAATCAGCAATATCCTGGCATTAGGGAATATCTCTGTATCAGAGAACAACTTTGCTCTCCTTGGTATGGCAGGTTTGATGTCGGGAGTGATGCACGCACCGTTGATGGGAATCTTCCTGATTGCCGAGCTGACCGGTGGATTCGACCTCTTCCTTCCTTTGATGATCACTTCCGTATCGGCATACTTGACCATCATTGCCTTCGAACCTCATAGTATCTATTCGACTCGTTTGGCCAAAAAGGGTGAATTGCTTACCCATGATAAGGATAAGGCCGTGCTTACCTTGATGAAGGTGGAGAACGTGGTGGAGAAGAACTTTGAGACCGTAAGTCCTGATATGGAGTTGGGTCAGTTGGTCGGAGTCATCTCCCGTGCCAAGCGCAATCTCTTTCCCGTGGTGGATAATGGGGGAGTGTTGTTGGGTATCGTGCAGATGGATGACATCCGCCACATCATGTTCCGCCAAGAACTGTATCGTCGTTTCACGGTGAATCGGTTGATGGCCGAAGCTCCTTGTCGTTTGAGCGTAAACGATTCGATGGAGGTCGTCATCCGCAAGTTTGATGATACCGGTGCCTGGAATCTCCCCGTGGATGATGCCGATGGCAAATACTTGGGATTTGTATCCAAGTCTAAGGTCTTTGCTTCGTATCGTCAGATGCTGGTGGACTTCTCGGAGGAATAGGAGGTGAGTTTGTTGGTGAGTGAGTTAAGTCAGTAATATGGATAATACAGAAAGATATAATATGCAAAAAGAAGATTTGAGAATCGTATATATGGGAACCCCCGACTTTGCCGTAGAGAGTCTGCGCCAACTGGTTGAGGGAGGATACAATGTGGTAGGTGTCATCACGATGCCCGACAAACCGATGGGACGCCATGGAAGTGTACTCCAACCCAGTCCTGTCAAGCAATATGCCATGGAGAAGGGGCTTCGGGTGCTCCAACCGGTAAACCTCAAGGATGAGGCTTTCGTGGAGGAGTTACGCTCGTTGCAGGCCGATCTTCAGATTGTGGTAGCCTTTCGTATGCTTCCCGAGGTGGTCTGGAATATGCCGCCCATGGGTACGTTCAACCTTCATGCCTCGTTGCTCCCCCAATACCGTGGAGCCGCTCCTATCAATTGGGCCATTATCAATGGCGATACAGAGACGGGTATCACCACCTTCTTCCTCCAACACGAGATTGATACAGGCGAAGTCATCCAGCAGGTGCGTGTGCCCATTGCCGACGAGGACAATGTGGAGGTCATTCACGACAAGCTGATGAACCTCGGTGGACGTTTGGTCACCGAGACCGTGGATGCCATCCTGGCCGGAAACGTGAAGCCTGTACCGCAAGAGGAATTGATAAACCTCTCGCAAGAGGAACTCCGACAGGCACCGAAAATCTTCAAGGATACCTGCCGCATCGATTGGACGAAGGGTGTGAAGGGAGTCTATGACTTTGTGCGCGGCCTCTCTCCCTATCCTGCTGCTTGGACAGAATTGGTAAATGCTGACGGTAGTTCACAGGTGTTGAAAATCTTCCAGACAGAGAAAAACTTTTTCTCCCACGAGGAAAAAATCGGAACCGTGTCAACCGATGGAAAAAGCTACTTGCGTGTGGCTCTCTCCGATGGTTACTTGAACATCCTCTCCCTACAGTTGGCAGGCAAGAAACGGATGCCGGTTGCCGACTTTTTGCGTGGATTTAAGGTCGCAGAAGGGTTGTGTGTACGGTAACGGTGAAGAAAAGTCTTAAAAAAGTTGCACGATTCACAAATAATGCGTTTATTTGCACCCGATAAGAACAATTTATTCACAAACAAAACCGAATTGCCTATAAGAAATACATTACTCTAAGAAACAAAAAAGAAGACGTAATGGAAGATTTTCAGAAGATGACCGATGATGCATTGGTCGCTCTATATTCAAAAGGCAATAATCAGGCTTTTGATATTCTGTTGGACAGATACAAGGATAAATTGTATTCCTATATTTACTTTGTCGTGCGCAATGAAGAGCAGACAGAGGATTTATTCCAAGAGACATTCGTAAAAGCTATCGTTACCATCCAACAAGGCCGTTATACCGCTGATGGCAAGTTCGGAGCTTGGCTTACCCGCATAGCCCATAATCTGGTGATAGATTTCTTCCGTCAAGAAAGGAACGAGAATGTCGTATCCAACGACGAGACGGAGGTGGATCTCTTCAATAATGCCGATTTGTCCGATGATACCATCGAGACACGCATGATCAATGAACAGGTATTGCTCGATGTCCGTCGCCTGATGGAGTATCTGCCCGAGAACCAACGCGAAGTCGTATATATGCGTTTCTATCAGGATTTGTCGTTCAAGGAGATTGCCGAAATCACCGGAGTCAGCATCAATACCTCACTGGGTCGTATGCGCTATGCCCTCCTGAATCTCCGCCGCATGGCCGAAGAGAAGGATATCGAGTTGACCATTTATTGATTTTTCTCTGCATTATAAGATAAATGCCCAAGTATCTTAGGATAAATTGCCAAGTATCCTAAGATATTTTGCGTTTGAACGTATGATGTCCTTCCCTCAATGAAGATAATCTCGGAATGAGTCCATATTGCCGTTATTCAAATCTTGAGTAAGCAAAACAGAAGGATATTGTTGCTTGACTGTAAGTTGTTGAACGATAGTTGCTTATTTTGACCGTACAATTTCTTTTCTTGGTCAAACTTCTGACTGTGCATGGTCAACGCCTTGACCGTTCGTGGTCAAGCTATTGACTGCACACAGTCAAAGGCTTTACCGTGCACAGTCAAAGTGCAGCCTGTGAATGGTCTAAACTTTGACGCACTCATAACTCGTCACTCGTAGCTAAATCCTGTTCTTCAACATAAAAAAAGAAATAATTCATCATTTATCATTCATAATTCATAATTAAATTGTATTTTTGCCAAAAACTTATATAGACTATGGGTAGAATGATTTTCAATGAAGCCCAATTGGAACTTCTCAATGTGTTGGCTGATGTAAAAGATGAAGCAGAATTGATGGCATTAAAACATGCCATCAGTGAGTTTTTCGCTCGTCGCGCAGACGAAGAAATGGAAAAACTTTGGGCTTCTGGTGAATGGAATGAAGAAACATTGCAGGAGCTGAAAACTGCTCATTATCGTACACCTTATCAGCAATGAAAAGAAGAGTCGTACTTGACACCAACTGCTTGGTGCAAATGATCTCTTTGCATAGTCCGTCACGTCCCGCATGGCAGGCATTTCGTGACGGTAGATATTTGCTTTGTGTCAGTAACGATATTCTGAACGAATATGCTGAAATTATTGAGAGGGTAGCCAATGCAGCCGTAGCAAACAATATAGTCAATGCGATTGTCAGAAGTCCATATACGCTTAAGTTTGACCCCCATTTCCGTTTTAGATTAATAGAACAAGATCCGGATGATAATAAGTTTGTTGATTGTGCTGTTATAGCAGGGGCTGACTATATCGTCAGTGAAGATACTCATTTCCGAGTATTGGAGGTCAGTCCATTCCCTGAAATACTTGTCATCCGATTAGAAGAGTTTATTCGGGATTTACAGAAGTAATCCTCATTGTTGTGAATATTATTTCTTTAAATTCTTGGCGCATCTTGATGCTAATATCCAAAACGTAAGAGAGACTACTTAATAAGTTCAAATGCCCATGAACATATGTTCGTAGGCTCTTGGATATATGTCCATTTTTAACCATATTCCGTTTGGCATAATAATTTTGTTCTTCCGCATTTTCGAATGTGGAAGTCTTTAGTATAAGTATTTTCGAAGCGCCTATACCTTATTATATATAGTATTTGTTCATCGCATCCGTCCCTTCGTGTTGCAAACGAGAAGGGACAATTCATCTGTGTGCTATTTGTCCAGTACTGCATGGCAACTCGTAGCTTGTAACTCGTAACTCGTAGCTAAATCCTGTTCTTTAATATAAAACCGTAAAATAATTTCTAATTCATAATTAATAATTCCTAATTATTTGTTACCTTTGCCCCGTCCTCATGCCGAATGCCCTTCATCGGGAGGGAGCAGGAGTGGGGATTTACATATTGGAAAAGGCGTTTACTTGACGCTTTGGGTTTGACATCTCGAGATCTCGCAAATTTCATACCGATCAAAAACAAAGCAGTGGTAGATGCCCCTTGGGGTGTATTTGTACACATACGTTCTGTCCGTTTGAGGGGTGGAGTGTATGGTGTCGTATATACATTCGGCGTGGGGCTTCGACATTGCTCGTTCAGATTGGTAGGGCAATGCGAGAGCCTCGAGATGTGGAGCGGGTAATAGTGCGGCTTCACGCTTTTTTTATTATGCAATACATTTGGGTTGATTAATGTGATGATGAGAAACACGGAATAAAGAGAAATATTAATCAAAAAAACAGAATATGAAAAAGAAACTATTAACTGGTTTGTTTGCGCTCCTGACAGTTGGGATGTGCAATGAAGTAGCAGCTGCTACTGTTGATTATTCAAATGCATCCGACAGTAACCCTGTTGACATGACAAGTTTCATTGTAAATGCAGATTATGCATCTACGAATGGGTGGATTGGATCTACTCTTACATTGGGTTATGGTAATGCGGAATTTTGGAATACGACGTTTGATACTTATCAAACGATAACAGGTTTGCCTAACGGACGTTATGAATTAAGTGTGCAAGGATTTTATCGAGCAGGCTATGCTGATGATGCATATCGTGCATACATAGCAAATGATGAATCTGTGTTGGTCGCTCATATGTATGCTAAAACTTCTGATTCTTATTCTGCAATTCCAATAGGCTCTATTATTGGAGACGCATCAAATAGGTACTTATCTTCTTATGATGAGTCTTACTTAGATAATGGAAGTTATGTACCCAATGACATGGGTTCTGCAGCTGCATATTTTAGTGCAGGTCATTATAATAACAACAAATTGACTTTGTTTGTAGAGGATGGTACTTTGACGTTTGGAATTGAGAAAACAATATCTGTAGGTGGTGATTGGTGTATGTTTGGAAATTGGTCATTGAACTATTTGGGCGAGAAGATGAATCTTACATCTTTCATTCAAAATCCTGATGCGGCCGCAGAAACAGGATGGGTAATAGATAAAGGTACAGGAAATACGAATACCACTTCAAGTCAGCATTATTCAGGTGATGCCAATGCTCGTTATTTCGATTCATGGAATCCAACAGTTGGCGCATTGAATTACAATGCTACTCAGACGGTTACAAGTCTTCCAAATGGAACTTACACACTAAAGTTTGCGGGACGTAGTTCTGGAACGAAGGGGGCTTTTGTCTATGTCGTAACTGGCAATGATACGTTGTGGGTTGAGATGAGTTCCAATGAGTTTGTATCCATTGACGAGAACGGTGATTCCATAATATCGTATATTGGTGATCAAGGTGGAGATATTTGGAAATTGGCTGCTGAAGGCAGTGCGAGAAAAGCCGTACATGATGGCAAAGGATATGGTTGGAATATGTATGAAATTCCGTCTTTTGAAGTTACAAATAATACATTTACCATTGGAATAACAACCGACTCATTGGTAAGTAACGTTCCATTTGATGGAAATTGGTTCTCTGTTACAGATTTTCAGTTATATGGAATAGTTGATGTTGCGAATTTGTTAGAAGCAAGTCGTGAGCAAATCATGGAATATGCGAACAAATTGAATGCAGAAGGCCTTGAAGATTTAGAGAATTCTCTGTTGGCTGATTATGAAAAAACTTATGATATAGACACAAATTCAAAGACTGCTGTACTGCAAGAAACCAATCGTCTGACCCAACTGCTGCAGCAATATAAGATTGTAGTGGAGACTTCTTTGGCTTCATTTAACTATAATACCTCTGCAACAGTTGGAGATTGGGATGTATCTTTGGATGAAAAGAATTATGTAGCCTGTGTAAATAGATATAATGGAAATGAAACAGATGTGAATGTTCCTGAATGGTTCAATTACAACGGAAAAAAATTCTTTACGGTCGGTATAAGTCGTGGTTATTCTGACGTATGGGAACATAATTACTATAACGATAATTATTTTGTTAAGTCTGTTACGTTTCCTGCTACATTGCGTTTCTTAGGAAGTAATGCAATGAGATATCTTAAGGGAATAACCAAAGTGTCAATTCCTTCACTTGTCGAAAATATTGATGATTATGCATTCTATTCATGTGAGAATTTGACAGAGATTGAACTGCCGGAATCTTTAAAAAGAATCGGTGAATATGCATTCGCTTATTGTTATGCTCTTAATAATCTGACAATTCCTGCAAAGGTGACTTCAATAGGGACATGTGTGTTCTCTCATTGCAACAACTTGAAATATTTGCGTAGTGAAGTCGCTTCAGCTCCCTCTTGCTCTGGTAGTTTTTATGCCAACAATCTTCTTGTTGTCTATGTTCCTGCTGGTAGTGGTGCTTCTTATCGCAGTGCCTCTTATTGGAAAAACTATATCATTGTAGATGGTGAGGGCGTCAGCGTGACGGTAAATGTAGAGACTCCGGGCACATTGGGTGAGAAGATTCTGGAACAGGTGGAATATTTGAGTGATGTCAACCATCTGACGGTGACAGGTTCATTGAACAGCGATGACCTTTACAATATCAAGAGTCGTATGCCTAATTTGTTGACTATTGATTTGTCAGGTACAGATATGACCGCATTGCCTGATAATATGTTTTATGAGCGATATGCCATACAAAAAGTTGTTCTTCCTAAAGGTTTGAAAAGCATTGGAAATTCGGCATTCTATCAATGCTATAGTATGCAGAATATTGAACTTCCATCTACTTTGACAACGATAGGAGGTTCTGCATTCTATGGATGTGACAATCTTACTTCTGTTGAAATACCCGCAGGTGTTACCATATTAAATAACTATACATTTTATAGTTGTGATTATTTAAAAATAGTCCTTTTCAATGAGGGATTGCAAACTGTTGCATATTCAGCATTCGAAGGTTGTATTAACTTGACTGAAGTTGAATTTCCATCTACACTAAAACGCATAGAGGAACGTGCGTTCTATGATTGCTATAAATTGTCAAATGTTAATTTTAATGAGGGGTTGACAACATTGGAATACGATGCATTTCGATATTGTCATTCTTTGAGTGAGATTACATTGCCAAGTACGCTTATGTTCTGTTATTATCCGTTTGACAGATGTACTAACTTGAAGACAGTGAAGTGCTTGTCATTGATTCCTCCTGCAAATAACGATAATTGTATTTTGTCTTCTGATAATATGGAATCATGTGTTCTCTACGTTCCTGCTTGGACCATCAATAAATACAAATTGGCAAAGGGATGGGACCAATTCCAAACAATCAAACCTTTGGATAACTATTGGCCAGAGAATCTTGTTTTGATGGATGAGTTTGCTTTGACTTTACCTGATACGCTTCCTGTGGGATACAAACCCAATCTGTCATTGATACATACTGACGATAATAGTTACAGCCATTATGATTGGACATACGGATCGCTGTCTGTAAATGGAACCCAAACACTTTCTTTAGAAACAGTGAAGATGGTTTACGATCAGAATCTGTTCTATGATTATGGTAGAAGCTATTCTTCATGGTACACAACTTTGGTTAACAATGCCACAATGCGTGCAGATAGCATTTGTATTAAAATGTATTTGAGAACTGACAGATGGGCATTTATTTCCTTCCCGTTTGATGTAAAAGTATCGGATATACAAGATCTATTGGGAAATACCAATTTTGTGATTCGCAAATATTCTGGAAAAGATCGTGCGGAAGCCAACTTTGACAACACATGGCAAGATATGACTGTAGATAGTGTGCTTCGTGCCGGTGAAGGTTATATCTGGCAATGTAGTCGATATGATAATGATGGCTATAATCAAAATTACTCAGGCTTCAATGTTTCTGCAATTAATAATGTAAACAAGAATCTGATTTTTGCCAATGAAACTCGCACTATTGCATTGAATGAATATTTGGCAGAGTTCAGTCACAATCGTAGTTGGAACTTGATAGGTAACCCGTTCCCATGTTACTATGATACCCGTGCGATGGAATTTACTGCTCCGATTACTGTTTGGAATGAAAACAATAATACGTATAATGCTTATTCTCCCATGGATGATGCATACATTCTTCGTCCGGGTGAAGCTTTCTTTGTACAGCGTCCGATAGACAAGGAGAGCATCAACTTCCCGACCGATGGCCGTCAGATAAGCTGGGAAGTGAAGGATCGTTCAACAGACAATGGTGCACGTTCTGTTTCAGCTCCGCGTCAAGTATTCAATCTGTTATTAAATTATGGTGAAATGTCAGACCGTACCCGCTTCGTCATCAATGCTGATGCCGAGATGGGATATGACATGAGCCATGATGCCAGCAAGTTTATGAGCAGTGACAGTCGTGTGCCGCAATTGTTTACTGTTGAAGGTGATGTACACTTTGCCATCAATGAGCGTCCGATGGGTAATGGCGTGATTGCTTTGGGTGCTTACTTTGGAAGCGAAGGAACATATACTTTGGCATTGGATACCGAGGTACAGACCGAAGTTATACTGGTGGACAAGCAGACTGGCAAAGAGGTGAATCTGGCTACCGCTGATTATACATTCTCTGCTGAAGCAGGAACTGTTACCGACCGCTTTGAAATCAAGTTTGGTGGTGCAACTTCTGTAGAAGAGAATTTGGCACAGCAAGTTTCTGTACAGGCTGTTGGTGGACAAATCATTGTAAACGGTGCAGAAGGTGCGGAGGCTGTAGTCTATACTGCCGATGGCAAGCAGATTGCTACTGTTCAGGGCAATGTAGCATTGGATGTGAATCCCGGTCTTTATATCGTAAAGGTGCAGGGTAAGAGCTACAAGGTGTCTGTTGTTCGATAATATTTCATTTAAACTGAGATTCAAATGAAAAAGATAATCAATATATGTTTTCTATGGATGTGTCAGCTTGCCCTCTTTGGGCAAGCCCGCATCGGGGATAATCCGGATTATAATCCGACAAACCCGGGCGACCCACAGGTGCCGGTGATTACAAAGACTTACGGTCTTTCCACCGTGGTATCTCCTGTTGGTGCCGGTAGTACCAATTTCAGCGGTACTGCCCAATATGCTGAGGGAAAGAGTGTGTATGTGAGTGCTTATAGCAATACGGGCTACCAGTTCATGCATTGGGCATTGGGCGATTCTGTGGTTTCCACTTTCGCATCGTTTTATTATACCATGCCTGCCAAGAATGTGACCCTGACTGCCGTGTTCAAGTACAATCCTTCCAGTCCTGCCGACCCCGATTCATTGGGATTGAAGTACGATTTGCAAGTAGTGGCTTCGCCCAAGCAGGGTGGCAGTTTCAATGTCAGCAGTACGGAGGTGCAGGAAGGACATTCTACAGACCTCTATGCCTATCCCAATACGGGATTCCGTTTCAAGGGATGGCAGGTGGATGGCGAAATTGTTTCAACCGTTTCACCTTATAACTATACGATGGGGGATAAGAATGTGACGATTACGGGAATCTTTGAGTATAACCCCAGTAATCCGTCCAATCCAGGAAAGAACAGTTGGAACAAGACAACGGGTGAAGTGATTGCAGACGATTTCACAGCCGGAAGTCTGTACAGTGCCATCAATCAAGTGACAGGAGGTGAGAACTCCAGTGTAACCTTAATTACCGTATCAGGCAAAATGTCGTCCAATGATTTCAGCATTGCCAACAATTTCAGTAATTGTACAATGGTTGACCTGAAACGTACATACGGTTATACCGATGTTCCCGACTATGCATACGATTATAATACGGCACTGACCTCTATCATACTGCCTGCTTCCATTGAGAATATTGGCTATCGGGCATTCTATCAGGCAAGCAATTTGACCGATGTCACTTGTTATGCTGTTACTCCTCCTACAGTAGAGAGCAATGCATTCAAAGGCATTGCCGAAAGTGCAGTGCTGCATGTTCTTTCTGCTGCTATCCCTCTCTATGCTGAGGCTGAAGGTTGGAAAGATTTCACAATTTTACCTTTGATTGAAGAGGTGCAGGCATTGGAAGTGAATTTGCCCGCTGATAGTAAGGACGGCCGTTACAAGAACATGATATTGGAACTTGTCAATGTCGAGAGCGGACAGAAACAGAAATATGTGATTTCTGACCGTGTAAGCTATACGTTCAATGGACTGTTGAAGAAGAGTATTTTCAATGTTTATGTACGTAGCAATATGAATGCTGTATTGGGACAGATTGAAAACATATCCATTGAAGATAAAGATGTGTCTGTTACCTTTGAATCATTGTTGCAACCGCAGGAGGTGACGTTGGACATTCTGACTCCTGATGGTATGGATGTAACCTCGCAAACGCAAATTCGTTGGTTTGATGGTAAGAATAATTATTTGCAGCAGAGTAACAAACTCGTGGGCTTGTTAGCAGGAACCAAGGTGTGTTATCGCATCACTTTGCCGCAGAATTTGGGTATGCAGTATGTGCTTCCTTCAGATTCTCTCTATACCATTCAAGAAGGGGATAATGCTTTGGTTTGTGTCTTGCAACCATTGGAAGAAGTCTCTATTAGCGGCCGGGTAAAGGATGTAACAACAGGTAGTGCTTTATCTGGTGCTGTAGTTTCTGTTTCTCAAAAATTAAATGGTCTTTATTCCAAAGCATTTACCGTGAAGACGGATAATAAGGGAGAGTTTACTGCTAAGGTCTTCAACGACCAGAGTATTATTACTGTATCGGCAACGGACTATTTGAGTCAAAATTTGGAATTTCTCAATTTCAATGATACTACTTTTGTTGGCGAAGTGGCTTTGAAGGGGATTGTTGGGGCAACCATTACAACTAACTTTACATACACTAAAAGTGTAGCCGAAGGTGAAATGGCAGAAGTGCAGAATTGGTATTCAGATTATGCCAATGTGGCTTACGAAATCTATAATGAGACACAGCAACGTGCCATCACGCAGTTTAATGTACAGTATCCCAACATTGTCCTGTTGGAAGAAGTGGCTGAAGGCGATTTGTTGAAACTGATAGCTTCTAGCCGAACGAATGCATTTGCTCCTGTTACAGCTACAGCAACAATCAATGCTCTGAATCGTGCAGAAACAACGATTGATATCGTAGAGTTTAGTGGAATTAAAGCCGTTTTCACTTCTACAGACAATGCATCTGTTGTAGGTCTCCTTTATGATAATAAGGGAGAGTTAGTGAAAAAATATACCTATAGTAATGCTTCGCTTACTATTCCCGATTTGCAGGATGGAGAATATACATTGGTTTCTATGGGTAATAGTACACAATTCAGCTCAATCTTTAACTTATCTCAGTTTGCTGCTGTAGGTTTGGTAGAAGGTGTTGACTATGTGAAGAATACAGTTTTGGTGAAAAGTGGAGTTGTTGCAACCATTTTTAATGATTTGATTCCAATGTTGGATGAAAGTAAATTCTATTACATGGGTGAGAACTCGCTTTTCTCTGTAAACAAAACTTCCATTGTGGCAGGCAATTACTTGACATTGAAAGGTAAAATAGAATTCAAGAGTGCTTATACTTCGAAAGTCAGCAATGTCAGCTTGGTGGTGGATTTGCCCGAGTCATGCTCGTTTGTAGAGAATTCCGTCATGGTAGGTAGCAAAATTGCAGGCTATACATTGGAAGGTAACCGTTTGACCATTCCTTTAACAGGCAAATATACCGATCAAGTACGCTTTTGTATCATTCCAACCGTAGGGGGTGACTATGCTCCTAATGCCTTTGCACAATTTACATTGGAAGACAAGGAAATATTGCAACCTATCGGCAATGTTAATTTCACTGTGGAGGGTCTGACTATTTCTGTTCCAAGTACGGTCGCAAAAACAAGTGTTCCCATCAGTGGTACGGTTCAACATGGCAATTCTACCATCGAAATTTTCGATAACGGGGTCAAGATTGGTGAAACCACTTCATTGGCAAATGGTGTGTGGAGTACAACATGTGAATTGGATGAACCGTATAACCTTTCAACGCATAGAATCTATGCAAAGGTAACAACGAAGCAAGGATTGGAGTTGCTGTCTGAGACTCAAGAATGTATGTATGATAAGAATAACATTGAAGTGAAGACTGTAACTATGATAAATGTATCTCATAGAGTAGGAAACTATTACGAAGAAAAAACAGTCTTCGATTTTCAAAATCCTGCTAAGTCAATTCCTGCATATTGGTATTGGCCAGATTATCCAGAATTCACATTCTTGATTGATTTTACGGACAATGATACTACGAAGGTTTCAAACGTGGTGTTGTATGTAAAGACCACAAAAGACAACTATGTGCCTTTGAACGCAACATACGATAAGAATAAAAATTTGTGGATTGCTTCTGGTAAGTTTGGAGATTGGAGCAATTATGATATTCCTGTGAATGTGGCGGTGGATTTTGATTGTAATTCTAACGTCTTAGGAGATGCTGAAATAGTTTATGATATAATCTCTCAATGCGATGAAGTATTTTGTAATGACATCGAATTGGATGAGCTGATAAGAAAAATAAGTAATGATAATTTGGCATTCCAAGATCTTTATGATTATTTGGATATTGAGAATACTGGAACTTTTGTCTTGCCTGCCAATTTGTCAATTTTTATTGATGAAATTCTTGTTGATTCTATTATACCCAATATAGAGTATAATTTTAGTGATGGAGTTTTAACATATACAGACGAAACTGGTGCTTTAGTTTCGTTAAATTGTATATATTCTAAAGATATAGATTTGTCTGTTGAAGATTTGGATGCGTTTATTCCTGTATCATTGACGGATGGGTCAAACATGTATATTAGACAAAATGAAAATATAGTGGATTGTTATCATAATGATCGTTTCTTTTCTTTTGGATTAAAGTCAACTCAGGATAAGGTCTTTGCTTTTTCTCATAGTAGGTCTGTTGCTGATGAATTCTTTCAGAAATGGGGACAAGCAAAAACTACGATAGAGGGATTAAAGGAAATTCCTAAAGTAAATCAGATAATAAATAAAATTTCATCATTCTTGCTGTCTGGCTTAAAAAAAAGAGAAACCCAATTGGGTACATGTCGTGATATTAAGTTGGCTTTGGCTCAAGAAAAACTTAATCCTCAGCAATTGGAACAATTGGATCTAAGAAAATTAAACGAATGTTTGGATAGATTACCTCGAGAAATAAAGCAAATCAAGGATGTTTTAGTTAGACTGAAAGCATTGGTGAAAATAGTGGATATTGCAGCTATTGTTAATGATATTAATACAGCAATAGAGAGTCGCCGTGATTGGAATGACATGATTGCATATATAAAAACTAATGATTGTCCCAATATGGATGCATTAGCAGCTCAAGCAGAAAGTTATCGTGATAGGGTCGCTCGTGGATATACTGTTAATATTTCAATGAATGTTGCAAGTTGTTCTGGATTCGATAAATTGTTGGCATTCTTGGGTTCTATTGGAATAGCTTCAGGCATTGGGGCAGAAATAAGTATTGCAACAATCTCTCAGATCGCAGCAATTGTTTCATGGGCTGTTACTGATATCAGTATAATACAAGGTGGTGTAAACCAAATATTAGATATAAAATGGAAAACAGAGATACATGATAAAATTCCAATAATAAAGTGTGAGAAATGTCCAAAATGCGGAAAGTATCCATGTGAATGTAAGGACAAATGTCCAAAATGCGGACACAAACCTTGCATATGTAATAAGGTTTGTACGAAATGCGGCCATAATCCATGTGTGTGTGATCAAGACAAATGTCCAATATGTGGAAAAAGAACTTGTACTACGCACTTCCCACCACCGGGAACAGAAGTTGTCCACGATCCCTCCGGCTACGTCTATGAAGGAGTTTCTTCTAATCGCATCGAAGGAGTAATGGCCTCTTGCTATTATAAAGAAACAGTCGAAGATATGTACGGTGATTTGCATGAGAATATCGTGCTTTGGGATGCCGAACAGTATGCACAAGAGAATCCGCTGTTTACCGACGAAAACGGAATGTACCGTTGGGATGTTCCTCAAGGTTTGTGGCAAGTGAAGTTTGAGAAGGAAGGTTATCAGACTACTTATAGTGAGTGGTTGCCTGTACCTCCTCCCCAATTGGAAGTGAATATTGCCATGACGCAGAACAAGCAACCCGAGGTGAAAGCGGCCCGTGCTTACGAAGATGGTATTGAAGTGGAGTTTGACAAGTATATGCAGCTTGACGGACTGACTACCGAAAACATCTTTGTGACCAAGAACGGTGAGACGGCTGCCGGTACGGTGACGCTGTTGAACGAAGAGCAGGCTTACGAGGATAATCCTGTGACATACGCATCGAAGGTTCGCTTTGTGCCTGAAACTTCGTTCCTAACTACCGATGAAGTGACTCTGACAGTAAGCCGCAAGGTGAAGAGCTATGCCGGCATTCAGATGGGTGAGGATTACACCCAGTCGTTTGACATTGAGAAGGAGGTGAAGAGCATCGTGGCCGATTCACTCATCAAGGTTGCCTACAATGGAGACAAGGAAATTACCGTAAGTGCACTGCCGTATGATGCGGCTATCGGTAAGAAGATGATTGTAAAGAACTCTTCTTCGATGATTGCCACCATTTCGGCCGATACACTGACCTTTGACGAGAACGGACAGGCTGCATTGACCCTAAACGGTGACTTGCCGGGCACTGCTATGCTGACCTTCACGTTGGCTGATGCCGATGTACAGGTTTCCTCTACAGTACAAGTGGTAAGTCCTGAATTGTTAATGACTGCTTCTCCAAAAGCAACACGTGCTTCGGGAACAGCAGTCTATCGCGGAACTGAAGTGGGGTTGACTTGTGCAACTGAAGGTGCAGTAATCTACTATACTCTCGACGGTTCTTGTCCGTGTGACGAGAATGCACCGCGTCTGATTTATGAAACTCCGATTGCCATTACCGAAGACATGACCATCAAGGCTATGGCTGTGGTAGAGGATCGGGACGAAAGTGAAGTGGCAGAATTCAGTTTCACCATCAAGCGTACCAACTTGGGTATGG
The DNA here is from genome assembly GCA_045647865.1 of Phocaeicola sp. Classification (GTDB taxonomy): domain Bacteria; phylum Bacteroidota; class Bacteroidia; order Bacteroidales; family Bacteroidaceae; genus Phocaeicola_A. The sequence goes on from JAZRMW010000002.1 coordinate 153,883, forward strand.
AACTGAAGGAGGGTTGGAACTGGGTATCGCACAATATGGAGACAGAAGTACCTACCACAGCCCTGCCGCAGAATGCAACCCGCATTGTGGGACAGACCGCCGAATTGGTGAACGATCCAGTTTATGGACTTATCGGAAACTTGAAGACCTTGCAGCCCGATGAGGCTTACAAGGTACAGATGAGTGCAGACTCTATCCATGTGATGAGCGGTTACGAGTTCAATCCGGCTACAAACATCGACTTGAAGAGCGGTTGGAACTGGTTGGGCTATCCTGTAAACCAGACTATGAGCCTGAGCGAAGCATTTGCCAATATGCAGCCCGACAATGAAGATTACATCGTGGGTCAGGATGGCTTTGCACAGTATGCAGATGGAACTTGGACAGGTACGTTGCTGACGTTGAATCCGGGTATGGGTTACCTCTATCACTCACAGAATGACAAGGCGTTTGCCTATAACAGTGCGATTGTATCCAAGGCACGTGCGGTCTATGGACGTGGAATAAAAAATGAAACTCCGTGGGCTGTTGACAAGAACAAGTATCCTAACGTGATGCCTTTGGTGGCCGATGTCTATGTGGATGGTCAGAAGATGGCGGCAGGAAGTTATGCCGTGGGAGCCTTCTGTGGTACAGAGTGCCGTGGTGTTGGCAAATACGTGAATGGCAGACTGATGATGAACATCTATGGCGAAGCCAACGAAAAGATTACATTCCGTGCTGTGAATAACGAATCGGAAGAGATGTTTGACATCGTAGAGCAGTTGGCATTTACAGAAACGTTGCAGGGTAGTCTGTATCTGCCGTATGCCTTGAATGTAGGTGGTGCAACGGGTATTGCTGAAGTAGAAGCAGCATGGAAAGTTTGGCTTGACATGCCTATGCTTTACCTCTCGTTGAACGGTAACGGATTTGACCGTGTGACTTTGACGGATGCGTATGGAAACATCGCACTGGTGAAGGAACATGTGGCAGATGGTGAAGCCATCCGTATAGATCCGTTGGCAGATGGTGTATATATCGTGACTGCTGAACAGAACGGACAGATGTTCTACAAGAAGATTGTGAAAACTGGTAAGTAATCGGGATTTGCCAACCCTTCTTTCGCAGGGGAAGGGTTGGCAATCCTTTAACCGTGAATAGAATCAATGAAAAGAAAAATTATAAGTTGGTTGATGTTGCTTTTGCCGTTGAATCTTATTTTGGCTCAAGAGACGCATTGGCAGTGCAATATCTATGATTTTCAGTATGACATGACCGCCTATCTGGATGTGACCGTAGATGGTAATGCCATATCAGATTATAGCAATTATGAGGTGGCTGCATTCTGTGGTGAAGAATGTAGGGGTGTCGCTTCATTGGAAGAGATTCCCAATACAGAGAAGAAATACTATTATCTCCGTATCCGAAGCAATCAGAATGAAGGGGAAACCATCTCTTTCAAGGTTTATGATAAAGCAAAGGCGAAGGAGTATTCCATTGCTGCAAAAACCGTAACGTTTTCTGCACAATCTATGCAGGGGTATCCCAGTTCTCCTGTCGTACTGGGTGCAGCAAACCTTTATCGTCTGACTTATACCTTGGACGGTGTGGAGTACTCCGTAGATAGCATCGCTTGCGGTACAGAACTGGTTCAGAAGGAAGCATTGGTAAAGGAAGGCCATACCTTCAGTGGTTGGAGTGAATTGCCTGCTACCATGCCAGCTAAGGATGTGAAGGTAGAAGGAACGTTTACCGTGAATCGTTATACCTTATTGTATATGGTAGATGGTGCAGAGTACAAGACGGTAGAACTTGAATACGGAGCAAGCATTACCGCTGAAGCCGCTCCCACCAAAGAAGGTCATACTTTCAGTGGATGGAGTGAAATACCGGCAACTATGCCTGCAAGCAATGTAACCGTAACAGGTTCGTTCTCCGCCAACAGTTACAAGGTTACCTACATTTTGGATGGTGAGACGTTCAAGACAGAGCAAGTTG
>JAZRMW010000003.1:0-1651 GCA_045647865.1 Phocaeicola sp.
CCAGAAGCATCCATGAAGAAAGTAAAGGTGTTGAGTGGGGGAGAACGTACCCGTTTAGCAATGATTAAGTTGTTGTTGGAACCGGTGAACCTCTTGATCTTGGACGAACCTACCAACCACCTCGACATGAAGACCAAGGACATATTGAAACAGGCGTTGGTCGATTTCGACGGTACGCTGATTGTCGTATCACACGACCGTGATTTCTTGGATGGCCTTGTGACCAAGGTTTATGAATTCGGTAACAAGAAAGTGAAGGAACATCTTTGTGGTATTTATGAGTTCCTCGAAACCAAAAAAATGGAAAGTCTGCAGGAATTGGAACGAAAAAAATAAGAAAAAGGGTAGCATTTGCTACTCTTTCTTGTTTTCTTCTGCTAGTTCAATTACTTCTAAATCCTTGAATTCACCATTGTCGATCGCAAAACGTACTAGTGTACGTACTTTGTGAAAACCATAGATGCCGGCTGCTCCTGGATTGATATACAGCATATTCAAGGTCTTATCATATTGTACCTTTAATATATGGGAGTGTCCGCAAACAAATAGTTTGGGTGGACGGACAAACAACCGTGAGCGAATGGAAGCATCATATTTGCCGGGATAACCACCGATGTGTTTTATGAGTACATCAGTTCCCTCTATCGTAAAACGGTTCATTTCCGGATAGGAACGTCGGATATCTCCACCATCAATATTCCCGTAGACAGCTCTAAGTGGACGGAAGGCAGCCAGTTTCTCTGCTACCTCCCATGTACCTATATCGCCGCAATGCCATATTTCATCGCATTGCTCATAATGTTTCAGATAACGTTCGTCCCAATGGCCGTGAGTGTCCGATAGTATGCCAATTCTTGTCATTGGATGTTTAGTTTATGCTTCACAAATTGGAGGATATATTCCACTGTTTTGTCAATACCCATGACCGATGAATCTATACATAAATGGTATGTAGCAGCAGCACCCCATGTTTTGTAACTATAATAGTTATAATAGGAAGCACGTTTCTTATCTGCTTTTTCAATTTTCTCTTCGGCTTGTTCTTGTGTGATGTCTTGTAGATGCATGAGGCGTTCGATACGAGCTTCCTTCGATGCCGAGATAAAGATATTGACATGTCTTGGATGGTCACGAAGGATATAGTCTGCACATCGTCCTACAAACAAACATGATTGGTTTTCTGCCAATTGGCGAATCACGTCACTTTGAATCTTGAACAGGGAATCATTGTTCAAGAATGAGCCGTATGGAATCGTGCCGTCGCTGATGAATTGCAATCGTCCACCAAACAATCCACCTAGCATGGTTTGTTGTGCCTTTTCATCGGCTTTTTCGAAGAACTCCTTGCAAAGTCCGCTTTCATCTGATGCCAGTTTGATGAGTTCTTTATCGTAGAAGGCTATATTCAGTGCTTTAGCTAGCTTTTCACCAATTTCCTTGCCGCCGCTACCTAATTGGCGACCTAGGTTGATTACGTAATGGTCGTTCATAATATTATAGTTTATGAGTTATAGATTCTGATTTTTTGAATGCTTGGTACTGTTTGTATAGTAGAACTCCAGCTACGATACTTGCTACCAAGTCGCTTATTGGCATGCTCCACCAGATACCGGCTGCTCCCATAAACTTTGGCAGAATGATGAGGCAGGGG
>JAZRMW010000004.1:0-1621 GCA_045647865.1 Phocaeicola sp.
ACCCTCTACAAAGTCGTCTTTGATAATGGCATTGATAATCTCAAGACGCTTTTCTAAAGGTTGATCCTTAATGGAGTTATTCGTAAGCGAAGCTAACTCATCGTCTTTAAGGTCATAAACCATATCGGCATTGATGCTCTCAGATTGTATGGTTAGTGTTTTCGCATCCTTGTCGATGATAACACCATGCGATGTAAGACATTCTTGCCATTTCTCATTTGAAAAATATACGTCTGAGCCAACGAGTTCCTTGTAAGGCTTGGCTGGTTCTTGGCTTCGAGGTCTTGAAACGATAGGAGTGATGACTGTCTGCAAATCCTTAAGAACATCTCGACTGGGCTGCTGAATAATTACATTCTGCCTTTGTTGTCCTTTATAATAGAAACCATAGCCTCCTGATTGTAATTCGCCAGGCTTCATACGTTTGTCCCAACGCTCTGCAACCATAGGTGCTTGTGGGTAGAAGAGTTGACCTCCAACACGTCTAAGATGAAAGCCCTCTTGATTTCTCGGTGTCCAACCTAAAAACGGGGGCGGCATTCCTATACGGCCAAATCGTCCATACTCACCGATGCCTATTCTGTAACCATGCAAACCCATTGCTACACGTCCATTGGCATTTCGGAAGTGAACGAAGTCTTTTGGCATATAAAAATCATTGCCAACGATGCTTGTGAATATATTATAGGCTTTCTTGTTGGCAGAATTGGTTCCCCAGTCTGTCAAAGCCAGCATCTGCTTTTGGCTGATGTTATAGGTGAGCATAGGAGAATCATGCCCCTGCACGATTAATTGATACGCAGTGCCATTGCTGACCACATGGGCTTGCATCCCGTTTCTCATCAATAGCTGACGGAACTCAGGTTGCAGATCCATTTGTCGTGGATTGGTATTTGTTCTTTTTGCCATATTTAATGGTTTTAAGCATCACCATTGGCAATACCCGTTTCAAGCTGCTCGTCCTTATAATGAACGAACTCCTTGGCTGATGCTTCACCAATGGTCAAATTGTTTTCTTCACAATACTCTTGATATTCATTTTGCCACTCCTCGGAGAAATGATTAACATAGTCTAACCATGTAAACTCGCCACTCTCCAACTTGGCAATAAGTTCATCTTCAGGATAATATTTGTGTCTCATACAACTATTTATATGTTATTTGCGTAATCCGGAACTGATATTTCTCTGACCAGCCTTTTTCTGTTCATCCCATAACTCTTCTGTATAATCTTCTTCACTGATATAGTCATGGTTGCCGTCACTATCAGTAATCCAGCATCCATAACATCCGAACGTGTACTTTCCCCATTCCTTTTTGGATTGGTTCTTCCATTCGATATCGTCTCCCTCACAGATTCGTATACCTTTTTTATCAGTTAGATCTACACCAATAGTAATAGGGTCATTGCCGATAGAAAAGGTTAAAGGTTTTCCATTCTTGATGCTGGTCACTTCCTGCTGTGCCAGATGAAATGCATCACTGGCTAACTTAAGGTTGTTTTCAATGAGAGATGCAGGAACTGTAATGACTTGACGGGTTTCGGGGTCAATCTGAATATATGCCCTGGTACTTAATCCATCGGGAAGATTCACATCCGATACAATCGTTTTGCCGGCCA
>JAZRMW010000005.1:0-68797 GCA_045647865.1 Phocaeicola sp.
TTTGGCAGAAACATAAACCTTGTCGCCATCAACCTGAATCTTGTTCGGAGTCACGTAGATGGGATCCCACATGGTGTAGAGCGGTGATTCGAAACCATCTCCCCAAGGATCTCCTACGGCAGATGCCACTGTTTCGTTTACGGCAGGAGTGATAACCTTGACAGTTTCGAACTTACCTTCCTTGCTGATTTTGGCTATGAATGCAGAATAGACTCCTGCACTGGCGATGGTAGCAGATGCACCATCAGCACCGGTGTAGCTCACTTCGTCCATGAAATTACCGGCTGCATAGAGGTTGCCTTCAGCATCGGTGTCCATGGCATGAACTACGGCATTACCGAAAAGGTTGATAGCCCAGAGTTCTTTACCGTTGTCATACTTCACAATGACTGCAGATGTCAATCCTTCGGGGTCGGCAACTTCCTTGCCAGCGAAGGTGAAAGTCTGGTTGTAGGTGCTTGATACATACACCATGCCATCGGCTGTGGTTGTCGTGTGTACGCCCTTCAATTCGGCAGCATCCGAAACGGGGGTGAATCCAGACATCCATCCCATTGTGGGGGCAGGGACAATTTCTTCCTCTTCCTCCTCTTCAGTGTAATTCACACCCTTGGCCTTCACTGATGTGCCTGTGAGATAGACTCTGGCCCATACTGCTTCTTCATAAAAGTCGGTGCATACGATGGTAGGCTCTGCAATGTTGGTAGATTGGCCTTCCTCAAAATCCATAACATAAGCTTCGTTGGTGTTTGTTGACATGACTGCTACATTTTCCATGCTTGCCAAGCTGATTGCTTCAGTCTCCTTGCCGCTGAGGAAGGTGCCGTTCACAGTGCCGTCGGCCTTCTTCACAGATGCCATGAAGATGTCTGAAGCGAGTTCGCCTGTAGTCTTCTTGTTGTCGAAGGGGAGTTCGCCGTGGATGGTTCCACCGATGATGAGATTCTCACCGTCCATCTGCATGAGGAGGTTGTAGGGAGTGTAAAGCTTGCCGTGAGCAGCCGCATTATAGGTCTTCGTCGTAGTGGTTGCTCCGATGGTAGCCAATACGAAGGCATGCTCCATGTCTCCTTCGTCGGTAGCTGCGAAAGAGAAGTTCTCAGCACCAGCAGCTGTGGTAAGGGTCAGTTTTTGGAAACCGATGAATCCCACATATACGATGCCGTTTTCAGCTACGAAGTTCAATGCTTCGGGGTAGTACTGGGTGTCAGCAATAATGCCGGTCATCTGTACGTTAGCCACATTGGCAGCACCACCAAGGTCAGCCTTGTTTAAAGAGAATACCCCCATGCTGTAGTTGTCGGTGTACATCATGCCAAACATGTCGATATAGCTACCTTTCCATCCGAGGTCTGCTACGTCACCCATGTATTTGGCAGAAACATAAACCTTGTCGCCATCAACCTGAATCTTGTTCGGAGTCACGTAGATGGGATCCCACATGGTGTAGAGCGGTGATTCGAAACCATCCCCCCAAGGATCTCCTACGGCAGATGCAACTGTTTCGTTTACGGCAGGAGTGATAACCTTTACGGTTTCAAACTTACCGTCCTTGCTGATTTTGGCTACGAATGCAGAATAGACTCCTGCACTGGCGATGGTAGCAGATGCACCGTCAGTACCGGTGTAGCTCACTTCTTCCATGAAGTTACCGGCTGCATAGAGGTTTCCTTCAGCATCGGTGTCCATGGCATGAACCACGGCATTACCGAAAAGGGTTACGGCCCAGAGTTCTTCACCTTCCTTGTTGTATTTCACAATCGCAGCAGATGTCAATCCTTCGGGATCGGCAATTTCCTTGCCAGCGAAGGTGAAAGCCTGGTTGTAGGTGCTTGATACATACACCATGCCGTCGGGTGCGGCAGCGGTGTGTACTCCCTTCAGTTCAGTAGAATCAGTAACGGGAGTGAATGAAGATACCCAGTCCTCGTCGAACTGGTTTTCTGCAAAAGCGGTCAGTGCAACCACGAATGCAGTCAATGTAAAGAATAACTTTTTCATCCTTGTTTTTCTTTTTTAATGTTAATACTCTATTATTTTGTTTTCTTTTTACTTTCACTTACTCCTGTTCCCAACGTTCGATCTCCGGATTGGCTTCAACTGCTCCTGTAGGAAAACGCATGGTGTATTGTTCGGGTAATAAGGTGTAAGTCTCGCCATCGAATGTATGTGTCAGAGCAGGGCGAGTCGTACGTCGCAGGTCATACCAACGATGTCCTTCGAAGGCCAGTTCACGGGCACGCTCGTCGAGAATCTCTTGAATGAGTTCTTCCTCTGTCATGTCGTTCATGAGTTCAAGTGTCTTGTCGTAAGCCGATTGGTTGAGGCGTTTCTCCATGAGAGGAATGAGATAATTGATGGCATTTTCTTTTTCATGCAAGCGTGCAGATGCTTCGGCTGCAGTCAGATAGAACTCTGCAGTACGGAATGTGCTGGCGAATCCATCACTTCCACCTTTCAATAAAGAATAGGTGGATGATGTCACTCGCTTGTAGAACTTTGTGCGTCGCTGGTCGCCCGTACGGTATAGTGTAATGAAATCTGGCGACGGCATGTTGATAACCGTATAGAGGTTACTGCTGAATTGTTCCAATGCCACGATATCCTCTACAGACTTGAAATGGTTGGGTAATGTGGTACTCTTAGTCAAGTCCTCCAACTCAGGGTGGATGGTAAGTACTGCTTTGGCGGCTTTAAGTGCCTCTTCCCATTGCCCCATATATAAATAAGTTCGCGCGCGTAGAGCCTTTGCTGAAACTTGGTTGAAACGGTAGTTTCTTCCTTCTTCCCAGGTCTCTACATTCAGGTACTTTTCTGCTTCGTCCAAATCTTTCAATACTTGTTGGTAGATTGCTTCTACACTACTGCTACCCGGAATCGCATTCACATCGGCTTTTAACTGCATGGGTACACCGCGTGTTTCAGCGGGTGTACAGTGGGTGTAGGGTTCGGCATAGAGGTTTACTAACAGGAAATGGCAATAAGCCCGTAACATGTATGACTCACCGACCAATTGGGCTATTTCGCTTTGAGTCGCTTCTGTGATTTCATCTTGGTGCTCAATGATGTAATTGGCTATGTAGATGGTATGGTAATAGGAGCGCCAAGAGAAATAGCTGGTAGTAGGGGAAGGATTTGTATCTTTCCAACGCCACAAGTCCAGATAAGCATCCTGGTCTGTGCTTGAACTCTTGACTTTGTCCATCAGTACTTCATCTGTCCGTATAGTGGTCATATACCTGTCTTTGGTGAAATACTTGTATTCGTAGGTCAACAGAGCACGATATTCTTCTCCGGTTTTGGCTATCACTTTGCCCGTAGGGGTGATGTCAAGGAAATCGTCACAGGCCGTCAGTGTAAAAAATGTAAGAGCGGCTAGTAGCAAGGTCTTTATTTTCATTATACTTTCTTTGTTGTCTGCAAATAGTGATTAATAGATAAGAGGAAATCCCCATTAGAAATTTACATTCAGTCCGAAGATGAAACTCCGTGTGACGGGCTGTGCATAGGGGTTGCCCATCGTTTCGGGATCAAGGTAATTGTCATAGTCGCTTGCAATGACCAACAGATTACGTCCCTCGAGTGATACTGAGGCTGAACTGATACCTATCGGACTCAGCACTTGTTTGGGGATTTTGTAACCCAAACGAAGGCTTTGCAAACGGCAATAATTTTGGTCACGAACCCACAAATCGAGCATGCTGTATGTGTTATATTCTGAGTAATGGGTATATTCGTTAGCACGGGCAGCAGAATTTACCATCAAAGCAGGAAGAGTGGAGTTGGTATTTGTTGTCGTCCAACGGTTCAGAATATCGCGGTTCGTATTCAGGCCTCTGTCATAGTAAGTTGGAGAATAGGAGGGTTGTACGCGTACCTTCATGCCGAGATTGAACATGAAATTCACATTCAGTTGCCAGTTTTTCCATTCGAACGTATTGATGAAACCACCGGAACATTCTGGTTCAGAAGTTCCTACATAGGTATATAGACCGCGTTGGTCTTCAGCAGAGAGGGTGCTGGCACCGAAACGGTTCAGACGGAAAAACTCGGCTGCTGTCTGTTTGGTTCCGTCTTTGGTTAAGAATAGGGGGTAACCTTCGTCGTCGAGTCCTGCAGTCTTATAAGCAAAGATGGCTCCTACGGGATAGCCTTCACGACTTGGATATGTGGAGTTCTCAGCCACAGTTTCGTTCAGAATTTTGTTGGAGTTGAATCCCAAGTTCAAGGTTGTATTCCATTTGAAATTCTTGGTTGCGATGTTACGGGTATTCAATGCGACTTCCCATCCGCTGTTTTCCATAGATGCCCAATTGACAGTGGTGCTGGCAAAACCGGTTTCCAATGGTAGTTGGCGAGAACTGATGAGGTCGGTGCTCCGGCGGTAGTAGTAATCTACGTTCAATCGAATGCGGCTCTGGAGAATCTCCAAATCAAGTCCGGCATTGATGTTCTTGGTCTTTTCCCATCTCAAATTGGGATTCGGAGCATTCTCTGCCGAGATGATATTCTCTATATATCCAGGTAGTACAGAGACTTTGTCAAATGTTCCGATGAGATAAGGCGATGTGTTTTTGTCGATATTACCTTGCAGACCGTATGATGCACGGACGGATAGTCCGTCAATCCATTTTACATCTTTGAGGAATTGTTCTTCTTTGGCACGCCACATTCCACTGAATGAGTAGAGTGGCAGGTAACGGTACTTTTTGGCTACACCGAATACATCGCTTCCGTCGAAACGGATGCTACCTCCAAGGGTATAGCGGTAGAATAGTGTATAAGAAGCTGTAGCAAACCATGAAACAAATGCATTTTCTGTATGTCCTTCTTCATATAGAGGATAGCGTCTGGCAATGCTTTCTGTCGGGAACAATACCGGCTGTGTCGTCAAAGTACGATTGTCGTAACCATAAGCTGTGGAAGTGACGACTCCCGTTTCTGTATGGCGTATTTCGGTACCTCCCATCAATTCTACATCGTGGATGTCATTCAAACGCTTATCCCATTCCAACATGGCTTTCCATGTCCACTGAGTGGTATGAGCTTCAGTCTGTTTGTTCATTCCACCATCAGGGAATATGGATTTACGTTCTCCATCAATAAGGTAGGTGGCATATTCCTTGGCTTTGCGCATGGCATAACTGTTGTGGCCTGCATAGCGGGTCAGTGTATAGTTGTCATGTTGTAAACCGAATTGGGAGGTCAGTTTTAAATTGCTGTTGAATTTCAGAGTTGCGTCAAATAGTGCCATCACAGAACGGTCTGTGCGTTCTTTTTCTGTATTGGCACGCTCTTCGAAGATGTTGAAGTCTGGAACTTCTGATTCACGTCCTTGTACATTCTTGTCGTAGATATAATTCCCTTCGGCATCAAATGGCTCAAAGTAGGGATTGGCCATGCGTGAATAATAGACGGGATTGGTGAAACCACCCGTATCAGTCATGTAACTTTCCTGTTGGCGTTGGTTGGCAAAGACTGATGCTCCTACAGTCAGCATGTTGTTCAACTTGAAATCGGTTTTCAACGTCATGTTGTAACGGTTGTTCTCTACTCCTTTCACAGTTCCTTGTTCTGAATAATAACCTACTGATGCATAGTAATGTGCTCTGTCAGAACCACCGCTGAAACTGATGTTGTATTCTTGGTTGAATACATCACGGAAAAGGATATCGTTCCAATCTGTATTGATGGAACGGAGACGGTTGATGCGTTGCATGGCCTCTGTCGAGAGTGCATCCAAACCTCCAGTTTGGAAAGCATTCAATTCTCCCAGTTCATTCAAGATGTTGGCAACTCCACCTTTGTTTTCTCGATAATCATAGTCGCTAGCAAGTAAGGCAAGTTCTAAATTGACTTTTTCATTGGCATTCATCAAGTTTAGACGATCAATGTCGATTCTGGGATTATAGGTCATTTTGGATGAAAAGTTGACTACAGGATGTCCTTCTTTGCCTTTCTTTGTTGTGATGACAATGACTCCGTTTGCTGCTCGTGCACCATAGATTGCTGTAGCGGCAGCATCCTTCAGTACTGTGATGTTCTCTATGTCTGAAGGGTTCAAACCTGCAATACTAGTCTGGTAGATGTCATCAATGTCATTCAAATTGTCAATAGCAGGTATTTCATTTCCTTCCATGGGAATGCCATCAAGAACCCACAACGGTTCTTGTACTCCATTGATAGAAGAGGTTCCACGGATACGTATCTTCATGGGAGCACCGGGGGCACCGCTTGCAGCAACAGCAGAAAGACCTGCAACCTGTCCGGCCAGTGCCTGGTCAATATTCTTTACGGCTCCCACAGCTTCGTCAGAAATGTTTACTGTCGTTACTGCGGCAGTCAACTTACGGCGGTCAATCTGTTGGTAACCCGTTACGACAAATTCTGCCAATGCCTTGTCTGCAAAATGTAGAGTGATGGTATAGTTGGTTACTCCATTTTGTAGAGGGAACTCAACTGTTTCGTATCCCATATAACTGGCGACCAAAGCCTTGGCTCCAGAAGGGATCGTTAGTGTGAATTTACCATCCGCACCAGTTACTGTTCCTTTGTCTTTTTCATTACCGCTCAAAGCTACAGTTGCACCAGCTAATGTCTCTCCTTTGAACTCTCCATCCATTACGACACCGGTAATGGTACGTTCTTGAGCAAATGCTGTCAACCAACATGACAGGATGATTATGAATGTGCTGAGTCTTTTCATAAATGTGAAATCTGAAAACTTCGTATTTATAAATGGTTATTTTTGCAATCCCAAAGCGGTTTGGATACGCAGAATCACATCTTCATAATGCATTTGTGTGCTGAGGTCTCCGCTTGTCCGGCGGTTTTTCATCAGGCGCATGATACGAATCAGTTCGCTACGCTTTACGCTGAGTGCATCGCTTGTGCGGGTGATTTGTGTCATGGTCATATCCAACGTACGCGAACCACTGCTGCTAATCTGCTTTTCGTCTGTCAGGCTCTTGTTGATTTTCACACCTTCGCTTTCAGCGGCTGCAGTGATGAGGGCATCGACAAAACTCTTCTGCAAACTGCGTTCCATGACGTTCAGTTTCTGTCCAGCAATGGTCTTGCGGAAAATGGAGTTGTGAAGCATGTCCAACATATCCACTGCGGTGAATGCCTTGTTGCCATTCATCCATTCGTTCTGATACATTCTTACCAGACGGTCGTTGGCCAAAAGGTCCCATAAGATGTAGTTCTGCTGGTTCTTTAAAAGCATGGCCGGCTCCTGTTCGGTAGTGCCGAAGGGAGTCTTGCGGAGCGGGAATATCTGAGTGGAGAAGGGTGAGCCAAAGAGCCATTCGGGGAAGCAGAGTACTTCATCGAGTAGGAATTGGACTGCATCGCGCTGGCGTTCCTTTTCCACAAAGGTATATGCCTGCTTTTCGGGATTGTTTATCCAATCGATGGTCGGGCGATCCATATAGATGCCACCGATGTTTGCCATGACGTGGTAGTGGTAGAGGTTCCACTGATAGATGATGGCTGAATAGAGATTGGCCGCTTCGTCGTAGTTTTGACCAAGTTTGTTGTTGCGTGTCCACTCGATGAGGTTGGGCATGATGCGCTTCAGGTTTTCGATACCCAGACGTGCTGATTTGATGGGGTCGTCGCCAAGGTCTTCGCTCAAAGCGCGGGGGTCAACAGCCGAACGTTGTGACTGTGCTTCGCTGTAGCGGTATTCCTTGCCTTTGTGTTTGGCTAAAAATTCTGATAAGACCTTTTCTTCATCGGTTCCTGCCGGATACCAGCGGTAACCCCATTCGATGGCCATGAAGTCATAGGAGCCGATGTTGGGTGACATAACCTTTACGTTGTCGCCCGGCTGAGCCACGTAGTTGAAACGTGCATAGTCCATGATGCTGGCAGAGGTGCCTCCCATGCGTGAAGTGAACGAGGCTGAGCGGAGTGAATCGGTGGGGTAGGCAGCTGATGCCATCATGTTGTGACGCAAGCCCAAAGAGTGTCCGACTTCGTGGCAGGCAACGAAACGTACAGCATCACCAATAAGCTCGATGGGAAGTTCCAACGAACGTGCCCGAGGGTCAACGGCTCCTGTTTGTACGGTAATCCATTCGCTGATGAGTGACTGCACGTTGTGCCACCAGATGATGTCGGCTTCGAGAATCTCTCCTGTTCGGGGGTCGATGGTGGATGGACCCATGGCGTTGGCCTTTTCAGAGGCCGCATAAGTCAATACGGAATAATGCATGTCGTCGCCATCCACATCCAGACTGTCGTGGGGGACAATTGCTTGGACAGCATTCTTGAATCCGGCCTTTTCGAATGCAGGATTCCAGTCGAGAATACCTTTTATGATATAGGGCCTGAGATGTTCGGGGACAGCTCCACCGATGTAGAATGTGATGGGTTTTACGGGTTCTGTCAACTCGCCGCGCATATAGGCGGCAGTGTCTTTGGGCTCTAAGCGCCAACGTGTGATGTAATTGGTATGTTCTACCCGTTGTTGCTCGTCGTTGAAAATGGTGGCAGGGGTGGAGAAGTAGCCTACGCGCCAATCTTCACGGCGGCGTGCCATCGGCTCTTCGGGAAGCAGGCAAATGGCGGTGCTCACCTCTACGGTGACATTGACTTTGGACAATCCCTCGTGAACCGTTGTTGTGAGTTCGGAGTGAGCCACAACGCTCTGGTCGTAGGCTTTTACGCTGACGATGCGTGAGAGTTCGCTTACGGGGGAGGTGCCGATGTTGATATCGTTGAAAACATCGTTCAGCACATTCTTTTTACCGTTAAAGAAATCGCTGACTTTGAATATCACAGAAGTGGAGTCGGGAGCCATGCCTTCGACTTTCAGTGAAGCAATGATGGGGTCGATGTAGTTGTCTGCAACCGAACGGGCGAGGTATGAATCTTTGGGTACTTCGGGTGTCACACGCTGTTGGTGCATCTTGACGGTTTTGCTCTTCTGGTCCCATTCAAAGCGTACCATCTGGTTGGCATAGTTGATGCCTTTGTTGGCACTGGCTTCGTTCAGTTCGATAGGAACCCGTTGCAGTTTGTTGGATATAAGGAAGGGCTTCCCTAATAGGCGAGTGGGGAGTTCCAAATAGACAGTGTCACCTTTTTGGATGACATTCATTACACCAGACATCGACAAGGAGTCTCGGCCGGTCATTGTTTTGTAAGCTGAGGGGGAGGCTGGCTTTTCTTCTTCTTTCTGTTTCTTCTTGAAAAAGAGGAATCCTTTGCTGGATTTTCTTACTTCTTTATTCGATTTCTCACTTTTGTCGGATGGATAAAGGCTTGCAGCTGTTATCTGATTGATTGTTCCTTGTAATAACAAGGCTGTAGCCAAACTTATTAACATTTTCTTTCTATTCATAGAACGCCGTATATTAATTCTTTAAAAAAATAAGAGGGCACAAAATTACTACAAAAAAAAACTTCAGACAAAACTTTTTAGTTAAACTCCTTCAATGTGGCAGCTGATAGCGTATTTTTGGTGCTTTATGCCCTCCTTTTATGCAAAAAGTCCACTGCGTTTCGCTGAATGTTAACGCAGTGGACTTCTCCGGATAGTTTTGAATAGATGTTTTACTTCTTTTCTTTTTTATCCTTCTTGGGAGCCATTTTTACCTTACAATCCTTGATGTTGACGTTTCTTACCTTTCCGGTGATGTTTTCACCAGAATGGGTCACGCCGTTGAACGTACAGTTGCTGACATTGATGTCATAAATGTTTTCGCTTTCATCCAAACCGATGAGGAGGACACCATATTTGCTGCCATTCGAATTTACGTTGTGCATCCATACGTTGCGTACGGTAGGAATGTATCCACGTTCGCACTCTTCCTTGGACTCATACTTCAGGTTGATTCGGAGTACGGCCTCTCGGCAAACACCCACTTCGACATTGCGCACAAAAACATCTTCGATGGTGCCTCCGCGGCAGGTGCTGGTCTTGATGCGGATGACGCGGTCAAGATTGGGGCTATCCATGTAGCAGTCCTCTACATAGAGTCCTTTGTAACCTCCGGAAATTTCGCTTCCGATAACAACACCACCGTGACCGTTCTTCATTGTACAACCGCGTACGATGATGTTTTCGCTGGGGATATTCCATTTGCGTCCGTCGTTATTTCTTCCGCTTTTGATGGCAATACAGTCGTCACCGGTATTGAAAATACAATTCTCAATGAGTACATTCTTGCAAGATTCGGGGTCGCAACCGTCGCCGTTGGGACCGTCATTTTCGATGGTGACACCACGAACGATGAGGCTTTCGCACATGAGCGGATGCAGTGTCCAGAAGGGAGAATTCAAGAATGTGACATCTTCAATTAGGACAGCTGTACAGCGATAGAGGTTCACGAATTGTGGGCGCATGGCTTCCTCCGGTGTGAATATACGTTCGTGCATTGGTGCTCCCCGTTCGCCTAATGCCAACATGCGTTTACGTCCTCCGTCGGCTTGGGTCGGTTTTCCATTATTTATCTTGTATCTTCCTGCAGCCATGTACCACCAGTGGTCAGCATCGCCTTGGGCATCCATCACACCTTTACCGGTGATGGCGATGTTGGTCTCGCCATAGGCATAGATGAGTGGGCGGGCATTGTAGCAATCCAAACCTTCCCAACGGGTAAGTACAGGGGGAAAGTAAAGGCTTTGGTCTGTGTCGAATTTCAAGACGGCATCCTTCTCGATATGCAGATTTACATTGCTTTTCAAGGTGATAGGACCTGTGTAGAATGTTCCTTTGGGGATGAACACTGTGCCTCCGCCATCCTGGTTGCAGCGAAGGATGGCTTCGTTGATGGCATCGTGGCAAGGCTCTTTCGGAGTGTTGGGTTTGGCTCCAAAATCAACGATGTTATATACGCGAGCTGGGAAAGAGGTCTGTTTGATACTCTTTTCAATTTTCTTAGCTTCCTCAAAAGCTTTGGTGATTTCGATAGGTTCGTTATCGGCCTTTTCTGCCATGACGGAGATGGGAAAGAGGAATGTGGCTATTAAAAGTAAGTTTTTCTTCATGAAAGAATGTTTTTTATGGGTTATAAAAAAGTACAGATTACGCCGTTTATGGATTGTATAGACAAAAATTGTCGGCGTAATCTGTATTTGATGTTTATTGCAAGAATGAAATGAGCACACCTGCGGCTACGGCTGAACCGATAACGCCTGAGATGTTACTAGACATGCAGTAATTGAGTACATGGTTCTTAGGATCGTACTTGGTTGCGATATCGTTGGCTACACGACTGGCCATGGGGACTGCGCTGAGTCCTGTGGCTCCGATGAGCGGATTTATCTTCTGCTTTTTGCTAAAGAGATTGAAAATCTTAACCATGAAGATTCCGCTGGCAATGGAGAGAGCAAAGGCTAAGAAACCAGCGATGACGATGCCGATAGTGGTCAAGTTGAGGAAGGCATCGGCTGTCATTGTTGCACCAACACAGAGTCCCAAGAAGATGGTGGCTGCATTCATGATGCTGTTGCTGGCTGCATCAAACAGACGGCTGGTGTCGCTACCAATTTCTTTAATCAGATTGCCGAACATGAGCATACCTATCAATGATACTGCTGTTGGAACAAAGATGGCGACAACGGTTGTCACGACAATGGGAAAAACAATCTTCAGTACACGCAAGTTCTTGATTTCAACTTTAGAAGATGAGAGTTTCTCCTGTTCCTTCATGTTAATCATCAGTTCTTTTTTAGAACAAGTCAACTTCACAACCAACGGAATGATAACGGGAACCAATGCCATGTAAGAATAAGCTGCAATGGCAATAGGACCAAGTAAGTGAGGAGCTAGCTTGATAGTGGTGAAAATGGCAGTAGGACCGTCTGCACCACCGATGATACCTAATGAAGCCGCTTCTTGAGGAGTGTAATCCATGAGAATCGCTACCAACAAAACAGTGAATATTCCCATCTGAGCTGCAGCTCCAAAGATGGAAAGGCGCAGATTGCGTAGCATGGGGCCGAAATCCGTCAGAGCACCCACACCCATAAAGATGATAGGAGGCAAGAAACCTGTCTTTATCAGCATGTAATAGAGAAAGTTCATGATTCCAAGTTCATGAGCAATCTCGGGCAATGACATTTTCCAAATATTCTTCATGACGCCATTCACCTCCACCATGCCGTTGGAGTCAGCTTGTATGACGCCCATCTCGCCTCCGGGAAAGTTCGCCAACAATACACCAAAGGCTATGGGGACGAGCAAAAGCGGCTCGTAGTGCTTCTTGATTCCTAAATAGAGCAAAACGAATGCAATAGCATACATGACAAGGAACGAAGGATCAGCAATGATGTTACTGATAGCCGTCATTTCATAAAGTTTTACGAATATATCTTCCATGTTATCATCCAATCTTCATTAATACATCATCTTCAGAAACTGAGTCACCTGGGTTGGTGCAAATGGCTGTGATGGTTCCGCCAAACTCGGCGCGAATGGCATTGTAGGTCTTCATTGCCTCCACGTAGCAAAGAACATCACCTTCATTTACTTTATCACCTACCTTCAAAGGGGTTTCCTGAGCCGTTTTGGTGAGGAAGAATTTTCCTTCCAAGGGAGATAGAACTTCCTTTCCTTCTCCTACGGAAGCTGCCGTTGCCGCTTGTGTGGCTTCGGGCTGTACGTCTCCATAGGCTACAGTCACACGGTAAGCTGTACCGTTCACATCGATGGTCAAAGTCTGAGGTTCGGTAGGAGCTGTGCCTGCTTTCTTTTCCATGCGGCGTTTCTCTACATCCTCCAGGAAGTCTTGTTTGGCCTTTCCACTCTTGTAAGCTTCGTACTGTGCCGGATGCATTGCATATTCGAATAATTCTTCGTCGTCTTGTCCCGTCTCCCAACCTTTTTCCTTCATCAACAAGCGGAATTTGTCAAGGGCATCGGGATAATTCTCTTGTGGATTGCCTGTGAAGAATTTGCGTCCTTCCTTTTCAGCCTTTTCCACAATCTCGGGCGCCAATTCACCTGGGAGTCGTCCGGCTTTTCCAAGAAGCATATCCCAAATATCGTCGGCAATCATACCCCAACGCTCCTTGCCCTTTTCCATCTGCATGACATTCATCAATGCAAGATTCTTTACATATTGGCTGAATGGGGTAACCAATGGGGGATATCCTACACGTGGCCAAACGTAAGCAACTTCGTTGAAGAGCTTGATAAGAAGTTCGTCTTGTGTCATGAACTTCATGTTGCGCTTGGCTTTGTATTTGTTGATGCTCTCGAGGTTGGTCTCGAGGTCAGCCATCAATGAACCCATCATGCCACCCGGCAGCCCTGGGCCAATGAGCAATGAATTCATCAGACGATTCTTGGGTGAAATATAGAGACCAAGGAAATCATCCATGAATTCTTGTACCAATGAACGCACTTTCATATAAGCCTCCATGTTGATTTCAGGAACCTGGAAACCTGCATCTTTCAACATTGCCTGTACGCTGATGATATCGGCGTGGCCTGTTCCCCATGAAAGAGGCTCCATGCCTACATCCACATAATCACATCCTGCCTCGCACACCTCCAAAATGGAAGCCATGTTGAAGCCGGGACCTGCATGGGAGTGGTATTGGATGGAGATATCCTTGATAGCTTTAATGCCTGCTACAATCTTACCCAGTGAAACAGGGCGTCCGATACCTGCCATATCCTTGATGCAGATTTCATCAGCTCCCAACTCGATAAGTTGTTTGGCCATGTTTACATAATATTCAACTGTGTGAATAGGAGAGTGGGTGATACTGAGAGCACATTGTGAAATCATTCCGGCAGCTTTGGCATACTCGATGGATGGAGCTATGTTGCGGATGTCGTTCAATCCACAAAAGGTACGGGTGATATCTGTTCCCTGTGCTTTCTTTACTTTGTAAAAGAGTTTGCGAACGTCTGCAGGTACGGGACTCATACGTAAACCGTTCAAGGCACGGTCCAACATGTGGGTCT
The DNA here is from genome assembly GCA_045647865.1 of Phocaeicola sp. Taxonomy (GTDB): domain Bacteria; phylum Bacteroidota; class Bacteroidia; order Bacteroidales; family Bacteroidaceae; genus Phocaeicola_A. The sequence goes on from JAZRMW010000005.1 coordinate 13,931, forward strand.
GTATGCCTGCTTCGTGAAAAGGCTTTGTCCATTGACGTACGGCATTGTTGGGATTCTCACCGAAAAGCAGATTCACCTGTTCGAATCCACCACCGTTGGTTTCTACTCGTGCAAAACAGCCCATCTCTATAATGGCTGGAGCCACTTTCATCAATTGATCTACGCGAGGTACATATTTTCCGGCACTCTGCCACATGTCGCGGAAAACTAAACTGAATTTAACTTCTCTCTTCATGTATATCTTTTTTCTTTATTTTATATTTCGCTTTTCTAATACCTTGTCACTTTCAAATCCTCTCTACTTTCATTACCTTACCTTTACCGCTAGTTACGATATTTACCGCACCCTTAATAGCAGCCATGGTATTAGGGTCTATCACCGTGGAAGTTGTTGCAGCTACCGTTGCTTTTTTTGCAATTTTCTCTTCTGGTGCCATTTTGTTGACAATGGCGATAAGGAGTTTACTCAGATTGATAATGATGAGTAGGATTGTGAACACGGTTATCATGCCCACAGCCATTAACATCAGTCCGAAACTTAGATTTTCCATAGATTTTTCTATATTGTTATGTTTATTTTATTCAAAGGAATGATCTCGCGACCTTTTGGCCGAATTTCGTACAAAAGTACAGCTTTTTGGCTAAATGTGTGCGTGCACTTTACCCAAAAAATATTAAAAAGTGATATAATGGTTGCTTTTTGCATATTTATACACGGTGTTTGGTGTGTTAAAATAAAGAAAAGGGGCATTCCGCTTTGGAATACCCCTTTTGGTTAAAGTTCTGAATGTTTAATGTCAAATTAGCGAACCACGATAGGTTTGTATTTCGGAACAAGAGTCTTCATGATAGACCAAGCAACCAAGTAAGCTACGGCACAGATGCAGAATACAATCATGTAACCAGCTTGTTTGCCTTCGAATCCCATGAAAGTGAAAGCTTGTCCAGCTTCTTCTGAATAAGTGAACAATGCACCAGCACCCTTGTTGATGAGGAATGAACCGATGCCTCCGGCCATACCTCCGATACCTGTAATGGTGGCGATGGCGCTCTTCGGGAACATGTCACCGATGGTAGAGAAGAGGTTAGCACTCCAAGCTTGATGTCCAGCACCGGCAAGACCGATGATGATAGCGGGCCACCATACAGAGATTTCACCAGCACTCTGAGCGAACAATGCAGGCAGAGGCAAGAAGGCGAAGATAAGCATTGCCTTCATACGTCCGGCATAAGGATTCATACCTTGCTTTTCAACGAAGAGCTTGGGCAGATAGCCACCGTAGAGTGAGAGGATGGTAACGATGAGGTACAGCGTGAAGATGAGCATGATACCCATTGAAGATGATGAGCTGTATCCATACTGGTCTGAGAAGTAGGCTGGGGCCCAGAACAGATAGAACCACCATACACCGTCGGTGAAGAACTTACCAACAGCAAAGGCCCATGTCTGCTTGAATTTGAAGCACTCCAAGAATGAGAGTTTGCGCTCGGGAGCACCTTCTGCCTGAGCAGGTTCGTCGTCCTTGTCCTGTTCGATGTATTCCAACTCAGCCTTGTTCACATACTTGCTTTCGCGGGGTTTGCTGTAGAGGAATACCCAGAAGAACATCCACAGGAAGCCGAGGGCACCGATGATGATGAAGGCCATCTCCCAACCGCCTCCGATGCCTTTGTCCTTGAAGTACTGGGCCAGCAAGGGGATAGTGGCAGGGGCAGCAAGTGCACCAACAGAGGCACCTGCATTGAATACTGAAGTGGCGAATGCACGGTCCTTTTTGGGGAAGTACTCGGCAGTAGTCTTAATGGCTGCGGGGAAGTTACCTGCCTCACCGAGAGCCAATATACAACGTGCAGCAATGAAGAACCATACGCTGACTGTTGCGATAGAAACGGCGATAGCACCAGTTGCAGCAGTCATCTCTGCGACTGAACTAATACCTTCAACCTGCATAGTAGCCCATCCGCAAGCAGCGTGCAAGCAAGCACCGGCACTCCATACTCCGATAGCCCAAAGGAAACCCTTCTTGGTGCCCATCCAGTCAACAAAGCGACCGGCAAAGAGCATGCAGATTGCATACACGATTGAGAATACTGCGGTGATGTCACCATAATTTGCGTCCGTCCAGTGGAACTCGGGCGCGATAAAATCTTTCCAGGTAAGCGAAAGTACCTGACGGTCCATGTAGTTGACCGTAGTGGCGACGAACAGCAGAGCGCACATCACCCATCTGAAATTGGTCTTTTTGTAGTTTTGATTGATACCCATGATACCAGTTAATTTGATTAGTAAATGAATTTTGTCGCCAAAGGTACTGCCTTTTTCTTGGATTAACAAAAAAAAATGGATAATTTTGCGCCCATATAGAAGTCTATCATCTAATTAACAACTTATAAGAATGAAAAAAAACTTGTTATCCTTGTGTGGAGCGCTAGCTCTGCTGTTGGTATCGCCTGTGCGTACTTACTCGCAGGAAATTAGTAAAAAACTTCCTATGTCAGTACGTTTGGCTGAGTCGGAGATGGTTCGTTGTCCTGAGTCATGGCAACTTGATTTCCAACCCAAGTTAAAGTGGGATTACTGTCATGGCGTTGAGTTGCAGGCATTCCTGCGTTTGGAAGAAATGTATGGTGACAGTCGTTATTTCGATTATGCTGAAGCTTATTGTGATACTATGGTGCGTGAAGATGGTACGGTGGTTGCATACAAGTTGACCGATTACAGCCTCGACCGAGTGAATACCGGTAAGATACTATTAAATATGTACACGCGTACGGGTGAGGAGAAGTACAAGAAAGCACTTGACCTTTTCTTCTCTCAGTTCAAAGACCAGCCCCGCACCAAGGAAGGAGGTTTCTGGCACAAGAAAGTCTATCCTCATCAGATGTGGCTCGACGGCCTTTACATGGGTTGTCCCTTCTATGCTGAGTATGCTGCCCGTTTTGATAAGCCCGAGGTGTTTCAGGATGTCATCAATCAATTTTGTGTAGTGGCCCGTCATACTTATGATGCTCCTACTGGCCTCTATAAACATGCCTGGGACGAGAGTCGCGAGATGTTCTGGTGTAATAAGGAAAACGGTCAGAGTGCCCATTCGTGGGGGCGTGCTATGGGATGGTTTGCCATGGCTTTGGTAGAATCGTTGGAGTTTATTCCTGTAGATGAGCCCAACCGCGACTCCTTGTTGGCTATTCTTGACAATGTTGTCAAGCAAATCGAACGTTATCAGGACAAGAAAAGTGGCCTTTGGTATCAGGTGCTCGACCGTAGTGGCGACAAGGGGAACTATCTCGAATCTACCGTATCGGCCATGTTTATCTACTCAATCTATAAGGGTATCCGTTTAGGAGTGGTGCCGGCTGAATACATGACAGTTGCTGATCGTGGTTTTGATGCCTTCGTAAAGCGCTTCATCAAAGTTGGAAAGAAAGGGGTGGTTTCTATCACCGACTGTTGTGCTGTGGCCGGACTGGGTGGCAAGAACAACCGTTCGGGTGACTACGACTACTACATCAACGAACTTATCCGTGATAATGACCCTAAGGCTATTGGTCCCTTCATCAATGCCTGTCTTGAGCGTGAACGTCTGCAACCTCATGACGGTCCTGTGACTGTTGAGAACAAGGGGAAAATTCGTGTTCTGATGATTGGAGACTCTACCATGGCCAACAAGGATACCAGCAAGGGTAGTCCCGAGCGTGGTTGGGGAATGGTGCTCCAGCACTTCTTTACTGATGCGGTGGAGGTGGATAACCATGCACAGAACGGACGCAGTACCAAGAGCTTCATCAACGAAGGACGTTGGGACAAGGTGCTGGCCCGCATCCGTCCGGGCGACTATGTGTTTATTCAGTTCGGGCACAACGATGAGAAGTACAAGAAGGAGAAGGTGTATACTGCCCCTGGCAGTACGTTCGATGCCAACCTGCGTCGTTTTGTGCTCGAGGCTCGTCAGCGTGGCGGCATTCCAGTGCTGTTCAATGCCATTGTACGCCGCAAGTTCGATGGTCAGCGTCTGACAGATACTCACAAGGATTACCTCTTCTCGCCGCGTCGTGTGGCCGAGCAGTTGGATGTTTACTTTGTGGATGCCAATGCCATCACTCATGGTATAGTGGAGCCTATGGGGCCTGAGGATTCCAAGCGACTGTTTATGTGGTTGCCTAAAGGCTCTCCCTCGCATCCCAAAGGGTTGCAGGACGACACTCATCTGAATGTCTATGGGGCACACCGTGTGGCATGGTCGCTTATCTCGGCTGTGTGCAACCAAGTGCCTCGCTTGGAGCAGCATGTGAAGTACTATGATTTCAGTAACCTCTGATTGAAGAGGGAGGATATAGCGAAGGGCGCGCCGGAGACGGTGCGCCCTTTTTTTGTGGGGTGGATGGAGGAACTAGGGGTGGATGGTGGGGTGGACTAGACTAGACAAACTAGATGGCCTAGAGGAACTAAATAGCTTAGAGCTTCTATATAGTCTAGGGACTATCGCTTGACTTCGATTCTGATGCCGGCGGCGGGGATGTCGGCTCCCATGGGAGGGTTTTGCTTCATCACCTCGATCTTGAGGGAGTCGATGGTGGGGAAGTCCTGCAGAAGGCGGCGGGCAATGCGGCCGGCCACGTGCTCGAGAAGTGCGGAGGGAGTGGACATTTCGTCCTTGACGGCAGCGTGGATGTCGGCGTAGCTGATGGTGCCTTCGAGACAGTCGGACTGGAGGGCTTCGTCGAATCGGGTGGCTATTTCCAGTGAGACGGTGAACTGGGCACCGACGAGGCGCTCTTGGGGCATCACACCGTGGTGGGCGTGGAAGTGTATTTGGGGAAGGAGGATGGTGGTGGAGAGGATGGTCATGGGGAATTGGTTTGATGGGGTTGATGGACTAGATTGTCTAGAAGGAGTGCAGGGCTTCTAAGAGTTTTAGCAGTTCCCTGATAAAGACCCAGGCGAAGTAGCCGCAGGCGACGAACTTCAGCACGGTGCCGAAGAGGAAGCCGAGGAGGGAGCCGAAGCCGGCCTTGAGGGCTTGGGTGTTGTCCATGCCATCCTTGGTAGCTCCCATGAAGGCGCCTACAAAGGGGCCGATGATGATGCCCCAAGGGAGGAAGAACATGCCAATGAGGGTGCCGATGAATGTGCCGCGGTTGGCCCACTTGCCGCCTCCGCCGCTGTACTTGGTGCCCAGCATGGGAATGATGTAGTCGAGCACCTGCACCACTACTACGATGAGAAGCCCGACGAGCAGTTCGGTGGTACTCAGTTGCACGCCGTCGGTCAGGTGCAGCAGGATGAGGCCCGCGTAGGCCACGGGCGGACCGGGAAGCATGGGCAGGATGCAGCCAGCCAGACCGGTGATGAGGCAGATGATGCCTAGGATGATGAGGGCGATGTCCATAATATGAATAAAATAACCAGCGGACCTTCCCCCTTGCCCCTCCCAAGGGAGGGGAGTGGGATGTCTGCTTGCTTGTTACTTGTTACTTATTTGCTTCTCTATCTACTCCCCTCCCTGGGAGGGGCAGGAGAGGGGGAGGAGTTCAGAAGTTCAGGAGTTGCAGGAGTTCAGACAATAGCTTTGGTTGTCGGGAAAGACATTTTTCTGCACTTCTGCACTCCTGAACTCCAGTAAATACTTACTTCTTTGTCACGCGGAACCAGTCTACGTCCACCCAGCCGCCGTCGTTGATAACCATGTGAGGTCGGGTGCAGAAGGTTCCCATCTTGGCACCAATCCACTGACCCTCGCGGAGGCGGAAGGGGGTGCCCAGTTTCTTGAACTTCTTGCCGTCGGTGCTGTAGAGGAAGTCACACATTACCACGCGGTCGCCCTTGTCGGTGAAGGCCTTCTGTTCGGTGGCGTCGGTGCTGAACTTAGCTTTCAGGTAGACGGTTCCATCGGTGAGCGAGACTGACTCCTTCACACTCTCGGTGCCGCCTTTATCGGCTTTCTTGCACTCCACTTGGCTGAGGACGAGGCCCCCCTTGGTGTTCTCCAGGATGAGGCCGGCATAGTCGCGACCCATCACCACCAGGCCAGTGCGCTCGCCGGTGTACTTATCGCTGGGGCTGAAAGTGAGCTTCATGGTGGCGGTGAAGTTGAATGCGGGTGTCTTTTGGAGGAGCAGGTTGGCCACGTCCCACAGGCTCTTGTAGTCCTCTACTACAGGGTATGAGTACAGGCGCATGTAGCCCTTGTCCCCTGCATAATAGGCCCACAGCTCGTTGATGTTGGCATGCCATTGCCACTGCTTGCCCAGGGTCATGCCGTCGAACTCGTCGCTCTCTTGAGGAGTCTGTATAGGATAGGTCTTACCCACGTTGGGCTTGCGATAGGTCAATACGGGTTCACCACATCCGTCACCGTCCTTGTCAATGCCGATGACAGGCCATCCTTCCTTCCATTCCATGGGTTGCAAATGTACTAGTCGACCGTAGGCTCCTACATCCTGGAAGTGGAAAAACCAGTGTTCTCCTGTCGGGGTATCCACCCATGCTCCCTGATGAGGGCCGTTGATGGTGGTGCTTCCTTGAGCAAGCACTGTCTTGCACTCGAAGGGACCATAGGGATTGTCGGCACGCTCGACCACCTGCCATCCGGTGGCTACACCTCCAGCGGGGTGGAAGAGGTAGTACTTGCCCTGGTACTTATGTATCTTGGCTCCCTCGCATGTGGGGTGGTCGATGTGTCCGTCGAAGATGATGCGGCTCTGCGTAGTAGCCATTAATGTCTTGGGGTCGAGTTCACAGACGGCTAGGATGCTCTTCAGTCCGGCACGGCTACCTGCATAGGCATGGTAGAGATACACCTTTCCGTCGTCGTCCCACAAGGGGCAGGTGTCGATGAGACCTTTGGCCGGTTTGATGAGCTTCGGAGCAGTCCATGTGCCTCGGGGGTCTTTGGTGGAAACCATGAAGGCTCCTTGGTCGGGGTCTCCCCAAAAGATGTAGAACGTGCCATTGTGATGACGGATGGCCGGTGCCCATACGCGGTTTCCGTGTTCCGGACGTTCCGGTGTCTCTACTGGTGGCAGAGTGTGAGCTACTGCATGTCCAATGATGGTCCAATTCACCAGATCCTTCGAGTGGAGGATGGGAAGTCCGGGAAGACAGTTGAAACTGGAAGCCGTCATGTAGTAATCGTCTCCTACGCGGCAAACATCGGGGTCACTATAGTCTGCACACAGAATGGGGTTGTGGTACTTGCCGTTTCCAAGATCGGCTACCCATACGTCGGACACGTAGGGTTTCTCGTTCTCTTGTCCCCATGCATAGGATCCACCAAATACGGCGGCAAGCAACAGGGTACTCATAGTCTTTAGTTTCATATGCTCTTGATTGGTTATTTTAGTTTGTTGAGCTGCAAAGATAAATAAACCTTTCGAATATTCGATAAAAATTTTATTGATATGATGCAATTCCTTTTTTTTATTGTTTTTTGTTAATGCGTTTAATCATGTATCATATAAAACTTCTTTTGCAAGACGTAGTTTCACTTTATATTTCATATTACAGTCTCCACGTTAGTTTTGTCTGAAAATCCCTTGGGCGTCCTACTTGGCTGAAGTCGCGTCCCATACTGTGGAAACGGAAGGTGTCGAATTTACTGTCAGTGAGGTTACGACCATAGAAGTCTAACTCCAAATGTTTGAAGTGTAGTGTCATTCCGATATGTAATTGGCTGTAATAGGGTTGGCTGATGTCGTTTGCCTCTGTCCACCAAATGCGTCCGGCTCCTTGATAGTCGGTTCTAAAAGTTATGTGGTTGATACCCAATGGGTGGGTGGCGAGACTGAAATCATAGCGTACTCCGGTACTGACTGTGTGTTCTGGTGCAAAGGGTACGTGGTTGCCTGTATAATCAATGCGTTCGCCTGTGTCGGATATTCCACTATCGTAGCGTGTAAAAGAGGCGTGGGTATAACCGTATCCGAGGTTGAAACATAGATTCTCTGTTGCCTGTGCCAATAGAGATAGCTCACCTCCCCAACTGCATGCCCTTCCTGCGTTCACGAGGATACGTCCCAACCCGTTTTTGGTGAAACGCGAGACTTGTTGGTCACGTGTGTTTATGAGAAACAGACTGGCATCTGCGCGAAGCGTTCCTCTAAACAAATTCAGATGGGTGCCCACTTCGTAGTTGAGACTCCATTCAGGGTCGTAGTTTATTTGTTGGCGAACTTCCTCTGAACTGAATTCCGAAGAACGGAAACTCTGTTGGATAATCTCGCTGAACATTTGGTTGTTGTATCCTCCTGATCGCAATCCTTTACTGAAGGAAACGTACATGTTGCCTTGGGTCGTCTTCTTCGTAAGTGCCAAACGCGGCAACAGGTGGGTTTGTCGTTTGTGAAAGTTTCCGATGTAGTGGACTTTCTTTTCTCCCGTTTGATTCGTCAGTCCCATACCGGTGAAAAGGGTGTGGATGGTGGTATGGCTATTATAGGCGATAGTCTGTCGCTCGTGGTCTAGTCTTAGTCCTGCTGTTAGTGTCCACATGGAACTCAATTGTATGTCGCTTTGGTGAAATAGTGCCACACCTTTGATTGGAGTGGAGAAGTGGCCAGGAATGTGCAGGTGATTATTAGTCAGTTCTACTTTCATCCCTGTATCTTTCATTCCTTCGTCTATGGCATTCTGTATCATCTTGATGCCTTCTCCGTAAAAGTCCACAGGGGCATTCGTCTTTGTCCATTGTAATGTTCCGCTTATACCGGTGACCCATTTCCACTGTCGCAGGGAAGAACTCTTCAGGATAAATTCCTGATTGAGTGTGTGTATGTTTTGTTGTTGACGTAAAGTGAAAATATCATCGGGTAGGAAGTCTTGGTCGATGCGCATGTCGTCCTTTATCCACTGATAACCAGTGGTACTACTGAATGTAAATTGGGGCATTGTCCACTGTAGATGTGTACCTACGTTCCACATGTTTCGATTGTAGCCGTGAGGACGGTTGTTGCTGATGGTGCCGATGAGATGGTCGTATCGTCCGCCATCCTCTTCGAGGGAACCGTTGTATTGGTAGGGGTATTCCCGTTCGTTTGTCTGTTCATAGCCGAGGGTGAAATTCATCTTCAGTTTTTCGTTCATCAGGTGAATTAAACGCATGTTTACTCCCATTCCCTCTCCATATTCAGCCCACTTGTTGAGTGTGCGATTGCGGTGTATTCCCCTAGCTTCGTGTGCTGTGAATCCTAATGATATTCCTGTTTGTTCGCTCAGCTTCATGCGCAGGTGGCCTGTTTCATAGTAGCTCATGTTGGCAGTTGCCCCCCCTAGTTCGTAGTCGATTCCTTGAGAGTGTAGTGGATCCTTGGTATGTATCATGACCAGTCCTCCCATAGTATTGCGTCCATATAGAGAGCCTTGAGGACCCCTCAATACGTCGACACGGTCCACCCCAACGAATTGAAAGTCAAAGGCTGACTTATCTGTGTAGGGGATGTTGTCAACGTAGAGCCCTACGGCTGGAGAGTTGATGCGTGAACCGATGCCACGGATGTATATGGCTGAGGTGAGGCTGCTTCCATAGTTGGGGATAAATAAGTTTGGTGTGAGACCTGATAATTCCTTGATTGATTGTATATTATGCTCTTGTAAAAAAACTTCTTCTACTAGGGTCGTAGATATGGGTTGTTGTCTGAGGGGTATGTGTGTCTTGGGATGGGCGAAAACGGTAATGGTCTCTATATCCACCACCTTCAGACTGTCAGACTCTGATGCATACGATGAAAAAATACTCACCGAAGTGAGTATTCCTATGGTAAATAGCCTATTCATACTATAATACCTGATATGAGTAGTTTTGTTATTGTTCCGATTGAGATTATAAGTTGAATCCTTCATACTTTAGCGTAAACTTCAGTGTCATTTTGGGGCTTACGACAAGGTCAATGTTCAATGTTAAGTCAGCCTGCTTGTGGGTGTCTTCTCCCTTGATGACTCCCGTTGCTCTCAATGTTGCGGGATAACCTGTTCCGGCTTTGTAGAGGCTGTCGGTGCAAATTCCTTGTAAAATAACTCCGTCGGTAGTGGCGATTGCTTCTAACGGAAGAATCTGGAAATCACCGTAGCTCATTCCTTGATGATCAGTCCAATTCGGATAGGTGAGCATTAATAGTCCCTGTTCATTCTTACTGATGATGAGTGGCTGATTATAAGTTGTATCAATATGCATGACCATGCCTCTGCTATCTAAATCAGTGAATGTTGTGCCTGTGTACTCATCAGTAACCCATTCTTGGGGACTTATTACTGGGTCAATAGTGCTTGTTGGTTCTTCTTTTTCACCACAGGATGTAAAGGAGAATCCTGTACACAGTACCATCATTGCTAAGTTGAGATAATTCAATTTCTTCATGTCAATAACCTTTCTTTTGATATAATCATGTTGATGTTCTTACTTTCAAGCTGCAAAGATACATCTGTTCGTTCATGTGGGCAATCCTAATTTATGAGGAAAAGTTAAGGGAAGCTGACTCATTGATGAATACAACTCCCCTTTGGGTTATGAAAATAAAAATAGAATACTGATTATCGCTCGATCTTACGGATAGCACCTGTTGATTGGTCGAAGGTAACACGGGTAGTAGTTCCTTTTCCAAAAAGATCTTCTGCAAGTACTTCGGTCTTGCCATATTGTGCAATAGGCAATTCTTCTTCGTAAAATACTTCTTTGTTATTATAAACCTTCAATTGTGCCTTACCTGGCACTGCGTAGATAATACCACGAGGCTGTTTGGCTTTCTTTAGAGTCTTCTCATCTACTTCTGGGAATATTGTCTGATTGGTCAGTTGGTAATAGATAGGGCTACCACCCAAATCTTCAGCGTCTAATATTCCTTGCTTGTTGGAGAATCGGAAGAGAACACTCTCCTCCACGTCTTCTTCATTCGGGGTAATGCGGATGGAAATGATGCGTGTTTCGTGTGTGGTTGTTCCCTTGAACATGGCTAAAAGAGCGGTTTCCTGTTGGTCTAGATTGCTTAACATGATTTTCAGGGCTTCTCCGTCTTTTGGCATGTTGTCTGCTTGTCCACGTACAATGGCATTGCGACTTTCACGGATGTTGAATATGTCCTTCGCTGCGAGTTCGGCCATCTTAGCTGTGGAAGTGGCGCTCAGAGTTTCTTCCGTAAGTACTGTGGCCGCGTTGGTGACAGGTGCCTTAGCTACCTCTTGTCCGGGGATGAGAGCAATGGCATTCGCTCCTTCGTGGTTGATGGATAATAGTATTCCTTCGGGGTCTAATTCCATCAGTGCGGCATTGCTTTTGTCGCGTAACTTCACTGTATAAGCTTTCTTAGGATCGCGGATACCAGTGGACTTTACGGTCATGCCCTTAATTTCCCAATGTGTGTCTGGCTTGTCCGATACATTGGAAATACGAAGGTATTTGTCTGCATACGCACAGAATTCACCGGGTGTATAGCTTATTTTCTCGGCTTCGACTGTGATGTCAATGACAGTTTCGGGCAAGTAATAAGTGATACCTTCGGCATTAATGCCTGGTGTATAGGGAGTAGCTTCTCCTTGTGCCATGCATAAAGAGGTGGTCAACAGACCAACTAAAAATAATCCTTTTTTCATAAGGCTTTTAGGCTGATGGTTTAAAAATACTACAGAGGAATACGATACGGTTCATTGACACCGTTGTTCCTTGGCTGTGCAAAGATACTGATTCTTTTCTAATTTTCTCCAAGCAAGAGGCAAATTATCTATAATGTCACTGGAAATCATTCCACATTCGCCTTTTTGTTCGGCTGCAAGGTCCCCTGCCGCACCGTGTAGATAAACTCCTACGCGGGCGGCTTCTCTTGGTGGAAAGCCTTGAGACAATAGAGACAATAGTATGCCAGTGAGTACATCGCCACTACCGGCTGTGGCCATACCAGGATTTCCAGTTGGATTGAAGTGGCAAACACCTGAGGGGGTGATGACGGCTGTCCAGGCACCTTTAAGTACGATAGTGACTTGATAGCGGACTGCAAGATTACGGGCACGGGTTAGTCGTTCGTAACTGCTGGCACACTCACCTACCAGACGTTCAAGTTCCTTGGGATGAGGAGTGAGAATACTTTCTTTGGGAATGTATTCAAGCCACTCTTTGTGTGATGCTAAAAGGTTGAGTGCATCTGCATCTATGATAATAGGGCCTTCTGTCGTCTGTAATTGAACCAATAGCGCATTTGCAGTTTCTTCATCTAGTCCTAAACCTGGTCCAATAGCTATAGCAGTATATTTATTGTATGGAACGGGAGTGGATACATGGAGATTGTGATTGTCTGCATCTGCCATAGCCTCAGGTACGGACGTTTGTAAAATCGGAATGTTGCAAGCGGGAGTGTGTACCGTTAGCAGACCTATACCGCTTCGCAAAGAGGCGCGGGCAGAGAGTATGGCTGCGCCAGCCATTCCTGCCGAACCTGCAATGAGTAACCCATGTCCGAACTGCCCTTTGTGAGCGAACTCAGAACGCGGCTTGGTAAAGGGACGGATTTCTCTTTGGGTTGTAATCAAATATTGGTCTGGAAATTCGGCAATGCCTTGGGCACTAAGGCTGATGTCAAGACTGAACCATTCTCCTAGGTATGTTTGATTCTCAGCGAAAAAGAACGAGAGCTTGGGTTGTTGGAGAGTCAGGGTCATGTGGGCATGAATGATATGCTCGGGCAGGTTGTATGTGTTGTCTTCACACATCAACCCTGAAGGGATGTCTATAGATACAATTGTGGCAGGCGAAGCGTTGATGTATTTCACTACAGCAGCGAAACCTCCTTCCAAAGGGCGGCTCAGTCCTGAACCGAAAAGACCGTCAATGACCACGTCACTCTTCATCAAAGGAGGGGGGGCAAAGTGAGAGGTTACCTCGATGAAATTCACGTCAGTACAGTCCAATAACCGTTCTGCATTGGTTTGGCAATCTTCGGAAAGGGATTGGCGGGTGTTGAATAGATAAACGTCGGACCTGTAGCCGCGTTCGGACAATAAGCGGGCAACGGCCAATGTGTCGCCTCCATTATTCCCCGGTCCAGCAAACAATTTGAAACTTCGTGGTTCAGGAAATAGTTGACAAATAGCGTTGGTCAGGGCTTGAGCTGCTCGTTCCATCAGGTCAAGTGAAGAGATTCCTTCTTCGTTGATGGTGCGCTTGTCTAAGGCTTTTATTTGGTTTTTAGTCAGTATTTTCATTGATTCTATATGTTGGCGGGTGTAAAAGTAACTCTTTTCTGATAGATTTTCAAAGAAAATTGCTAATTTTGTGCCAATTTTTTTAAGAAATCCCTCAAATGGGTTGTGTGAGAGTAGAAAATTATACAATAAATGTTATATTATAACTGCAAAGAATATGCTGAATATCGTAATTTTTGGTGCACCAGGTTCTGGTAAAGGAACTCAGAGTGCTCGCATTGTAGAGAAGTATGGATTGAACCACATTTCTACTGGAGATGTGTTGCGTGCCGAAATCAAGAATGGAACAGAACTGGGACAAACTGCTAAGGGGTACATCGACCAGGGACAACTCATCCCCGATAGTCTGATGATTGACATCCTGGCCAGTGTGTTCGACTCGTTCACTGACAGCAAGGGAGTAATCTTCGACGGTTTCCCCCGTACTATTGCACAAGCCGATGCCTTGAAGGCTATGTTGGCTGAACGTGGTCAAGAGGTTTCAATTATGTTGGATCTGGAAGTTCCCGAAGAAGAACTAATGATCCGTCTCATCAAACGTGGCCAGGAAAGTGGACGTGCTGATGACAACGAAGAGACCATTAAGAAACGCCTTGTGGTATATCACTCACAGACGGCTCCCCTCATCGATTGGTACAAGGCCGATGGCAAGTATTGCCACATCAACGGATTGGGTACCATGGAAGGTATTTTTGCCGAAATTGCTGAAGCAATTGACAAGGTGAAGTAAGCTTTCTGGAGTTCAGGAGTACGGATGATGCTCTGACACTCTATATGACAGGACGTTCAGAATCTTGTCTGTACTCCTGAACTCCCCAAAAACAGGGTTTGTAAAACTTGAACAACTAACTACTATTAACTCAAAAAATGGCAGAAAGCAACTTTGTTGACTATGTGAAGATTTATTGCCGCTCGGGAAAGGGTGGCCGAGGCTCCATGCACATGCATCGTGCCAAGTATGTACCTAACGGAGGACCTGACGGTGGTGATGGTGGACGTGGAGGAGATGTCATTCTGCGCGGAAACCGCAATTATTGGACGTTGCTTCACTTGAAGTATGACCGCCATATATTTGCCGGACATGGAGGAAATGGTTCCAAGTGCAAGAGTTTCGGAAAGGACGGAGAGGACAAAATCATTGATGTTCCTTGTGGTACGGTGGTATATAATGCAGAGACTGGTGAATACATTTGTGATGTTACCGAACATGATCAGAAGGTTGTTTTACTGAAAGGAGGACGTGGCGGACTGGGCAACTGGCACTTCCGTACGGCTACCCGCCAGGCTCCGCGTTTTGCACAACCTGGTGAACCTATGCAGGAACTGACCGTTATCATGGAATTGAAACTGTTGGCAGATGTCGGACTGGTAGGTTTCCCTAATGCCGGTAAATCGACATTGCTCTCTGCCGTTTCTTCAGCACGTCCTAAGATTGCCAACTATCCCTTCACTACATTGGAACCTAACTTGGGTATTGTCCCTTATCGCGAGGGTAAGTCCTTTGTGATGGCCGATATTCCGGGTATTATCGAAGGGGCCAGTGAAGGAAGAGGATTAGGTCTTCGTTTCTTGCGTCACATCGAGCGAAATTCTTTGTTACTTTTTATGGTGCCAGGTGATACTGACGATATCAAGAAAGAGTATGAAGTGTTGCTCAATGAATTAGCTACATTTAATCCCGATATGCTTGACAAGCAGCGTATATTAGCCATCACCAAGAGCGATATGCTTGACGAGGAACTCATACAGATGCTCGAAGAACATTTGCCCGAAGATGTTCCTCATGTCTTCATCTCATCACTTACAGGGCAGGGTATCTCACAATTGAAGGATTTGTTGTGGGTGGCTCTCAATAGTGAAAGCAATAAACTGGCGAGTGTCGTGAATGATGACAAACTGGTGCATCGTCCCAAGGATATGAATAAATTGGCTCAAGAACTGAAAGAAATGGGCGAAGATGAAGAGATTGAATTCGTGGACGATTGGGAGGATGACGAAGAAGATTGGGAAGAGTTGGAAGACTTTGAATATGAGGAAGAGGATTGACGGAGTTTCCTGATGCCTGGTTCAAAGTTCCTGCTTTCAGCTTCAAGGCCTTAATGTATTCTTAAAATATTGAATCTTGAACTTTGACCTCTTTGAACATTGCCCTCAAAAGATCGAATAATGAGCTACTTGCAATACTCTTTCTCTAAGGAGATAAAAGCCTTCAGCACCAGTCGTACGGGTGGAATAAGTGAAGGTATGTATGCCTCGTTCAATTGTACTCACTATTGTGGAGATAACCCTATGCATGTAGTTGCCAATCGGGAAAAACTTTGTTTGGATTGGCGTATCCATCCCAGTCGCCTCTTCATTCCCCGGCAGGTTCATGACGTACGGATGACAGTAGTGGATGAACAGTTTTTGAACCTTTCATCTACGGAGCAGAGTGCACGGCTTGATGGAGTGGATGCATTGATTTCTCCGTTGCCTGATTGTTGTTTAGCTATAAGCACTGCCGATTGTGTTCCTATATTATTATATGATACGCGCGCGCGAGTGATAGCGGCTGTTCATGCCGGATGGCGGGGTACAGTGGCAAGAATCCTTACTCAAGTACTTAATCAGATGACACTCCTTTATGGCACAGAGGGCAAGAATGTGAAGGCAGTCATAGGTCCCAGTATCTCAATGCAAGCTTTTGAAGTGGGCGATGAAGTGTATGAACAATTCTTATCTGCCGATTTTCCTATGGGACAGATTGCTGTCCGTCAAGAGAAATGGCACATCGACCTTTGGGAGGCCAACCGCTTGCAGTTGTTGGAGAAAGGAGTACCTGCGGAAACTATTCATGTGACAGGTATCTGCACGTTCAACAATAGTGAACGCTTTTTTTCAGCCCGTAAGTTGGGAATAAAGTCCGGACGCATACTGAGTGCTATCATGCGGGCGGATGTGAATGTTGAATACTAAGAAAAAATAATTATGGATGATATCTCAAAAACCATTCTACAAGGGATAACCTTTAAAGGAAGTTCTTCGAAACCGAAAGATGATAAAAAAGTAAAGACAAAAGCCAAGAAGAAGGCCTATATCACCGGTGCCCACGGTTCGGGTGCTGCCAAAATGAAAGCAGAATACCGCCGTCAACGAGCAAACAGACACAAATGAGGAATAAAAGGATAATCCTTTTACATAGATTAACAAACGGCTGCAAAATAAAGTCCTTAAAGTTTTTTAGTTAGATAAATTTGTATACCTTTGTACCGTCAAAAGAAAACGGGATGACGGGAAATAGTTTCCTAAAGTCCTTATTGTTTAACTAAAAACTTTATTATTATGAAAAAGATTTTTTTGACTTTGATGGTTATGGTTGCTGCCGTTGCAGCTAATGCTCAGGTATGGGTAGGTGGATCTTTGGGATTCTGGAATAACGGTGATGCAGAGGGGAGTCAAACTAAGACGACTTTCAGCATTGCTCCCGAAGTAGGTTATGACTTGTCAGAGGATTGGTCAATCGCTATTGGTTTGGGTTACGAATCTTCAAAACCTGAAGATGGTGAAACTGTATCAGCAATAGCCGTAAATCCGTATGCCCGTTACAATGTTCTCAAGGCCGGTAACTTCAAGTTCTTCTTGGATGGCGGTTTTGAATTTGGTAGCGTTGACACTGGTGAAAAGTATTCTACTTGGGGAATTGGTATTAAACCTGGTATTGCATACTCTTTGAACGAGAAGTTCAGCCTCGTAGGTCACATGGGATTTTTGGGTTATACAGATTGTGACGATGAAATTGGTGAATTAGTTCAGAAGGGCTTCGGCTTCAGCTTTGATAACAATATCTCATTTGGAGTTTATTATGCATTCTAAGATTCAATAGTATAAAAAAGAAGGAAGCCGCATCCCTTTCGGGGTGCGGCTTTTCTTTGATTTCTCACGATAATATTTCTTTCCTTTGTAAAAGTTCCTATCCTAAACAATTCATTTACCTTGCCCCCAGATAGAGGAATATCATACCCAGCAGGACGAGCAGGAGGTCGATGGCTTTGCTCCGCAGGTTCTTCTCGCGGAAGAAGAGGGCGCCACAGAGGAAGGAGACGATGACACTGCTACGGCGCACCATGGAGACGACGGAGATGAGTGCTCCGTCGAGACTGAGGGAGTAGAAATAGACAAAGTCGGCCGCTGAGAGGAACAGGGAGATGAGCGGTATGCACCAATGCCAATGAAAGGGTGTGGTACTCTTTCGCTTGGGATACCAGAGGAGCATTAGGACAGTTCCCATCATGAAGAGTTGGTAGATGTTGTACCACGACTGAACCACCATGCGGTCAAGTCCAAGGCCGCCATCGGTGACGGGGGCCATCAAGTATTTGTCATACAGTCCGCTGACGGCTCCCAGCATGGAAGCCAGCACCACGAAGTATATCCACCGGTCGTGCTTGAAGTCGATACCTTCCTTTTTCCCGCTCCGGCTCAGCATGAAGAAGGAGACGATGGCCAGCAACACACCTATCCACTGATAGAGGTTCAGTCGTTCACCGAAGACGAGCAGGGCACCTACCAGCACCATCACGGGACGTGTGGCATTGATGGGGCCTACGATGGTGAGTGGCAGATGTTTCATACCAAAGTAGCCGAATATCCATGACGAGAGTACGATGACGGATTTCAGTACCACATACTTGTGAACTTCCCATCCGACCGTAGGGACATGGAAGATGGTTCCTTCCAGCACATTCCCTTTTTCTAATGAAAGTAGGATGAATGGGAGGAATATCAAACTTGAAAACAGGGTGTTGAGAAAGAGTACGGGTATCACCGCATTCTGTTTCAATGATTGTTTCTTGAACACATCATAAAATCCCAGCAATGTGGCTGAGAGAAAAGCTAATCCTAACCAGAGCACTATTTTAATTATGATTTGTGATTTATGAATTCTTTATTTTTTAACGCAGAGGCGCGGAGGCGCAGAGTTTTTTGAGTTCTGAGTTTTGAGTGTCGCATGGCCAATTTCAATCCGCGGTCATCCGTGTCATCAGCATCTGAGAAATCAGTGCCGCATGGCCTACTAGTTGCTCGTTGCTCATCACTTGTAGCTAATTAATACCCGACGTCTTCCAGAAAGAGAGCGTGTCCGGGGGCAGAGGTGCCCGCTTTGCCACGGTCTTTCTCTTCGATGACTTTCCGGAAACCTTCGACGGAGAGTTTGCCACGACCCACTTCGAAGAGGGTGCCTACGATGGCGCGCACCATGTTGCGCAGAAAACGGTCGGCTTGGATGGTGAATACCCACTCCGTTTCGCCGGTCTGTTCCCAATGGGCTTGCATGATACGGCAATTGTTGGTCTTTACATCGGTATGCAACTTGCTGAAGCTGGTGAAATCGGTATAGTCGAACAGAGTTTCGGCCGCACGGTTCATGGCTTCGAAGTCGAGCGGTTTGCCCACAATGCGGCACATGTATTGGCGACCGAAGGGATTCTTTCGGGTGGTCACATAGTAACGGTAGGTGCGATAGGTGGCATCGAAACGGGCATGTGCGTCGGACTTCACCTCGCGTACCTTATATATACAGATATCTTGGGGAAGGATGCGGTTCAACTTATCAGTGACGGCATCCGTGTCCAATGGTTCTTCCCAATCGAAGTGTGCCACCATCAATCGGGCATGTACTCCGGCATCGGTGCGCCCGGCACCTGTCACCTCCACTTCCTTTCTGAGGAAAGTAGCCAGTGCCTCCATCAGTGTCTGTTGCACGCTTGTACCGTTCGGTTGGATTTGCCATCCGTGGTAATTGGTGCCGTCGTATCCTAAATAGATGAAATAGCGGTGCATTTATCTTGCAGTAATGTGGAAGCATCCCTGCTTCAGTTCATATTTCACGTAACAATCTCCCTCCTTTTTCAAATCGCGTAATACTTCAGAGAGCACCATTTTCAAGGTGTCTTCTCTTACCGGTTGCAGGGGGTATCCGTCGGGGTCGTCCACTTGGTCGAAGCGTTTGTAGCTGATGTCGAACGTTGTACCATGGCGGTGAGCTGACTTGTCCGAGGCATTGACATTTCCTCGGCGCAGGCGCTTCACATCGTGGTCGGTACGCAAGATGGAGGTGGCAATAATTCTGTATGGGTTCAATCCTTTATTGGTTAATGAATCCAAGAAATTCTTCCCGATATTGTTGAGCAACTTATGTGCTTTGGGTACCAGATAGGGAATGGAGTGGGTGAGTGAATCCAGTTTGTAGTTGTCGCATGTCTCCACCAGATCCAATTTGCGTGTCATTTTTTCTGCCGCTTTACGGTCTGCTATAGGGGGAATACCTATGGCTTGTGCTGCTTTCAGATGGGTCTCGTTCAGGTCGTTGAACGCCCGCTTGTAGCTCACTACACCACGTATGTTGCGTGGATTGTTCATCTTCATCGGTTTCTCTCCTTGGCAGGCATCAAATGTGCTTATGGTCAATAAGGCCAATGTCCCGATGAATACGTATTTGAGTAGTCTTTTCATATCTCTTTGTAAAATTTGCGGAGCAAAGATACTGAATTTATGCATAACTATGCATTCCCCCGAGGAAAAAGTTTACACCAAAGTAGGTTATCAGCACAGAAAGAAAGGCTGCAATCGTATAAATATGAAAGAATCGGGGTTTTCTGAACCAAGGAAGTGAGGCGGCATGTAGGGGTAGGGCATAGACGAGCATCGTGATGAGTGCCCACACCTCTTTGGGGTCCCATCCCCAGTATCTTCCCCACGATACATTGGCCCATACGGCGCCGATGAAGATGCCTGTCGTCAATAAGAATAGGGCCGGATAAAGCATCAGACGGCTATATGTCATCAACCGTTCTGCCTCGCGAGGTACACAGAGTGCCCACACTCCGTTGAGCAGGATGAAGGCAAATAGGGCATATGACATCATGATGACCGACACATGGAGGCTCAGCCACGGAGAGACAAGCACAGGCATGAGTGGGGTAATCTGCGGGTTCATCTGTCCGAGGTAAGAGACCAATAACGCGAAGCCCGAGAGTAGGAAACCGAAGGGAATCGCCGGACGGAAACGGCGAGACATGAAGAGGGCGAATGCCATGATACAGAGGGCCAGAAATTGCATCGTCTCATACCCGTTGCTCAAAGGGATGCGCCCGCCTATGTACCACCTGAGTAGATATCCGGTGAGATGGAAGGTCAGAGCTACGAGTAATGAGCTACGAGTCACGAGTGAGAGGTACGGCTTACTTGTAGCTCGTAGCTTGTAGCCCGTGACCAGTAGAAGTATCCCTACCGTCAGATTGAACATGAAGAGTATCTTAGTGAATGGGATGTAGTTGTATAGGAGTTCGGCTTGCAATTTCTCTTTGCTCAGTGGTTTCACACTTCCGTCCGTAGGAAGTGGGCAGATGAGGGTACCGTTTTGAAGCATCAACACCAGAGCCACCTTTTCGTCCGTTTCCATGATGGCTTTCTGTAGAGGCGAAGGTTTGTTGTTGGTCGACGAGGATAGCTCACGCATAATCCATGTCAACTTGTAGGTGGTCTGTTTGTCATATTCAAACAGGTCAATCATGCGGGCATACTTCCCCTCCACACCCAATCGCGCCCGCAACTCATCGCTCTTTATCTTGATGGCCGGCACGTATGCCCACTCTTCGGGATGGCGTTGCCAGCTGAGGAGTATCTGCTCGGGTGTGAGGCCGCTGAACGAATCCTTGCCATAGAGTTTCTTTACGAAATCGCGTGCCAACGTGTTCAAGGGCACCACGCGGTCGTTATAGATTACCTGCATGTCCACCTTTTCTTCTGCCTCTTCAAGGGGAATGATAGGGAGTTTCTTTGTGCCTTGGGCAAAGGCCGTGGTGGCAAAGACGGTGATAGCTATGAGTAATAAGTCACGGGCTATGGATGGTTTCTTATTTTTCTGAGCACAGAGACACGGAGACTCTGAGTCTTTAATTTCTTCATTATTCATTCTTGATTCCTCCGTGCCGCACTCACTCGTAGCTCGTAGCTCATCACTTGTAGCTGATTCCCCCGTCACTTGTAGAAGTCTTCTGAATCCGCCACGAGGATGCACCATCAATCCTATCATGGCAATGATGCACAACAGGTATCCTGCATAAGTAATCCCCGTCCCCCAAGGGTCGTAATTCACATTCAGCCACGAACCCCTTCTGTCCTCATCAAACGAGGATTGATAGAAACGGTATCCCTTGTGCGTGAGGATGTTGTTCATGGAGATGGTATGTGTAAGTGAAGAGTGAAGTGTGAAGAGTGAAGAATCTTGTTCCGCATGGCCACTCGTAGCTCGTAGCTCATCACTCGTAGCTATGCTCACATAATCGGCCGGAGCCTCTGTGCCCGGATAGTAGTCGATGTAAAATGTGTCGAGTGTCAACGTAAAGGGTAAGTCGAGTACCTTCCGCGTCCCCTCCTCCACGTATTGAAACGTCGGTTCTCCCATGCGCAAATGCATCATTCCCTTTTTGCTTGTAAGGAAGGTCGTCAATGCCCCTGCCAATATCAGAAGAAAGGAGAAATGCAGAAGAATTTTCGGCCCTACCTGAAAAAAAGTTTTTTTCCACAGGGAAAAAATCATGAGCACACCAAGTACCCCCCACAATGCCATAAAGGGCACCGAGTGATAGATATGTTCCATCACAAAACTGCTCCCCTTTGCACTTTCCACAAAGGTAGCAATGCCCAATACTGCGATGAGCAGGATATAGAGGATGAGGGTAAGGTGTCTCATTCAAAATTCATTAAGGTTCAGCCATTACTTCAGAAGGTTTCCCCGCGGCCTTCCATCCCTTGAATCCTGTGGATAACTCAATCACCTGAAATCCTTTTTCCGTAAGGATGCGTGCCGCATTCTTGCTCCTATTCCCACTCCGACAATAGAGGGCCACCTTCTTTTTATCTTGAAGCACCTTTACCGCTTCGCTTTCAAAGCCCTCCTGCAACACATCAATATTGAAATGCGTACCAGGGATGTGTCCCTCAGCATACTCAGTGGCCGTACGTACATCCAACAACACATACGTAGTGTCTGCTATCACCTTTGCAAACTCATCCACATCCACCGACTTGAATGCCTGTTTGCTTTGGCAACTCATACACATGGGCGACAAACACATAAGCACCAATAAAACTATACTTTTCATTTTTCTTTCTAACACGTTATATCTGATTGATTGGTTTTATAAATAATTGGCAAATATACAAATAGTATGATATATCACCACATAAAAGCGTGCTTCAACACAAAAAACGATTAACTTATCAATATTTTCACCACTGGGTGCCTACTGGGTGCCTACTGGGTGCCTACTCCCTCATTTACACCCTCACTTGCATGGTCATGATCACTCACCCTTCAGCCGTTTGATATCCTCATCCAATTCTTTGATACTGTTCAAATGCTCCTGTGAACGTTGAATTTCCTTGTATTTAGAATATTCTTCACCAGCTTTGGATACCGCCAACTGATGAGAAATGTGTCCGGCATCTTCCAATATATTCTTTTCGTTAAGAGTCAGAACCAGTTTGAGTTTTTCTACCCAGTCACGCATATACATCGGTTTGTGAGCCAACGCTTGTGCTTCGGCATAAGCAAGGAATTGTTCAACGATTAGTTTGAGCATCTTTATTTCTTCCTCGTTCAAATAATTTTTTCCGATGGTCGTATCAGCTTTCAACACTTTCTCAGGATAAGTGGTAGAAGTCAACCCCATCAAGGGAAGTGCCGCATTGGCACGATAATAGATAAGTTCGGCAGCAGTCTTTCCACTGACGGCCCACAACAATTTATTCTGCACCTCCTTATAAAATGCTAGGGTCATTTCATCAGCAGGGTCATAATCGATACTTGTAGCATAGATGTCCTTTATTTGTTGATAGAAAACCCGTTCTGACAAACGGATTTCACGGATACGTTCAAGCAGTTCCTTGAAATAATTCATCGAGGAACCAGTCTTGAATCGTTCGTCATTGATGGAGAACCCCTTCAAAATATACTCTTGCAAACGTTGGGTAGCCCATATTCGGAATTGCGTACCCTGTTTGGATTTCACACGATAGCCTACCGATATTATCACATCCAAGTTATAGTAATTCGTTGGTTTGGTAGAAAAATCGGAATTTCCGATTTTTCTCACACTATCCTCCTCTACAAGTTCCCCTTCTTTAAATATGTTCAGTATATGCTCGTTAATTGTGGAACGTGACTTACCAAACAAAACGGTCATTTGATCCATTGTAAGCCAAACCGTCTTCCCTTCGAACAAGACATCCACTTTGATTGTCCCGTCCTGTGATTGATATAGTATTATTTCATTATTCTCCATAATTTCTTAATCTAATGAATCATATCGAAAAAGTATTTATCCATATCCCCCGTGCTTACAGTACGTTTAATTCTTGACGTTTCCGTACTGTGGAGCAGTTTGTGAATTTCGTTTTGGGACATATGGTTGATATATTAATAAGTTTTTTCAATCTCGTTTATTTATAATACTATTCTTTGTTTTAAAAGTCTCTATTCGAGTTTTCAGTTCTGATATTTCATCGATCTTTTTAGGATTAGTATTGGGTGGCAATGTCTTTGTTGTCAATCGTAAATTTCTTACGAGAATAGGACTGACTTCAACATATTTGAATTTTGAAAGAATATTCTTTCCATTTATCAATTGACCTTTGAGTCTATTATCATTCTTCTTTTCCAATAATCGATAACCCAAAGTCTCAAAACTTTCTAAAATCTCTTCAGACGTGGGTCTAAAATCTAAGTATTTCATGCAAACCCACTCAATGGCCTTACTTACATAATCAAATCCATTAGTAGAATATTTTCTTTCGTTTCCACTTTTAGGAAGAAATTCGACAATAAAATTGTTTAATATTTCTTTTTGTTTATTCGTAGTCATAATTTTTTATCTAATAAAGCCCAAATAACCTAACCATATTTATTTTTATGGTAGTAGAAAGAAATCTTTCCACTTATTCATTTTCTATGTCGTTGAGCAATGCTCGAATTTTAGTTATTGTTATTATCACATTTACACTCTATTGTTCCTAATCCTACTTTAATAGTCTTTCCCGTTTTACACCTTTTACTTGGTGATTTACCACCTATGTAGGCACTAACCAATTGAATACCTTCTTTATCCAACGATTCATCAGCTATGAAATAATCATCTGTTTGTGAATAAATAAATATACATCCATATCTTGTATCCATTCTATCCATATAATCTTTGAGTTGCTTTGTCCCATCTTTAATTCGAACCAAATCCTTCTCCCCTTTATATATTTTCACCTCTATCACATAAGGACCTTTATTACATTGAGGCAACTTAAAATCAACTTCGGCATTACCTATTTTTTCAGAATAATCAAAATCGATTTCATTATCATATAAATAAAGGCACAAATCTTTATGTAAATCCAATTCATTACTATTCATTAAAGGTATTCCTTCAATATCAGTATAATCGTCTTTCATAGCTATATTTGCCATTGAAGATCTAATTCCTCCAAAATTACTAATTCTTCTAGCATATCTTTTTATTTGATACGTCATATAGCTATCCTCTTTCAATTGTAATATAACGTAATCCAATAATGGCCTAATAAAATCACTCTTAAATAATTGAATATCACTATTTAGCCACTTACATTTTTTGTATGCAGCATTCATATCCAATTTATCATTACCTTTTAAGATACGGTATTCATACCAATGAAGACAAAAAGAAAAATAGCTATGTTCGTCATTAGTTAAGAATTCTGTCATTTTATCATAAGGAAAACCAATTTCTACAGACATTATATCTTCTCTCGAAAAAGGAAAATCCTTCTTTAAACTATTGAAAACCTCTTTACAAAATGGAATATTTTGCAATTTACTCATTAAATTAATGGTATTTAGATTAAATAATATATCTGAATTCTTATCCCTGTATTGTTGATAATACCATTCTATTTTTTCTATTATTCTATCTTGCTTCATATCCCCATATTTTACTTAAATCCTTACCTAATTGTATAATACATATAAAAAAATATTACTTTTTACAAATACCCTTATTATTTTGTTTTTTTTCAACCTTTTTACTAAGATCTTTATATAATCCTAATAAATGCTTCACAATGTCCATTTCGTCCGTATCGGACTTCAAGCCGTAGAGTTTCAGTACGGCACGGTCAAGGTTGCGATGCGCCTTGCGAAGGTCAGACGGCATGAACTTGTGGTCATACATGTCCGCAAGGGAACTTTCGGAATAAAGACTTCTTGTATCAAGTACGACTTGTGCTAATTCTTTGATATATTCCTTTTCTTCTTCTGTCGCTTCTGGCCAAGGGAAATTATTATATACTATAGTGTTAGAATAACGATAATCGCTTTTTAACTTACCACCTATAACTCTCACCCATGCCATATGAAGCGAACTTGTCAGTATTCCATATTCGTAAACTGACGCATCGGGTACAATGAAAGCAAGATTAGTAACTATTGTATTTTTATCGATGAAGCCAATAGGAATATATTCCCTTTTCTCTGAAGACACTTCCGGCACAACTAAACACGAATCCGGATTATTGGTTTCACGGAAAAGCCAAGGGGTATCCGCTAATTTCTGTCTACCTTTATCCGTTGAAGCAAGTCGTATTTCTCTACATTTTTCCACTCGGTTACGGATATACGGAATACTTCGGATGACTGACGGAGATACGCCTTTCAACCAAAGACAATAACGCTCCAAATTATTGATGTATTCTTCTGAACCTATCAATGGTTTAATATACATAAGTACTTCGGGAAGATTCTTTACTACATTATGGTATTCTTCCGCTTCTATTATCAGACATCCTCCGTCTGTAGGTCTGTTACCAGTTCTCATCTTCGAGGAATCGCACAATGACTTGGTTCGCTTCAATACCCAAATATCCTCAAAGTCCATCAAGTAAGCATTGATGTGTTTCGCTTCCTGCTTGGAAATTCCATCAAACAGAACAGGAGAACGTTTCTGATTGTCTGCGTTGAATCCTATAATTACACAAAAGACATTCGCCTGTCCATCCCATGTAAATGTTCGCCATGCAAAGTCTATATGTACTTTGTATTGCTCCATCAATTGTTTCCATAAACAAGATACATGTTCACCTTGTACGATACTATTGGTAGAAACTAGAGCTGTATGAATCTTTGAATTCTTCTGCATCATCTGCGATGCTTTCACAAACCATCCCGAAACAAAGTCCATCTTCTTTGCACTGGGATATGGTTTCTTTTTGTCGTCTATCAATACAAACTCCTTATCTGCCTTCTGCTCTTTTGACTGGTCTTTATACCCCAAAAAAGGTGGATTTCCCACAATATACGAAAGACTTTCAGCTGAAACTACCTCGTTCCAGTCTGTTCGCAAAGCATTACCCTTAACGATGTTAGCATAACTTTTCAACGGTAGATAGGGTTCATTAAACTTCACAATGCTGTAAGTTTCCTTGCGCATTTGAAATTCGGCTATCCACATGGCGGTTTTGGCCACCGACACGGCAAAGTCGTTTATCTCTATGCCGTGAAACTGTCCAATACTTACCACAATTGGGGTCATCCATTCTGCTTCAAAGATATATCCTTCGCCATACCTAGCCTTAATCACCACATTTTCAATACGTCTGAGTGACAGATAAGTCTCTGTCAAGAAATTCCCGCTTCCACATGCTGGATCTAAGCATTGAATACGTCCTAATTTCTTGTGGAAATCTCGTAAACGTTGTTTTTTCAACCATTCAGCTTTAAGAGAAAGGATGCTACTCAGTTCATCTTTTAAATCGTCGAGGAACAACGGATCAATCACTTTATGAATGTTCTCTATTGAAGTGTAGTGCATACCTCCGTCATGGCGTGTTTCGGGATTCAGTGTATCTTCAAAGATTCCACCGAAAATGGTGGGAGAAATATTCTCCCAATTAAAATTATCACTTGACTTTTCGACAAGCAGTTGCTTCACCTCTTCCGTAATGGGCGGTATACCAATGGCAGTGTCTTGAAACAAGCCGCCGTTTACATAGTCGAACTCCTTAGCCTTAGGGTCAATAAAAAGATTGTCCCTATTTGCAGTACCGAGGGCAGTAAATAAGTCGTGCAACTTGTATTGAAGTTC
Organism: Phocaeicola sp.; assembly: GCA_045647865.1. Lineage (GTDB taxonomy): Bacteria > Bacteroidota > Bacteroidia > Bacteroidales > Bacteroidaceae > Phocaeicola_A. The sequence continues at coordinate 41,264 of JAZRMW010000005.1, forward strand.
GTTAGAACTATATGGACGGAGATAATTACCGAATTGATTTTTTTCAAAAATACCGGCATCTTCCGCAAATAAACAAAACACCAATCGTACGCACAAGACATTGAGTTCGTGCATAGCTCGTTCATCAAGTATCTTATACTGTTTCTGTAGTTCGGCATAAATTTCACCAATCAGCTTTCCAGCTTTACGACTCACGTCCACTTCCTTATATATATGTGTACTGGTGATGTTTTGTAGGAATGCGAGTCGATGGTATTCCTTGGGCAGGTCTTCAAGGGATACAGACTGGTATTCATCAGCCCGTTCACTGTTCAAGTCATGTATACGAAATTCTTCAAAGTTACACACCACAATCCAGTTGGGACGCTCGTCGTTCTTCAAGTTATCTGCATATCGTTTGGCTTGTTCATACGGAGTAAGAAGGATTCCACCGCTCTGTTCTATTTTACGGTCAAGATTAACACCTTGGCTCTTCTGTTCTATCAACACCTTTGTCGATGCGATATATCCGTCAATACGCTTAGGTTTTGGCTCACCCGGCACACGCACACGCTTTTCAAAGTCGATGAACACACTAGGATACTCTACACCATAAACATGCTGTAATAGATCCTCCCAGAACTGGATGGTAATTTCGTTTTCTGTTTTCTTCTGAATATTCTTTTTCCATCGTTTTAAAAAATCGGAAACTGCTTTTTTTTGTTCGATTGATTTCATATCGATTCCAGTTTAAATGTCTTAATGTAACCTTTGCTGATTATTATTCATTAATCAAACAAGCGTACCTTTGTCAGGGATAAATTGGGGTCAATGCTTATCAACTTCTATGCTAATTCTGTCAGCGTGAATAATTCGGGATAACCAGATTGTAGAAATACAAAACTTGACTTTTTCATTCATTCTTCAAATTAAGAATTACACCAATAAACTATGCAAAACTATTAAAATGACTCCTATGTGTGCAAATTTGCACATATGATATTTCTGTCGAGTTCTTCTTCCTTGAAACTAATGAATCTTTTCTTTCCATGAGAATTTTATTAAAAAGGTATTCGCCCACAAAATTAACATAAACCCATCAGAAAACAAAATATATCAATTGTTTTTTATAGAAACTGACCATAAGAATATAAAAAAGAAAGGGCAAAGCCCATCAGCCTTGCCCTTCACCATTTCCTATTCTTCCAACTCTTCAGTAACTATACGACGAGTTTCCTTTTTGTAATCCCGGCGATTGTATGATTCACCTCGACACATCCAACAACTACAGGGAGTGCCCGTAGTTTTATAGACGTAGCTCCCTTTCTGCTTGGCCAGCTCGAACCAATGCGGATCATCGATAAGATTACCGTCTTCATCCCATGCGCCCCACTTGAATGTGGCACGCAAAATCATTCTCGCCTTAAACAAACGCCATTGATGACGCTTTCTCCAAAGTTTGTTTCTTTTTTCCATCGTCTCGTTCTATTACATGAATTATGAACGATGGATTCAATAATGAGAAATTTCTTGTCGTCTCCATAGCGATATAATTTTTACAATGAATAATTACTCCATAAAAAACAAAAGTTATGCCAACACCGCATTCAGACATTTTGGCAGGAATGAAGAGTTACACTCCCAGCACTATATCGGGGTCTATATCCAATTCCTTACTGATGACTCGTGCTACTTTCAACGTTGGTTCAGTCGTTCCTAAAAGAATATTAGTGACTTCAGCCACACTTATACCAAGCATCATAGCGAGGTCATTCTCCGACAAATCTTTTTCCTCCATACGCAACTTGATGACATCAACCAACGCTGGTTCACCAACAGCATAGTGCTCTTCGGAATAGTCTGCAACCAAACCACTAAGCAACACAAATTCAATGTAAGTAGGATCGTCCGTAGGCATATCTTCGCGAATCAATGGCAACAGTTGTTCCACCCGTTGTTCTGCCCATGCGTACTGTATTTCATTTTCAATCTTAGCCATAGTTATCTTACTTATGTTTTAAAAAGTCAAGTTTACATTTTTCTTCAAATTCATTCAGCACTTCAATGAACATTTCAGTATCAAGGAAGTAACTTGGATAGGCTTTCTGTAGTTTTTCAATCTTCTTCATGGAGACCATCAAGGCTGCTTCTTTTGACGTAATGGAGTGCTCTATTTTTGAGAAGAGTTCGGATGCAAGGACTTCTTCTTTTGAATCGAAACACTTGATTTTTACACGCTTGTTTATAAAATCTATAACCAACACACAACAGCAATCACCCGCCAGCTTGTATCCTTCAAAATCAACGTCAACCCTCAATGCTCTGAGTGTGTCAACCAATTTATGTTTGTTGGAATAAGAAAAATACTCTTGGTAAAGTTGCTCGTCGGAGTAATGTTCATATCCAGGAAGAACCGCTTTATCCTCCAGCTTTGAGAATATAGCACAGACCAATTTAAAGAATCCCCGCCATACACTTCCGTCCTGCAAAGATGCCTTCAGAGAGGTGCCTGAAATAAGACTGGCCGTCTCCACAGCCATGGCCCAACTATGCTGAATTGTAGTACGTATCTGTAATTCTATTTGCAGACCATCCAGCTCTTGATTTTCAGAATGGTATTTATATACATAGTGAATACTGCGGTATCCACTTACTTTAGGAGATGAAATATAATCATAGATTTTCTTGAGGGTAAAATGTTGGGGTACATACGATAATATGACCGTCTCCACCTTCTCCAAGGTAATTGTATCAGGAAAGACAAAACGGATACCGCCAATGTCGTGCAATCCTCCAAGCCCCATATTACCCTCTTTGTTATTGCGTATTTTTTCGACAATGGACTGCATTCGCTTGATTCGTTGCGAAGAGAATTCGAAAGAAATGCCATGTTTTGACAACAAGGCAGTCAGTTCTTCGTTCAGTTCGCGAAGAACGGGAAGATGTGACTTGCGCCAATCGGTCACCAATTCCATAGCTTGCTGACGCTCGAATGGCTCATCACCAATCAAAGCAAAACCTGCTCTATCTATTTCTTTTCTTTTATATTTCATGGTAATATAGCATTCTGCCTACAAAATTAGCACAATCCGATCGGAATACAAAACATATTGACAGTTTTTTATAGAAACAGACCGCAAGTGTCTAAAATAAGAAAGGGTAAAGCCTCATTCAGCCTTACCCTTTTCCATTTCTACTCTTCCAACTCTTCTGTGACTATACGACGAGTTTCATTCTTGTAAATCCGACGAATGTATGATTCATTTTAACAATTTCCTGTCCCCATCCCCTTCCAGCACTTTCATCTGCTGAATGGCTATCTGATTGAGCTTCACAAGGCGTTCGGTTTGGGGAAGACCATCATTGATGAGGACGGCATTGATGTTCTCCATATTGGAAAGGCAAATAAGTTCATTGATGGTGGCATAATCGCGGATATTTCCCTTCAGTTCAGGATTGGCTTCACGCCATTGTTTGGCTGTTATTCCGAACATGGCTACATTCAACACATCGGCCTCCTCTGCATAGATGACGCTTGCCTGTGCAGCAGTCACCTCTTCGGGGATAAGATTACTCTTAATGGCATCCGTATGAATGCGGTAGTTTATCTTTGAAAGTTCCCGTTTGGCTGACCAACCAAGAAACTTTTGTTCTTCGGCTTTGAGGCGTTGGAATTCACTTATAAGATACACTTTAAACTCCGGACTAATCCACATCGCAAATTCAAAAGCAATATCTTTGTGTGCATAGGTGCCACCATAACGTCCGGCTTTCGAAATGATACCAATTGCATTAGTTTTTTCCATCCACTCTTTTGCACTCAAACGATAATTGTTCAAACCTGCTTGACTTTTAATTATGTCGAATTCGGCACAATTAAAATTGGAATTATTCAATTGCTCCCATATACCAAGGAACTCTACGGTATTCCTATTGCGCAACCAATTGGAAAAAAAGAACTCACCATCCTTTGCTTTCAGCATATCTGTAAGGCTGATGTAATCTTCATCTTTAACTTTCAAGACCGAGATTTCTGTATCTTTTACAATTATCTTTGCCATACTTAGCTACGTTCTTACATTCATATCAAAATTCTAATACTGCCTACAAAGATACACAAACCTATCGTAATACAAAATATATTGATGTATTTTATTTAAAGAATGTAAGAATATAAAAAAGAAAGGGCAAAGCCCCTCGGCCTTGCTCTTCATCATTTCCTATTCTTCCAACTCTTTAATAACTATACGACGAGTTTCCTTTTTGTAATCCCAGCGATTGTATGATTCTCACCGACACATCCAACAAGCGTATAATCAACCAATATCTGTAATATGGCAATCATCCATATAGATGGTTGTACCATAATAACTATTGATGCCAAATTCAAAATAGTAAACAGTCGGTGGAACTTCTATTGTCTCGTCAAATTGTAGCCAAACGTTCAATTTATGCGGAAGGTATGTCAAACCATATCCACCTCCACGAAGAATGCGATAAGTATCTTCGTTATAGAATTTCTTCAACTCTTCAATCGATATTGTGTACTTTTCTGCTTGTTTTGTTCTGAAATAACAGTAGGTACGTGCTCCGTTTGCTTTCCATTGTTCAATGTAATATTTGAAGCGTATCCTTATCTTCTGGCCAGGATATACGGAAATCAATTGATCGATTCGTGCTGTATTCCCTTTTTCCGGTGATTGCATTTTGGCAGAATATTTTCCTTCATAGACAATCGTATGATTCATTTTTACGTTCACATCATTGTCAAAAAGAAGCCAATCCGTTGCTTGTAAAAATGGAAATGTCTGCCATCTTTCCAATCCTCCATTTTTTAACAGATTCTCATTATCTTCCTTACAACAAACGGTATCACAAATTGTAGGATTTTTCCAGTTTGGCTCAACAGTGTCATCAATCGCATCCTCCACAATTTTGTCTATTTCATCCGTATTACAATTGACCAAGATAACACCTATGAGAAATAAAATCAGATGAATAAATCCTTTTTTCATGTCACACTTTTTTAGTTCGCTTGTTACCTCGGGTAAAGTATCTTTGAAATTTGTCAACGCCTTACCTTCACGTTCATACAAGTTGGCATTCATGTGATTGAGCATCACATCACGACTCCATCCCTCTTCCATTGTCTTTCGTACATAATAAAAAGCCTTTGCAGGTTCTTTACTATATTTATCCATCAAGAAACGATGATGTCCCCATGGAATAGAAAAAAGTATTTCATCCAATTGTGCCACAAGCTGTGGCACTTTTTGTTCTTCTAATTGTGCCACAGCTTGTGGCATAATTACAATATACTGACTATAAAGAAGATAAAACTTTTTGCTATAATAGATATTACGAACAGAAAGCCCTGTTGCATTAGGATTTCTATGCTGTAAATCGGCTGAGAGTTTTCTTATAACTCCTTGTCCCCAACGTTCTTCAACATGCAATTCTTCTATATCACGACTGAGTTCCCAATAATATCTCAGCAATTCTCGATTTACCTTTACAGATGCACGAACCTGACTCTGACGGTATCGCACACTAAGTTCCTCCACCCATTGCAGGTAATCCTTATCCAATATGTTTATAGACTTGCTCATACAGCTTTATGACATTAGATTCTCCTTTTCGCCCACAAAGTTACCATAAACCCATCAGAAAACAAAACATATCAGTTGTTTTTTAAAGACATTGTTAAATCCCTGCGAATTCGAACAGGATAATAAAGAGGGAATACCTTTCATTGTAGTCAACATCATTTGTATGAGTCATAAACAATGCAATGAAATGGTCGGAAGAATGGTATTCTTCCATCGCGAAGATTAGTAATCTTCCATTTATAAGAATGGTATTCTTCTGAACGGAGTTAATAGTTTATCGGTTGCCTTTTTATTTAATCAGATTTAAGCGTAATGCAGCCACATTTAAGAACTGTCGGGCGACGCTTAAGCGTAGCTGGATAACGCTTAAGCGTTAGTTCAGTTTCGCTTAAGAGAAAATGCAGTTACGCTTAAGCGATACTGGATTTACGCTTAAGCGATAATTTGAGACAATTTACGATTGTAAAATATAGCTGATTATCAATAATTTACGAGATGTATGTAATTTCGTTTTTATCAAAAGTGTAAACCCTTTCAGTAGGGATTTTGGGAAAATGTCTATTCTTTTAGCTAATTTATAGAACCTCCCTTCAAAAAAAATCTCCTTCACTCAACTGCTCGAGTGAAGGAGGATATGTATATGAGATAAATAGTCGCTATTTAGAATGCCGAAAACTCGGGATTTTCCATCTTCTTTACTGCCATGCACTCCATCTCGACCAACCAACCGGGACGGCAGACGGGGGCGAGGAGGAATACGGTGGGGACATTGGGGAAACGCTCGTCGAACATCTGACGGACAACACTGTAGTCGGCAATGTCGCGCAGATAGACGATGAGGTGAGCCATGTGGTCGAAGGTGCAATCGGCTTCGGCAAGCAGGGTCTCCACATTCTCCCACATTCGGTGGGTTTGTTGGCGGATGTCGCCGGGATACATGATTTCGCCCTTGTTGTTGATGCTGGCCGTGCCTGAAATGAATACATGGCGACGATCGCCATAATCTACACGTGTGCCACGCTCGAAACTGACTCCGTATTCATAAGTGGGATTCAGGTGCGTGGGTGCATAGAGGTGACGAATCTGCTCGGGCTTTACTCCGTCAATGGCGTAGGTATCCATCAGTACGAGGACTTTCGGGTCGGCATGGCGTCCGGCAATACCTGTGCTGGCGATGAAGTGGGTCTTGTCCGTAAGATTTTGGGTAAAAAATACATCGTTGCGTCCCTTCACCACGCCGGCATAGTTGACATCTACATTCTGTACAAAGAACCATGTGCGTATGCAATTGTCGGCCAAACGGCATCCTTGTTCGGCCAATTGCATCACATAGTCATTGAGTAGGATACGTGTCTGGTACTCTGAATTGGTCGCGCGGTTGAAGGCTGAACCTCCCCACAAGTGGCGGTATGCACCATGCTTCACCTCGCAGAGGCCATTACCCAAGGCACGTGTCTGCACATCGGTCATCAGATAGACCCACAATGCTATCTTGGAGCCATCCAGTGGAGACTGCTCCACAATGGAGAGCGCACAACCGGAGGTTTCCATCTCGATAGCCATCAGATAGTCTGCCTGATTGGCCGCATCGCTCAGGAAATAACGCTTGAATACGGGAGTTGCACCCTTTGCCTCGCCTTGCAACAAGGTGTCGTATGCTTCCATCAAGGCATCAACCTGCTCTTTGTAGGTCAGTGCTGGATTGGTCACATGAATCATGGCGTGATATTCGGTCACACCACCCGATGCATCGTATTTATAGAGTTCTATATCTGTATGATTCTGCATAGCTTTTTCTGTTACGGTTACAAAAGTACAGAATATTTGTGAATTACGGATAATGAATTGTAATTTTCATCAGAAAGATTGAAACAAAAGTGCTACAAACGATTATGGATTGTCAATTGGGAAGGAACATTTTCACCTTTTGAATGTTTAATATATCTATACTCACACTAAAAAACATGAAAAGAAGAAACGAAGATAAAGGTAAATACAATAATACAGACTTTATAGCGTAAGTAGTGTAAAGAATCTTCATTTTAATTATAAAAAAAGTCATGGTAGGTTTATTGTTATTGTTTGCTTTAATAGCCATATTGCTTATCTGGTTCTTCTTGGCGTTTCCATTATATCTGATCGCAAAGAAGTGTGGAATCACAAATAACAAGAAAAAGTTCACACTCTTCATGTGTTCGCCCTTGATGGTAATGGGGGGATTGTTAATCGCTTTTTTCATTTATACAGAAATATGGGGAGATGCCAAACCAAGGGAAGCAGACATGGACAAAGACCGCATTGAACGCATCACCAAGGTGAGATTACCCGATTTTGAGATGATTGACTTCAAACAAGAAAGCGCAGGATTTCTCCCTGACTACGAGAACACCTACACTATAGAATTCAAGGAGGAGTTGTCCGATGAATTCTATGCCAAACTCGATAGTTTGGTCAACGACGGAGTATGGAAAAAATATGATAACGGATACGGTTTTAATGCCAGTTGGGGAAGCAATGGAATGCCAACACCAGAGGGGGAAAATGAAAAAGAAGATCGTTTTTATGGTATCCGCATAGAGAAAGGAAGCAAAACGGCCACCATCACGGCAGGTGTGTGGTAAATATTGATAAGCTACAAGTTACGAGTGAAAAAGAGACGAGCGACCACTCTTACCACACATAGGCCGTAATGGGAGTTAACCATTAACCAGATATAAATTAAAAAGGGGATGTGTTCACATAGGACACATCCCCTTATAGGTTTCATACAAAGTATTCATTACTTACGCTCCAATTCCCGCAAGTTTTCCATCTTTTTGGTTTCGAGGAATTCGTAAATGCCGCAAAGGTGTTCACGCACGCGCTGATTTCCGAATTCATATACCTTGGTGACAAGGCCATCGAGGAAATCACGGTCGTGGCTGACGACGATGAGTGTGCCGTCGAAATCGATAAGGGCCTGTTTCAAGATATCCTTGGTCTTTATATCGAGGTGGTTGGTAGGCTCGTCGAGGATAAGGAGGTTCACCGGCTCGAGGAGGAGTTTGAGCAACGCCAATCGGGTGCGCTCACCACCAGAGAGCACTTTCACCTTCTTCATGGATTCCTCGGGGCCACCGAACATGAAGGCACCAAGCAAATCGCGTATCTTGTTGCGCACATCGCCCTTGGCCACATCATCGATGGTTTGGAAAACGGTGAGATTCTCGTCGAGCAAAGAGGCTTGATTCTGTGCGAAGTAACCAATCTGCACGTTGTGGCCGAGGGTGAGGGTTCCGTCGAGAGGGATTTCACCCATGATGCTCTTGACCATCGTACTCTTTCCTTCACCATTACGACCAACGAAGGCAATCTTGTCGCCACGCTCGACCATGAAGGTGGCATCTTTGAAGATAAGGCGGTCGTAACTTTTTCCTACGCGATCGGCTATGACCGGATAGTTTCCGCTACGGGGAGAAGGAGGGAACTTAAGGCGCAAGCGTGAAGTGTCTTCCTCATCGACTTCGATGATTTCGAGTTTTTCCAACATCTTCACACGGCTCTGCACTTGCAGGGTTTTACTATAGGTTCCCTTGAAACGTTCGATGAAGTCCTTGGTCTCCTGAATCATCTTCTGTTGCTCCTCGTACTGCTTCTGTTGTTGCTCGCGACGCTCTTTACGAAGTTCGAGGTAATGGCTATAGGTGGCCTTGTAGTCATAGATACGACCCATGGTCACCTCTATGGTGCGGGTGGTAATAGAATCCACAAACTTTCGGTCGTGGCTGATAACGATGACGGCTTTGGCACTGTTGATGAGGAACTCTTCGAGCCATTGGATACTTTCGATATCGAGGTGGTTCGTTGGCTCATCAAGCAAGAGTACATCGGGATTCTGAAGAAGCAACTTGGCCAACTCGATGCGCATGCGCCATCCTCCGCTGAAGTCGCTTGTGGGCTTGTTGAAATCTGTACGCTCAAAACCAAGACCGAGAAGAGCTTTCTCTACATCTTCCTCGAAGTGAGTGAGGTCGATGGCATAAAACTTCTCGCTCATGGAGGATACTTTTTCAATAAGCTCCATGTATGAGTCGCTCTCGTAGTCGGTACGTTCGGCCAACTCCTTGTTCATAGCTTCAATCTCCGCTTCCATCTCATGGAGGTGGGCAAAGGCTTGGCTTGCTTCTTCGAACACGGTGCGTCCGTCCTCGGTCATCAGATGCTGAGGGAGGTAAGCTACTACGCAATCTTTGGGTGCAGAGACTTTTCCGCGAGTGGGTTGGCGTACTCCGGCCAAAATTTTCAATAGAGTACTTTTACCTGCACCGTTTTTCCCCATAAGGGCGATGCGGTCCTTTTCATTGATTTGGAATGAAATGTCACTAAAGAGAGTGGTGCCTCCGAACTCTACGGTGAGGCCGTCAACTGAAATCATATTGTTATATATAATAAGAAAAGAGACCCTCCCCCTTGCTTCTCCCAAGGGAGGGGCAAGGGGGAGGGCCCGCTGTTATGTTTTTTTTATCCAAAGAATCCTATGTTACCCAACATGATCAACATGCCATAGCCCAATACCAAGCCGATGATACCCATGATGAGTCCAGCCTTGGCCATGTATTTCTGTTCAATCATACCAGTACCGTGAGCCAATGCATTCGGAGGAGTAGAGATAGGCAAGCACATAGCCATAGAAGCGGCGATGGCGATACCGATCAGCAAGCAGGCTACACCACCCAGAGGAGCCAGCTCGGCGGTCATACTCTTACCAACTACGGCAAGGATAGGCACCAAGAGGGCGGCAGTAGCGGTGTTGGAGATGAAGTTTGAAAGTGTGTAGCAGATGATACCACCACCAATCAATACCAACAATGCAGGCCATGTGTTGAACGGAATGGCGTTGATGAGGTTGTTGGCCAATCCTGTCTCATTCAAGGCTACACCAAGGGCGAAACCGCCGGCAACCATCCAAAGTACGGCCCAGTTGATTTCTTCCAGGTCGCGACGAGTCAAGACACCAATACCGGCAAATACGGCTACTGGCAACAAGGCTACAACGTTAGAGTTTACTCCAGTCACCTTATCTGTAATCCACAACAATACGGTAACAGCAAATGTGATGTAAACGATGATTGAACGCCAGTCTTTCTTTGCCTCACCTTCAATCTTCAATTCGATATTCTTCTGCTTGAAGGGGAACATCTTCAAAAGAAGGAACCATCCGATAACGAGAATCAAAATGGTGAAGGGCAACATGAACATCATCCATTCACCGAAACCAAGGTTCATGTTCAAACCTTCGGGATCGTTCAAGTACTTCAAGGCAATGGCATTCGGAGGAGTACCGATAGGAGTACCCAAACCACCTACGTTGGCACCGATGGGGATAGCCATGGCCAAAGCAATCTTACCCTTACCGTCTGCGGGGAGAGCCTTCAATACGGGCGCCAAGAAGGTCAACATCATAGCGGCAGTAGCAGTGTTGCTCAAGAACATAGAGAAGATTCCTGTTACCAATACGAAGCCGAGCAATACGAAACGTGACTGAGTTCCGAAAGGCTTCAGCATAACCTTGGCCAATGCTGAGTCCATACCGGTCTTAGTAGCGGCAATAGCCAATACAAAACCACCCAAGAACAGCATGATGATGGGGTCAGCAAAGCAGTAAACGATAGACTTATATTTAATGAGTGTACCAAGTTGTGAAGCATCGTAACCTTCACGGAAAAGCCACAAAGCACTGTCGGAAGCAGTGAAAAGCAGTACAACCATGACGATTACTGAAGTTACCCATGCAGGCACGGCTTCGAAAATCCACATCAAAGTGGCGAATGCGAATACGGCGATTACGCGTTGTTCTACAAGAGTCAAACCCTCAATTCCGAAAGAACTGGTCGGGAGTAACCACAAAAGCAGAGATACACCTACTGCTACAAGAATTTTGATTACGTTTGAAAGCGTATTGTCATCAGACAAACGTCTCTCTTTTCTCTTCTTTTGGTATTCTTCTACCAAATGAAAACCTGGAAAAATTTTAAACATACGATAATATTAATTTGTTAAAAGTTAAATATTTTTTTTCTTGTTGGGTTTGTTGGATCGTGCATCGTTTCTTCCCGTTTGATTGGCGTATGCAGGGGCCGGAAGCTTGTTGTAGAATCAACCAAGAATTCCTTTATGGCGAAATGGTTTATTCTGTATTTCAATCTTGCCACACGTCCTATCGTAATGATACTACACAGTACGCCTATCTACTTCGGAGATACCAATGCGTTGATTTGCTAATGTGCCAATTGTGGACTTTCGCCATTGGTGAAGTGCCGTATGTTTATTGTCAAATTTGCATATTGGCACATTAGCACATCGCTAAAACTGCTGCAAAATTACCCTAAAAAAGCCAACTGACACAAGCTTCTTTTTACATTTTTATTAAGTTTTCATGCAAATGTAAGAAAAGCTTGTGTACCTAAATATAAATAGGTGTGTATTGCTATGTCGGGGTGACAATTCTGAAGGATAATGCCTCGTTGGTCGCAATTGTCATGAATGATTTTCTTTCCTGTCCTTCCGTAATTTTTTTCAGGTAGGAGAGAAAAATGCGAAGGTAATATACCTTATTTATCATTTATTTCCTTACCTTTGCACGGTAATATGTAAAAAATGCATACAGAAAACATAGATATTAACCATTAAAACAAAGCTATGGCAAATTGTAAAGAGAAACTTTTCGCTGACTTTGCTCCCGTCTCTACCCAAGAATGGATGGACAAAATCAATGTAGATTTGAAGGGAGCGGACTTCGAGAAGAAGTTGGTGTGGAAAACCAACGAAGGATTTAAGGTTAAGCCCTTCTACCGTAAGGAGGACTTGGAGAACTTGACAACAACCGAGGCATTGCCCGGAGAGTTCCCTTATTTAAGAGGAACAAAGAAAAACGACAATACGTGGTATGTGCGTCAGGATATTAAAGTTGAATGTGCTAAGGAGGCCAATGCTAAGGCACTGGATATATTGAATAAAGGTGTTGATTCAATCGGATTCAGTTTGAAGAAGAAAGATCTTTGTCCTGAATATATCGAAACTTTGCTCGAGGGTATTTGTGCTGAGTGTGTAGAGTTGAACTTCTCTACTTGCCAAGGTGCTACCGTGATGTTGGCCAAATTACTTGTTGAGTATTTCACGAAAAAAGGTTATGACCTTGCGGCATTGAAGGGTAGCGTCAATTACGACCCGATGGGCAAGATGCTTTGCAAAGGCAAGGATATGACCGCCTATGTTGCTACAGCTAAGGAACTGGTGGAGGTTATGTCTGCCCTTCCAAAGTACCGTTGTATCAGTGTGAACGCTATTGAATTGAATAATGCCGGTTCATATATCAGTCAAGAGTTGGGTTATGCTCTTGCTTGGGGTAATGAATACTTGAATGCTCTTGTAGAAACTGGATTGGATGCCGCACAGGTGGCAAAGAAGATAAAGTTCAATTTCGGTATCAGCTCAAACTACTTCTTGGAAATCGCCAAATTCCGCGCTGCTCGTATGCTTTGGGCAAATATTGTAAAGGAATATAATCCGGCTTGCGAATGTGCTTGCAAGATGAAAATCCATGCGGAAACATCATCGTTCAATCTGACGTTGTTCGATGCTCACGTAAACATGCTCCGTACACAGACAGAGGCGATGAGTGCAGCTCTTGCGGGTGTAGATTCAATTACCGTTTCTCCTTTTGACAAGGCTTATCAGATGGCTGATGACTTTTCAGAACGCATAGCTCGCAACCAACAACTCTTGTTGAAGGAAGAGTGTCATTTTGATAAGGTGGTTGACCCTGCTGCCGGTTCTTATTACATCGAAAATCTTACTGTATCTATTGCTCAGCAGGCATGGAACCTTTTCCTCGAAGTGGAAGAGGCGGGTGGTATGATGGAAGCCATCAAGGCTGGCAAGGTGCAGGAATCAGTGAACGCCAGCAACAAGGCTCGTCACGAAGCTGTGTCAAAACGGCGTGAGATTCTTCTCGGTACGAACCAGTATCCGAACTTTACCGAACTCTCTGAAGGAAAGGCTCCTATGGGTTGCCAATGCTGTTGTGGTGGCCAACATGAGTGCGAAAAACCTTTTGCGACTTTAAATAAAGATCGTGCCGCAAGTGAGTTTGAGGCCCTTCGTCTGGAGACTGAAAATTCAGGTAAACGTCCGAAGGCATTTATGTTGACTATTGGTAACCTGGCCATGCGTCAGGCACGTGCCCAGTTCTCATGCAACTTCTTGGCTTGTGCCGGATATGAAGTGATTGACAATCTTGGTTTCCCCACTGTGGAAGAGGGTGTGGAAGCTGCGATGAAAGCTGGTGCCGACATCGTGGTGCTCTGCTCAAGCGATGACGAGTATGCTGAATATGCTATCCCTGCCTATCAGGCGCTCAACGGACGCGCGATGTTCATCGTAGCAGGTGTTCCCGCTTGCATGGACGACCTGAAAGCCGCCGGCATCGAGAACTTCATCCATGTGCGTTGCAACGTGCTGGAAACACTGCGTGGGTATAATGCGAAGTTATTAAAATAATATTAAAACGCAGAGACGCGGAGACGCAGAGTTCTTCTTTTAGAGCTTTTAGGAGACTATGAGATTGGAAAGTGTATATAATGCTGTCAGCGAAATGATTATAGGAGCGGCTATAGATGTTCATAAAGAATTAGGGCCAGGACTCTTGGAATCGGTATATGAAGCGTGTCTCATAGAAGAACTGAACCGTAGGGGACTCAAAGTGGAAAGTCAAATCATGTTTCCGCTTCTCTATAAAGGTAAAAAATTAGATAAAGAATTCAGAATAGACCTTTTGGTTGAAGATGATGTTATTATTGAATTAAAGGCTGTTAATGAAATATTGCCAGTGCATGAAGTTCAGTTGGTGACTTATCTGAAATTGACAGGAAAGAGATTGGGGCTTTTGATAAATTTCAATGTGCCAGTATTGACAAAAGGAGTCAGACGTAAAGTCAATCATTTCGTCGAAGGCGAAATAAAAAACTCCAAGTCTCTGTAAGTCTCAATAAAATAAAAACTCTGCGACTCAGCGTCTCTGCGTTTAAAAAAAATAATTAGAATATGCGTAAAGATTTTAGAAATATAGACGTGTTTGCCGGATTCCAACCACAGAATGGTATGGAGTGGCAGCAAGCCAATGGCATTGAAGCCAACTGGAAGACACCGGAGCAGATTGATGTAAAGCCGGTATATACGAAGGAAGACCTTGAAGGAATGGAGCACCTCGACTATGTGGCAGGTATTCCTCCCTACTTGCGTGGCCCTTATTCAATGATGTACACCTTCCGTCCGTGGACAATCCGTCAGTATGCCGGATTCTCTACCGCTGAGGAGAGTAACGCATTCTATCGTCGTAACTTGGCCAGTGGCCAGAAAGGATTGTCGGTAGCATTCGACCTTCCCACACACCGTGGATACGACCCCGATCACGAACGTGTGGTAGGCGACGTAGGTAAGGCCGGTGTGTCCATCTGCTCATTGGAGAACATGAAGGTGTTGTTCGACGGTATTCCTTTGAACAAGATGTCCGTGTCAATGACCATGAACGGTGCCGTACTTCCCGTATTGGCATTCTATATCAACGCAGGTTTGGAGCAAGGTGCTAAGTTGGAAGAGATGGCTGGTACCATTCAGAATGACATCTTGAAGGAGTTCATGGTGCGTAATACTTACATCTATCCGCCCGCATTCTCCATGAAGATTATCTCTGACATCTTCGAATATACTTCACAGAAGATGCCTAAGTTCAATAGTATCTCCATCTCTGGTTACCACATGCAGGAAGCCGGTGCTACGGCTGTCATCGAATTGGCTTACACCCTTGCCGATGGTTTGGAGTATCTTCGTGCCGGTGTGGCCGCAGGTATCGATATTGATGCTTTTGCACCTCGTTTGTCATTCTTCTGGGCTATCGGTATGAACCACTTTATGGAGATTGCCAAGATGCGTGCCGCCCGTATGTTGTGGGCCAAGATTGTGAAGCAGTTCAACCCGAAGAATCCGAAGTCATTGGCTCTTCGTACCCACTCACAAACTTCAGGTTGGAGTCTCACCGAGCAGGATCCGTTCAATAACGTCGGACGTACCTGTATCGAAGCGATGGCCGCTGCTCTTGGTCATACCCAATCGCTCCATACTAACGCATTGGACGAAGCCATTGCGTTGCCCACCGACTTCTCGGCACGTATTGCCCGTAACACTCAGATTTACATTCAGGAAGAGACCAACGTATGCAAGAACGTTGACCCATGGGGCGGTTCTTACTACGTGGAGGCATTGACCAACGAGTTGGCTCACCGTGCATGGGAGCACATTCAGGAAATCGAAAGCCTCGGAGGTATGGCCAAGGCTATCGAAACAGGTATTCCCAAGATGCGTATCGAAGAGGCCGCAGCCCGCACTCAGGCACGTATCGATGGTGGCACACAGACTATCGTGGGTACTAACAAGTACCGTCTGGAGAAGGAAGACCCCATCGATATTCTCGAAGTGGATAATACAGCTGTGCGTCTCGAGCAAATCGAGAACCTCAAACGACTGAAGGAAGGACGTAACGAGGAAGAAGTACAGAAGGCACTCGAAGCCATTACCCGATGTGTGGAAACTGGCGAAGGTAATTTGCTTGAATTGGCCGTAGAGGCAGCCCATGTGCGTGCTACTCTCGGTGAAATTTCCGATGCTTGCGAAAAGATTGTTGGACGTTATAAAGCAATAATTAGAACTATATCAGGCGTGTATTCATCAGAAAATAAGAAGGATGCAGATTTCGTACGTGCGTGCGAACTGACTGAAGAATTTGCGAAGAAGGAGGGACGTCGTCCGCGTATCATGATTGCCAAGATGGGTCAGGACGGACACGACCGTGGTGCAAAGGTAGTAGCCACCGGCTATGCCGATTGTGGCTTCGATGTGGATATGGGACCGCTCTTCCAGACTCCTGCCGAGGCTGCCCGCGATGCTGTAGAGAACGACGTCCACATCGTTGGTGTATCTTCACTCGCTGCTGGACACAAGACGCTTGTGCCGCAGATTATTGATGAGTTGAAGAAACTTGGTCGCGAGGATATCATGGTGATTGCAGGTGGTGTAATCCCTGCTCAGGATTACGACTTCCTTTATCAGGCAGGCGTTGCCGCCATCTTCGGCCCTGGAACTTCCGTGTCAAAGGCTGCATGTCAGATTCTGGAAATGTTGCTGGAAGAATAAATTAGCTACGAGTGACGAGCTACGAGTGACGAGTAAAGTGTGCCGCATGGCAACTTGTCACTTGTAGCTTATCACTCGTAGCTACTAACTCGTAACTATATAATGAGCAAAAAACAATTACTTTATAAAGAAGAAAACGAAGCCTTTTTGCGACTGAAAGAGCAGGAAGGCGTCAAGCCTTTGGCGGCAGGTGTGCTTCACGAAGTGTTGCAAGTGGGGAAGGGGGCTTCACCAACATTGAGCAACATCGTTTCGGTGTATTACAAGGGTATGCTCATCAATGGTAAGGTGTTTGATGATAACACGGCTCAGGGGTATCCTGATGCATTCCGTTTGAACGATTTGATTGATGGGTGGAAGATTGCACTAACCCGTATGAGAGTAGGGGATAAGTGGCGTATTTATGTGCCGGCTACTCTTGGCTATGGAACTGTTTCAACTGCTGGAATTCCCAAACATTCGACTCTGATATTTGAGATAGAATTAGTCGGTATTGCGTGATGAAGGAGTTGTTATTCGTCTTTTTCTTGTAGTTTGATATTGTCTAAAGAAAAGGATGTACAACGTTTGTCTTTATAGACCCCTCTGTATCTGAATGCCAGATAGATGACTCCAGAATACGATTCGAAGGTAATTTCACCGGAAGGAAGCCATTGCCCTTCAGAAATTAAGTCCGGACAAGCTATCGGAGTTTGAAGGTAGGTGAGAATTTTTTCAGGATTATATTCTTTCTCTTCCAAAATGAGAAGGGAAAGTTCGCTGCTACCATCCCAATTTTCATACATGGATTCAAATGTAAGTACAGCCTTCTTGATTTTGTTGAGATTGATGGGTTGGGTTATTAACCAATAATCAAATCGGTGATTGGTAAATGTGTCAGTATGACAAATAGTGGCAAATCTTTCATTGGGATAACTTCCTACATGCCATTGGGTTGTATAGGAAGTAGAGGTTGAATGCCATTTTTTTGTATTTGCGGTATCAAGAGGTGTGCCAGGTTGGTACGAAGAGAAATCTTCGTTGAATTCAACTACGGACAATGCTAATTTTTCGTCTTCCATGGCTGACGTGCCTAACCATTCAAATACACTGGTCTTTTTTAATCCGATGACTTTGAAATAGGTGGTAATATCTCCTTTCAACTTGATGTGCCTACGCCGGTTATGAGGATTGTCCTGTAGATTTAGCTCTTTTCTGACTACCGTTGCGGGGAGTTGTACAGGGATACAATGAGCAGGGTCATTCTCAAGGATGGAATCAGCCAAAAGAATATTGGTACTGTTCGCTGATTCAGAGCTAAAACGTGCTCCGGAAGGATAAGCTGTACCGTTCACCCATCCGACGATATATCCTTCTACCCAAGCATCCATAATATCG
This sequence comes from Phocaeicola sp., assembly GCA_045647865.1. Taxonomy (GTDB): domain Bacteria; phylum Bacteroidota; class Bacteroidia; order Bacteroidales; family Bacteroidaceae; genus Phocaeicola_A. The sequence continues at coordinate 59,455 of JAZRMW010000005.1, forward strand.
TATGTTTTTCCTAATTCCTGTACATCCGCTACGGTGTAGGGGTGTTCACGTGAGCCATTTCTTGTCGCTTCTTCTTCGCCACCGATTTCGGGGAGAGGTGTATCCGGTTCTTCCGTGTCCGTGTTTTCTTCTGTTATTGAGGGAATTTCAAGTCGCTCACACGAACATAGCCAACCGGATATCGCGGTTGTCAAAATGAATGCAACGAGGTATGTCAGGCTTCTTCTTTTATCCATGTTGCAAAGGAACAAAAAACTTTTAAAATAAGCTCTTTTTGGAAGAAAAAAAATAAATACAAGCATTTTTCCTTCATGAATAATCCTTCATTTTTTTATCCTTATAACTTCTGATTTATTGCTACATGGAGATAGCAATCTCTCTATGTATTTATTAGATAGGATGAAAACCCTGGACTTTGTTTGTGAAATGTGAAAAAAAACATTCATGCTTTTCGCCTATTATGACTTTATTGCGTAATTTTGCACTGGAAAATCGAATATTTACTAACTATAATTAAATAAGAACAATGGTAAATTACAAAGAATTGGGTCTTGTGAACACCAAAGAGATGTTCGCACGTGCCATCAAGGGTGGATATGCTATCCCCGCTTTCAACTTCAACAACATGGAGCAGATGCAGGCTATCATCAAGGCTGCCGTAGAAACTAAGTCTCCTGTTATCCTTCAGGTTTCTCGTGGTGCTCGCGACTATGCTAACGGAACATTGCTCCGTTACATGGCTCAGGGTGCAGTAGAATATGCTAAGGAACTTGGTTGCGAAAAGCCTGAAATCGTACTTCACCTCGACCACGGTGATTCTTTCGAAACTTGCAAGAGCTGTATCGATTCTGGTTTCTCTTCAGTGATGATTGACGGTTCACACCTTCCTTACGAAGAGAACGTGGCTTTGACCAAGAAGGTTGTTGAATATGCTCATCAGTTCGATGTGACTGTAGAGGGTGAGTTGGGCGTATTGGCCGGTGTTGAGGATGAAGTTTCTTCAGACCACCACACATACACCAACCCTGAAGAAGTAATTGATTTTGCTACTCGCACAGGTTGCGACTCTTTGGCTATCTCTATCGGTACTTCTCACGGTGCTTACAAGTTCACTCCCGAGCAGTGCACTCTTGATCCTGCTACAGGTCGTATGGTTCCTCCTCCCTTGGCATTCGATGTATTGGATGGTGTAATGGAGAAGTTGCCCGGATTCCCCATCGTTCTCCACGGTTCATCTTCAGTTCCTCAGGAAGAAGTAGAGACTATCAATAAATTTGGTGGTGCTTTGAAGGCTGCTATCGGTATTCCCGAAGAAGAACTTCGTAAGGCTGCAAAGAGTGCAGTTTGCAAGATCAACATTGACTCAGACTCTCGTTTGGCTATGACTGCTGCTGTTCGTCAGGTATTGGCAGAGAAACCTGCTGAATTTGATCCTCGCAAGTATCTCGGTCCTGCTCGTTCAAATATGGAGAAGATGTACAAGCACAAGATCATCAACGTACTCGGTTCAGACAATAAGTTGGCTTAATATTTCTTATTGAGTATATATAAAAAGGGTGTGTCATGTGACACATCCTTTTTTTTATGATAAAAAGATTGTCGCTTTTCAATAAATGCTATATCTTTGTCCCCGAATGAGTGTTTGCTCACCTATAAAAGTTGCATTTTTTAAAGAAGAGAGAAATTATGTCTCAATTGTATCCGATGTTGTTTCAACCCAATCTGCACTCCGTCGTTTGGGGAGGACATGGTTTGAAACCTTGGAAAGGAATGCTGGCTGATGATGAACCTGTTGGTGAATCATGGGAAGTTAGTGTAGTTCCCTCCAGTGTCAGTGTCGTAGCCAATGGAATCTTTGCGGGTCGTTCGCTTATTGATATTATCAGTGAGTTTCCTCAAGAGATTTTAGGCGTACGGGTTGCCGAACAGTATGAAAACAAATTGCCATTGCTGGTCAAGTTTATTGATGCCGAGAAGGATTTGAGTATCCAAGTTCATCCAGATGATGCTATGGCTCTGCGTGAGCATGACAAAATGGGGAAAACAGAGATGTGGTATGTCATAGATGTCAAACCTGGCTCCTATTTGTATGCTGGTTTTAGTGAAAAAATAACGCCATATGAATACAAGCGTCGGGTAGAAGATGGTTCCATCACCGAAGTACTTGCTCGTCATGATGTGAAGCCCGGTGATGTGTTCTATTTGCCAGCAGGTCGGGTGCATGCTATTTGTGGTGGTATTTTGTTGGCTGAAGTGCAACAGAGTAGTGATGTCACTTACCGTATTTTTGACTATAATCGTCCGGGTATGGACGGAAAACCTCGTGAATTACATACAGAATTGGCTGCGCAAGCTCTTGATTATTCTGTGGAGAAGGAATACCGTACCCTTTATGCTCCTCGTGAAAATGGTGCTAGCTTGATAGTGGATACTCCTTATTTTACGGTACGTATCAATGAAGTAGAACGTCCTATTCATCGTGATTTAGTGAAGTATGATTCTTTCATTATCTCTATGTGTATGCAGGGGCGTTGTCGTATTCGTGTGCGCGAAACTGGAGATGAGATACTTCTGACCGAGGGACATACTTGTCTTATACCTGCGGCAATTGCCGACTATGATATCATTCCCGATGAGTCTGCAGGACTTTGCCGTATCCTTGATGCATTTATTGATAATAAGGACCGTAGTCTGTTACGTTCTGTTACCCGTTTTTTGCATTTAACACGGAAGTAGAGATTGTTTTAGATGCAAGTCTTTTGATTGCTCAAGATTCGTCTATTGGTTTCATGGAAAAGTTTTCATTCATCTTTTCGTGTAATCCGTATCTAAAAAAAGAAGGAGTATGTCCCTGGACACACTCCTTCTTTTTTTTATCTTGATGTTCTATTATCTCATTGCAAAGCCGCAAGTTTGAGTTGAAGCCGCTTGACGGGCAGCCATCATGCCGGCAGCGTCCATTGTTACTTGCATGTAAGTTCCATTCTGTAAGTTCATGTTTACGGTTCCGTCGTTGTTGATAGTCATCAACTCAATAGCTTCGTTACCGTTCATTACATTCCAACTCTGGGCTTCAGCATCAAACTTCAATGTCATCTCTTGGCCTGCTTCATTGGTGATAGTATAACCGTCTGCATTGGTCTTTACCAAATATTCTCCCTTTTCACCTTTTACGGTCTTTACGTCACCTGCATTCGCTACAGGATTGTTTCCTGTCCAGAATTCGATAGTGTTCAGCAATACGTTGTCCACAAAGAAGCTGATTTCATATACGGGCACAACCCACATAGCCAGATAAATGAGTTCGTTCACAAACTTATTGTCAGTCAGACTTTCGTTCCAGTCTTTTACTTTGTTGAACAAAGCGAAAGAACCGATACAAGATGAGAACATCATACTTCCACACAACACTGCGCACATGGCACTAACTTTAAACTTTTTCATACCAATTTTGTTTTATATGGTTAATAAATTTTGATTTCGCTGACAAAGATATGATAAATTTATTGAAATTCGAACATTTTTCTTGAAAAAAATAATTTATCTTTGCAAAATGTTTTATTTGATATTGGCTTCCTCAAGCCCATACCCTTTTTTCTTGTCAGTAATCTTGAGTAATACGGCAATAACAACTGCTATGGCACCAAATAGTGCAAAGATTGACATGGGAATCGTGTAGTCGGTCGTACCATTATTTGTATTTGCTGCTATGGCATTACCAATGAGTACGGGGACCATTGACAAACCAATATTCTGAATGTAGAATATGATGGCGTATGCTGAACCCAGCTGTTTCATAGGGATAATCTTTGGAACTGATGGCCACATGGCTGATGGAACGAGTGAAAATGCAATGCCCAGCAGTACCATGATTATCACAGCAAACCACCATACATTCAGCAATGGCATGGCAAAGAGGATATGTACAATCGTAAGCAATACAGACCCGATAATCATGAGTGTGGCACCCTTACCGATCTTGTCGTAAAGTGAACCGAATAGAGGAGTGAGCAACATGGTGCCGAAAGGTAACAGACCGGGTATCATACCTGCGATATTGGGGTTTACACCATATTTGATAATCATCAAGTTTGTAGCGAATTTAAGGAATGGGAACACTGCAGCATAGAATATGAGGCAAAGGAAGGTGATGAGCCAAAATCCTTGGTTGCAGAAGATAACTTTCAAATCGCTGAACTTGAATTGTTCTTCTCCCTCAACTGCCGTATCCTCATCGGCAATTGATTTGTCAAGTTTCTTGTCCATTACGCAATAGACAATGTATGACAATAGACCGATGCAGAGTGCTGATGCCCCAAACATGACTGGTGTAGAAACTGAGCCTGCGCTCTGTGCTATTGGCAAGGCAAAGAACAGTGCACATGCTGTACCGACACGTGCGAGCGCGACTTGCAATCCCATGGCAAGTGCCATTTCGTGACCAACAAACCATTTGGCAATGACTTTTGTCACTGTGATACCTGCAATCTCGGCCCCCATACCGTATATGGCAAAGCCAAGGCAAGCTACAACCACCTGTGTCGGCAGACCAAACAGTTCGCCGGCGAAACCGTTGTCAACAGCATACCATTTGATTGCTGCACCAATGAACATGAGACCTGTACTCATGATTCCAGTGAAGCGTACCCCCATTTTGTCAAGGATAAGTCCACCGAAGAAAAGCATGAAGAGGAATACGTTGATGTATCCGTATGCGCCAGAGAATATGCCGTAGTCGCTATTGGACCAACCAAGGCCGTCAATAGTTGATGATACAGTCATCTCTTTGCTTTCTGTTATTCCCTCTTCGTTCTGCAATGTTGCCGTATAGGTGTTGCCTACAGCAATTTCATCTTCGTTGGCGATAGGGGTAATCTTCATCAGCGAGTCAGCAGCCATATAGGTTCCATCTTCGAAATATACCAATTTGCCTTTTGTGGTAAGGGGGGCTTCCAATGGTCCCATTACATCTGTAAAGAAGTAGGCCATCATCATCGTGAACGACACGATTACGAGAGCGGTCCAGCGTGCCGCTTTGGAGTCTCTCAATGTTTTTCTGATTTTTTCTGTCATACGTGTTTGATTTATGAATTTTGATTTATGATTTATGATTTTCAATGTCATTCGAGACGCAAAGATAGTGTAGCGTTGTGGATTTACAAAACTATCGACATGAAAACCTGACTTTTTTGATAAAAAATTTGTCTGTTATAAATAAAAGCAGTACCTTTGCGCCCTGAATTAATAGACCATTACACGTTATTGTTACCAGCAATAAACAAAGTATATAATAATTAAATAAGAAAATATAGCAATGAAAAAAGGTCTTCATCCTGAAAACTATCGTCCCGTAGTATTCAAAGATATGTCTAACGGTGACATGTTCCTGACTCGTTCAACTTGCAAGACTACTGAAACAGTAGAGTTCGAAGGCGAAACTTATCCTGTAGTGAAAGTCGAAATCTCAAGCAGTTCACATCCCTTCTTTACTGGTAAGTCTAAGTTGGTTGACACCGCTGGTCGCGTTGATAAGTTCATGAGCCGCTACGGTAACGCTCGTAAGAAGTAAGAATGAATACCGTAAGGTGTTTCATAAAGAATTAAAAAAGAGTTGTATCGAAAGATGCAACTCTTTTTTTTCTGAATATAAAAGTTTATAATGGGGTGAACGTCTGTTCTTTCAATAAACTTTTTATTGGTGTCCGATAAGAACTGAAAAGAGTATAAAAAGTGGTCTCAACCGCTGAATTTATGCGGTTGAGATTTCATTTCTTATATTGTAAGCCCCCTTTTTCAGGAAAGAGTCAGTTGTGGCGGTGGAATTTCATCCAAAACCACTATGTATTCCCAGTTTTTTCAGATTTATTGAACAAGCTGTAGAATCCACATAATACATTAGTGCAATTCTGATCATTGTAGCCAATTCTGAGAAGTTTCAAGGATGTTCCAACCGTTTCTGCATCATCATTAACAGTAAGTTCACAATCAATGTAACCCATATTTGAATCTTAATGGTATTGGCACTTTCTCTATAGAAGTATTTCAATGGGAAGTTCTGCTTGATTGGTTTGAAGAGCAGTTCAATCTCCCACCGTTGGCGATAAATGGCAATGATATCGTCAGGATCAGAGTCCATGTCATTGGTGAGCAATGATCTAAGTTTTTGTTTTCGTGTGTCAACGTATGTTATTATCCGTGCACGATGGATAATCGTCTGCTCTTTGCTGATTTTCTTTGTGAATAACACATCCAGTGTCTTGACCTCCATAAGGCCGTCCGGATTTTGGTACATTGTATTGTTTGTTATTAAGTCGGTCAGCGACTTATTCATTTTTGTGACGTATATAACTCCTTTTTGGGTAAGCTCTTCAAACTTCTCATAGTCAATATAAGCCCTGTCCATTTCAATGACGTCTCTCTTGTTTATATATGACGGTTTGAGCATGAAAGAGTCGTTTGTGGCGGCCGATGTGAATTTGATGTCAGACGGGAGTCCTTCGTTGGTATGAATGATAGTATGCACCTTTATGCCCCTTTTTTCTTGCCGCTCTTAGGATACCGTCCTACGCCTTTGAATATGAGATTGGAAAACAAGGTTATGGTTGTCGAATCTATGATTTGGAGCCTGTCCATCCATTTGGGTGCTTGTGGCTGCGGCTGTCTGATATAAGTTCATGCCTGTATCGGGCTACAAATCGTAATATACGGCTTCAAATATGGCTTCCGGACAACGTCTGTTGGCATCGGCAAGCGTACTGCGACCGATTTTGAATGTTATTCCTATATATGTCAGCTTATGGGTGTCTGCCAATAAGGATGTCGTAATCTCACGAAGAGAATCAAAGCGCTTGATTACGGCATAGAGCTTTACTGTCAAGTGAATCCACACATTAAAGCGTTTTGTGTAGCGTTCTCCTCCCAGATCCGCGCTGATTTGAAGAATTTTTGACCTGTAAGCAACTTTAATACTTGAGAATACAATGGCTGTCCGATAAAATGTGTACTTTTGCCCATGGTTATCAATGTTTATGGTAAAAACAAAATAACCCAAAAGGGCTGAATCCGGCAAATGGAATCAGCCCTAATTGTTATTTCTATAAAAAGTTTTATCGGATACCAATAATAAAAAATAGGGGTATGCAATCTTGATTGATATACCACCTATTTTGTTTACTTTGATATTTTATTTTCTTATCCTAATTGCCACCATTTCCTTTTCGGCTTGTAGTAATCTTCACTTTGCTCAGCCATCTCTTCTTTGACGATGTCTGCATATGATTTTTTCTCTTTGATCATGCGGTAGATAGTACCCCAATCGGGGATACCTCCAAGGTTTCGGTCGTCAATGAACATATCAACTTTAAGTTTACGTGAAAAGTTACGATCGGTGGTCTTTTCCTCTGGATAGTCCTTGTTTACGGCATAGAATTCTACACCCCGCTTGCGGCAATATTCGACTGCCTCTTCAAGCAGGACTCCTTCTCGCACACTCCAAAGAATCAGACGGTGGCGGTCGTTGATGAGCATCTTCAGAGTATCAATGGCAAAAGGTATTTCAGGGCCTATTTCAGGGTAACGGTGTTCAACGATAGTTCCGTCAAAATCTATGGCTATAGTCATAATTGAGATTCTGTTTAAAGGTGATTATATATTATTTGATGAGCAAAGGTAACTATTTATTGAAATAAATGCAAATTCTCATCGATAAAAAAACAAAATCTTGTACTTTGTGCAGCTATTGTGTATCTTTGCATCTGAATTTATCAGTGATTGTATGATACAGAACGATACCATTTGTGCCATATCTACCGCTCAAGGCGGAGCCATTGGAGTGATACGCGTCAGTGGCCCGATAGCCATTGAGGTAGTATCTCGCATCTTTACTCCCATCAGCGGGAAACCTTTAAAAGAACGCCGGAATTTTTCCCTAACCTTCGGGAAAATTTTTTCCAACGAAGAAGAAATTATCGATGAGGTATTGGTTTCTCTCTTTCGTGCTCCTCACTCTTATACGGGCGAGGAGTCGGTAGAGATATCCTGTCACGGTTCATCCTACATTCTCCAGCGTGTACTTCAGTTACTGATAGGAGAAGGGTGTCGCCTTGCTGAGCCGGGCGAATATACCCAGCGTGCTTTCCTTAATGGAAAAATGGACCTGAGCCAAGCCGAAGCCGTGGCCGATGTGATAGCTTCCTCATCGGCAGCGACCCATCGTTTGGCCATGAATCAGATGCGTGGTGGATTCAGTCGCGAACTCTCCATCTTGCGCGACAAGTTGCTTCATCTCACTTCGCTGATGGAGTTGGAACTTGATTTCAGCGACCACGAAGAATTGGAGTTTGCCGATCGCACCGAACTCTCGCAGATAGCTGCTGAAATCGAACGCGTCATCGCTCGTTTGGTCAACTCTTTCAGCGTAGGTAATGCATTGAAAAATGGAGTACCCGTAGCAATCATTGGCGAAACAAATGCAGGAAAATCCACCCTCCTTAATGCCCTGCTGAACGAAGAAAAAGCTATCGTGAGCGATATCCATGGAACTACCCGAGATGTTATAGAAGATACCATCAACTTGCGTGGTGTTACGTTCCGTTTCATTGATACCGCTGGTATTCGTCAGACTACCGATGTGGTGGAAAGTATTGGCATTGAGCGCACTTTCCAGAAGATGAGTCAGGCTGATATTGTGCTTTGGATGATTGATTCGGATAGCGAGGTCGATTGGGAAAGTCTAAAAGGTGAAATCCTGCCCTATTGCGAAGGAAAGAATCTTATTGTACTCTTCAACAAATGTGACAAGATAAGTCCGGAGAGACGCGCCGAAATGACTCACACATTCGAGAATGTAGATGCCCCCAAACTATTCCTTTCTGCCAAGGAACGCATGGGATTGGATGAGTTGGAAACCCTCCTGATAGAAACAGTTGCTCTCCCAGAGATTTCGCAAAACGATGTGATTGTGACTAATATCCGCCACTACGAAGCTCTCACCCATGCCCTTGACTCCATCCATCGAGTGCAAGATGGTCTTGTTATGCAACTTTCTGGTGATTTCGTCTCGCAAGATCTCCGTGAGTGTATCCATAATCTTTCCGATATTGTAGGTGAGGTCTCAAGTGATTCTGTGCTTCAAAATATCTTTAAACACTTCTGCATCGGAAAATAGTAATTAGCTAATGCATTGATAATCAATATATTATCAAATTTAATACAAATCGATAGTTTAAGTTCAAACCACCTATTAACTCGTTGAATAACAATTATATAGGTTAGTTTTACAATTAGAGTAAGTAAAGTGCAAAAAATCAATTTTGTCCCTCGTTTGTGCCCCAGACACTCGAGG
>JAZRMW010000006.1:0-61481 GCA_045647865.1 Phocaeicola sp.
TCGAAAGCGGATGCAAAATTACTGCTATTTTCTGAATCACAAAAACTTTTCCCGATTATTTTTATAAAAAAAATGCATTTTTGTTCAGAATATGCTGATAATGAACCTCTAAAAATATGTTTTAAAACATAAAAACTGAAACATAAGGAAAGGAAGGGGGAGATAGAAAGGGAAACGTACACCTTATTATATATATACGCGCACACGAGAATGGTCGATATGAGAGAGGGAGATTTTTTAGCTACAGGGAAAATTGTTTTTCCTGACAGGGGAGAAAGTTCTCCTACGTAGGGAAGATTATTGGGATAGAGAATACAAATAGGAAAAGAAAGTTTTCAGAATGGGACAGAATTAATCCTGACAAAGTTTGGCCATCAAGGAAGAAATCGTTATTTTTGCAGACGAAGCTCCGTTGACTATGGAGCATATCTATTCATTAAAAACAACTATCATGAAGAAAACTTTCCTATGGGTCGTAATGTTGGCATTTACATTGACCGGATGTACGACTGTACCGAATGACAAAGTACCCAATTTCCCTTGGATGAAAGAGGTGGGAGCCAAACTATTTCCAACAAGTGAACGAATCTATAATGTAGCCGATTACGGTGCCATAGGAGACGCTGTAACCTTATGTACCGAGCAGATACAGCGTGCCATTGACGAAGCAGAAGCCGCCGGCGGGGGTATCGTTACCTTCGAACCTGGTATCTACTTAACAGGAAGCATCTTCTTGGGAAACAACGTAAACCTATGTATCCCGAAAGGTACTACGCTCATCGGTTCACAAGATATTCGAGACTATCAAAAGATTCCTACCCGTGTGGCAGGTATTGAGATGGAGTGGCCAGCAGCATTGGTGAACATCATCGGCAAAAAGAATGCAGCCATTACTGGAGACGGCATCATCCATGGTAAAGGGAAAGTATTTTGGGACAAATATTGGGAGATGCGCAAGGATTATACTCCCAGAGGCCTCCGTTGGATTGTGGACTACGATTGCGAACGTCCGCGAGGCATACTCATCTGCGACAGTGAACAGGTGACAGTACGCGATATTGTGCTCTACCAACCGGGATTCTGGAGCCTGCATATCCTTTATAGCCATCACGTAACAGTGGACAACATCATCATCAGCAACAACATCGAAGGACATGGACCCAGTACTGACGGCATTGACATTGACTCCTCTGAGTACATTCTGGTTCAAAATTCGCTCATCAACTGCAATGATGACAATTTCTGTCTGAAAGCCGGACGAGATGCCGACGGTCTGCGAGTAAACCGTCCGTGTCAATATGTAGTCATACGCGATTGTGAGGCTGGGCATGGTGGAGGAATGTTCACCTGTGGCAGTGAAACCTCTGGGGGAATACGCCATATTGTAGCATACCGCATGAAGGGAGTGGAAACCACCTGTGGAATACGTTTCAAGAGCACTTGCCAACGAGGCGGAGCCATAGAGGACATCCATCTGTATGACATCGAAATGAGCGGAGTGAAGTTACCATTTGTCGTAGATCTCAATTGGAATCCAGCCTATAGCACAAGCCTTCTGCCCGAAGGATATGACCCGGAAACAATCCCGAGCCATTGGAAGACGATGCTACTTCCCGTCAGTTTAGAAAAGGGAACTCCCATTTTCCGCAACATACACATGAAGCGCGTCAATGCCACAGATGCCAGTAGTTGCATCCAAGCTATCGGTATTGAACAGAGTCCGCTCATCGGATTCACTTTTGACCAGGTGAAAATACAAGGCAAAAAGGCTGGACGCATCGAGCATGTGCAAGAATGGGAAACAGAAGGGCTGACCATTGAAGCAGAAGACGGAAAAGCCATACTATAAAAAAACAACTATATAATTTCACAATCATATACGTATGACCACCAATCACTTACTGAAAGGTTTTTGTGCCATAGGATTTGCCACTCTCCCCCAAATAAAGGCTGAAGCTCAAGAGTCCCAAAAGACTGAGAATGAAGAACGACCGAACATCATCTTCATTCTGGCCGATGATATGGGATATTGCGACTTGGCATGCTATGGAAACAAATATATCGAAACACCGAACATAGACAGACTGGCCGCTACAGGTACCAGTTTTACCCAAGCCTATGCAGGTTCGGGAATCAGTTCCCCCTCACGTTGCGCTTTGATGACGGGACGCAATACGGGCAATACTACCATACGTGACAATTTTGCCATCAAAGGAGGATTACAAGGTCTGAAGGGAACAAACGTCATCCGACGCATGCACCTGTTACCCACGGATACCACCCTGGCTACCGTACTGAGTGCAGCAGGATACCGAACCTGCCTGGTAAACAAATGGCACTTGGACGGTTTCAATCCTGGAGCAACCCCACTAAACCGTGGTTTTCACGAATTCTACGGATGGCTCATCAGTACAGCACAATCCAACGACCCGTACTATTATCCTTATTGGCGATTCAACAACTATGAACTAACCAACATTGAGGCCAATTCCAACGACCAACGCATCCGACACAACACGGACATTTCGACTGAAGATGCCATCCAGTTTATACAAAGAAACAAGGAAAACCCTTTCTTCCTTTACTTGGCATACGACGCACCCCACGAACCTTATAACATAGAAGAAACCACCTGGTATGATGACGAGCAATGGGACATGACGACCAAACGCTATGCCAGCCTCATCACCCATATGGATCGTGCCATCGGCCGATTAATAGACCAATTGGAACAATTGGGACTGAGAGAGAACACCCTCATATTCTTTGCTTCAGACAATGGAGCTGCCAAACAAGCTCCTATCGAAGTACTGGGCTGCAAAGGTGAACTGCGCGGCATGAAGGGCCAACTCTACGAAGGAGGTATCCGAGTACCTTTCATCGTAAATCAACCAGGAACCGTACCTGTACAAAAATTGGACAATCTCATCTATTTCCCTGATGTGATGCCAACTTTGGCCGCTGCCGCCCAAGCTGAAGAACACTTGCCTACACGCCGCAACGGCATGAACATCCTACCTCTCATTCTTGGAGAAGAGATGCCCGAGACTGACGAAAGACTACTCTATTGGGAATTTCCCGGCAAACAACGAGCTGCACGAAGAGGAGATTGGAAGGTCGTAACCGTGAAACGCGATGCCCCATTGGAACTCTACAACATCCGTAAGGATATGAGCGAAAGCAACAATCTGGCCAAAAAATATCCAGAATTGGTAGAACAGTTTGACCGCGAAATGAAAGCAGGCCGTGTACCCTCACCCAACTGGCCCGACTAATACACGTACAATGAATCCTTTCGGCAGTCCCCTCTACGTAATGCTAAAACCCGCCGGTGCACGGTGTAACCTTGGCTGTGATTATTGCTACTACTCGGAAAAAAAGTTGCTTTCCAATAATGACTCCGCTATCTTGTCGGACGAATTATTGGAACGTTTCATACAGCTATACATCGAAGCACAGACCATCCCCCAAGTACTTTTTACTTGGCACGGAGGGGAACCGTTGCTCCGCCCTATAAGTTTCTATCAAAGGGCAATGAAGTTGCAACGTATCCACTCACACGGTCACCACATCGACAATTGCCTGCAAACCAATGGTACACTACTCAATGATGAATGGTGTCGCTTTTTCCGTGATAACGGTTGGCTCATCGGTATCTCCATCGACGGACCGGAATGGATGCACGATGCCTATCGTCGCGACCACCACGGACGCGCCACCCATACCCAAGTGATGCATGGCATCGAACTACTTGAGAAACACGGAGTAGAATGGAACGCACTGGCTGTAGCAACCAACCTCACGGCCCAATTTCCATTGGATTTCTATCACTTCTTCAAACAGATAGGATGCCACTATCTACAATTCACCCCTGTTGTAGAACGAACTTTTCTCCATCCTGATGGCCGAACACTGGCCCATGCCGCACAAACAGGACCTTTACCCCTTACCCCCCAAAGCATCACTCCCGAAGGTTGGGGACGACTTCTCTGCACTCTGTTCGACGAATGGGTGCGAATGGATGTGGGAAGTACTTTCATCCAACTATTTGACGCCACTTTGGCCAATTGGGTTGGCGAAGCCCCTGGTATTTGTGCCCTCAGCCCAACCTGTGGGCATGCGGCTATAATGGAAACCAACGGCGATATCTATAGTTGTGACCACTTTGTCTTTCCTGAATATCGTCTCGGAAACATTCATACACATACACTCGTAGAGATGCTTTACGCCCCACAACAGATGCGTTTCGGACAAGCCAAGAGCACTTCACTTCCCAACCAATGCCTACAATGCCCTTGGAAATTTGCCTGCCATGGAGAGTGTCCTCGCAACCGATTCTGCTACACGACAGAAGGTGAACCAGGACTCAACTACCTCTGCAAAGGTTATCAACGTTTCTTTGCCCATTGTGCCCCCTACATGGACTTCATGAAACATCAACTCGACCTCGGTCAGCCTCCTTCAAACGTGATGCAATGGGCACGAACAAGATGAATCACCCAAGTTGTTTTAACTCCTATTTATGACACATGACCAAACTATTAGGCTTCGGAGTGTTAAAAGATATAGATGTTGTCATACAAAAGCATGGGATATTCAGAAAAAATACCGACCTTTGCACTCTATTAAATCACTAAGGAAGAATCCAACAACAGATGAGTCTGACATTTGACCAACTGATTACACGTCTGCACAGCCAACAAACGCGCAGACGTATTGCTGTGGCTTGTCCGAACGACGGACATACGCGCCATGTTATCCAACGTAGTTTGCAAGAAGGAATAGCTGACTTCGACCTGGTTGTAGAAGATGCATACCGAAACGGGGCCGAAGAATTACAGGCACAATTCCCCGACCGTGTGACCCTACATTCAGCAGAAGACACCATAGATGCAGCCCGCAAGGCCGTTGCATTGGTACACGAGGGTCATGCGAATGTACTTATGAAGGGCACACTGAATACCGATGTACTGTTACGTGCTGTTTTAAACAAGGAGCAAGGCCTATTGCCTGCTGGTCGTGTACTGAGTCATGTGACGGTTGCCCAGCTACCCATGTACCACAAGCTACTACTCTTCTCTGATGCTGCCGTAGTGCCGCGTCCACGTGTGTCGCATTTCGAAGCCATGTTGGAGTATGATTTAGAAGTCTGCCGACGTTTAAGTATTGAAGAACCCCGTGTAGCTCTTATCCATTGCACAGAAAAGATTAACGGCAAATTCCCCCATACGTTGGGTTACGTTATATTAAAGGAACGCGCGCGAAAAGGTTTGTATGGCCAAGTACAAATAGATGGTCCCATGGATGCCAAAACCGCTTGCGACCCTCATAGCGGACAAGTGAAAGGCATAGAATCCTGTGTCGTAGGCAATGCTGATTTGCTGATCTTTCCCAACATCGAATCAAGCAACACCTTCTACAAGGCTATTTCACTCTTCGGCCAAGCCTGCATGGCAGGTATGCTGACGGGAACTACTGCCCCTGTAGTACTTCCCTCACGAGCCGACTCAGACGATTCAAAATACTACAGTCTCGTATTAGCCTGTACAATGGCTGGAGAATAATCTCGAACACCAACAAAGCGCCCAAATTACTAAAAACAACCTATATATGCGAATTCTCGTTATCAACCCCGGCTCTACATCTACCAAGCTAGCCGTATATGAAGACAATGTTTGCACTTGGATGACCGGAGCACACCACCCTGCCCACGACTTGGCCCCGTTCCATCACGTAAATGAACAGTATGAATACCGTCGCGAGTTTATTATTGAATTACTCAAAAAGGCGGGTATAGAGATACAATTTGATGCCGTTATTGCCCGCGGAGGTCTGTTACGTCCAACCCCTGGTGGTGTATATAGCATCAATTCACAGATGAAACACGATTTGTTACATAGCGAACATGAACATGCTTGTAACTTGGGAGCACTCATCGCAGAGGACATTGCAGTTCTTTGCCATTGTCCGTCCTTTATTGCCGATCCAGAAGTTGTGGACGAACTGAAACCCGAAGCCCGACTGACAGGTATCCCTGAAATTCAGAGAATTTCAATCTTCCACGCGCTCAACACCAAAGCCGTAGCACGACGTTATGCCAAGTCTATCGGCAAACGTTATCGTGAAATGAACTTTGTTATCGCCCACTTGGGGGGTGGAATCTCTGTAAGTGCACACCGTCAAGGAAAGGTCATCGATACAAACAATGCCTTGAATGGCGATGGTCCCTTTACTCCCGAACGAGCAGGAACCGTACCCGCCAACCAATTGGTAGAGCTCTGTTTCAGTGGGAAATACGACGAACGCCAAGTGAAGAAACTGCTTTGCGGACAAGGCGGTTTGGTAGCTCATCTCGGGAACAATGACATGATTTCCATTGCTGCCAATGCAGAACAAGGCATAGAACCGGACAAATTGGTATTAGACGCAATGATTTATAATGTAGCCAAACATATCGGTGCCATGCACGTAGCCTTAATGGGCAAAACTGATGCCATCATCCTCACAGGAGGAATCATGCACAGTCCCTATTGTTCTGCTCTACTCAAGCAACAAGTAGAATACCTTGCCCCTGTCATTCTCATGCCCGGTGAAGACGAAATGGGTGCTCTCGCAGCCAATGCCCTCGGTGCTCTCAAAGGAGAACTTCCGCTACAGGAATACAATCCAGACAACAAGTAACAACAAAGAATGAACAAAAAAGGGAAAAAAGTCACCCCTTCCCTACTTCATTCTAAAGAAATGTTGTACCTTTGCAACTCCTAACAAAGGATTCAATGAAGAAAGGTTTTATCATATTGTTAGTCACAGTTCTATGTCCACTTGTGTGTAATGCCGCACATCCGTGGACAGATTTATCGGATAACGTTTCGACAGAAAGTCTTTTCCAACAGGGAGAACGTGTACAACATCAGTTACCATTGAATACGGATAGAGAATATACCGATACGCATATATGGTGTATTTTGCAATCTATTTGCGTCATAAATTACTCAACCAAATGGCCGGAAAACACAACTGGTAACATTTCGACACATCCCTCCCACTCTTTTCCATTAAATCAACCCGACAAGCTGTTATCCCATACATACTGTTCCAATAATGGGAATAGTGTATTCATCAAGCTACACCATCTAATTATTTAGCCTAAAACATTTTTCTCACCCGAAACATTAGCCGTGAAACCATTTTTTCACGGCCAACATTCATTATAGAGCATTTACCTCACCCCATCCTAATTAGAATATTTTATAATACATTGGATATATGAACTTTACAATGCTTGTAACCGTCGTTCTGACGGCTATTGCTTTCGTAGCCATTGTGGTGATACTGTCGAGACTCATATCTCCCCGTTCATTCAACGAGCAGAAATTCGAGTCTTATGAGTGTGGTATCCCCACCCGTGGAGGTTCGTGGATGAAGTTCCGCGTGGGTTACTACTTGTTGTCCATCCTCTTTCTTATGTTTGAGGTAGAGACTGTATTCCTTTTCCCTTGGGCTGTGGTAACACGCGATTTGGGAATTGGAGGTCTGTTGGGCATTTTGTTCTTCCTATTCATTTTAATTCTGGGTCTTGCATACGCCTGGAGGAAAGGAGCGTTAAAATGGAAATAACCAAAAAGCCTACAATCAAATCTATTCCTTATGAGGAGTTCAAGGACAACGAAACTCTGGAAGAACTGGTGAAACAGTTGAATGAAGGAGGCACCAACGTGGTGGTAGGTGTGTTGGACGACCTCATTAACTGGGGACGAAGCAATTCTCTGTGGCCATTGACTTTTGCCACAAGTTGTTGCGGTATTGAATTTATGGCAGTATGTGCCGCTCGGTATGACATTGCCCGCTTCGGATTTGAAGTTACACGTAACAGTCCACGACAAGCAGACGTCATCTTAGTAAGTGGCACTATTACCCATAAGATGGCTCCCGTATTACGACGTCTGTACGATCAAATGGCCGATCCGAAATATGTCATCGCAGTAGGTGGATGTGCGGTCAGCGGAGGCCCATTCCGTAAATCGTACCACGTGGTACAAGGAGTGGATCAAATACTGCCCGTAGATGTCTATATTCCAGGATGTCCACCAAGACCCGAAGCCTTCTTGTATGGCATGATGCAACTCCAACGCAAAGTAAAAGTCGAAAAATTCTTCGGCGGAGTAAACAAGACAAAGAAAGCAGGAAAGGAGGAACAAGCATGAATCAAGAATCATTATACATATCCCCTGCAGAGTTGCATGCCAAAATGAAGCAACTCAAAGAAACAGAACACATGGACTACTTACGCAGTCTCACGGGCATGGACTGGGGAGAAGCTACAGAAACAGATACTCCAGAAATTATCCGAGGCCTGGGTGTCGTTTACCATTTAGAGTCCACCTCCACGGGGAAACGGATATGCATCAAGACTTCAACTCTTGATCGAGAACATCCTCATCTACCTACAGTAAGCGATTTGTGGAAAAGTGCAGAATTACCTGAACGTGAAGCATACGACTTCTACGGAATTATCTTTACTGACCACCCGGATATGCGTCGCCTATTCTTACGCGAAGATTGGGTCGGTTATCCATTCCGTAAGGATAACAATCCCGAACAGGAGAATCCTTTACGCATGAATAATGAGGAGGTAAACGATCTTACTTATATATATAAGGTAAAAGAAGACGGAACACTTTCTCGTACAGCACGCAAGTTGTTCGAGAAAGAGGAATATGTAATCAATATCGGGCCTCAACATCCTGCTACTCATGGAGTTTTGCGTTTTCGTGCCTCATTAGTGGGTGAAGAAATCAACAAAATAGACGTGAATTGTGGCTATATCCACCGAGGCATCGAAAAGATGAACGAGAGTCTGACTTACCCACAAACATTAGCATTAACTGACCGACTCGACTATTTAGGTGCCATGCAGAGCCGACATGCGCTGTGTATGTGCATAGAACAAGCATTAGGTGTAGAGGTGAGTGATCGTGTAAAGGTCATCCGTACAATCATGGATGAATTACAACGCATAGATTCACACATTCTATTCTTTGCCTGTCTGTGTCAGGATATGGGGGCTACCACAGCCTTTCTTTACGGATTCCGCGATCGCGAAAAGATTTTAGATATATTTGAAGAGACTTGCGGTGGACGCCTCATCATCAATTATAACACCATTGGTGGTGTGCAAGCAGATTTGCATCCTAATTTTGTGAAGCGCGTAAAGGAACTCATTCCTTACCTGCGTAAGAACATTCAAGAATATCACGACATTTTCACGGGCAACATCATCATGCAAAACCGACTGAAAGGAATAGGTGTACTAAGTCGCGAAAATGCCATTGCCTATGGAGCAACAGGAGGTACAGGACGTGCCAGTGGATGGGCTTGCGATGTGCGTAAACGTATTCCTTATGCGGCTTACGACCGTGTAAATTTCAAGGAAATCGTATTCCAAGAAGGCGACAGTTTTGCCCGTTACATGGTACGTTTAGAGGAAATAGAGCAGAGTCTCTGCATCATAGAACAGCTTATAGACAATATTCCTGAAGGTAACATACAAGAGAAGATGAAACCCATTATCCGCTTACCAGAAGGAAGTTGGTACACTGCTGTAGAAAGTAGCCGTGGTGAATTTGGAGTCTATCTGGAGAGTCGTGGCGACAAGAGTCCCTATCGCCTACACTACCGTTCAACAGGACTTCCATTAGTAGCTGTTGTAGATCACCTGACACGTGGTGCCAAGATTGCCGATTTGATTGCCATCGGAGGCACATTGGACTATATTGTACCTGATATTGACAGATAAATCGTAAGTGAAGTTATGTTAGACTTTAGTATTGTAACAAACTGGATACACGAATGGTTACTCTCATTCATGCCTGAGAGTTGGGCCATTTTCACCGAGTGTGTAGCAGTAGGCATAGGAATTATCCTACTTTATGCAATCCTTGCCATCATACTCATCTATATGGAACGTAAAATTTGTGCTGCATTCCAATGCCGCCTTGGTCCTAATCGCGTAGGCCCTTGGGGTAGCATACAGGTTATATGTGACGTCTTGAAGATGTTAACCAAGGAAATCTTTACTCCGAAGGGCGTTGACAAATGGCTCTACAATCTGGCTCCGTACATGATATTGCTGGCCTCGTTCCTCACCTTTGCCTGTTTACCCGTAAACAAAGGGTTAGAAATTCTGGACTTCAACGTAGGAATATTCTTTATTTTAGCAGCTTCAAGCATTGGAGTCGTAGGCATTCTGCTAGCAGGATGGAGTTCGAATAACAAATTCTCTCTCATCGGTGCTATGCGAAGCGGTGCACAAATCATCAGTTATGAACTTTCTGCAGGCATAGCCATCTTGACTATGGTTGTCCTTTCTGGCACGATGCAAATCTCAGAACTTGTGAACGGACAATCCAACGGTTGGTTCATTTTTACAGGACACATCCCAGCCATCATTGCCTTCATCATCTATCTGATAGCAGGTAATGCAGAGTGTAATCGTGGTCCTTTCGATTTACCGGAAGCAGAAAGTGAATTGACTGCCGGATACCACACCGAGTATAGTGGCATGGGATTCGGTTTCTTCTATTTAGCTGAATACTTGAATCTCTTTATTGTAGCTGCGATTGCTGCTACCGTATTTTTGGGAGGATGGATGCCCTTACATATCCCAGGATTAGATGGATTCAATACTGTCATGGACTATATCCCTGGATTCATTTGGTATTTCGGTAAAGCCTTCTTTGTGGTCTTCTTGATGATGTGGATGCGTTGGAGTTTTCCTCGTTTGCGAATAGACCAAATTCTGGCTCTTGAATGGAAATACCTTGTCCCCATCTCTATGGTAAACTTGTTGCTGATGGCATTGACAGTTACCTTTGGATGGCACTTTTAAAAATTTATAACAAAGAGTGAAGAATGAATAAAAATAAGAATAACAGCAGTTATTTCGGAACTCTATATCAAGCAGTCCGCAGCCTAAGTATAGGATTGAAGACTACGATGAAAGAGTTCTTCACCAAGAAGGTGACCGAACAGTATCCAGAAAACCGCAAAGAATTACAGATGTTTGACCGTTTTCGTGGGGCATTAATTATGCCACATAATGAACAGAACGAACATCGATGCATTGCTTGCGGACTCTGTCAAAATGCCTGTCCCAATGGAACGATTCATATCGTGAGTGAAATGATAGAAACCGAAGACGGGAAGAAAAAGAAGCAATTGGTGAAGTATGAGTACAACTTAGGCTCATGCATGTTCTGCCAATTGTGTACCAATGCATGTCCACAAGACGCTATAGTATTCAGTTCAGAATTTGAGAATGCAGTGTTTGACCGCAATAAGCTCATCCGCACACTGAATCAACCAGGCAGCAAAGTGGCAAGTAAGAAATAAAGAACCCTTAACAGACAATTAAGACTATGACTCTCGAAACAATAGTATTTTTCGTTTTGGCTGTATTCATTGCCGTCTGCTCGGTGTTGACGGTAACAACAAACCGAATCATGCGGTCAGCTACCAGCCTACTACTCGTACTTTTTGGAACTGCAGGCATATATTTCCTGTTAGGATATTCCTTTTTAGGAGCTGTCCAAATTATGGTTTATGCTGGCGGTATCGTAGTGCTTTATGTTTTCTCTATCCTGTTAACCAGCGGTAAAGGAGATAAAACAGATCAGCTGACACGCAATAAAATGTTGGCCGGACTGGCTACAGCCATTGCAGGTGCAGGCATTGTGGTGTTTATTACATTAAAACACAAATTTCTGGCTGCGACAAACATTCAACCCATTGAGATTAATATCAAACTCATCGGACAGCAGATGCTTTCCGGTGATAAAAATGGATACCTACTTCCATTCGAAGCTGTCAGCATTCTATTGTTGGCTTGTATTGTGGGAGGTATTCTAATTGCACGTAAACGATAATAGAAGGAGAATATATGATACAGTTAGAATATTACTTGATTGTGTCGGCAATCATGTTCTTTGCCGGCATCTATGGTTTCTTTACCCGCAAAGGAACACTGACGATGCTTCTCAGTATCGAATTAATACTGAATGCCACAGATATAAACTTTGCTGTATTTAACCGTTTCCTGTTTTCTGGGAGTATGGAGGGCTACTTCTTTACACTGTTCTCCATCGCTATTTCGGCAGCAGAATCAGCTGTGGCTATCGCCATCATGATTAACATCTATCGCAATATCCAGAGTACCCGAGTGAAAAATCTGGAAGAACTGAAATGGTAAGTAAATGAAGAATAAGAACTAAGAATTAAAAGAAATGGATTATACAATTCTAATACTTCTGCTTCCGCTCGCCTCATTCCTCACATTGGGATTAGGCGGCAAATGGATGAGCCACCGCCTAGCTGGACTCATCGGCACAACATCGTTGGGGGCAGTCACCCTGTTGTCATGGCTCACTGCCGGTCTCTATTTCACTGCACCCCGTTTGGCTGACGGGACATTTGCAACAATCATTCCCTACAATTTCCGTTGGCTTCCATTCACAGAGACACTGAGTATTGATATGGGAATCCTACTTGATCCTATTTCAGTAATGATGCTCGTTGTCATCTCTACCGTCAGTCTGATGGTACATATCTATTCAATGGGATATATGAAAGGTGAACGTGGTTTCCAGCGCTACTATGCATTCTTAAGCCTTTTCACCATGTCTATGCTTGGATTGGTAGTAGCCACTAACATTTTCCAAATGTATCTCTTTTGGGAATTGGTAGGTGTATCTTCTTACCTACTTATCGGTTTCTACTACACCAAGCCCGAAGCTGTTGCAGCTTCAAAGAAAGCATTTATCGTAACACGCTTTGCTGATCTCGGCTTCTTGATTGGAATTCTTGTGTACGGCTACTATACCGGCACTTACAGTTTCTTTACAGAAGGAGCAACTGTAGCTACAGAAGGCGCTCGAATGTTACCTATCGCTTTAGGACTGATGTTCATCGGTGGTGCAGGTAAAAGTGCAATGTTCCCCTTACACATTTGGTTGCCTGATGCCATGGAAGGTCCCACTCCCGTCAGTGCCCTTATCCATGCAGCAACCATGGTAGTAGCAGGTGTATATCTGGTAGCTCGCATGTTCCCGCTTTTCATCAGTTATGCTCCTGATGTACTCCATATAGTAGCATACGTAGGATTATTCACTGCATTCTATGCGGCATCTGTAGCCTGTGTACAGAGCGATATCAAGCGTGTATTGGCCTTCTCCACCATATCTCAGATAGGATTCATGATGGTAGCTTTAGGTGTTTGTACAACCAGCGACCCACATCACGGAGGATTAGGTTACATGGCGTCCATGTTCCACCTCTTTACACATGCCATGTTTAAAGCCTTATTATTCTTAGGAGCTGGTAGTATCATTCATGCAGTACACAGCAATGAGATGTCTGCCATGGGTGGATTACGTAAGTATATGCCTATTACACATTGGACATTCCTCATTGCCTGTTTAGCCATTGCAGGTATACCTCCTTTCTCAGGCTTCTTCTCTAAAGACGAGATATTGGCCGCATGTTTTCAATTCAGCCCTATAGTTGGATGGATGATGACGGCCATTGCAGGTATGACAGCGTTCTATATGTTCCGTCTATACTACGGTATCTTCTGGGGCAATGAAAACAAAGAACTTCATGCAAAGCATACCCCCCATGAGAGTCCGTTGAGCATGAGTTTCCCACTGATGTTTTTGGCCGTTATTACTTGTGTTGCAGGCTTCATACCTTTTGGACACTTCACCAGCTCTAACGGCACAGCTTACGACATCCATCTTGATTGGGTCGTAGCAGGTACAAGTATCGCTGTTGCCATTGTTGCCATCATACTTGCCACCTATATATATAAAGGTGAAAAGCAACCCATAGCTCATGCTATGAAGCTACGTTTTCAAGGATTATGGACAGCAGCCTATCATCGTTTTTATATCGATGATATTTATCAATTTATCACCCATAAGATTATTTTTGGATGCATCAGCCGTCCTATTGCATGGTTCGACCGCCACGTAATAGATGGAACCTTTGATTTCTTGGCTTGGAGCGCCAATGCTGCCAGCGACAGCATACGTGATTTACAAAGCGGACGCATACAACAATACAGCTTTGTATTTCTGCTCGGTACATTGGCTTTAATCATTCTTTTATTACTTTAAACGTTGAAAATTATGAATTTGCTTAGTATATTCGTACTCATTCCTTTGCTAATGCTCTTTGCCCTATGGTTGGCACGCGACATAAAGCAAATACGCGCAGTGATGGTAACAGGTGCTTCAGTCCTACTTATCTCAGCCGTGACACTGACCGTTTTGTACCTGCAAGCTCGTACATCAGGTGACACCTCGGAAATGCTTTTCACCAATTCTGTTACATGGTATCCATCATTGGATATCTGTTATTCCGTAGGAGTTGATGGCATATCAGTAGCCATGTTACTCCTTTCGGCAATCATCGTCTTCACCGGAGTATTTGCCTCTTGGCGTTTACAACCGCTGACCAAAGAGTATTTCCTTTGGTTCACTCTACTCTCCATGGGAGTATTCGGATTCTTCATCTGTACTGACCTTTTCACGATGTTCATGTTCTATGAAGTAGCTCTTATCCCCATGTATCTGCTTATCGGTGTGTGGGGTAGCGGAAAAAAAGAATATTCTGCCATGAAGTTGACCCTTATGCTGATGGGAGGTTCAGCTTTTCTATTGATTGGAATTTTGGGAATCTACTACGGCAGTGGAGCAGAAACGATGAACCTCACGGAAATTGCAGCCAAAGGCAATATTCCAGTAGAGCAACAGCGTATATGGTTCCCTCTCACCTTCCTCGGTTTTGGAGTATTAGGTGCACTTTTCCCCTTTCATACTTGGAGTCCTGACGGTCATGCTTCAGCTCCTACAGCTGTCAGTATGCTCCATGCCGGAGTATTGATGAAACTTGGAGGTTATGGATGTTTCCGCATTGCCATGTATTTGATGCCTCAAGCCGCTGAAGAATTAGGATGGATATTCTTGGTTTTGACAGGTATTTCTGTCGTATATGGTGCATTCTCGGCTTGTGTACAAACCGACTTGAAATACATCAATGCTTATTCGAGTGTAAGCCATTGCGGTTTGGTACTCTTTGCCATTTTGATGATGAACCAAACAGCCTGTACTGGTGCCATTTTGCAGATGCTTTCTCACGGATTGATGACGGCTCTATTCTTTGCACTCATCGGTATGATTTATGGCCGCACACACACACGTGACGTACGTGAACTCTCAGGTTTAATGAAAGTGATGCCATTTTTAGCCGTATGTTATGTAATTGCCGGTTTAGCCAATTTGGGATTGCCGGGATTGAGTGGTTTTATCGCTGAGATGACCATATTCAACGGAGCATTCCAACATGCAGATTTATTCCATCGTTCATGGACAATTATCGCTTGTTGTTCCATTGTTATAACAGCTGTTTACATTCTCCGCTTGGTGGGTAAAATTCTCTATGGCACGTGTACCAACAAACATCATTTGACATTGACGGATGCTACTTGGGACGAACGCACAGCTGTCATCATCCTCATTGCATGTGTAGCTGCCCTTGGTATTGCTCCTTGGTGGATAAGCGACATGATTGGCGAAAGTGTTCTTCCTGTCACCACATTGTTCACCTCAAATTTATAATTCATCATTATTAATTCAGAATTAGAAACATGGATTATTCACAATTTCTCATATTAAAAGAAGAGCTGTCACTGATAGCAGTCATCCTTATTCTATTTGTGGCAGATTTGCTTTTCTTGAGTCCTGATGCTCACAAACACGGAGGCAAACCTGTGTTGAACACCATTATTCCCGTAGCTTTACTTTTGGTTCACACGCTTATTACTCTTGTACCTGGCCCTGAAACTGAAGCTTTCGGAGGAATGTATCAAAATGCACCCATTCAGAGCATTGTCAAGTCTATTCTTAGTGTAGGCACACTCATTGTGTTCCTAATGGCCCACGAATGGATGAAACTGCCCGATACGGCACATAAACAAGGTGAATTCTATTTCCTTACCTTGTGTACACTGTTGGGAATGTATTTCATGATTAGCTCCGGTCACTTTTTGATGTTCTTTATCGGATTGGAAACTGCCAGCATCCCTATGGCTGCCCTTGTCGCCTTTGACAAGTACCGACACCATTCAGCCGAAGCAGGAGCCAAATACATTTTAACAGCTCTTTTCTCCAGCGGTTTGTTACTCTATGGCCTTTCATTGCTCTATGGTACTACTGGAACACTCTATTTTGCTGATATTCCTGCACAGATTAACGGAAGTGCCATGCAGATTGTAGCCTTCGTATTCCTTTTCTCTGGACTTGGATTCAAGATTTCATTAGTACCTTTCCACCTGTGGACTGCAGATGTATATCAAGGTGCTCCCAGTACGGTAACTGCTTACTTGAGCGTGGTTTCCAAAGGAGCTGCAGCATTTGTATTGATGACACTTCTCTACAAGGTATTCACCCCTATGATCGATGATTGGCAAACAGTACTCTATTGGGTTATTATTGCATCCATTACATTGGCTAACCTTTTTGCTTTGCGTCAAGAAAACATCAAGCGTTTGATGGCCTTCAGTAGTATTTCACAAGCCGGATACATCATGTTAGGTGTCATCAGTGGAACGGGACAAGGAATGAACGCACTCATTTACTATGTACTCATTTACCTTTTTGCCAATCTATCGGTATTCACTGTTATCACGATTGTCGCCTTGCGAAGTCATCGATTCAATGTCGAGGATTACAACGGACTTTACAATACAAATCCCCGCATTGCATTCCTTCTCACATTAGCACTGTTCTCTTTAGCAGGAATACCACCATTTGCAGGCTTCTTCTCGAAATTTTTCATCTTTGCAGCCGCATTTGAGAGTGGATGGCATCTACTTGTATTCATAGCCCTTGTCAACACGGTACTTTCGTTATATTACTACCTACGTGTTGTCAAAGCCATGTATATCAATAGTAATGAAAATCCCATTCAAACTTTCCGTTCAGACAATTATACCCGTGCGGCTCTTATTGTTTGTACATTGGGAATTGTACTACTAAGCCTATTCAGTTCTGTCTATGAAACTATAGGAGAATATTCTTTCGGAATATAAAAGGATGTATAAAAAGCGGCCCGTGTTTCGTAACACGGGCCGCTTTTTTATAGGCCTTATCAGAGTTTCAACTCCTCCCCATAAATACAACCTGCCGTTTGAATAGACGCCATCAGCACACCCAACATCCCGTGTAAAGTCAGATTCTGTCCCGTGAAGAAAAGATTGGGAACAGGAGACTTAGGAGTCAGCACCGTCTGCATCAAAGCATCCGAATCCTTACGGATGCCATACGCTGAACCATTAACGGTTCCTGTATAATCCCGATAAGTAAGTGGACTGCTCGTGTAAACCTTATCTATATTTCCCGCGAACTCAGGGAAATAGCGAGTTGCCAAACGAATACACTCATTCGCTTTCTTTTCCTTGAACTCCTTATATGCCTCGGGACGACGCCCCACTCGACTTTCACTCCACTCTTCAACTTGTTCCCAAAGCATCGGCGTAAGTAAATCAACCGTAGTGGCATAGCCATTCGTTTCTGCAGGAGGCAAGGAGAAATTAATGAACAAACTTTCTACCGGTGCATCCTTTCCATAATAAGCATGCCAAAGATCCTCCATCTCATGAATATAGATACCACGATTACGATACTTCACAGTTCCGGGTTTCAATACCAACTGAGTGGTAAACATGCCATAGCTGTTCCTCAGATTATTGATGCGACGACGATAGACATTACGCACTAAATTACTTTCCTTAATAAGAGAAAGCGTAGTAGCCGGATGAACATTGGATACAACCATTCGAGCAGCATATACATTTCCGTCAGTTGTACGCACCTCCACAATACGTCCTCCCTGCTCTACCAACTCAGCCACTTTTGCCTTCGTCATGAGGGTTCCTCCCATCGCCTTGAATTGATCAGCAATATAGTGAACCAACGTTCCTCCACCACCTTGCAGACGATAAGAACCCTGAATGAAGGAATTGATGGATTGAGAAAAGGCATAAAGAGGCAACTGCTCTGTCAATTCACTCTTGACACATCCACCGACTATTACTTGGCGAAGTATGGGATTTTGAAAATGTTCGTTAAAAAAGCGATAAGCCGTAGTAGTAAAATTCTCATTCTCAAAGATATTCCAATCCGAACGAAGAGAATCATACAGATGATCACTGATGCCTTTAAATACATCTACAAGGGCATTAATTCCCTTGCGATCCTCTGGGAATTGTTCTATGAGAGTCTCTGCAAAACGGTCATATTCATGGGCAAAGCGATAAGAACG
Source organism: Phocaeicola sp. (assembly GCA_045647865.1). Classification (GTDB taxonomy): domain Bacteria; phylum Bacteroidota; class Bacteroidia; order Bacteroidales; family Bacteroidaceae; genus Phocaeicola_A. Next base: position 18,379 of record JAZRMW010000006.1, read on the forward strand.
TCCTCTATAAATCACTTCTTCAAACGCATGATCATCCAATCTGTGCCATGGAAGTTTTTCGAGGTCAAAATATTCTATCAGCGGATGCATCATCTCTTTCTTGCCGACTCCACCAACATAATGGAATCCCGTATCAAACCGATATCCCGCCCGACGGAACATTTGGAAAGCACCGCCAATCTCCACACCTTGCTCAAGAATACAGACATTCATCCCCAATTTAGCCAATGCATATCCACAACCAAGGCCTCCAAGGCCTGCACCAATTATGATAACATCGTATTTCTGCATAATTCCTCTATTCTTTTTTTTTAGTACGGATTACGCGGATTTTAGAGTGTAAAGTTTAAGGTTCAAAGTTCAAAGCAAAGTCCGCATGAATTGAACTTTGAACCTTGAACTTTGAACCTTGAGCTACAAAATCCGCGTAATCCGTAAAAACTATCGATTTAAGCTTCTTCCTGCTCGTCAATAACCTTAATCTTATCAACAATCAGTTGCAAATCAGCTTTCAACTTTTCAATCTTACGATTCATTTCAGCCACCAAACTATTTCCTTTCTTGGACGAGCTGGTAAGGAAACCAATGTTATTTTCGTAAGTTTGGATTTCGTTCTTCTTCATTTCGTAAGAACGCATCAACTTCTCGCGTTCACGTGACAAAGAGTTTCCTCCACCTGCCAAGTTTGAACGGAACTTGTTCAAATTCTTCTGCGAAGCCGAAATATTGAATTTGTCGAACATTGCATCCACCACCTCACGGTATTCCTTATACACTTTGTCTTTTTCTTTGAAAGGAACATGCCCGATTGCATTCCACTCCTTCATCAGTGCACGCACGTCACGTTCTACTCCCTCAACCATTTCCCCTCCGTTCAAAGCAATAAGGCGGGCGATAATCTCTTTCTTCTTGGCCAAATTCTCTCCCTCAACCGAACGTTGTGAAGAGGTAGCTTTTCCTTTCTGCTCGAAGAAGTAGTCACAAGCAGCGATGAAACGCTTCCACACGACATCTGATTGCTTATGAGGCACAGCACCAATAGTTTTCCATTCCTTCTGCAACTTGGTCAGTTTGTCAGCAGTTTCCTTCCAATCAGTACTATCCTTCAACGCCTCAGCTTGTTCACAAAGGGCCACTTTCTTCTCCAAATTCTCAGCCATACTTTCGCGATATTGCTTGAAATATTCAGCCTTACGGTTGAAGAATGTGTCACAAGCCTGACGGAAACGTTCAAAAATCTTCACGTTCATTTTCTGCGGAGCATAACCGATGGTCTTCCATTTGGTCTGCAGAGCCAACACCTCTTTGGTCTTCTCTTCCCATTGAGTAAATCCTGTCAGAGAGTCAAGTTCTATACCTTCTACAATCTCACAGATTACGGTTTTCTGGTCAAGATTATTCTGTTCGGCTTCCTTGATTGCTTCAAAGTGGCTTTGGTGACGCTTATTCACTTCAGTAGATGCATTCTTGAAACGAATCCAAAGTCCTTCGCGCAAATCCTTGGCAACAGGTCCAGTCTCGCGATATTCCTGATGTAACTTCTGCAATTGGTGGAAAGCAGCGACCACGTCCTTCTCTTGAGCCAATTTCTCAGCCTCTTCACACAGACGGGTCTTTATTTCCAGATTCTTCTTGAAGTCATATTCGCGGAATTCATTATTCAGTTTCAACAGGTCATAGAATTTCTCCATGTAGAGTTGATAACTCTTCCATACTTCGTTCACCTTACCGGCAGGGATATTCTTTATCTCTTTCCAATCCTGCTGAATCTGCTTCACTTCGTTATAAGCATTGGTATCAATGACACCTTCGCTAATGGCTTTCAAACGTTCAATGATGGCCAGTTTTTTCTGCAAGTTCTCTTCGCGTTCAGCTTCTTGCTGCTCCAACAATGCATTGCGTTTCTGCTTAATGATACCCATAGTCTCTTTGTACTCGTTTTCCAGTGTATCACGCTCGGGAGCAAAGGTGGCTGCTTCGTTACCGGCCTCAACCCATGTAGCCAAAGCAGCTTCATGTATAGCACGGTGTAACTTGTAGAAATTCAACTTCAGAAAATCCAATTCCTGCTTGTCCGACACATCACCCTCTTCGGCAATTTCCTTCAAACGGGCAATCACCTCTTCGCGTGTTTCGCGCATCACAAAGGTGGGGATTTCTGTTTCCGTTGATACTTCAGCCTCAACTACTGCAATTTCTTCGGTTGGCAAAGTTTCCTCTGCCTCACTCGGCTGACCGTCTGTTACAGTCTCAGCCACTACTGTCTTGTCTTCTTCCAGCATTCCTTCTTCCAAGGGCAAACTGGTTTCATTAGGATCCATCATTGTCAATACGTTTTAATATAGGTCAAAAGAATCGGTTCTTACAAACCTTATGAGCGGACAAAGTAACATAATAAATGTTTAAAAACAGACTTTTTTGCCCACTTTTTTCATTTTTAGCGTGTTTTTTTAGTTTTCAGGCGTTTTTTGGCCCTTTAATTCAGCCTCCACACGGTTCGTCAACTCCACAAACTGCTCTACAGAAAGTTGTTCGGGACGTTTGTTGAATATTTCATCAGCCAACAAAGGACTTTCTTTTCCGAGGATAGGTTTGATGGAATTGCGGAGAGTCTTCCGTCGTTGGTTGAAAGTCGTCTTCACCACCTGTTTGAAAAGCACCTCATTACATCCCAATTCCTTCGTGTCATTACGTGTCATTCGTATGACAGCACTCTTCACTTTGGGAGGAGGGTTAAACACATGTTCATGCACTGTAAAGAGGTATTCCACCCGATACCATGCCTGCATCAGCACACTCAGAATTCCATAGGTCTTACTACCCGGTGCAGCAGCCATACGTTCGGCCACCTCCTTCTGTATCATACCGGTACAACAGGGTATCAGTTCCTTATAATCCAACATCTTGAAAAAGATTTGACTCGAAATGTTATAAGGATAGTTACCGGTAAGGACAAAAGGACTCCCTTCGAACAATTGATCAAGGGGCAATTTCAAGAAGTCTGCCTCTACAATATTTTTCTCCAACGCGGGAAAATTTTCTCTCAGGTAGGCTACGGATTCAAAGTCAAGTTCCACCACTTTCAATGGGCGTTCCTTTGGAATAAGGAACTGGGTAAGCACTCCCATACCAGGACCAACTTCCAATACAGGGATTCCCGGACAAGCATCCACTGTATCTGCAATATCTTGGGCAATCTTCAAGTCCTTCAAAAAGTGTTGTCCAAGGAACTTTTTAGGTTTTACAAGTCGCATCAGCTCTTCGATTATTTAAAAATTGCTGCAAATGTAGGTATTTTTTCTGAATTGTAGAAATAATTATGTATCTTTGCGGCCGTTCCTATTACATTGATAATACTAGAAAAGAACCAAAAACTTTACATATATTTTTAAATCAATGAGAAAACAGTTCCTGTTAGGCGGCCTCATGCTGATGGCATCAGCCATGAGTGCCCAGACGTTCAACGAGTGGCAAGACCCCGAAGTGAACGCCGTGAACCGTGCACCGATGCACGCCAACTACTTTGCGTACGAATCGGCAGAAGCAGCGCAAAAGTGTAAGACACAATCCAACAACTATGTACCCTTGGACGGTATGTGGAAATTCCATTGGGTTGAGAATGCCGACCAACGTCCCACCGATTTTTGGAAAGCCGGCTACAACGATAGCGAATGGGGTGAACTGCCCGTACCGGGACAATGGGAAATCTATGGTTACGGCCGTCCCATCTACGTGAACAACCACTACCCCTGGCGCAACTTTTTCCAAACCAATCCTCCCCAAGTGCCTACCGAACGTAACAACGTAGGTTCATACCGCCGAACCATCACTGTGCCTGCCGACTGGAAGGGCAAGCAGATTATGGCTCACTTCGGTTCTGTCACCTCTTGCTTCTACCTGTGGGTAAACGGCAAGTTTGTAGGTTACAGTGAAGACAGTAAGTTGGGTGCCGAGTTCGATCTGACCAAGTATTTGAAACCCGGAAAGGAAAACTTGATTGCTTTCCAGGTATTCCGTTGGTGTGACGGTTCTTACCTCGAAGATCAGGACTTCTTCCGTCTGAGCGGTACAGCTCGTGAAAGCTACCTCTATGCCCGCAACAAGAAACAAATCAAGGACATTCGCATCACTCCCGACCTTGATGCACAATACAAGGACGGTTCGTTGGCCATCAACCTTGACCTTCAGGGAAATGGAGTTGTAGAACTCGCATTGACCGATGCCAAGGGCAATCAAGTGGCAACAACTACAGTAAAGGGCAGTGGCAAGCAAACGGCAGAAATGAAGGTTGCAGCTCCCAGCAAGTGGACTGCTGAGACTCCTTATCTCTACACCTTGACCGCCACTTTGAAGGATGGCAAGAAGATTGCCGAGGTTATCCCTGTAAAGGTTGGTTTCCGCAAGGTTGAAATCAAGAATGCACAAGTTTTGGTAAACGGACAGCCCGTTCTCTTCAAGGGTGTGAACCGCCACGAGTTGAATGCCGCTAACGGATACACCGTAAGCGTAGAGGACATGATCAAGGACATCCGTATCATGAAGAACCTCAACATCAATGCAGTACGTACCTGCCACTATCCCAACGATCCCCGTTGGTATGAGTTGTGCGACAAGTATGGTATCTACCTCGTAGCTGAAGCCAACGTCGAAAGCCACGGTATGGGTTATGGCGAAAAGACTTTGGCCAAGAATCCCAGTTTCGCATTGGCCCACATGGAGCGCAACCAACGCAACATCCAGTGCTACTTCAACCACCCGGCCATCATCTTCTGGTCATTGGGTAACGAGGCCGGTTATGGACCGAACTTCGAAGCCGCTTACGACTGGATCAAGGCTGAGGATGCTTCACGTCCCGTACAATACGAACAGGCCGGACAGCATGGCAAGACTGACATCTTCTGCCCCATGTACTACGGATACGAAGGATGCGACTGGTACTCAAAGAACGACAACCAACGCCCCCTCATCCAGTGCGAATACTCACACACCATGGGTAACTCCGGCGGTGGTTTCAAGGAATATTGGGACTTGGTTCGCAAATATCCGAAGTACCAAGGTGGTTTCATCTGGGACTGGGCAGACCAAGGTATCCTGAAACGTAACAACGAACGCACTCGCAACATCCCTGCTCCTGAAATCTACGGTTACGGTGGCGACTTCCACAAGGACGATGCTTCTGACCAGAACTTCTGCAACAACGGAGTGGTAGCTCCTAACCGCGAACTTCATCCCCATGCTTACGAAATTGCCCAGCAGTACCAGAACATTTGGGTAACTGCCGCCGACTTGCAGAAGGGTGAAATCAATATCTACAACGAGAACTTCTTCCGTAACTTGAAGAACTATACCCTCTCTTGGGAAATCCTCGAAAACGGTGTAGCCACTCAAACAGGTATCATCGCAGACTTGAACGTTGAGCCTCAGAAGACCGTAAAGGTTACTCTTCCCTACTCGCTCGAAGGCATCTGCTCCTGCAAGGAAATCCACCTCAACGTATATTTCAGTCTGAAGAGCTCTGACGGCATCCGTCCCGCTGGACAGAAGGTAGCAGGCAACCAGCTCGCTATCCGCGAAAAGACAGAGAAGGAAGTTGCACCCGCCAACTGCAAGTTTGCCCGCAACCTCCAGGTATTGAACGACCTCGCACTGAACATCATGGGCGAAGGCTTCACCCTCTCATTCGACAAAGAGACCGGTTATCTCAACAACTGGGTAGTCGATGGCGACTTCGTATTGACTCCGGGTACAGCCCTCACTCCGAACTTCTGGCGTGCACCTACAGACAACGATTACGGTGCAGGTATCCAGAACCGCCTGAAAGTATGGAAGAACCCAGGTTTGAAACTGACAGCCCTCAACCATGAGGTGAAGGACGGACAGGTTATCGTCACCGCCAACTACGACATGACTGCCGTACAGGCCAAGCTGACCTTGACCTACACCATCAGCAACACCGGTGCCGTACTCGTAAACCAGAAGATGACCGCTACTAAGGATGCCAAGGTTGCCCAGCTCTTCCGTTTCGGTATGGCTTTGCAGATGCCCGCCCGTTATAACGATGTGAAGTACTACGGCCGTGGTCCCGTCGAGAACTACAACGACCGCAAGAGCGCCGCTTTCGTAGGTCTCTACGAACAGACCGTTGACGAGCAGTTCCACGGCTACCAGCGTCCACAAGAGACAGGTAACAAGACTGACCTCCGTTTCTACGAACTCAAGGACAACCGTCACAACACGCTCCACATCACCTCTAACACCTTGTTCTCAGCATCAGCCCTGCACTATGCCATGAGCAACTTGGACGATGGTGAGCACAAGCGTCAGAACCACCCCGAATACCTCCGCAAGGGCGATACTTACGTATGCATCGACCTCGGTCAGATGGGTATGGGTTGTGTAAACAGCTGGGGTGCATGGCCGCGCAAGGAGTACCAACTCCCCTATGGCGACTACGACTTCACCTTCTTGTTGAAGCCGATGAAGTAAGCTCAGCAGACAGATTATAGTCTGAACTCAATCCCCGCAACCAGATTGGATTATTCCTCTCAAGTTGCGGGGATTATCTTTATAACAGTCGCATATTTGGCTTTTACGATGCAAATACACATGGTGTGTAGTTATTCTTGGGCGGGCAAACCCCGCCCCTACAGTTTGCATTATCAAAGTTTCAGTTTACTGAGGTTTCTCGTTTGCAACCGACTTCTTTGACTGACCCGTTTTACCATCTTCAAATAACGTCGTGATTTTTCCCAAAAAGACCTCATTCCGTCTCTTTCTCCCCTATCATTTCGTCCTACGTAACTCTGGACACTTACTGAAAATCGCTGGACACTTACTGAAAAAAGTATCAAGGGGTTCTGAAATAAGTGTCCAGTGTAATTCCAAAAAGTCTGGACACTTATTCGGGTAAGTATCCAGACTTTTTGGGATTTCTTAAAAGAGTTGTTTTTCGTACGAATGGAAGATGTAAAGAATTTTATTTCACCCGTCCTCGTTTCAACGAGGAGGTTGGAGGATGAGCATTTGAAATGCGACTTTACCAAACCTTACGCATTACAAACGCGCAACTCATCACATCCACATTTCGAAATGTGGATGGACGGGCTTCTTCACCATGAAAGGATGGAGCACGCGGCAGGCCGTCCATGCACTGCGCTCGTATGCCTTGTAGAAGATTCCCTCGGCATAAAGGCGGATGAAAGAACCATCGTTCTTCTGTTCCTCTTGCAATATGTCTTTTATCTGTGCCATATTTCTGAAAAATATTTTCGACCCGCTTCGCGGGTTTGGTCAAGAGCGGGCTTTTTTATGCCCGCTCTGAATGAATCAAATAAATTAAATGAATCAAATAGTCGAATACGCTACGCTTCTATTCTGTGACAGGGCGAACGGTGCGACCGTCGTAAAGGCCCCAATTGTAGTCCCAGTAGCTGTAGCCGCTGCCGAAGTAGAGGTCGTACGCGCTGTAGCTGTTGCTCTCGCTCAACGTAGCAGACCAGTAGTGGCCGTACGAGCCACGGAAGTAAAGGTCCGTACCGCCGCGGATGCCCGCAGCGGGCAGGAAGATACTGTTGCCGTTAGGGCCGGTGACGAGCTGACCGTTCACACCATTGAGAGACGTCCATTTCCAAGAACATTTGTTCACGAGTTCTCTGATTTCTTCCTTGGTGGGCATACGCCAATTACCACCCCATTTCACGTGGGCTACATCGTATTGGGTGCCGCTGATGTTGGAACCGATATTATGGTATTCATTCCCATCGCCATATCCATCACCATCCCTGTCACTCCAATATTTATAAGTTTTATAAGTATAGTCACTCTTCTCTTCCGTCTCACCCCAAGCATAGTAACCACCGTAACCTTCGGGAGAAGATGCACCGACGTTGCAACAGGCCCATTTAGTTCCGCTTGGCAAACCAAGGTCTATCAAATGCGGGTGGTTTCCGTCGGGGCAAAGGCCATCGGATGCGTCAATAACAAACGTATAAGGCTCCCCTTCTACTCGTTCCCCTTTATCTGTTATAGCAAATGGAACAGCACGCATATTGAACAGTTTGTTATCTTTGTCAAAATAGGTTTCCTGAAGTTGTCCTTCATACTTCAAGGTATATGTCGATGATGAAACGGGATAATCTATTGTGCCGACTTTCTTTGAATTCACCTCACTCATAGATGCTGTTAATCGCCATACATACAAATCCACCCCCCACGAACTGACATCATCCGGACATAACATGGATGCACTTACTTCCACATTGAATTTATAGTTATTGGACACAGCACATTTTCCGGGTTTGATATTATGTATTTCAAAAACATCGCCCTCCATTCTCGCAACGTCCCCATATCGGATATACCCCCTCATTTCAGTATATGCACCATTCGAAAATTGTCTGTATGGCAATAGCACTGGCACTATATAATAAATGCCGTTAGCCTTCTCTACTTCCACGGTGAAAGTAACAGTACCATCATTACCAATAGATATCATTTCCGTTGCATCTGTTTGATATTTATCGTTGACTGTACTGAAATTTTCTCTCATGAAGAGACCAACCTTGACACCGAGTTTCGGATTCCTACTTGCCAATCCTGTAACACCCACTTTTACCTGATAGGTGTAGATTCCAGTACGCTTCGTCTCTATAATTTGGGCAGTGGAAGAACCAAGTCGGATATCTTCTCCCATTTTGTCATACTTTTCACCCTGCTTTTTCAATGTATTGAACAATTCACCGATCACAACTCCCGCAATTGCACCAGGCAACCCTGCAACGATTCCTCCCATCGTTCCTGCTGCAACATCAACAGCCAATCCGTTAAATGCTGTTCCCCAATCACCAGAGACCAAGTTGCCCAAAGTGCCAAGGTTATCAAGGTAACCGTATCCCTTTATCAAGCCATCAGCACCACTCAGTATAAGATTCTCCCCTGAACGGGTAAATAAGCCATTACGCGATAACGTCCCATCTGTCAGTTCAACCAACTTGTCTGATAAAAGGTTACCTTTTGAATCAATAAAACTTACGTAAGCATTCTTTTCAGTGTAATTGTATTCGACAGAAAGAACCCCTTCATCAAATATCATTTTTGTGACATTGAATTTTTCATCAAGATAAGCAGCAAGCCCCATGTTGCTATTGACACTATCGTTCATATAGCACACATAACCATTTATGGCAGTATCAGCTTTAATTACAAAGTAATGCTTGTCCGAAGTAATGATACCTTCATCCCATCCATCCAATTGCTCTTCTGGTATCAGATAATAACCAGCTTGTGGAAGCAGTGGTATTGTATCCTTTACTTCTGGCTCCGGCATTTGAACGGAATCTTCAACTTCGGGTTTATCCAATGGGATGGAATCATTCACTTCAGGGTTGTCAACAAAGATTTCCTCTTCTTCCCCCTCGCATCCCGAAAACGAAGAGAACACAATCAAGGGAAGCAGCAACAGCTGGGTCCACAACAGTAGTCTTAACTTTTTCATAAAATATAGAATTTAATTAGTTTATATTCGTATCGAACCACTCATATCTGTATCACGAACAAGAGTCAGAGCCTCAGAAACAAAAAAAGCGCGGACAGAACCCGATGATTTGCTTCTAAGGTCTTCGACTACCTTGCACCAAACTATACGAGTAAAGCCCACGCCGGAAGGGGCGTGAGCGTCCATCGCTTTACTCTTGGTGCTCGCTGGAAGTGTCGAAGTTTCAGAAGCCAAAGTCAAAGCTCAAACGCTTTTCCTATTTTCTATATCTGTATGTATCTATCTGCGCCGTTTCACGGGCGATGTTTCATCGGCAAACAGGGTTTTAATGGTTCGTAATTCCAATTATCGCAACAAAAGTACGATTTAATTATGAATTATGAATGATTTATTATAAAGAATTTTCCCGATTGTATTGAAAAACATAAGTTTTGCTGAATAGTTACTTTTCGCTTTACGAAACTTAAAAACCTATAAAATAATGGGCAAAACGTTGGCGGGACAAAGATTTTTATCTAAGTTTGCTCATTATTTACGAAATATAAAGATAGAGAAAATATGAAAAAGATTCTGTTTATGTTGCTCATGCTCCCACTGATGGGCATGGCACAAGCGAAAGAGGATGCCAAGTATGTGGCTAAAGATGCGGTACCCATGGAAAACGGACGGGTGATTTTTACCAAAGAGTTTGAAGTACCCATGAACGTGGGCGACATCTATGCCGCCGTACAAGAATGGGCCAACAAGAAGTTTGCTCCCGTCAAGGAAATGCCTAATCACAAAATGATTTCTCAAAGACCTGAGGTATATGAACTCACGGCTGGAGGTGAAGAGTGGATGGTGTTCACTAACAAGTTCCTTGCACTCGACCGTACGCGTGTGTACTATAAAGTAAATCTCACTTGCTACGACAAGAAACTGATTGCACGTATTTATGACATCCGTTACTGGTACGAAGAGGAACGCGAAGGAGGTTCAAAATACAGTGCCGAAGAATGGATTACCAACGAATGGGCTCTGAACAAGAAAGGTACCAAGCTGGCCAAGAAGAGTGGTAAATTCAGACGAAAGACCATTGATCGCGCCGAAGAGATTTTCGAAGACTTGGAGACCTTCATCAATCGAAAAGCAATCAAAAGCATCATGAAATAACGGAATGCCTGTATTATCAGGTACGAATTTCTCGCTTTTCCCAATAAAACTTCGCGGATTACACGGCTGAATTTAGAAAAAAGTCTGTGCAATCCGCGAAGTTCGTACCTAAAATAAAGATATCCGCTATTTTTATTTACTTTTTGATAGATATATTGGAAATATCGTGTAACTTTGCAGCCGCTTATGACAAAAACCAAAGAAAATATCAAGAAACTTATCAGCGATGGAATTCTACAGGAAGCTATTGCCCAATTGGATTCGCAGATAGGAGAGAACTGTAAAGATGACGAACTTTTCTATCTGCGTGGCAATGCCTACCGCAAATTATGCAACTGGCAACAGGCACTGAACAACTATCTGGAGGCCATGAGCCTGAATCCCGAAGGACCGGCGAAAGAGGCACACCGCATGTTGATGGAAATCCTGGAGTTCTACAACAAGGATATGTATAACCAATAATGGTATCATCCATAAGCCTACGAAACAAACAGGAGAGAATCATAACAGAAAAAACATAAATCATAAATCATAAATACATAAAGTATGGCAAAAACCAAAGGAGCTACAGTAGTGGATACCGAACGTTGCAAAGGATGCAACCTCTGTGTTGTAGCCTGTCCACTGGACGTTCTGGAGTTAACTTCAAAAGAAGTAAATAAAAAGGGCTATCATTTTGCCCAAGAAGTAAAAGAAGACACTTGCATTGGTTGTGCAGCATGTGCAACCGTATGTCCTGACGGATGTATTTCTGTATATAAGGTAAAAGAGTGACGAGTGACAAGCTACGAGCTACAAATGAATAGTCATTCGTGCACACAAAAAAACAAATTAAAAAAACAAGATATGGCAGAAAAAGAAATTGTACTGATGAAGGGTAACGAAGCCATCGCCCACGCAGCTATCCGTTGTGGTGCAGACGGTTACTTCGGATACCCCATCACTCCCCAATCAGAAGTATTGGAAACATTGGCCGAACAGAAGCCATGGGAAACTACCGGCATGGTAGTGCTCCAGGCTGAGAGCGAAGTGGCCTCCATCAACATGGTGTATGGTGGAGCAGGAGCAGGGAAGCGCGTGCTCACCTCATCATCAAGCCCCGGTGTCAGTCTGATGCAAGAGGGTATATCCTATATTGCAGGAGCAGAGTTGCCCTGTCTCATCGTAAATGTCATGCGCGGTGGTCCGGGACTTGGTACTATCCAACCCAGCCAAGCAGACTATTTCCAGACAGTCAAAGGTGGTGGACACGGTGACTATCGTCTCATTGTACTGGCTCCGGCTTCAGTACAGGAGATGGCAGATTTCGTTGACCTCTCGTTCGAATTGGCATTCAAATACCGCAACCCGGCCATGATTCTTTCGGATGGTGTTATCGGTCAGATGATGGAAAAGGTGGTTCTCCCTCCTTTCAAACCCCGCCGCACCGAAGAGGAAATAGCAGAAGAGTGCCCTTGGGCTACCACCGGACGTACCAAAGGACGCCAACCGAACATCGTCACTTCACTGGAACTTGACCCTGCAGAGATGGAGAAGCGCAACATCGAATTGCAGAAGAAATACCGCCTTATTGAAGAAAATGAAGTGCGTTACGAAGAAATCAATTGCGACGATGCTGAATACCTCATTGTAGCTTTCGGTTCATGTGCCCGTATTGCCCAAAAGGCGATGGACGATGCACGTGCCCAAGGTATCAAGGTCGGTCTTCTCCGCCCCATTACGTTATGGCCGTTCCCCAGCAAGCAGATTGCTGAACGCGCCAAGCAGGTGAAGGGAATCTTGTCGGTAGAAATCAATGCCGGACAGATGATAGAGGACATCAAACTGGCCGTGAACTGCAGCGTACCCGTAGAACACTTCGGCCGTTTGGGTGGTATTGTGCCCGACCCCGATGAAGTGGTGAATGCCTTGAAGGAGAAATTGATGTAAGGAATTTACATTTGCCAATTGTCACATTCATAATTAAAAGAAATGGATATTATTCGAATACGGAAGATTCTGAACATCGTTTTCTTGATTGGAGCTGTTGCTTCAATCCTTTGCTACTACAGCATAGAAGACCGTCACATATTCATCTATGTCTGTTCAGCATCCATATTTGTAAAGTTGGTAGAGTTTCTCCTCCGATTTTTATTTTAAACCATAAAAGAATCCAATCATGAGTAAAGAAAATATCATCAAACCGGAGAATCTGGTTTACAAGAAACCTACACTGATGAATGATGTACCCATGCACTATTGCCCGGGATGCAGCCACGGTGTAGTACACAAACTCATCGCTGAAGTCATCGAAGAGATGCAGATGGAGGATAAGACCATCGGTGTCTCTCCCGTAGGATGCGCAGTGTTTGCATACAAATATATCGACATTGACTGGCAGGAAGCTGCTCACGGACGTGCTCCCGGTGTAGCTACCGCTATCAAGCGTCTGTGGCCCGACCGGCTTGTGTTCACTTACCAAGGTGACGGTGACTTGGCTTGCATCGGTACGGCCGAAACCATCCATGCGTTGAACCGTGGTGAAAACATCACCATCATCTTCATCAACAATGCCATCTATGGTATGACTGGTGGACAAATGGCTCCCACAACGCTCGTAGGTATGAAAACCGCAACCTGTCCTTATGGACGTGACGTAGCTCTGCATGGATATCCTTTGAAGATGACTGAGATTGCAGCCCAACTCGAAGGTACAGCATACGTTACCCGCCAGTCAGTTCACACTGTAGCTGCTATCCGCAAAGCCAAGAAAGCCATCCGTAAGGCGTTCGAAAACTCTATGGCAGGCAAAGGTTCTAACCTCGTAGAGATTGTATCTACTTGTAATTCCGGTTGGAAGATGTCGCCCGAGAAGTCCAACAAGTGGATGGAAGAGAATATGTTCAAGTTTTATGAATTAGGAGATTTGAAAGACAAATGAAAGAAGAAATAATCATAGCCGGATTCGGCGGACAGGGTGTACTCTCAATGGGTAAGATTTTGGCTTACTCAGGCTTGATGGAAGACAAGGAAGTGACATGGATGCCTGCTTACGGCCCAGAACAACGCGGTGGCACAGCCAACGTAACCGTCATCGTAAGCGACGACCGCATATCATCCCCCATCCTCAGCCAGTATGATGTAGCCATCATCCTGAACCAACCTTCGTTGGAGAAATTCGAGAATAAAGTAAAACCCGGTGGTATCCTGATGTACGATGGCTACGGCATTGCTGAAGCTCCCACCCGTAAGGACATCAAGGTCTATCGCATCGATGCCATGGATGCCGCTGCAGAAATGGGTAATGCCAAAGCGTTCAACATGATTGTACTCGGAGGTTTGCTGAAACTCAAACCCATGGTAACGATTGACAGCGTAATAAAAGCATTGCGCAAGACACTTCCTGAGCGTCATCATCACCTCATCCCCATGAACGAGGAAGCTATCCGCAAGGGTATGGAGATTGTGAAGGAAGCGTAAATCCTAATCAATGATTAGCAACAAAAAAAGCAGGCATCGTGCCTGCTTTTTTTGTTCTGTACTTATCTTCCACTGCGTTTGATCAGCGTCTTTACTTTTTCATTGAAAGATTGTTGTTTCATCAGTTCCTCAATGGTCAAATGCATGCGATAATGCCAATTATTGAAAGGATTGGCCGGCACATTGATGCGTTCGTACTCTGCATCGGGATATCGAAGTTGTTCATCCATAGAGAGCCAGTCCTGCCAACTGAGGAGACAGAGCATAGAGGAACTGAACAGATGACGGGCAACTACCTCTTCGCAGAGCCATCCGGGCATAGGATGAGGCGCATCACCACTCTTCTGCAACATCTGATTATAGAAACGTTGTGTACGTTCAGCATCCTCGTCCCACCATCCGCGCAATGTAGCCATATCGTGAGTTGAAATCGTAGCAACCGAACGATAGGGATTCTTATCAAGATATCCAAACTCTGTATCGGGACTCTTCGACATGCTCTGTATCTCCAGCGTCAGGATACGCAGATCGTTCATCACCCAAGGCACACAAGTAGGCACCATACCGAGGTCTTCGGCGCACACCAACATACGGGTTGCACCAGTGAGAGCAGGAAGTTTCTTCATGGCCACATCATACCAGAACTGGTTGTGACGATGATAGAAATAATCTTCATACAGACGATTGAACGCCTCTTGGTCGCTCTTTCCTAATGATTGATAAAGGAAATCATTCTGTGCACTGATACGCGGATGATAAGTTCCAGGAACCTTACGATCAGGGATAAAGAGTACATTACTGATAAGAGAATAAAGTCCATCACGTACCCATACACTATCGCTATCCGTGCGTCCACCAAAATGAGCCTCCACCTTGCGTTGGGTGTCAAACTCCGGCTTCAGTTCATACGTACCATCTCCTTGACGGATGAGGTAAGTACGACGCACTTCATCTGCATGACGCCCAAAGAGCGTATCTAACATACCATCGGCGATGTAGGGACGAGTGAAGATATCCTTACGGAAGTAAAGACCGTATCCCTCAATCTCCTCCGGAGTCATAGGCATGGCAGGCGAGAATTGACCAAGCAAGCCGTGCACACTATGTTGCGGAATTTCCCAAATACGGAAGAATCCCAATACATGGTCAATACGATAAGCATCGAAATATTCAGCCATCTTACTGAACCGACGAATCCACCATTGGTAACCATCAGCTGCCATAGTCTCCCAATTATAGGTTGGGAATCCCCAATTTTGTCCATTAACACTGAAGGCATCGGGTGGTGCACCTGCTTGTCCGTTCATATTGAAATAGTGGGGTTCTACCCATGCCTCTACACTATTGCGACTGATACCGATAGGAATGTCTCCTTTGATTACGACACCCTTTTCGCGGGCATAGCGGCGCGCTTCGAGCAATTGTACATGAAGGAGGTACTGTACGTAACAATAATATCCCATTGCCATGGAGACATGGCTATCCTTCAATAGCATATCCACTTCTTCCTTATTATAAATAGAATGGGAACTCCACACACGGAAGTCTGCCGTCTTGTTCTTGTCACGCAAGTAACTGAATGCGGCATACGGAAGCAACCAATGTTCATTTTCCTGATAGAATTTCTTGTAGTCGGCCGATGCCAATGTCTTCTCACCCTGTTCCTTATAAAGTTGGTGGAGGTAAGCACGCTTGGTACTGTTTACCGCTTCATAATCTACCTGTGGAAGAGCATTCAGAGCCAGACGATGCTGTTCGAACTCATCACGCATCTTTTCTTCCTTCAATGGCGGAAGAGAGCGAAGATCCACGTACTGCGGATGGAAAGCATAGATGGAGATACTGTTGTAAGGATACGAATCCATCCACGTATGGCTAATGGTTGTATCATTGATGGGAAGTATCTGAATGACACGCTGTCCTGTGAGAGCCGCCCAGTCAATCATCTTCAAAAGGTCACCAAAGTCGCCCACACCGAAACTTCCCTCACTACGCAACGAGAAGATCGGGATGACACATCCCGCCCCTTTCCAATCACGCATAAGGAGGTTTACCGGTTCGTCATTCTGTACATGCACCTCATCTGGCTCCATGTAAGGATATCCCAACCGGCGATTGTCGCGAGATTCCCATGCTACAACCTGACCTGTTTCTCCCTCTAAAGCGATGTATTTATAATCGGCCACACCTTGAATGGCATCCACATCCACGGGTATCATCCACACATTGGGAGCCGTCTCAACCATGCGCACGGCACGATGCGTATCCCACTCCCCCCACATAGGCAGGCTTCCGCTCAAAGCAAGCACTTGGCCTTTGCCCAAGCGCGGAGCCTCTACGCGCAACACCAATGTACGTCCGCCATACACCAACTTCGGTGCACCTGCTGCATGGCGGGTGAAACTCTCGGTGAAGGCCGAAGTATAGAGGTAAGCTTCCACCGGAATATCACGCCAATGGTCGCACAGGGTATAGAGCCGTTCCTTGGCATCAAGGGGAAGATGGCGTACACCAGCGGCACACCACTCGCAGCGTGTCACACTGCCGTTACAAACCACCTGATAGTGATATTCCAACTTGCGGGTCGATTTCGGAAGTTCCACTTCCCCACTCCAGCAATAGCCGTCGGTGGTGCTCATCTCCACCTCCTTGTGGCTCATCCGCGAAATGGAGGTGCCATAGTTCAAGTCCACCTGCAGGCTCTCGCCCCAACGGGTCTTATAGGCTATTAAAAATCGTATTTTCATCTGTATATTTTCGGATTAATATTTCTTCTTTATTCAATTGAACGACAAATATACAACTGTTTCTGCAAAGTTTGGCAATTTCATCTGCAAAAAAATGGAATCAGCCAAAGAAAATGGAACAAAAAGGCTCGTAGCGTAAGAGACAATAACCGTACATCCAAACACCCACAAACCATTTAAATCCATTCTCCATGGAAGGAGGATGAATCACGAAAAACACGAGTTTATCAAAAAACTGAAAATGCCTCCTGCTTTTTTGGGGCATACGGAGATTTTTCCCTAAATTTGCACCCGATATGAAGCGAATAATATTTTTTCTGACCATCATAATGACTGTATCCTCCATGGCATGGGGACAACAGCGCATCACAAACAACCGTACCAACTCCATGGGAATCGGTGACGATTTGGGAACAAACATGACCGATGAGGACCGTAACCGTGCCAAGAAGGACGGAAGTAACGACACGGAGGTAACGGATGTACCCGTGGATTTGAACCAATGGACCCTCTCATCCCGATTCGGGGATGTACGCCCAGAGCCTGTAGATACTCTGTGGGATTATTATCAGAATGCCCACTTGAACGAGGGGCTCCGAGGAGAGTACAACCATTTGGGAAACTTCGGTTCTCCCAGTCTCTCACGCATATTCTTTGACAGAGAGGACAGAAGCCAACAATTCTTTACGGACGTTTATGGATTCTTCTATCTAAAACCCGACCAATTCCGATTCACGGACACGAAATCCCCCTTCACCAACCTATCCTATTACAGCGCGGGCGACAAACTGACGGGCGACGACCACTTCAAGGCTTACTTTGCCGTGAATGCCAACAAACGGTTCGGATTCGGATTTCTGGCCGACTACCTCTACGGACGTGGACAATACCACAGCCAATCGACAGCTTTCTTCAATGCCAGCCTCTACTCTTATTATCGGGGCGAACGTTATCAAGCCTATCTCCTTGGAAGCCGCTACCACATGAAGCAGGCTGAGAATGGAGGTATCACCGACGACCGTTACATCACCGATCCCTTGGAAATGGCCGAAGGAGAACGCACCTATTCTCCCGAAAACATCCCTACCCGATTGGAAAAAACATGGAATAACAATGACAATTGGAATGTTTATTTCACCCACCGATACAACTTGGGATTCTACCGAGAGGCGGAAATAGACACAACCCAAACTTCTGCTACAGACTCCACATGGGTAGAACAAAATGTATTCGTCCCCGTCACCAGTTTCATCCATACGGCCGAAGTGAACACTAACGACCACCGCTTTGCTACCAAAAATGACCCGAAGGGATACTATCTGCACAACTTCATGCCTTACGATGAAGAAGAGAAAACCACTTTCCTTTCTGTCAAAAATACGCTGGCCATCGCGACCCAAGAGGGCTTCAGCAAGTGGGCACAGGCGGGACTGACGGCTTTCGCCACTCATGAGTATCGTCGTTTCAACCTACCCGACACGTTGGTAGGCACTACACAAGGATACCGCCACAAATATACAGAAAATGTACTGAGCGTAGGTGGACGCCTGCTACGTACTCAAGGACACACATTACATTACGACATAACGGGTGAAACGGTCATTGCCGGTGAAGACCTCGGACAATTCAGCATCGAGGGACGAGGCGATCTCAATTTCCGACTCTTCAAGGACACGGTAAGACTGGACGTTCATGCCTACATGAAGAACCTCAATCCAGCATTCTATTTCCGCCATTACCATTCGCGCCACTATTGGTGGGACAACAACGATTTGGACAAAATCTTCCGCACACGTATTGAAGGAGGACTCACTATAGACAAAACTCATACCCGCCTACGTGCAGGGGTAGAGAACGTAAAGAACTATACCTACTTTGCCAACGTGAGCCAACCCGTCAAGGGAACAAACGGAAACGTGAAATCGTATGCCAACGCCATTGACGTGGCTCAGTCTTCAGACAATATACAGGTATTCACCGCTCGATTGAATCAAGATTTCAAATGGGGAATACTCCATTTGGACAACGAGGTGACTTATCAAAAGTCAAGCGACAACACGGTATTGCCTTTACCAGACCTTTCGCTCTATCACAACCTCTATATCCAATTCAAGATAGCCAAGGTACTGAGTATGCAATTGGGAGCCGACATGCGTTTCTTCACCAAATACACCGCTCCCGACTATGCTCCTGCACTCGGACAATGGGTTCAACAGAATCAAGCTGACAAAGTGGAAATTGGTGGTTATCCCTTCGTGAACGTCTATATCAATGCACATCTGAAACGCACACGTTTCTATGTGATGATGTACCACGTAAATCAGGGCATGGGCGATTCAAACTACTTCCTGGCTCCTCACTACCCCATCAATCCGCGCACATTACAATTGGGACTTTCGTGGAATTTCTTTGATTAACTATGCACTACCGTAAATACCTCATCATCGGCTTTATCATCGCCACCGTATCGGCTCTGATGCTTCCCGCCAAAGATGGGAAAGAGAAAAATCGCGACTATGCGGAAATAAAAGAAGAGGGCATCCTACGAGCCACCATCGAATATAGTACAAACTCCATGCATATCAATGATGAAGGAGTTATTGATGGCTTTCACTACCAACTCGTGAAGCAGTTTGCCGAAGAGCATGGATTAACATTGGAAGTCATCCCCGAAATGGACATGCAAGCACAGAACAAGCTATTGGAAGAAGGGGGATGCGACATCATTGCTAACGGCCGGCCGATGACACTTCATAACAACACCTCCACACTGATTTACACAAATCCTATAACGGTTGACCGTCAAATCATCATCCAACGCAAGAAGGCAGAAGACGATACCCGATGTCCTTACTTGAAAAACCAAATAGAATTAGCAGGAAAAGAGATTTGCATCCCACAAGGTTCGCCTTCCATCCAACGGATTCACCATTTGATGGAAGAGATCGGAGACAGCATCTATATCAAAGAAATTCCCCGCTATGGTACCGAACAGCTGATGGCAATGGTCGCTCATGGAGATATTTGTTACGCCGTGTGCGAAGAGAATACGGTACGTACCCATCTCCACCAATTTCCTCAATTAGACAATCACTTGGCCATCGGATTCAATCAGTTCTACTCATGGACAATCAGTCCCCAATCACCAGTACTACTTGATAGTCTCAATGCCTGGATTGAACGCAAACGAAAAGATTTCAAGAACTAAACTAAAATGAATACCATCCAATGGGGCTTCATCGGATGTGGTGAAGCTACAGAAAAGAAGAGTGGACCGGCTTTCAGCCAAATAGAGGGTTCAAGTGTAGTGGCCGTTATGAGCCGCAATGCAGAGAAAGCCAAATCATATGCCCAACGCCACGGCATCAGCCAATGGTACACCGATGCACAGGAGCTTGTGGATGACCCACGAGTAAATGCTGTCTATATCGCCACGCCCCCCTCGTCACACGCTACCTTTGCCATCATGGCCATGCGTGCAGGCAAACCTGTATATATCGAAAAGCCTATGGCTGCCAACTACGAAGATTGCGCACGCATCAACCGTATCAGCGAGCAGACTGGAGTTCCCTGCTTCGTTGCTTATTACCGCCGCTATCTGCCTTACTTCAAAAAAGTGAAGGAACTCATCAACAACGGGGCCGTAGGCAATATCATCAACGTACAAATCCATTTCGCACAACCTCCTCGAAACCTCGACTATAACCGCCAAAACCTACCATGGCGAGTACGTTCAGACATCTCTGGAGGTGGTTATTTCTATGATCTTGCCCCTCATCAGCTAGACCTATTACAAGATATGTTCGGTGTCATTCTGGAAGCCCAAGGATATACCAGCAACCGAGGCGGCCTTTATGAAGTAGAAGATACACTAAGTGCTTGCTTCAAATTCGAAAACGGACTTCCAGGTTCCGGTTCATGGTGTTTTGTTGCCCACGAATCGGCCAAAGAAGATGCTATAGAAATAATCGGCGACCAAGGATTACTCCGTTTCTCAGTATTTACCTTCGAACCTATCGTGTTACATAACGAGAAAGGCATTCAGGAATTCAACATTCCCAATCCTCCCATTGTACAACTACCTCTCATCCAATCTGTAGTAGAACACTTGCAGAAACGTGGAGTATGTACCTGCGATAATATCAGTGCAACACCAACCAATTGGGTTATGGATAAAATTTTAGGAAAGATTTAAGTCTATATATAAATAAGGTATGAGAACCAGCCAAAAGAATATCCACATACACAAACAATGGCATACGTATGTCATCTGCATTCTTTTTTCTCTGTTTGTCATTCCAATACAGACCTCTGCCGCCATCATACCTGATGAGTCTATAAACACTTTACCAGCAGACACAACAACCAATCTCAAGCGGAAGAATATTTTCGTAAAAGCCTACGACTTGTTATTATGGTATCTTGATACCTATAGCTACGACACTGCTTATATAGAACCTCCCAAATTCTATTATACCCTAATGATGCAACATAGTGCCGACTTTGCGAGCTATACCATCCGCAATACTCGTAAAGAGAATCCGCAGAAATTACTCTTTGCCCCCGATCACAACTATCGGTTAGGAGCTTATTTCGGTTGGCACGGTCTCTTCATGGGATTTTCCGTGAATATGAGCGAACTATTTGCAGACCGCAAAGCCTCGAACAAAAAAACAGAATACTTCATCAACCTCTATGGGAATAAAGTGGGTGGAGATTTATTTTATCGACGTACAGGAAACGATTTCAAAATACGCTCAACCAGTGGTTTCGAACAAAACGATAAGCAATACAATTTCAAAGGATTCGATTTTGAAGGTATAGCAGTCAAATCCATGGGGTTTAATATCTACTACGCATTCAACAACGACCATTTCTCCTATCCTGCTGCATACGCACAGACAACGGTACAGAAAATCAGTCGGGGTACATTGGTAACAGGAATATCATGGTCCCGCCATAGCCTCGATTTCGACCATACACGTCTCCCCGAAGAGATACAAGCATCACTAAGCGATGATCTTAAATTCAACCACGTCAAATACACCGACTTCAATGTCAATTTCGGCTATGCATTCAATTGGGTATTTGCAAAAAACTGGTTATTGGCCGTAGCATTAACTCCTGCCGTAGCCTACAAAACCTCTGACATCGAAGTAGAAAAATCGGCTTACAACGACTTTACAGACAAATTTAATCTTGACTTCATTACCCGAGCAGGCTTGGTATATAACAACAATAGATTTTTCGCCGGAATCTCTACCGTAGCCCACATATACCAATATCATCAAGAGAATTTTGCCCTTACAGACAATTTTGGTGTTTTGCATGTCTATGCCGGATTCAATTTCGGACGAAGAAAATGACAAAAGTTAAAGAAGCGAGCTTTGTGCACGAACACGTCATATTAACAAATTGTTATCAAACCCAAGACAAATTCTTTTGTCAATTCAAAAAAAAGCCGTACCTTTGCGCCAATTTTTCACAAAAAGACGAAGTTTGATAACAAAATAACAGTAAAAAAGATGGTTAAGATAACAAAAGAAGCAGCTCTTGCCTACCATGCGCAAGGCAAACCTGGAAAGATCGAAGTCGTTCCCACCAAACCTTACAGTACCCAGACTGATTTGTCATTAGCCTACTCACCTGGAGTAGCCGAACCTTGTTTGGAAATTGAAAAGAACCCACAAGACGCTTATAAATATACCGCAAAAGGTAACTTGGTAGCTGTAATTTCAAATGGTACCGCAGTACTCGGATTGGGGGACATCGGTGCTATGGCAGGAAAGCCTGTAATGGAAGGTAAAGGATTGTTGTTCAAAATATACGGAGGTATTGATGTGTTCGATATCGAAGTAAATGAGAAAGACCCCGACAAATTCATCGAAGCCGTAAAAGCCATTGCGCCCACCTTCGGAGGCATCAACCTTGAAGACATCAAAGCTCCAGAGTGTTTCGAAATCGAACGCCGTCTGAAAGAGGAATTGGACATCCCCGTCATGCATGACGATCAACACGGCACAGCCATCATCAGCAGTGCAGGATTGCTGAACGCACTGGAAGTAGCAGGCAAGAAAATCGAAGATGTACGCATTGTTGTAAACGGTGCGGGTGCAGCAGCTATCTCATGTACCAAACTTTATGAAGCATTAGGAGCTACCCACGAAAACATCGTGATGCTCGACTCCAAAGGGGTCATCCGTAGCGACCGTGAAGGACTTGACCGTCCTGGCAATGAAATGAAACGTTACTTTGCCACCGATCGTCGCGACATTACCACTTTGGAAGAGGCCGTACGCGGTGCAGATGTATTCCTCGGATTGTCAAAAGGAAATGTCTTGAGCCAAGATATGGTACGTTCTATGGCCGACCACCCGATTGTCTTCGCTTTAGCCAATCCCGTACCTGAAATTTCTTACGAGGAAGCCATGGCTGCACGCCCAGACGTATTGATGTCAACAGGCCGCTCAGACTATCCGAATCAGATAAACAACGTTATCGGATTCCCATACATCTTCCGTGGTGCACTTGACGTAGCTTCTACCGCTATCAACGAAGAAATGAAATTAGCAGCCGTACGTGCAATCGCCGCACTGGCCAAACAACCTGTTCCTGATGTTGTAAACGAAGTATATCATGTAAACAATTTCACATTCGGTCCCGATTATTTCATTCCCAAACCCGTTGACCCGCGTCTCATTACTGAGGTTTCAATGGCTGTTGCCAAGGCTGCAATGGAAAGTGGTGTTGCCCGGAATCCCATAGAAGATTGGGCTGCTTATCGCCAACATTTGAAAGAACTGATGGGACAAGAGAGCCAACTTACACGCCAGTTGCGTGAAACTGCTCGTCTGAATCCTCAACGTGTTGTTTTTGCAGAAGGAATCCATCCCAATATGCTGAAAGCCGCCGTAGAAGCAAAAGCAGAAGGAATCTGTCATCCGATTGTATTAGGAAATGACGAGGCTATTACCAAATTAGCCAAAGAACTTGATTTGAGCCTTGAAGGCATAGAGATTGTAAATCTGCGTCATCCTAACGAAGCACCACGTCGTGAACGTTATGCGCGCATCCTTGCAGAAAAGAGAGCACGCGAAGGAGCCAACTTCCAAGAGGCCAACGACAAGATGTTTGAGCGCAATTACTTCGGCATGATGATGGTTGAGACAGGTGAAGCTGATGCATTCATTACAGGTCTCTATACCAAGTACACAAACACGATTAAAGTTGCCAAAGAAGTCATTGGTATTCAACCGGGATTCAAGCACTTCGGCACCATGCATATCCTTAACAGTAAAAAAGGAACCTATTTCTTGGCTGATACACTCATCAACCGCCATCCTGATACTGACACCCTCATTGATGTTGCCCGCTTAGCGGATAAAACTGTACGATTCTTCAATCATGAACCTGTGATGGCAATGTTGAGTTACAGCAACTTCGGTTCTGACCCAGAAGGAAGTCCCGCCAAGGTACACGAAGCCGTAGCTTACATGCAGAATGAATATCCCGAATTGGCTATCGACGGAGAAATGCAAGTAAACTTCGCCATGAATACCAAACTGCGCGATGAGAAGTATCCCTTCACCCGTTTAAAGGGTAAGGAGGTCAATACACTCATTTTCCCGAACCTCAGTTCAGCGAACTCTGCTTACCAACTCATCCAAGCCATGAATAGTGAAATGGAAATAATCGGCCCCATCCAAATGGGATTGAACAAACCCATTCACTTTACTGACATTGAAAGCTCGGTACGTGACATCGTAAACACTACTACAGTAGCTGTCATTGATGCAATCGTGGCAAAAAAGATGAAAGAATAATAGTAAAAAAGACAAGTTGGCGGGGTTGCAAACCAGATTGTGTTTCCTCCTCGTCAACTTGTTTTTTTCAACCTTTAAACCTTTTCCATTTACCAACTTTCAACAAGTTATACCCTATGCGTCGCCGTCTCAACCGTCCCCAAGCCCTCCTGCTTATACTCTTTTGGGCAGCACTCTGTTACCTTGTACTCGTCAGTGCCACACATATTGACGGTCCTCTCATTCTCACCCTCCTTATCTCGGGTGCCCTTGTCTTTATTCCTATATATAAAAGCTTGCGGAAATAATGTTTTTCCAATTTGAGATACCACTCGCATAAAAAAAACACACAAATATAGCTCCTATATCAAGAAAAAACGTTACCTTTGACAAAATTTTATTCTACAGAACTTATGAAAAAGGCTAAACGTTATTGCAAACTCATTTTAACTATAATGAGTTTGATTGGTACCTCAATGATAGGTACAGGCATGTTATCATCATGCCAACAAGGAAATCAAGATGCTACAAACCCGTCTAATGCAGTCATAGAAAATATTATGACACGCACTAGCATACGCGCTTTCACCGACCAACCCGTGGACGAAGCTACCGTAGAGAAAATCCTCCGTGCAGGAATGGCTGCTCCTACAGCAGTAAACAAACAGCCTTGGGCTTTCGTAGTGGTGAATGACAGAGAACAGATGGAACGCCTCAGGGAAGTCCATCCCTATGCCCAAATGCTTAAGTCAGCCCAATTAGCCATCATTGTATGCGGAGATATGGAACGAGCACTTCCTGGCCCTTCTCAAGCCTATTGGATTCAAGATGCATCAGCCGCTACTGAAAACATCCTGCTTGCAGCCCATGGTTTAGGACTTGGTGCCGTATGGTGTGGAGTATATCCCAATCCGGATGTATTACCCAAAGTAAAAGAAGTTCTCGGAATGCCTTCCAACATCATTCCCCTCAACATCATCCCAATGGGCTATCCGGCGCAAGCCCCTCAACCAAAGGACAAGTGGAAACCTGAGAATATCCATTACAACCGTTGGTAAATATCTGTACAGCCTCATAAGAATACCATTCTTCCATGCAGAGGATTACTATTCCTTCGCCCGAAGAATGGTATTCGTTTTTACTGTCTAAAGAGATGCTTAAACATTTACCCACCTTATGTATTATATAAGGCTTCATCATCTAACCTCTTTTTACGGACATGATTTTACTACTATAAAATAGTACTGGGTGCTATTGTTTTTTTTACAACACATACTTTCTTTTTGTCAACACCCCCTTTATACAATTACATTTTTTCTTGAAATCACCCGTAAAAAGTTATTTTTTGCCGCATTTTACGGCATAAAACTCACAAAATGCAATTTTTTCTTTGATTTTCTTGATAAAATGTTGCACAGTTTATTTTTTCACTATATCTTTGCACCGTTTTTGAAAAAAGCAAAGAAAATAAGAATAAAATAATAACAATTTAAAAAGAGTAAAAAGATGAATGCAGCAAAAGTTTTGGAAGACTTGAAGCGTCGTTTTCCCAATGAGCCTGAGTATCATCAGGCCGTAGAAGAAGTACTTGGTACAATTGAAGAAGAATACAACAAGCACCCCGAATTTGATAAAGCAAACCTGATTGAACGCCTCTGCATCCCCGATCGCGTGTTCCAGTTCCGTGTAACATGGGCTGATGACAAGGGCGAAATCCATACCAATATGGGTTACCGCGTACAGCACAACAATGCTATCGGTCCCTACAAAGGTGGTATCCGTTTCCACAGTTCTGTAAACTTGGGAATCTTGAAGTTCTTGGCCTTCGAACAGACTTTCAAGAACTCACTGACTACATTACCCATGGGTGGTGGTAAGGGAGGTTCAGACTTCTCTCCGCGTGGCAAGAGCAATGCTGAGGTAATGCGTTTCTGCCAAGCCTTCATGTTGGAATTGTGGCGTCATGTAGGTCCTGATATGGACATCCCCGCTGGAGACATTGGTGTTGGTGGCCGCGAAGTTGGTTACATGTTTGGTATGTACAAGAAACTCACCCGCGAATTCACTGGTACATTTACAGGTAAGGGTCGCGAGTTCGGTGGTTCCCTCATCCGTCCCGAAGCAACAGGTTATGGTAACGTATATTTCTTGATGGAAATGCTGAAGACCAAGGGTATGGACCTCAAGGGTAAGACTGTACTTATTTCCGGTTCAGGAAACGTTGCTCAATACACCGCAGAAAAGGTTCTCCAATTAGGTGGTAAGGTTTTGACAATGTCTGATTCAGACGGTTATATCTACGATCCCGATGGCATTGACCGCGAGAAATTGGATTACATCATGGAGTTGAAGAACCTCTATCGTGGACGTATCCGCGAATATGCAGAGAAATACAATGTAAAATATGTTGCAGGTGCTAAGCCTTGGGGTGAAAAGGCAGACATTGCATTGCCCTCAGCTACTCAGAATGAATTGAATGGCGAACATGCACAAATGTTGGTGGACAATGGTGTCATTGCCGTATCTGAAGGTGCAAACATGCCTTCTACTCCCGAAGCCATCAAGATTTTCCAGGATGCCAAGATACTCTATGCACCGGGTAAGGCAGCCAATGCAGGTGGTGTGTCTGTATCAGGATTGGAGATGAGTCAGAACTCTGAACGTCTCTCATGGAGCAGCGAAGAAGTGGACAACAAACTCCATTACATCATGGAGAACATCCACGAGAACTGCGTGAAGTACGGTACAGAAGAAGATGGCTACGTAAACTACGTGAAGGGTGCCAACATCGCCGGATTCATGAAGGTTGCCAAAGCCATGATGGCTCAAGGTATTGTGTAATTGAGCAACGAGTGACGGGCTACAAGCTATGAGTGACAAGTTTTTGCCGCATAAAACTTGTAGCTGACAACAAAAAAAGACTCCTTTTTTTACACCATAGTGATTTAATTGTGGACCTGCACTTCTCTGTGAAAGAGAGGTGCAGGTGTTTTTTTCGCTAAAGAGTAGGGATAGTCAATAAATTGTACTACCTTTGCAACGTTTTTCGTTAGAATTATTTTCAGGAATATGCCACATCCCAATCATCATCCCGAACTTGCCATTATCGACCCCAACACTTTCAGTTGTATGGGTTTGAAGAGTCTTTTGGAAAGCATTATTCCACAAGCCATAGTACGTACATTCGGTTCATTCGGCCAACTGATGGATGATACTCCCGACATGTACAGTCACTACTTCGTGGTGTCGGCCATTGTATTAGAGCACACCACATTTTTTTCAGAAAAAAAGGAACGCACTTTTGTATTGGTAAATGGAAAAAGTAATACTTTCAATACATTCCATACCTTAGACACTTCACTTCCTGAAAGAGAACTGACGAGTACCCTCTTGCGTCTGCACGAAGGAGGACACAAACATCATCCGCACCCTAACACTGACAGCAAAGAAAAAGACAACTTCCGCCTTTCACCACGCGAAGTAGAAGTATTGGTGTTGATTGTACGCGGACTCATCAATAAAGAAATTGCAGACCGCCTGAATATCAGTCTCACTACCGTAATTTCCCATCGGAAGAACATCACCGACAAATTAGGCATACGCTCCGTATCAGGACTTACCGTCTATGCCGTCATGAATGGATTGGTGGAAGCAAACCAAATTTAATGAAGAATAAAAGCATGAAACATAGAATATTTTTCTCTCCTATTTGGAAAATATTTTTTTTAAGTCTGGCCACAATTTTGCCAACTCTAATGGCATCATGTGATGACGAAGAAGAAAGAATCATTTTACCTGAAAAAGAGCCCTCGCAAACCCTGTTGATGTATATGCCGTGGTCAAACAATCTGACCAGTTTTTTCAGAATAAACATCGCAGACATGAAAGATGCCATAGCCAACGGCATACTTGAACACGAACGGGTATTGGTATTCTTTGCCACCTCACCTACCCAAGCATCTTTGTTCGAACTGACATATAATGCAGCAGAAGGATCTTGTGAAGAGAAGATTGTGAAGGAATACGAAAATCCAGCGTGCACAACCGTTGAGGGTATTTCCGGTATTCTGAATGACGTAAAATCCTATGCTCCAGCAAGCTGTTATTCCATGACCATAGGCGGACATGGTTTGGGATGGATTCCCGTAAATAATTCACGTGCAAACCTCTTCCGTGCTTCAAGCAATCACTCAACCTCCCCACTTTATCATTGGGATGTTGCCAATGGACACCCCACACGGTATTTCGGTGGCACAACCAGCAGCGATCAAACCGACATCACCACATTGGCAAAAGCCATCCAAAAAGCGGGCATTGTAATGGAATACATTCTTTTCGACGATTGCTACATGTCCTGCATCGAAGTAGCTTACGATTTGCGCCATGTCACCCGCCATCTCATAGCATCCACTTGTGAAGTAATGGCCTACGGAATGCCCTATACCCCTATGGCTGAACACCTGCTGGGCGACATCAGCTACGAGGATATCAGCCAGACGTTTTATGATTTCTACATAAACTACTCCGTCCCTTGCGGAACTATCGCAACGACGGTAACTGCCGAGTTGGACAGCCTTGCCACACTGATGCGCGAAATCAACACCCGCTATACATGGGACAATACGCAGACTTCCAAAATCCAATATCTTGATGGATATACTCCACACCTATTCTATGATTATGGAGATTATGTGAATAAACTTTGCACCGATTCACTCTTATTAGCACGTTTCAATGAACAACTGGAGCGTGCCGTACCAAACCGCTACCGGAAGCACACCCCAACCTTCTACTCTGTTTTCAACGGACGACGCACACACATCAATCACTTCAGCGGTCTCACAATCAGTGATCCAAGTACACACTATTTGGCAGAATTCAAAACTGAAACCAACTGGTATAAAGATACACAAGGGCAATGACATAAAGGTGTTTCCCAGATGAAGGAATACCCCTAATTACGATAAATTCTAACAGTTTTTGAAAAATATTTTCCAAAAGAATCTTTTTTCGAATTTTATCTGTACCTTTGTCATGTCTGTCAAAGAGAAACTAATTTTAATGCAACACGCAATTAGCGAACTCTCACGACACGACAAGCTATCGGGTGACTTATTATTGTCCCAAGTCTAAAAAAACAAGTATTAATCTTTAGTGTTGCATGATTAAACACATGAAAAAATTCATCTCTAACCTTGCACTGTTCTGCACATTATTAATTTTATTCAGTTGCAATGGAAACAAGGAACCACAAACATTTGTGAACCCGGTAATTTATTCGGATGTACCCGACATTGATGCCATTAGAGTTGGTGACGATTATTTTATGATAAGTACCACCATGCACATGATGCCCGGTGCCCCTATCATGCATTCAAAAGATCTGGTAAACTGGGAAATTGTAAGCTATCTGTATGATACCATTGACGAAACCCCTGCCAACAATCTGGAAGGTGGAGCCATTTATGGCAAAGGCCAATGGGCAAGTTCAATCCGTTATCACAACGGTGTATATTACGTTTTCTGGGGAACAGGAAACTACTCCTACCTGCATACGACCAAAGATCCTTTCGGAAAATGGGAACTAAAAGCCAAAATGGACAAATATTACCACGATCCATCCATGCTTTTCGACGATAATGGCAAGGTGTATTTAGCATACGGAGCCAGCCATGTAAGAATTGTAGAGTTCAAAGAAGACCTTTCGGGCATAAATCCCGACGGACTCAATGTAGAAGTCGTACACGGAGAGCCCAAAGGACTTTTGGAAGGAGTTCACTTCTACAAATTCGATGACAAATACTACATGACCTTTATCTGGTGGCCAGCCGGAGGCATACGCACACAATTGTGTTTCCGTTCCGATAAGATTGAGGGGCCCTACGAAATGAAAGAAATTCTGAGCGATGATATGGATTTCCCGAATCATGGAGTAGCCCAAGGTTGCTTTATTGACACGAAAGATGGCGAATGGTATGCGATGTTGTTCCAAGACCATGAAGCAGTAGGCCGAGTTCCGGTATTGATGCCTCTGAAATGGGAAGAGGGATGGCCCATGTTAGGCGATGAAAACGGTGAAGTACCCGTAGTAATGGAAGTACCTGTAAAAGGAATAAAGCCCAACAAAGGAAAATTGGTTGTTAGCGATGACTTCAATGATACGAAATTAGGTTTGACATGGCAATGGAACCACAATCCTGACAATGCGTTGTGGTCACTGACCGAACGCCCGGGATATATGCGATTGAAGACAGGCAAAGTTGTCAATTCAATATTTGAAGCACGCAATACATTAACTCAGAGGACAGAAGGTGAAAAATGTTCCGGTTCTATCACATTAGACCTTTCCAACATGGTTGACGGGGATTGTGCAGGTTTGGCCGCATTCTGTGCACAGGAAGGAACTCTAACCATCCAAAAAAACTCTGAAGGCAAGACTCTATCAATGACCAACAGAGGCAACGTAATAGAACAAATTCCTTTGAATCAGAATACGGTATCATTACGTATTGATTTTGATTTTACTTGCGATGAAGCAACCTTCTATTACAGCTTGGATGGCAATGAATGGAACAAATTGGGTGAACCTTTAAAAATGGTGTACAATTTGGTTCATTTCATGGGATATCGTTTCGGCATATTCAATTATGCCACCATCCAAGCTGGAGGTTATGTAGATATTGACAATTTTACCTATAATCGCCAAGAGAAGCAAGTTGCTATAAATTAATCAATATCTTTCTCTCCAAGAATTGAGAGTGAGGGGATATTCAAACTTATCTTCGATATCCCCTCACTCTCAACTTTTTACCCCAAATCAATCATCAGATTTGAGCATATATCACTTACACATTTTTAGTCAATTTTCAACTAATACTTACAAAAAATACTTAATTTCAACATATTTCAGAAAAATACCATATTTTTTTCGTATCTTTGCGCGGATTTATGTAGCACTCGAAAAAGAATATTAAATCACTATAAAAAGATGAAAAAAACAACCGTTTTGACTTATCTGTTTGCACTCATCGGTATATTGCCCATGTTAGCGCAAATGCAGGAACCCGTCAAGTTCCAGACTGAGCTGAAAAAGATTTCCGACACTGAAGCGGAACTGGTATTCAATGCAACCATCGATGCGGGATGGCACCTCTACTCTACCGACCTTCCGGAAGATGGCCCTGTATCAGCCACCATCAACTTCGACAAGATGGAAGGTGCTGAATTGGTTGACAAACTGACTCCCCAAGGGAAAGTGATTGAACATTTCGACAACATGTTTGAAATGAATCTTCGTTATTTCGAAGGCAAAGGAACTTTCGTACAGAAAGTAAAGTTCACAGGTGGAACCTACATATTGAAAGGTTATCTGCAATATGGTGCCTGCAACGATGAAAACTGCTTGCCCCCCACTGATGTAGAATTCAATTTTACAGGTGAGGTAAAAGGTGTAAAGTCGGTTCCTGCCACAAAGATTCTACCTTCTGGAACTATAAACACTGAACCACAGGCTATAGCAAATGAACCCAAGAAAGAAGCAACTAACCAAATGGCCATCAGTGACCTGTGGACTCCTATGATTGACGAATTGGCAGCTTTCGGACAAGTAGAAGAAAGTAGTGCAGCCAACCAATCATTGTGGATTATCTTCCTGACCGGATTTGTCGGAGGACTCGTAGCCTTGTTCACTCCCTGCGTATGGCCTATCATTCCGATGACAGTGAGCTTCTTCCTGAAACGCTCAAAGAACGACAAGAAGAAAGGTATCCGCGACGCTTGGTCATACGGAGCCTCTATCGTTGTCATCTACGTGGTATTGGGATTGGCCGTAACCCTCATCTTTGGAGCCAGTGCCTTGAATGCCCTTTCAACCAATGCCGTATTCAACATCCTGTTCTTCTTGATGTTGGTCGTATTTGCCGCCTCATTCTTCGGAGCATTTGAAATCACCCTGCCCGCTTCATGGAGCAATGCCGTAGATAACAAGGCTGAACAGACAACAGGATTGCTCAGCATCTTTTTGATGGCCTTCACATTGGTTCTGGTTTCTTTCTCTTGTACAGGTCCTATCATCGGTCTCTTGTTGGTTGACATCTCAACTACCGGTAATATCATCGGCCCTGCCATTGGTATGTTGGGCTTCGCTTTGGCTTTGGCTTTGCCTTTCACCCTGTTTGCCATGTTCCCCTCATGGTTGAAATCTATGCCTAAGAGCGGAAACTGGATGAACGTCATCAAAGTAACTCTTGGTTTCTTGGAATTGGCCTTTGCCTTGAAGTTCCTCTCTGTAGCCGACTTAGCATACGGCTGGCACATCCTTGACCGCGAAACATTCTTGGCCTTGTGGATTGTCATCTTTGCCTTGCTTGGTTTCTACTTGTTGGGTAAAATCAAATTCCCTCACGATGAAGAAGAGGACGACAAAGTGGGTGTTACCCGTTTCTTCCTTGCTATGATTTCATTGGCTTTTGCCGTATATATGGTTCCCGGTTTGTGGGGTGCTCCCTTGCGTGCCATCAGTGCTTTTGCTCCTCCTGCACACACTCAGGATTTTGTACTGAACAAGAATGACATGCAGACTCACTTCCTCGATTATGAAGAAGGTATGGCATATGCCAAGAAAGCAGGAAAACCCGTGTTGCTCGACTTCACCGGACATGGTTGTGTGAACTGCCGTAAGATGGAAAATGCCGTATGGATTGACCAGAATGTGAAGCAAATCATCGATAACGATTACGTATTGATATCATTGTACGTAGATGAAAAGGCTCCCCTACCCGAGCACGTTACTGTCATGGAAAACGGAAAGGAACGCACCTTGCGTACCGTAGGTGACAAATGGAGCTATTTGCAACGCGTGAAATTCGGTGCCAACGCACAGCCATTCTACGTATTGGTGGACAACGAAGGTCACCCCTTGAATCAGTCTTACTCATACGATGAGGATGTAAATAAGTATATCGATTTCTTGAAGACAGGATTGAAGAATTATAAGAAGTAATTAAGTGACGAGCTACAAGCGACGAGTGACGAGTTTATACATTTTTAGGGGTATTGCTATTCACTCGTTACTTGTAGCTCGTAGTTCATAATTCAAAAAAAACATGTTACCCAAAGACGAACGCCAACGCATCATTGACTTGATAAAACGCGAAGTGGTTCCTGCCATTGGCTGTACCGAACCCATTGCCGTAGCCTTGTGTGTGGCAAAAGCGACAGAGTTGTTAGGATGCACTCCCGACAAAATATCACTGCAATTGAGTGCCAACATCTTAAAGAATGCCATGGGAGTAGGAATACCTGGCACAGGAATGATAGGACTACCTATAGCTACTGCATTGGGCGCACTCATCGGAAAGTCTGAATATCAGTTGGAAGTACTTCGCGATTGTACTCCCGAGGCAGTAGAACGCGGCAAACACTTTATCAACGAAGGGCGAATCGACATCACACTGAAAGAAGGTATCAGCGAGAAACTCTACATCGAGGTACTTTGCGAAGCTGGTGATTGTCAAGCAGAAGCTATCATTGCCACTGGGCACACCAACTTTGTTTATCTAAGAAAAGGAGAAGAGGTGCTGATGGATAAGAATACCCACTCCGCCTCTCCCAAAGAAGGAGAGGAGGGGAATACAGAACAAGACGTTCCTCTCACTCTCCGCAAAGTGTTCGACTTTGCCACAACCACCCCTCTCGAAGAGATTGACTTCATCCTCGAAGCCCGCCGACTGAACAAAGCTGCAGCCGAGGAATCATTCAAGATGGACTATGGCCATGGACTGGGTCGTGCTATCCGCGAACCTATGGAAACACCCGTTGTAGGCGACAGCATCTTTGCCCACATCCTGGCCTATACCAGCGGAGCCTGTGATGCCCGTATGGCAGGAGCCATGATACCTGTGATGAGCAACTCCGGAAGCGGAAACCAAGGTATCAGTGCTACCATGCCTGTAGTCATCTATGCCGAAGATACCCACAAGAGCGAGGAGCAAACAATCCGTGCGCTCATCATGAGCCACCTCACGGTCATCTATATCAAACAAAGTCTTGGTCGTTTGTCAGCCCTTTGCGGATGCGTAGTGGCAGCTACAGGCAGTAGTTGTGGAATCACTTACCTGATGGGAGGTGATTACGAACGGGTGGCATACGCTGTGAAGAACATGATTGCCAACATCACCGGCATGATATGCGACGGAGCCAAGCCCAGTTGTGCCATGAAGGTAACGAGTGGTGTGGCCACAGCCGTATTCTCTGCCCTGTTAGCCATGCAACAGAAGTGTGTGACCGCCTGCGAAGGAATCATCGATGATGATGTGGACCAATGTATCCGCAACCTCACCCGCATCGGTGCACAAGGCATGAACGAAACAGACCGTCTGGTGCTGGACATCATGACACACAAAGGGTAAATAAAGGCTTAAGGAGGTATATCAAAATGAAGTGAACCCCAGAAGTTAGACAAAACACTTCTGGGGTTCACTTCATTTTTAACACACTGTCTTATACAGATATAGGTAGACACATTTAGTAACAATAAAATGTATCTACCTATATCTGTATAAGACACTCCGATTATTCACGATAAGCAATGAATAATCAATCAGCATGGGTGTTTCATATGGAAAATAAATGGTTTCAAGTGTGAAGAAAGGGAAAAGAGGGGACTGAGATGATTTCTTATTCTGCTTTTGACGTATAAAAGAAACCAGAACAAGATGAACAAAATGTGAGAAAATATTACGATACAGGGCGAAAATCAATATTTTTATATATATTTTCGCCCTGTATCGGCGATTTTTCAAGAAACAGTTGTAACTTTGCGGCAAAAACAGGAATATATGCAAAACTCAATTATTGGCCGCAAAGAAGAAATCGCTCTGCTGGAGAAGTATATGACTTCCAACCACTCAGAGTTCATAGCCATTTATGGACGCAGACGTGTGGGCAAAACCTTCCTCATACGTCAGTATTTTCAAAATCGATTTGCCTTTGACATGACTGGCATTATAGAAGGAAAGAAGGCAGAGCAATTAACAGCTTTCAATCATGCTATGAAACAATACGGTTACAAAGGTAGAAAACCTACGACATGGTTGGACGCGTTCTTCGCCTTACGTGAATTGTTGGAGCAAAAGTTGGAACAAGGAAAGCCATGCGTGATATTTATAGACGAGATGCCCTGTCTTGACACTCCAAAATCAGGTTTCGTTCATGCGCTGGGGCATTTTTGGAATAGCTGGGCAGCATGGCAGGCAGAGATAAAACTGATAGTCTGTGGATCTGCAACCTCATGGATGGTGCGAAATATTATTGACAACCACGGTGGACTGCACGACCGCGTGACTCACGAAATAGCATTGAAACCTTTTACGCTCAGTGAGACGGAAGAATATTTTCAGTCCTTTGGTTTTCCCTGGTCACGTTTAAGTGTGTTACATACTTACATGACAGTGGGTGGTGTACCTTACTATCTCAGTCTGTTCAACCCCGATGAAAGTCCGGCACAAGGAATTGACCGCTTGTTTTTCTCTGAGAATGGGGAACTACAGAAAGAATACAGACGGCTATTTGCTTCTCTTTTCAGGAATCCAGAACCTTATCTTGCTGTCATCAAACTACTGGCGGCAAAGCCTTCGGGAATGACTCGCGAAGAGATACGTGAACAGTTGGGCGGAAGCAACAACGGGCATCTGGGCGACCTACTGACAGACCTTGTCTATTGTGATTTCCTGCGCCAATATAAAGTAAGGGAGAAAAAGGTGAAGACCAATTCGTCCATTTACAAGTTGGTGGACTTTTATACGTTATTCTACCACTCTTTCATTGGCAAGGCTTCCATGAACACAAGCTATTGGACACGTCTGCAAGGCACGCCCACAGTGAACACATGGCTTGGATTGGCATACGAGCGTGTCTGTATGGCCCATGTATCGCGGATAAAGAGAGCCTTGGGTATTGGAAGTGTCGTGACGGAAGCCTATTCATGGCGAAGCAAAGACTCAGAGCATCCTGCTCAAATCGACTTGTTGATAGAACGTGCTGACAAGATGATCAATCTCTGTGAGATTAAGTACAGCGAAACAGAATACAGTCTTTCGCAGGAGGAGTATTTGAACATTGGGCGCAGGGTTGAAAGTTTCAGAGCTGCCATTCAGACACATTACGGCATCGTCCCGACGCTTATCACCACCTTTGGTCTGTCAAGGGGAATGTATGCAGACTCCATCCATGCCTCGGTGGTTTTGGATGACCTGTTTTCCAACTGACACATACGGAAAGAGCTATTGATTGGCAGGTAGTATATGAAAATGATAGTCCCCCTTGTCTAGTTCGTCTATCACGATGCTACCCTTGTTAGGTTGGAACTTGAAGTTACGGATACTATCCTGCTCGATGTCCTTCATTACATCGGGAAACATCGCCTTGATGAAGTCAGCCCGTGCATAACCGTTGTAGTCATCTATGCCGAATATACCCACAAGAGCGAGGAGCAAACAATCCGTGCGCTCATCATGAGCCACCTCACGGTCATATACATCAAACAGAGCCTTGGCCGTTTGTCAGCCCTTTGCGGATGTGTAGTGGCAGCTACAGGCAGCAGTTGTGGAATCACTTACCTCATGGGAGGTGATTACGAACGGGTGGCATACGCCGTGAAGAACATGATTGCCAACATCACCGGCATGATATGCGACGGAGCCAAGCCCAGTTGTGCCATGAAGGTAACGAATGGTGTGGCCACAGCCGTATTCTCAGCCCTGTTAGCCATGCAACAGAAGTGTGTGACCGCCTGCGAAGGAATCATCGACGATGATGTGGACCAATGTATCCGCAACCTCACACGCATCGGAGCACAAGGCATGAACGAAACCGACCGTCTGGTGCTGGACATCATGACACACAAAGGGTAAACGAAAAAGATGAGAACTTGTCGCTCGTAGTTCGTCACTTTTATTTTTTTATTTCAAAGTTAACTCCGTTCGCAAACCGTATTTGCTAGGTCTGCGAACGGAGTTAATATTTCACAATTGGCTATAATTCTATTTTCCCCATGCAAGTTTCATTGGACAAATATGATAGCTTCAAGTGGAGACGAAGATATTTGCGTAGAAGAGATATGTCTCATTCCAACAATATCACTTTTGCCCCACTATTGTCCATCTTAGGCATTGTTGCTCCTACAGGTGCACCTATATAAGTTGGGTCACACACCGTGAAACGTTGATCGTTTAATAGAATATAATCGCCCGTGATGTGTTCCGTGAAGTTTATAGCCGTTGCCAAATGTCCGGGATAATAGACCAACACCACTTTCAAACCTAACAAATCACGTATCAGACGACTGAATAGGATGGAACGGTCTTCGCAATCGCAATAAGGATAATATAGACTTTCCTCAGCAAAAAGAGCACGGTCGCCACCCCATACTTTGTCATCATATTCATAAACGAAAGCTGTCTGTACAAAATTCAACAGCATATTGGCAGCTTCCTGTTGCGACTTTCCTTCTATAGCATTTCGTAGTGCAGGGTAAAGCGATTCTTTCATACCCTGTGCTAATGGAGTGTTGGCATACATGGCCCAACGGGTCATGAAATTCTCTCCGACTTGGGACGTGGGATAACTGTTGTAAAAGTCTATCAAATTACGGTTCCCTTGTATTGTAACATTCAATTGCGGGTAACGTTTCGATTTCAGTGTCCGAACGTCCGATAATTTTTCCGTCAATCTATTCTCTTGTGCTATCCATAATGATAACGGTTGTTCTTTGGGGAAAGATGCTTCACAAATGTACAGGCCATCTTCATTATAATTAAGCGGATAATAGTCTTCTCCTTCAATTTGGTAATAAGGTATTCCATAAATGCTATGTCGGCTCGCAACCATTAGGTACAATCGTCCACTTTTCCCCCTGCCTATTCTCATTTTATACCCAGATTGGCAATAGAGGTAAGCCGTCAACAGAGTTGCCTCGTTCGCGTTTGCTCCACAGAACTGAGTACCCAACTCCTGCAACATCTGCAAGTAAGCCCAATCACACAATCCATAGCGG
Source organism: Phocaeicola sp. (assembly GCA_045647865.1). Lineage (GTDB taxonomy): Bacteria > Bacteroidota > Bacteroidia > Bacteroidales > Bacteroidaceae > Phocaeicola_A. Next base: position 57,085 of record JAZRMW010000006.1, read on the forward strand.
ATACGGAGTTCCAAACAATCACGGATTACATTATCGTATTTACTTTCTCCAGAAAGCCATCTCCACGCATCAGCTACTTGACTTTCGTTAGTACCTTTTAAAGAGAAATGCATATCATTGTCAAGCCTTACCAGTCCTTCAGTACCATAAAATTGGAACGCAAACCGTTTTTCCACAGGTTGTGGTTGTTCCTTGATTGGTTCTATTGGTTTCGGTTGTGGAGTTGGTGGCGCTATCGGTACAATATCCACATAGGGTAATTCTTTGTCCTTGATTTCCTCCTCTCCCTCTTCGTAAGGCATGGGCGGTATTGGTTTGTCTTTGATGGGAGGAACTTTAGGGAGCAGACCATGAAACTGTCTCCATGTATTTTCCATAAACTCCGCATACTCCTCGTTGCACTGGCGACGGAAGTTTTCAAAATCTTCATGAATTTCATGCCGCCACTTATCCAATGCAGATTCTAGTCTATTATGAATTTGGGCATGGCACTCCAGCGCCACGCAGAAGCCCATGCCCAAAATAATCAGGATACGTTTCATATTCTTATTAAATATGATTTTTTATCACCTCGTCTACCAAATCATTGAGTTCATCGCCCTCCATCTCCAATTCCTGTTGCATCTTACGCTTCAGACTAGCAGCCAGTTCCTTTTTGTCATAAGCCAATCTTACCTGTACCTCATAGTTGTTATTGGGGCGTTCTCTATAAAGAGCCACCACCGCACGAGTATTGGTTAATGACGCATCAACTATAGCTTTAGCTCTCTCATTAAATTTATCAATAGTTACAGTACTGATTGTATTATTCTGACTGTTGTCTAACTTTGCTTGCATAGCTGCAGCCACTTGCGTCTTAAGATTGGCAGCTAACTCTACAATTGCTGCATTACGAGCTGCGGCATAACCAGCGTTGTATGTACCTGCTACCTGTGAAGCAGTGTGTTGGATATAGCGTTTTGTCGGAGAGCCTGCTTCATCCACCATCAGTTCCTCACCAAGCAATTGGCTTTCTGTGAGTTGTTTTTCTATCGCCTTTTCACCTACAGGAACAAGCCATCCTGCTTTTTTCAACTGTCGAGCCAGCTTTTTTGCATCTTTAGTAGGTTTCTCGTTAAGCATCTTTGCGTTAATCTCATTCAACTTTCTCTGCTCCTTGGCCAATTCGATTGCACTTTGCGCAGTCATTGTCATTGTACACATCATTGCAGCCACTAACATAAAAAATACTTTTTTCATAACTTCATTAATTTAAAAGATTAATACTTTTGTTTATTGTTTATTTCTGTCTATTAAAGAAGGATATTAAAAGAAGTAACCCATTCTCTATTTATTTTTTTCTATTTTTTTGCGCAATGCTATGGCTAACTCTTTATGATACGCATATTTTTCATCAATAAGATAGCGTTTTAACTGCAGCAATGCCTCTTCATTCCTTTCAGTTTGTACCAACAGATAAATGTATAGCCACCTAAGTTCACTGTTCATCGAACGCATCATTTGGTACTCATATTCAGCCACTTCGTCTTGAAAATTTGTATTGTTACTCATTTCCGCGATTTCCGCATCAGATGACAACAACATCTGTTCTACCGGCAAAATGGCTCCTTCATAATCAGATTCTTCCAATAAACGCTCTATTTCGGACATTTGTGGTATGCCACTTCTAAACTCCGTCAAGTCAGGTCTGATGCCCAGTTCATCCACAGGTGAAGCTCCCCTCCATGGTGCAACCATCAGAATCAGTGCCACGCATGCCGCTGCAGAAAGCACAGACAATGTACGGGCCAAAGGAATTTTTCTTGCCGGGCGGTCCCATTCCTGCATACATTGCAACTTCTGTTGCCTTTCACCCAATCGCTGTACAATGCGCTGTGTCAGTTCATCATTAGGAATTTCTTTCTGATTGTTCATACTCTATATCTTTTAGGGGTTATACACACATTCGTTGATATTCCATGGTCACCTTGTTACGCAAGGTATTCATGCATTTATTCTTTGCAGTCTTCAATCCATCCTTGCTACTATTCTTATCTTTTCTTAGTTCCAAGATTTCGTCCAAACTCTTATTTTCGTAGTAAAACAACGTGAGCAGTTCCAGGCAATTAGGCGACATTGCTTGCAGACAATCATCTACAATGCGGCTTTTCAGTGCATCCATGTCTTCTTCCTCAAACACTACCATTCTATCACCATGTTCCTGAGTATCCAGTACCTCTACCATGGAAGTGAGATGGGTACTTCGAACCATTTCTCTGTATTCATTTTTAGCAAATGTAAAGAGGAAGGTTATCAGTTTGCAGCTCATCGGCAGATACTCTCCATTACGCTGTTGGCGACACATTGCATCATCAATGACAGTGATTTTTCCATTCTCTATTTCTGTCCACAGTTTGAGAAATGCCGTTTGGAATATCTCCTGTTTCTGATCCTCATCGAAGAACACCTCATTGAAGTGCGTATCGAAGTATCGCTTTGACGTCCGATAGAACCACTCTTCCACTTTCCGTTCTCGCTGCTGTAGTCCGTTTACCACTTCCTGATCTGAATATTCTTTTTTTCCTTTGAAGGGTAGTATCCACATCTTTTGCATTTTGTCCTATCCTTTCTGCTTATTAAAGTTTGTCGTGTATAAAAGTAACCCGCTTCATCGCTATTTTCTTCCACTTACCACGGGATTTTGCGGAAAATGTCCCTGGTTCATCTCCATGTATTCATCCAACACCTGCTGCAGTTCGTCGTTACTCATCGTAAACATCCGTTTGCCAATGGCATAGAGGGCGTATGTCAATTTCCCAATATGCATATCCTTCAGTTCGGTGCTGAGCTGATAGGGTTTGCAGGCGCTGATGCTTAACCATCGTTCCTCTTTTACGGAAGGCGTTTGTATTTCCACATTCTGAGGGATGTTAAATTTCACCCCTATCCCCCTTATAGGCTCTTCCGCTTCTCCATAGGTTGCATCACCACTGTGGCAAGCGTCCACCACCACAATCAGTTGCCCTTTTTTTCCGATGCGTTCACGAATGGTCGAAAGATAGAAATCCACCTCATCATCGCAAAGATGCTTCTCTCCACGATCCTTCTCCCCATAATACATATAAGCATCGTAGGGAATCCAAGCCTCATCCCATCGGGCATAGCTTGCATTGCTACGCAACGCTTCATCACCATCCAAATCAGTTATCAGTTGACCGTGTCCAGAATAGTGAATGTACACCACATCTCCTTTGCGGCATCGGTTGGCAAGATCGATGAAGGCACGCACCATTCCTTGCTTTGTCGCCTTTTCATTCTTCACTTGCACAATATCGGTGAAACCTGCGTCATCCAATAGTTGACGCACGTAATAAAGATCGTTATCACCATGAATCTTTCCCCACGCACTATCCTCTTGCACACCAAGGCCAAACAGCAAGGCCCGATAAGTAGCAGAAGTAACTTGCAATGCGGCAAACATCACACATATAATCAATAATGTTCGTTTAATCATTAATAAAGTATTTCTAATGGAGTTTCTCTAATAATTAAAACGGGACGTACATCAAACTATTTATTCAAGTAAACATTATAAACTTTGGCGTAATCACTTTTTTGACTAGTAGATCCATCCTTTGTATACTTTACTATTAATTTGTAGGTTCCTGATGCAGTGAATGTCTTCTGATAAGAGCCTGAATCTGCTCCACTCTTCTTTAAAATTTGAACACCATCCAGTGTAGCTATAAAGAAGTCATAGCCCACTTCACTACTAACCAACCAATCAAAAGTGAGCACATCACCTGAGACCGCGGCAATGTTGTAAGTATATGATGAAGTAGAACCATGCGTATTATTGGTTGATGTCCAATCATTGAATTTTGTCGATATCTTTTCTCTTACGCGAATCGAGCAAGTAGCCTTTATATTAGGATTTTCTTCTACTGTTGCAGTTATAGTTGCGATACCTGAAGCTATCGCAGTAACCACACCTGCATCCGAAACAGTAGCAACGGAATTATCATCGGATGACCATATAATAGTAGAAGATGTAGCATCGGAAGGTACTATTGTAGCCTTTAGTAAGGCTGTCTCATTTTTATCCATAGCCAAACTACTTTGATTGATAGAGATACCCGTAACGGGAATTGCCACTTGTTTCCACCCACGATGGCTATCCACGGTAGGAATACTCATATATCCACTATGACCCACTTGCAATACATCGGTAGATGCTTCGAAGACAGTATTAAACCTACCCTCATTATTCAATACCACAAGCATAGGTTCTTCAGGATTTGCGAATACTCCATAGATGTAAGGTGTTGTCTTTGTTGTATCCACAGAAGTATTGATACTCTCCAATGATTCGGTCAACTGTCCCGTGATACGTGAGAATGTAGTATAGGTTTTCATAC
>JAZRMW010000007.1:0-85613 GCA_045647865.1 Phocaeicola sp.
TCCTTCGGAGCCCCGTCGCACAGAGCACTGTGCTCCCCTCGCTACAGCACAGAAGCACATCTAGTGCTTCTTTCTACGAGCCTTGCTACGCCTAAGCGAAGCGTCACTCCTGCACTCCTGCACTCCTGAAAACAAATCCGCACCCGCATGGCAAATTATAATCCGCGTCATCCGCGCAATCCGCGTCTAAAAAATAAAATCGCCATCTCAGCTACGCTAAAACCTTAAACTTTGAACCTTAAATCTTTACCACTATGGATAAACGTGAAATTTGGAAAATCGTGATTCAGACACTCATCACCATCCTTACGGCCATCGGCACGAGCATCGGGGTGGCGAGCTGTATGTGAAAAGGCCCCCTCTAATCCCCCCGAAGGGGGGAGGAAAAGGGAGAGTGAAGAATGAAGAGTGAAGAATCCGATACTTTGCTCTTCATTTTTTTTATTTAAGGTTCAATCAGCTACAAGTGACGCTTCGCTTAGAAGTGTAGACAATAGTATAGCTAACTCACCAACTCACCTTTTAAAAAAGAGAAGAGCGGAGGGTCCGCTCCGCTCTCTCTCTTACAGAATCTTATTTATGAATGTAATAATCGGCAATTTGACTGATGAGGGTTGTCTGGGGATTTTCGCGCACCAGCAGTGAAAGAATATCTTTCTCTACTGTAGCAATGCAGTTTTCTGACAACCAAACAACTTTATAGATTCTTCCATTTTCGGTATAAGTGTTGTCCTTGTTGTGCTTGATGTGAGAAATAGACACGCGTCCTCTGTCGGATGATGTCGCACTGAATCCAAGCATTTCTGTCGCGCCAAAAGAAATGAATTTAGGTTTGCTGTCCATTGAATCTGTCAGGGCTTTCATTAAATAGTCTTTATCGGATTGCAGTTGTTTCAAAATATTATCGATGCTGTTTTTTTCAGGTCCGTTTTCTGAATATACGTACTCAATTATTTGAATGTAATGCCGGGCTAAGCGCCATGTCCCTAAGTAAGAATTGGGGTCGCCATCGGGGTTTTGTGCATTCATCAAGATGTTGAAGAACGGTTCAGCGTCAGCAGAGTAGAGATTGGCTTCATACAGTTCGGTGCACCAGTCTCCCTTGGGGAAATAGATGTGGTTGTTGTAATCGCTCCACCATTTCAATGCGAATCCCCGGGCATTGCTGTTATAGATAAGAATGCTCTTGTCGGTTGAATCCTTCGGTGTGTCGCCTGTGTAGTTCAATACATCTTTATACGTGCCATTGATATAAAGTCTTCCATCATTTTCCATCCAGGCAAGCATCGTGATACTGTCCGTACAGATCTGATATTGGTCAAATGGTGCGTCAATCTCTCCGGTTTTGCCGATGAGTTTTGTCATTTTGTACACTCCGCGTGGGTTTTCGTTATTTGATTCCTTTGCCATGCATGAGGCCAGCAGGGCAGGGATGAATAGCAATAATAGTTTTTTCATTTTAGTAATGGATTTAGAAATAGTTATACTTTTTTCCCCTCCATCATGGAGGTGCGAGTGCAAAGGTAGGAAAAAGTTTCTTATATGGGCAATTTTTACTCAAAATTTTTTCTATAGCAGACATAAGTTCGCGGTGTTGGTGAGTTGGGGTGTTGGTGAGTTTGTGAGTTGGTGAGTGAGTGAGTTGGCAGAACTATTTTCTACACTTCTAAGCGAAGCGTCACTTCTACACTCCTACACTCCTAAAAAACTGCACTCCTAAAAGCCCCCCTCACCGAAGCTCTGATGAACACACAAAAAAACTCCTGTAATCATTTTCGACTACAGGAGTTTCGTTATTATTAGTAGTAGCTCGTAGCTAATAACTAAATTACTTGTTCAAAGCCTGAGCAACGTCAACGGCGCAAGCTACGGTGCAACCTACCATGGGGTTGTTACCGATACCGAGGAATCCCATCATCTCCACGTGAGCGGGTACTGATGAAGAACCTGCGAACTGAGCGTCGGAGTGCATACGACCCATAGTGTCGGTCATACCGTAAGAAGCGGGACCAGCGGCCATGTTGTCGGGGTGGAGGGTACGACCTGTACCACCACCTGATGCTACTGAGAAGTAGGGCTTGCCAGCGAGCACGCGCTCCTTCTTGTAAGTACCTGCGGTGGGGTGCTGGAAGCGAGTGGGGTTGGTTGAGTTACCAGTGATAGATACGTCAACGCCTTCCTTCCACATGATAGCTACACCTTCGCGAACGTCGTCGGCACCGTAGCAGTTAACCTTGGCACGAGGACCGTCAGAGTAAGCGATGCGCTTGATTTCTTTCAACTCGCCAGTGTAGTAGTCGAACTGAGTCTGTACGTATGTGAAACCGTTGATACGGGCGATGATCTGAGCAGCGTCCTTACCAAGTCCGTTCAAGATTACGCGGAGGGGCTCCTTGCGTACCTTGTCGGCCTTAGCGGCAATCTTGATAGCACCTTCAGCAGCAGCGAATGACTCGTGACCTGCGAGGAAAGCGAAACACTTGGTCTCTTCGCGGAGGAGCATAGCGGCGAGGTTACCGTGGCCGATACCTACCTTACGGTCGTCAGCAACTGAACCGGGGATGCAGAATGCCTGAAGACCGATACCGATGGCTTCGGCTGCTTCGGCAGCTGTCTTCACACCCTTCTTGGTAGCGATGGCGCAACCTACTACGTAAGCCCACTTAGCGTTTTCGAAGCAGATGGGCTGAGTTTCTTCACATGCCAAATAAGGATCAAGACCATACTGGTCGCAAATCTCGTTGGCCTCTTCAATTGAAGAGATTCCGTACTCGTTCAATGCAGCAAGAATCTGCTTGATACGGCGGTCTTGGCTCTCGAATTTTACTTCTCTAATCATAGTTCTTTCCTCCTTATTATTATTCGTGCCGTGGGTCAATGTGTTTAACTGCACCTTGCTCAGCAGTGAAGCGTCCGTATGTACCGGTCACCTTCTTCAATGCTTCGTTAGCATCGGTACCCTTCTTAATCTCATCCATGAACTTGCCCAGGTGAACAAATTCGTAACCGCAGATCTGGTCGACCTTGTCGGGGGCGATACGGCTGATGTAGCCTTCGGCCATCTCGAGGTAGCGAGGACCCTTAGCCAAAGTACCATAGAGAGTACCTACCTGGCTACGGAGACCCTTACCGAGGTCTTCCAAACCGGCACCAATCATCAAACCACCTTCTGAGAAGGCACTCTGAGTGCGGCCGTAAACAATCTGCAAGAACAACTCGCGCATAGCGGTGTTGATGGCGTCGCAAACGAGGTCGGTATTCAAAGCCTCGAGCAATGTCTTGCCGGGGAGAATTTCAGAAGCCATAGCTGCTGAGTGAGTCATACCTGAGCAACCGATTGTCTCAACGAGAGCTTCCTGAATGATACCTTCCTTCACGTTCAATGTCAGCTTGCAAGCACCCTGCTGGGGAGCACACCAACCGATACCGTGAGTAAGACCTGAGATGTCTTTGATCTCTTTTGACTGAACCCACTTTCCTTCTTCGGGGATGGGGGCGGGACCATGGTTAGGACCCTTCTTTACAACACACATGTGTTCAACTTCGTGTGAATAAGTCATAATCTCTTAACGTTTTTAATTATTATGAGTTAATGAAATAAATGATGTGTAAACCACTTACGTATTCAAGGGCAAAGGCATAGTTCACCCCTAAAACGAGACAAAGATAGGTATTTTATTCGTTTTTAATACCATGTTTGATAGACTTTTTTGCATATTTTTTATTTTTGCCTCTGATTCTTGGCATTTTGACAGGTAAAGGTTGCATATTTAAGAAGGATGAAGTATCTTTGCGGGATAAATAAAGTTAAAAATATGATTCAAATAAAGGACGAAGCTCTGCGCAAGGGTGCAGAGGAGGGGATGGACGAATTCTTGCAGGTGTTCATCGATGCCTATGAAGAGGCTATCGGCGGAGAACTGACGGCAGAAACGATGCCGATGCTCAACGGGTATCAGATAAGCTTGTTGGCCTATTATTATTTCCGTCGCGAGGTGAACGAGGGAGGATTCGTGCAACTGATTTACAACGGATACGGAAGCTTCATCTTCGAGAATCCTTTTGCCAAGGCCATGCGGCTGATGGGGGCACGGGAGTTCTCGAAACTGGTCTATAGCGCACGCAAGGTGTATGAGGAGAACAAGGAGGAGCTGACGCGCGAGAAGACGGACGAAGAGTTCATGGCCACGTATGAGAAGTTCGAGGCTTTTGACAAGCTGGAAGAGGAATTCATGGAAATGGAGGAGTACGTAACCGCCACACTGGCCACCTATGTGGACGAACACCTTGAGGAGTTCGGAGAAGTCGTAGGATAGGGACTAGTGACGAGCTACGAGTGACGAGCCGTAGGGGTGCCCCTACAGTGGGCGAAAACAAAGAATCCGCGTCATCCGCGTCATCCGCGTCTGAAAAATTAGTCAGTGATGAGCTACAAGCTACGAGTGACAAGATGCAAGCAGAAGTATCGTCTGCACTCCTGACCATTCCTTGATGTAAAAAATCAAAAGAGGTTTTCGACTGACCAAGGGGAAGTAACTCCTGTAACTCCTGAACTCCTGAAAAACTATTGCCTACACTCCTGTACTCCTAAAAAAGGACTAGCAGGGCAGGGAAGTTGTCTAAAGAATCCTAAAAAACGTTGATGTATAGGAAGACATCGGGATGTTTTTTATACTTTTGCCCGCTAATATTTTTTTGAAGAAAGAAAAGAGACTGAATTAGAAAGATGAAAAGATTACCTACAGCACTCTGTATGATAGTGCTTTCAGCGATGTCCTTGAACTTGGTGTCATGCTTTGATGCCGTAGAGAATGAATACCGGGTGACGGTGCCCACTTTTGCTACCGTAACGAAAAATGAAGCGGGCAAAGTGCGCCTTTACTTGGATGAAAATCGGGGTATATTGACTCCTCACGAAAAGAGCGAAGCCATCAATTGGGGCGATGCGGTGAGAGTGAGAATCACGTATGACCTGCCGACATTGAGTACCAACTCATCCATTGAGAACACCTATTTTTCAACGCCTGTGCGCAGTGCCTCAAAAATCGATACTGTATCGATGGTGGATGTCACCGATAATGATGCATTGCTGGCCTCATTGGGTGGCGACACATTGGGTGTTTACATGATTCAAGCCTATCGTGGATATCTCACCGTACAGGTGTATAATGCCACCAACCGCGATTTCGACATGACCTATTCGTATGACCGCAATAATTTTGATGGAGAAAACCTCTATCTGAACCTGCACTATACGGAGAGTGACAAGGCATGGGGCAACGGTTTCTTGCCATGTGCCAGTGCGGCTTTGCCTGACTTCCTGACCGAAAAGGGCATGGTGACCAGCGATACATTGAATATCCACGTGATAGCACCAGTTTGGTATGACCAGAAGAGGGATTCGGCTTATGCCGATACTGCCACCTGTAAAATAAGCAGGTATCGTCTGGCACAACCGACGTATTGATAAATAGATTAAACCTGTTATCATTTCGAAGAAACACTATGAATTATAAGGAATTGTTTGCTAAGGCCATGCGTATTTTGGGAACTCCTGCAAATGCATGGAAAGAAATCAGCGCTGAAGAAGACAATGTCGCAGTACAGAGTGGGTTCGTCTATCCCATGACTGCATTGTGTGGATTGGCCATGCTGATAGGTTTATACTTTGGCAACGGAGTGGACACGTTCAACCTGCAATTGGCACTGATGAAATGCAGTGGTTTGTTCGTAAGCCTCTTCGGTGGATACTTCCTCTCATCCTATTTGGTCGGACATTATGGACACCGCTTCTCGGGGCTTGCCAAAGATGCAGAATACAAAAGCCAGCAATTGGTGGGTTACTCGATGTGTCTCATTTTCGTCCTGTCGATATTCAGCGGTCTCTTCCCCTCATTTTTTATCCTTCGCTGGATTCTGCAATTCTATCTGGTATATATTGTGTGGGAAGGTGCCAAGGTGTTGATGGAAGTACCCGAAAACCACCTTCTGTCGTACACGCTGTTCGTATCGGTCATCATACTGACCGTACCTGTAGCATTAGCCAAAATTTTCACATGGCTCAGCAGTACTATCAGCTGAACTTCATTTTTCCTAAAAAACAATCAAAAAAAATGGCTCCTATAAAACCATCACCCATCAATATCAAAAACAAGCGTGCATCGTTTGATTATGAATTCATCGACACGTACACGGCCGGCATTGTGCTTACCGGCACGGAGATAAAATCCATCCGTGCAGGAAAAGCCAGTCTGGTGGATACTTTCTGCTTCTTCAGCCGTGGCGAGATGTGGGTGAAGAACATGCATATTGCCGAATACTTCTACGGCTCATACAATAACCACGCGGCCCGACGCGACCGTAAACTCCTGCTCAACAAAAAGGAGTTGCGCAAACTTCAACAATCCACCAAAACACCAGGATTCACCATTGTGCCCACACGCCTGTTCATCAACGAGAAGGGATTGGCCAAAGTGGTCATAGCCCTCGCCAAGGGTAAGAAGGAGTTCGACAAGCGCGAATCACTGAAAGAGAAGGACGACCGACGCGAAATGGACCGAATGTTCAAAAGGTGAGATAGTTACTAGCTACTAGTGAATATTAAAGCGACAAATCAGAGTATCGAGAATATGACAAATAACTCCCTTTCCGCTCTCATCAAGGAGCGGATTCTTGTTTTAGATGGTGCCATGGGCACTATGATTCAAAGCTACAACTTGCAGGAAGATGATTTCCGTGGCGAACGGTTTGCTTCGGCTCCTGGATTATTGAAAGGATGCAACGACTTGCTTTGTCTCACCCGACCCGACATCGTGGCCGACATTCACCGACGATACCTGAACGCTGGTGCCGACATCATTGAAACAAACTCGTTCAATGCACAACGCATCTCGATGGAAGACTATGGGATGCAACACGTATGCCGGGAAATCAACCTGGAAGCAGCACGCATTGCACGCTCCTTGGCCGATGAATACACCTGCAAAGACCCTTCAAAGCCACGCTTTGTGGCAGGCTCTGTAGGCCCTACGAACAAGACCTGTTCGATGAGCCCCGACGTGAACAACCCTGCCTGTCGGACACTTGATTTTGACACCTTATGCGAGGCTTACACCGAACAGATGAGTGCTTTGATAGAGGGGGGAGTGGATGTGATGCTCATCGAAACAATCTTTGATACGCTGAATGCCAAAGCCGCCATCTATGCCGCCGAAGAGGCCATGAAAATGACGGGCAGAGAGGTGCCTCTGATGCTCTCTGTCACCGTAGCCGACATCAGTGGGCGTACCCTTTCGGGACAAACGCTGAAAGCCTTCATAGCCTCGGTCAGCCATGCACCCATCTTCTCAGTAGGACTCAACTGCTCATTCGGAGCAAGCCAACTGAAACCTTTTCTTCGCGAATTGTCCGCTCACGCACCCTATTACATTTCTGCCTATCCCAATGCAGGCCTCCCCAACGAATTGGGGTTATACGACCAGTCGCCCGAAGAGATGGCTTTGCAAGTGAAAGAGTACATCGACGAAGGATTGGTGAACATCATTGGAGGATGTTGCGGGACGACGGATGCATATATCGCCCAATTTGCAGAATTGGTGAAAAAGCATGCAACCCCTCACCAACCTGCAGAAAAGAGCCGACACCTCTGCCTGTCGGGCCTCGAGCCGCTCGAAATAAAACCTGAAACGAACTTTACGAACGTGGGTGAACGGTGCAACGTGGCCGGCTCACGGAAATTCTTGCGCCTAATCAATGAAAAGAAGTACGACGAAGCACTCACCATTGCACGCAAACAGGTGGAGGACGGAGCGCTCGTCATCGACATCAATATGGACGATGGCCTGCTGGACGCCAAGGAGGAAATGACAACCTTCCTGAATCTGCTCGCCTCAGATCCCGATATCGCTCGTGTGCCCGTGATGATTGATTCGTCGAAATGGGAAGTTATTCTTGCAGGGTTGAAGTGTGTGCAAGGCAAAGCCATCGTCAACTCCATCTCCTTGAAAGAGGGGGAGGCCCCTTTCCTCGAAAAAGCACGCGAAATCCGTCGTATGGGAGCTTCGGTCATAGTAATGGCATTCGATGAACAGGGACAAGCCGACACGTATGAACGCAAGATTGAAGTGTGCGGACGCGCTTATCATCTATTGGTAGATACCCTCGGTTTCCCTTGCGAAGACATCATCTTCGACCCCAATGTCCTTTCGATAGCCACAGGTATTGCCGAACACGACCGTTATGCACTTGACTTCATCCGTGCCACCGGTTGGATTCGCAAGCATCTGCCAGGGGCACACGTGAGTGGTGGAGTGAGCAACCTCTCATTCTCCTTCCGTGGAAACAACTACATACGCGAAGCCATGCACGCCGTATTCCTCTACCATGCTATCAACGAAGGAATGGACATGGCTATCGTGAATCCGTCCACATCAGTGCTTTATACCGACATTGCGCCTGATGTGTTGGAGTGTATCGAAGATGCCATCCTCTGCCGACGCCCTGATGCTACAGAGCGATTGATTGAAAAAGCAACAGAAATTCTTCAGCAATCTCTCAAAGACAAGGATGCTGTTGAAAAGGAAAAGGCTTCATCTATAGCCGATTGGCGGAAGACATCGTTGGACGAACGCCTGCAATATGCTTTGGTAAAAGGAATCGGCGATTACTTGGAAAACGATCTGACCGAGGCAATATCCACATATCCATCGGCCGTATCCATCATCGAAGGACCATTGATGAAGGGCATGAACTCCGTCGGCAAACTCTTTGGAGAGGGAAAAATGTTTCTCCCACAGGTAGTAAAAACCGCACGCACGATGAAGCAGGCTGTATCCATTCTCCAACCCTACATCGAAGCAAGCAAACAGGCTGACGGAGAAATCTCTTCGAACGGAAAAGTGTTGTTGGCTACCGTGAAGGGAGATGTACACGACATCGGAAAGAACATCGTAGCCGTAGTGATGGCTTGCAACGGTTATGAAGTAATGGACTTGGGGGTCATGGTGCCTGCTGAAACTATCGTACAACGGGCACTGGAGGAAAAGGTGGACATCATTGGATTGAGCGGACTTATTACCCCCTCGCTGGATGAAATGGTGAACGTTGCACGCGAATTGCAACGTGTCGGTGCAAATATCCCCCTGATGATAGGTGGAGCTACGACCAGCAAATTGCACACCGCCCTGAAAATAGCGCCCGTGTATGATGCGCCTGTCATCTGGGTAAAGGATGCTTCGCAAAATGCCATAGTGGCTTCGCGTCTGCTCAATACGGAAGAGAGCCGAGAGTATGCCTTACAGATTACCAAAGAATACGAACAACTGAGAGCAGACTCTGCCAAGAAAGAGGTGCGCCTCGTCAGCCTTGACGAAGCGCGCGAAAAGAGGATTAACTTATTCGGATAAAAATCCGCATAAAGCATTTTCAAAGCGCAGGTATTCGCTCTCAAAGTTGGGGGTGAATACCTGTTTTCCTATATTTGCATGTATCTCATCGATGCTCCAAAAACGTCCGCCATCCAACTCTTCGCTGGGGCAGACATCACCATCGTACACGAATTTGTGAACAAACACCAATTCACGTTCGCGTTCACTTTCAAACACATAATGAGCAAGCAGGGCAGGGGAGTCTTCCAGAGAAATGCCAAGTTCTTCGCCCACTTCGCGGACAAGAGCTTGCCCTATGCTTTCACCCAAATCAACGTGTCCGCCTACAGCCGTATCCCATTTACCTGGTTGGATATCCTTCCATTCGGGACGCTTTTGCAGGTAGATTTCACCGTTTGAATTGAACAGATGCAAATGCACCACGGGATGAAGCAATTTGCTTCCTCCGTGACATTCGCCACGAGTGGCGGCACTTATGATATTTCCTTCTTCATCCACGATGGGAAACATTTCTTGATTGTTGTCTTGCATTGAGGTATATGTTTATTGTGGCTATAGAATTTATAGAACCTATAGTAACTATAAGAAGTTATAGTATCTATAGTCACTGTCGTTCTTAAAATTTATGGGATCAGCAGGCTTGAATCTCCGTAGCTGAGGAAACGGAAATCGTGCTCAAGAGCATAGTCATAGATGCGCTTCCAATCTCCCTTGACAAAGGCTGACACGAGCAAGAGCAACGTGCTTTGGGGTTGATGGAAATTGGTCACAATCCGACATACGATGTGATAGTCATACCCGGGTGCGATGATAATTTGGGTACTTGTATGCAAAACCTCCATTCGGTTTCTCTCCATATACTCCAAGACAAGAGTCAATGCCTCCAAGGTAGTCAGTTCCTTCTCTTTCCCACATGCTATATTTTCAGCATATTCATAGGGCATCCATTGGGGGACGTGGAGTTCCTCTTCTGTAGCATGCTGATTTCTGCTCAAGGCCACACCTATATAATATAGGCTTTCCAACGTACGCACACTGGTTGTACCTACGGCCGTAGCTTTTCCTTGATGAGCAATCAATTGTTCAATTGTCTGACGTCTTACAGCTATGTATTCAGTATGCATCTCATGTCCACCAATCTGTTCACTCTTCACCGGCTTGAAGGTACCTGCACCCACATGCAGAGTCACTTCTTCGCGTTGTATAGCGTGTTTGTCCAAGGCTTCCAGCACCGAAGGGGTAAAATGGAGGCCAGCCGTTGGGGCGGCTACACTTCCTTCAATTTTGCTATACACCGTTTGGTAAGTTTCTTTGTCACTCTCTTCTGTCTCTCTGTTCAGATAAGGAGGGATTGGCAATTCACCCGCGGCATCCAACAACTCAGCAAAAGTGATAGCTGGATTATTCCATTCGAAGGTAATCCAATGACTTGTGCCCACACACTCTTTTCGAGTAACCGTCAATGTCACTTCATGTCCCTTTGCATTCAGCGTACGAGACAAGGGGCCTTCTTTCCACTTTTTAGCATTACCGATAAGGCAAAGCCAACTGCATGAACTTGTCTGCTGGAAATTTTGTGCATAGTCAGCAGGCGAAGCGGGTTCAAGGCAAAACACTTCAATGAGTGCTCCCGTCTCTTTGCGGAAATGAAGACGCGCTTGGATGACCTTAGTATTGTTGAATACCATAAGGCTACCTTCGGGCAAATAGTCAGGCAAAGAGGTGAAACGGTCTTCACTGATATTTCCGTGTTTATAGATTAAGAGTTTCGACTGGTCACGCTCCTTCAATGGATATTTGGCGATTCGTTCATCCGGCAAAGGATAATTGTATTCGCTGATATGTATATCTTTTGTTTTATTCATCGCTACAAATGCTAAATGTGGCGCAAAGATAACTCTTTTTCCGCTCACAAAAAGCCAATTACAAGAATAATTAAGCCATATTTTTGTTTCACTAAAAAATATCACGTATATTTGCAGGGTGAAAAAGATATAAAAGAGGTAAAACTTCTATTAATCAAACTATAAAATATTAAAATCAAAATGAAACCTACATTGTTTGTATTGGCTGCTGGTATGGGTAGCCGTTATGGAGGCTTGAAGCAGTTGGACGGACTGGGCCCCAATGGTGAAACGATCATGGATTACTCTATCTTCGACGCTATCCGTGGAGGATTCGGAAAAATCGTATTCGTAATCCGCAAGGATTTTGAACAAGATTTCCGTGAGAAAATCATCAGCAAATACGAAAATCATATCCCCGTTGAACTCGTTTTCCAATCCATTGACGACCTGCCTGCAGGCTTCACTTGCCCTGCTGAACGCGTTAAGCCTTGGGGTACTAACCACGCCGTATTGATGGGTAAGGACGTAATCAAGGAGCCTTTTGCCGTCATCAATGCCGACGACTTCTATAGCCGCGACGCTTTTGCCGTACTTGGCAAGTGGTTGAACGAACTTCCCGAAGGACAGGAGAACAAGTATTGCATGGTAGGCTTCCGCGTAGGAAACACCTTGTCTGAGAATGGTTCTGTAGCTCGTGGTGTATGCGAGAAGAACGAGCAGAATCACTTGACAACCGTAGTTGAACGCACTGAAATCATGCGCGTGGACGGCCCCATCTGCTACAAGGACGAAGAAGGCCAATGGATTGCTATCGAAGACAACACTCCCGTGTCAATGAACATGTGGGGATTCACTCCCGACTACTTCAAGCACTCTGAGGAATATTTTATCGAATTCTTGAGTGACCCCAAGAACATGGAAAACTTGAAGGCCGAGTTCTTCATCCCCTTGATGGTGAACAAGCTCATCAACGAGAATACCGCTACTGTAGAGGTGCTCGACACTACCAGCAAGTGGTTCGGTGTGACCTATGCTGCCGACCGTCAAGGTGTGGTTGACAAGATTCAGGCACTCATCGATGCCGGTGAATATCCTGCAAAGTTGTTTTAATTTCTAAGGGGGAGATAAAAGGAGATAAAGGGAGATAGGTCGCTCTTTGCGACTTTTGGAGATAAAAGCCAAATGTGTTGCTTGACTATTGGCCTTTATCTCCCTTTAACTCCTTTTATATCTCATTTTATCTCCATTTTTTTAAAAATAATTTTATGAGCGTTGACGACAAGAAAATAATTTTCTCGATGGTGGGCGTATCGAAAGCCTTCCAAGCCAACAAACAAGTACTGAAAGACATTTACCTCTCCTTCTTCTACGGTGCCAAAATCGGTATCATCGGTTTGAACGGATCGGGTAAGAGTACCCTTTTGAAAATCATTGCCGGCCTCGAAAAGAGCTATCAGGGTGAAGTGGTATTCTCACCCGGATACAGCGTAGGCTATCTGCCTCAGGAGCCCCAGCTCGACCCCGAGAAGACGGTGAAGGAAATCGTGATGGAGGGAGTGCAACCCATCGTGGACGCACTGGCCGAATACGAAGAAATCAACAACAAGTTCGGCTTGCCCGAATACTACGAAGACCCCGACAAAATGGATGCCCTCTTTGCCCGTCAAGCAGAGTTGCAGGATATTATTGACAGCACCGATGCTTGGAATCTCGACTCCAAGCTCGAGCGCGCCATGGATGCCCTTCGTTGTCCACCCGATGACCAGATGGTGAAATACCTTTCAGGAGGTGAACGTCGCCGTGTGGCCCTATGCCGCCTGTTGCTTCAGAAGCCTGATATCCTCCTGCTCGACGAGCCCACCAACCACCTCGATGCCGAAAGTATCGACTGGCTGGAGCAACACCTCCAGCAATACGAGGGTACGGTCATTGCCGTTACCCACGACCGCTACTTCCTCGATCATGTGGCCGGATGGATTCTCGAACTCGACCGTGGCGAAGGTATCCCCTGGAAGGGTAACTACAGCAGCTGGCTCGACCAGAAGACAAAACGTATGGAAATGGAGGAGAAGACCGCCAGCAAGCGCCGCAAGACCCTGCAACGCGAGTTGGAGTGGATCAACATGTCACCCAAGGCCCGTCAGGCAAAGGGTAAGGCCCGTCTGAATTCATACGACAAATTGCTCAACGAAGACCAGAAGCAGAAGGAAGAGAAACTCGAAATCTACATTCCCAATGGTCCTCGCCTTGGAAACAAGGTCATCGAAGCCATCAATGTGAGCAAGGCTTTCGGAGACAAGGTACTTTTCAACGACCTCAACTTCATGCTCCCTCCCAACGGCATCGTGGGTGTCATCGGTCCCAATGGTGCGGGTAAGACCACACTCTTCCGTCTCATCATGGGATTGGAAACCGTGGATGGCGGTACTTTCGAAGTGGGAGAGACCGTAAAATTGGCTTACGTTGACCAGCAGCACAAAGACATCGACCCCGAGAAGAGTGTCTATGACGTGGTGAGCGGTGGAAGCGAACTCATCCGCATGGGTGGACGCGATGTGAACGCCCGTGCCTATTTGAGCCGTTTCAACTTTGCCGGTGCCGACCAAACGAAACTCTGCGGTATGCTCTCCGGTGGTGAGCGCAACCGTCTGCATCTGGCCATGGCCTTGAAGGAAGAGGGCAACGTACTCCTGCTCGACGAGCCTACCAATGACATTGACGTGAACACCCTGCGTGCCCTCGAAGAAGGTCTCGACGAGTTTGCCGGATGTGCCGTCATCATCAGCCACGACCGTTGGTTCCTCGACCGCATTTGTACCCACATTCTTGCGTTCGAAGGCGATGGCAATGTCTTCTACTTCGAAGGTTCATACTCCGAATACGAAGAAAACAAGATGAAACGCCTCGGTCAGGAAGAACCCAAGCGCACCCGCTATCGCAAGTTGATGGAGGATTGAACTAGAGACAAGTGACTTTTGGGGTTACTCCAGAGTTTAGTTACTCCGTTCCTTATATCGAACTCACGTAATTAAAAAAAAGCCGTGTCATCGCTACGACACGGCTTCTTTTTTTAGGTCAGCGACTCATCGCAAGCCGCCTTCCTTTTGGAATCTAAAATCTATTACTATGAAAAACACATTCAAATAACATTCACTCTCAAGCATTTGTTCACGGAAAAGAGGGATTTTTTTTGCCACACCCTTTATCATTTACAGAACAACCGCCATATTGCCATCGCACCTTTGGCCAAATCCAAGACATACGACGCACGCTCCAACAACGTATCTATCCACAAAGCTTCGGTAGGAGGCGGTACAACCAATCGGCGTATGCCATTCATCATACCTTCCCGTTCATGCTGTAAAGCAGACTCCAACTCCATCCGCCGTTGGCGGATTGCTTCCAATGTAGGATAGGAGAGAGGTTTATCTCTGTTCATAATGGTTATGCTTGTCATATTATTTATATTGTCTGATATCTGAACTTTATAGATTGAATAATCTATAGATAAATCGCGTAAGCGGTCGTACAATCAACCTTTCACGCATCAGATAGATACCGCCTCCGATAGCCAAATAAATGGCAGCCACAAGGATGTGTCCCACCGCCAAACTCCCCGTTGCCGTAGCCAGCAGTTGTACACAGAATCCACCCATGTAGAAAAGAATCATCAATCCTAATCCCACCAACAGGAAAGTCAGAGTCATAGCTGATAGCAACACAATTATCTTCTCCATCATCACTATCCGACAATACTCCCCATAGAGCCTCACCATCCTCCTCAATTGGCTCCACAACCCCGTCAGATTATCTGTCCTTTCATCCATATCAGAAATTTTAGTGATTAACGACCACCTATCGATGACTATTTACGAAAGCCATATAATATATGAACCTTTCTATAGTCGCTCGAGCAGAATAACATCCAAAATCTACGAAAAGTTTCCTATTTCGGCCATTTTTCCTCCTCATATCCACAATAAAAGTAAAAAAGAAGAGGTATTGTTCGCTTATCTTGAAAATTCTTCGTTACTTTGCACCTCAGAATAAAAATGAATAAACAATAAAAGAAGAGAAAACGTATGAAAAAGTATTTGTTTCTGGCTTTCGGCCTTTGTATGACCATGGCATTCACCTCATGTAAATCAAGCGAAAGCGCCTATAAGAAAGCGTATGAAAAAGCTAAGCAGCAGGAATTGGCACAGACACCCGTAGAGGAGACCGTAGAGGTTACTCCCGTTCAGACAGCCCCCGTACAGACAGCTCCCGCTACTGCCACATCAGCAGTTGTACGCGAAGAGAAAGTGACTGTAGTGTCAGGAAACAGCTTGAAGGATTTCAGCGTAGTTTGTGGAAGCTTTGGTTCACAAGTGAACGCCAACAACTTGAAGGGTGAGCTCGATGCAGCCGGTTACAATGCCGTAGTGGCCTACAATGCCGATAGAAATATGTATCGTGTGATTGTCAGCACCCACCCCGATCGTGAATCAGCCGCTCAAGCCCGTGAGCAGTTCAAGGCTCGCTATGCCAACGATGCCGCTCATCCTGATTTCCAGAAGGCTTGGTTGCTCTACAATGTGAAGTAAGGATTTACTAAAAACTTATTGCTTGCAAAAAAATAAGCCATGCTGACCGCTTGTGTCGGCATGGCTTTTATTATTATATTATAACCGATTGGGGTAAAATAACGTAAGTCAGATATAAGGAAGTGGATACTGCGAATGTACAATGGACGATTTTAACGACAATATGGATGAGTTTTTTACTTATAGCATCATTTCAGGGGAATTTGATGACGATAAGAAGGTGAGTAAAAGAAAAGAGGATAACAAAAGGGTAGAGAAAACGAATGACAGTCCCTCCAAAAGGGCAAAGAGAATAACTACTGGAAGATATATGTGGTTGTATGCGTCTGGTTATTCGTCATTCTTTGCATAATATGCGGAGACTGTTCCTGTGGGAATGGTTTTTCTGTCCGCTCGCGTTACAAATGCGAGCGGACAGAACATGAATGCGGTACCTTACTCCCCTTTGCACAACAGACAGCAAACGAAGATAAAATCTTGATTTATGAGAGAGGTAATTAAAATTTCAATCAAACTCATTTTTTGACACTTTTATATCTTTTTGCTATTCATTATGTCTCTCTTTGAGGCTTTTTTCGTACTTTTGCAGCCAATATGGGCAGAATACTTGCTATTGACTACGGAAAGAAGCGGACGGGATTGGCGGTGACCGACCCCCTGCAGATTATCGCCAATGGGTTGACAACGGTACCTACAGCACAGTTGGAGGCGTTTATCCTTGACTATGTGAAACGGGAAGGAGTTGAGCGCATTGTGGTGGGACTACCACGACAAAACTCGGGTGAAGAATCTGAAAACATGAAGCGTATCACTCCCTTTGTGAACCGATTGAAAAAGGTGCTGCCTGATACCCCTTTGGAAATGGTAGACGAACGGTTTACCTCTGTGTTGGCTCACCGTGCCATGCTGGATGCCGGACTGAAAAAGAAAGACCGGCAGAACAAGGCTTTAGTGGATGAGATAAGCGCCTGCATTATCCTTCAAACTTATATGGAGTCAAGAAGGATTTAAAAATTTAAAGATTGTAACTAACTTTTCGAAATTCAGAATTCAGAATTAATAATTCATACTTATAGAAATGATACTTCCTGTTTATATCTACGGACAGCCCGTATTAAGAAAGGTGGCTGAAGACATAACCCCTGATTACCCCAATTTGAAGGATTTGATTGACAACATGTTTGACACTATGGATCGTGCTGACGGTTGTGGTTTGGCCGCCCCACAGATTGGATTGCCCATACGTGTAGTGGTCATTGATTTGGATGTGTTGAGCGATGACTATCCCGAATACAAAGGTTATCGCCGTGCGTTTATCAATCCACATATAATTGAAGTAGGAGAGGAGACTGACACGAAAGACGAAGGTTGCTTGAGCCTGCCAGGTATCAATGAGGCTGTGAAACGCCCCACACGCATCCATGTGAAGTACTTCGATGCCGACTGGCAAGAACACGACGAATGGGTGGATGGTTTCGAAGCACGTTGTATGCAGCATGAGTTTGACCATCTGGAAGGAAAGATGTTCATCGACCACTTGAGCGGATTGCGCAAGCAGATGATTAAAGGCAAGCTGACCAACATGCTGAAAGGAAGTGTGCGTTGCTCATACAAGACGAAGACGGTGAAGTAATTCCTATATACCTATTATATTATATATAGGAGTGTAGGAGAGGGCGGTAACAGGGGTGTGAGACACTTAAATAAGAAACACATACTTTTGCTGCACTCCTGTAACTTCTGAACTCCCCCCAAAAGAAACTGCATGTTCCGAAAAATCCTCTTCCATATCCTGATGCTCTGTCATCTGACGGTATTGGCTCAAATCAATACCGACCGGGTGATGTTGATAGGCCGCAATGCCCTTTATTTTGAGGACTATGTGTTGTCTATCCAATATTTCAATCAAGTTATCAGTGCGAAGCCTTATCTGCACCAACCCTATTTCTTCCGAGGATTGGCCAAATTGAATCTGGAGGATTACAACGGCGCAGAGCAAGATTGTTCGGAAGCCATTGACAGAAATCCCTTCGTGGTGGACTATTACAAGTTGCGAGGTCTTGCACGCATCCATCAAGGGAAATATTCGGATGCTATCAGCGACTACAATGAGGCTATTGCCCATTCGCCAGAAAATGTCGGATTGTGGCACAACATGGTTTTATGCAAGATGCGCGAAAAGGACTTCGACGGTGCACGCACAGATGTGCAACGTCTGTTGACCATTTCTCCACGTTATGTACCGGGATACCTGATGAGTGCCGAGGTATGGATAAAGCAACAGGATACACTGAAAGCAGAAGCTGACATCAACCGTGCTTTGGATTTGGACAAATACAATGCTGACTCATGGAGCGTGCGTGCCATGCTTTATCTACAACAAAAACGATATGAAGAGGCAGAAAGCGATTTGGGACAGGCCATACACTTGGCATCGATGAATGCCGGAAACTATATCAACCGCGCCCTTGCCCGCTACCATCGCAACAATCTGCGTGGCGCCATGAGTGACTATGACATCGCCGTAGATATGGAACCGAACAATCTTATCGGTCTTTATAACCGTGGTTTGTTGCGTGCACAGGTAGGAGATGACAATCGGGCTATAGAGGATTTTGACCGTGTCATAGAACTTGAGCCGGATAATATGATGGCAATCTTCAACCGTGCTTTATTGCGCGACCAAACGGGAGATTATCGTGGAGCCATAGAGGACTACTCTACAGTGTTGGAAGAATATCCGAATTTCTTGGCCGGCTATCAACAACGTGCTGCTGCCCGACGGAAAATAGGGGATAGACGAGGAGCTGAAAGAGATGAAGGTATCTTGTTGAAAGCTGAAATAGATCGCCGGAATGCATGGGTTGCTGGAGACAAAAAAGAGGAAGAGGAAAAGACTGAAAAGACACGCAAAAAATCGGACCGCAACGTAAAGAACTATCGGAAGTTGGTTGTAGCCGATAACGAAGAACTGCAACAAAAATACAAAAATGAATATCGGGGAAAGATTCAGAACCGCAACGTAAAGATTGAATTAGAACCGATGTTTGTACTGACATATTACCAAAAGGAAAGCGAAGTGAAGCGTCCCGTAACCTTCCACAAGGTTGTGGATGAACTGAACAATCTGCAGGTATTGGACAAACGCCTTTACATCACTAACCAAGAGTCACCTCTGAATCAGGCTCAGGTGGACGAGCATTTCACTTCGATTGACAAGTATTCGACCTCCATCGTAGAGCATCCCCGTAGGGCTGACTTGCAATTTGCCCGTGCTTTGGATTTCTATCTAGTGCAAGACCTTGCCAGCGCTATCGATGATTTGACACAAGCTATTCTGAAAAATGACAAATTTGTCCCGGCCTACTTCAATCGAGCACTCGTACGATGCAAACAGTTGGAGTACCAACGAGCTGAAGAATCGGCCGAAATGATGGAACATGACAATATCAAGTTGGACAACAAATCCAAATTGCCCACCCCACAGATGGGACATGTACATGACTATGAACTGATTCGTTCAGATCTGAACAAAGTGATTGAATTGGCACCAGACTTTGAATATGCCTATTACAACCGTGCTGTGCTCTTTTGTCAACAAAACGATTATCACGCTGCAGTGGTGGATTTCGGAAAGGCCATTGAACTCAATCCTGAGTTTGCTGAAGCTTATTACAATCGTGGATTGACCCACATCTTCTTGGGACAGACCAAGGCAGGTTTGGCTGACCTGAGCAAAGCCGGAGAATTAGGCTTATTCAAGGCTTACAACATCATCAAACGACATACGAATGATGAGTAATGAGCACTTTGTTGCTTATTACAAGTCAGAAGTGAATGCATATATAAACGCATATTACTTACAGAAATCATAAAAAATCCCTATTGCCGATATATTTTTTTCTACAAAAGACCGTGAAACTCAAAAGAAATCGCTAATTTTGCGGCTTAAAAGACGAAAAAAACAACAGAATATGATAAAGATTACATTTCCTGACGGTTCTATTCGTGAATACAACGAAGGGGTAACCGGTCTGCAGATTGCAGAAAGTATCAGTTCACGTTTGGCACAGGACGTGCTTGCGTGTGGAGTGAATGGTGAAACTTGGGACTTGTCACGTCCTATCAATAATGATGCCTCCATTGTCCTTTACAAGTGGGATGACGAACAAGGCAAACATGCTTTCTGGCACACAAGTGCACACTTGTTGGCCGAGGCATTGCAAGAACTCTATCCCGGTATCCAATTCGGTATAGGTCCTGCTATCGAAAGCGGTTTCTATTACGATGTAGATCCAGGTGAAACAACTATCAAGGAAGGCGACCTTGCCAATATCGAGAAGAAAATGACTGAATTGGCAGCTAAGAAAGAGGTACTCGTTAGAGAAGAAATCTCTAAAGAAGATGCTCTGAAGATGTTTGGTGATCGTGGCGAAACTTACAAGTGTGAGCTTATTTCTGAATTGGAAGACGGAACTATCACCACCTATACACAAGGTGCATTCACAGACCTTTGCCGTGGACCTCACTTGACAAGTACCGCTCCCATCAAGGCTATCAAGTTGACTTCTGTAGCCGGTGCTTACTGGAGAGGACAAGAAGACCGCAAGCAGTTGACACGTATCTATGGTATTTCTTTCCCTAAAAAGAAAATGCTTGATGAATATCTCGCTTTGATGGAGGAGGCCAAGAAGCGTGACCACCGTAAGATTGGTAAAGAAATGGAGCTCTTCATGTTCTCTGAAACTGTAGGTAAGGGCTTGCCAATGTGGTTGCCGAAGGGAACAGCTTTGCGTCTCCGTTTGGAAGATTTCTTGAAGCGTATCCAGAAGCGTTTCGGCTACCAGCAAGTAATGACTCCCCACATCGGTAACAAGGAGTTGTGGGTAACTTCCGGTCACTATGCAAAATATGGTAAAGACTCATTCCAACCTATCCATACTCCAGAAGAAAACGAGGAATACCTGTTGAAACCGATGAACTGTCCTCACCATTGTGAAATTTACAAGCATAAGCCCCGTTCTTACAAAGACCTGCCTGTCCGCTTAGCTGAATTCGGAACTGTATATCGTTATGAGCAGAGTGGTGAGTTGCATGGTCTGACCCGTGTACGTAGCTTTACTCAGGATGATGCACACATCTTCTGCCGTCCTGACCAAGTGAAGGATGAATTCCTCCGCGTGATGGACATCATCTTCATTATCTTCCGCGCATTGAACTTTGAAAACTTCGAAGCTCAGATTTCTCTCCGCGACAAGGAAAACCGCAGCAAGTATATCGGTAGCGATGAAAACTGGGAACGTGCAGAACGTGCTATCGTAGAAGCATGTGAAGAAAAGGGCTTGAAGGCAAAGGTGGAATATGGCGAAGCTGCATTCTATGGCCCTAAGCTCGACTTCATGGTGAAGGATGCCATCGGACGTCGTTGGCAATTGGGTACTATCCAGGTGGACTATAACTTGCCCGAACGTTTCGAACTCGAATACATGGGTTCTGACAACCAAAAACATCGTCCGGTAATGATTCATCGCGCACCCTTCGGTTCTATGGAGCGTTTCTGTGCCGTATTGATTGAACACACTGGCGGTAAGTTCCCCTTGTGGTTGACTCCAGACCAAGTAGTTATCCTCCCCATCTCAGAAAAGTTCAACGATTATGCAGAAGAGGTGAGAGCTTATCTCGACAGCATGGATATCCGTGCCATTGTGGACGACCGTAACGAAAAGATTGGCCGTAAGATTCGCGACAATGAGCTGAAACACATCCCCTACATGCTGATTGTTGGTGAAAAAGAAGCCGAAAATCGTGAAGTTTCAGTACGAAAACAAGGCGAAGGCGACCAAGGAAGCAAAAAAATTGAAGATTTTGCAAAGATTTTGAACGAAGAAGTTCAAAATATGATAAATAAATATTAATTTTGCAGCCGCTTAAACATAAGCAACTCGGAAATAAACAATCCGAGTTGCTTTTGTGTTAACGATAAAGAATTAAATTAATTAGAGTAAAAACAAAAAGATTCAAAAGAAACAGTAAGTTTTTGAATGAAAAACGACAATCTTAAAGGGCAACACCGAATCAACGAACAGATTCGTGCCAAAGAAGTCCGCATCGTGGGCGATGACATGGAGCCAGCCGTTTATCCTATCGCACAAGCATTGAAAATGGCAGAAGACAGAGAAGTGGACTTGGTGGAAATTTCACCTAACGCACAACCTCCCGTATGTAAGCTCATCGAATATTCTAAATTTCTTTATCAGTTAAAGAAGCGTCAAAAAGAACAGAAGGCTAAGCAAGTGAAGGTCGATGTAAAGGAAATTCGATTCGGACCCCAGACAGATGACCACGACTACAACTTCAAGCTCAAACATGCCATCGGATTCCTTCAGGATGGTGACAAAGTAAAAGCATACGTATTCTTCAAAGGACGCAGTATCCTCTTCAAAGAACAAGGTGAAGTTCTTCTCTTGCGTTTTGCCAACGATTTGGAAGAATATGCCAAGGTGGATCAAATGCCGATACTTGAAGGAAAGCGCATGACCATTTTCCTTAGCCCTAAAAAGGGTATGGCAACAAAGAAAGGAAATGCCGCAACACAACCCAAACCTGCCAAAGCAGAAAAGAAGGTTGACACTGAAGAGTAAAAACAAAAAAAGAAGAAAACGTGCGTAGCGCCATCGGTATAGTGCGCTACCACACTATTAATAACAATTTAAACAATTAAAAAACATGCCGAAGATTAAGACTAATTCCGGTGCTAAAAAAAGATTCACTCTTACCGGAACAGGAAAGATCAAGAGAAAACACGCTTTTCACAGCCACATCTTGACAAAGAAGACTAAAAAGCAAAAGAGAAACCTTTGCCATTCAGGTTTGGTACACACTGCCAACGTGGATTCAGTAAAGCAACTCCTCTGCATGAAGTAATCTTTCATCAAAACGAAACAGAGCGAATAGCGTAAAAGAAATTAATTTAAGTTATTAACCGAATGTTTAGCAAAGACAAGTTCACCTATAAAAAACAGAAGGTGGCGCTAACGTTCAAAAAGAATTAAAAACTATGCCAAGATCAGTAAATCATGTAGCTTCTAGAGCTAAGAGAAAGAAAATTTTAGGTCTTACCCGTGGATATTTCGGTGCTCGTAAGAATGTATGGACCGTTGCTAAGAACACTTGGGAAAAGGGTCTTACTTATGCATTCCGTGACCGTCGTAACAAGAAGCGTTCTTTCCGTGCATTGTGGATTCAGCGTATCAACGCTGCCGCTCGCTTGGAAGGTATGTCTTACTCAACATTGATGGGTGCCCTTCACAAGGCTGGTATCGAAATCAACCGTAAGGTGTTGGCTGACCTCGCTATGAACCACCCTGAAGCATTCAAGGCTATTGTAGCTAAGGTAAAGTAAGAAAAGAGATTTTCTAGATTTACATAACATGCCCCGCTTTTCTAATGAGAAGTGGGGCATTGTTTTTTAGAATTAAATATTCTATATCCCCGAAAAGCCAAACTATGTATTTCAGTATTACAATGAAAAAGGATGTATCTTAAGACACATCCTCTCAACTCATATATTTCCTCAAGAGCGGCAAACGGGGTTCGAACCCGCGACCCTCAGCTTGGGAAGCTGATGCTCTACCAACTGAGCTACTGCCGCATAAATGCTTTGCAAAAGTACGAAAGAATTATTAACGGACAAACACTTGAACAAAAAAAAATTCTCGAGCTTAAAAAAAATATTCAAGAAAAGATTTTTTAGTGAAAAGAACAGATTTTTATTGCTGAATATTTGGAAATTTCAATCATTAGCTCTATCTTTGTACTACGAAAAAGCTAAAGGCCGTATCAGTCAGATTGGGAAACTCATCAAATAATCTGAAATGCCGAGAATAGCTTCGTTCATCAATGGCGTGCCGCCCCTTCGTGGTTAGGCGGATTACAAAGAGGAACGGGCCCTCAAATCCTTCTACTCGGAGTTTCATCATCATCACTGGTACGGCCGTTTTTATATTTATTTCTCAACCATCCACTTTACTTTATCCCCCTTTTATTCAGAGCCTGCTGATATCGGCGTGCATTAGCATTATGTTGGGCGAGGGTAGTAGCAAAATTATGAGTACCCGAAAAATCTTCTTTAGCACACATGTACAGATAATTATGCTTGACAGGATTAAGCACAGCTTCAAGAGCCGCCATAGAAGGAATGCGGATAGGCCCCGGAGGAAGTCCCTTATATATATAGGTATTATAAGGAGAATCAATAGCCAGATGCTTATTGAGAATGCGACGCAAAGTAGGATCACCAGTGGCAAACTTCACAGTAGGGTCAGCCTGTAGGAGCATTCCCCGATGCAAACGATTGAGATAAAGACCTGCAACAATAGGCTTTTCGGCATTTACAGCAGTCTCTTCATCCACAATAGATGCTAAAGTTGACACTTCAACAGGAGTAAGCCCCAAAGCTTCGGCTTTTTCCTTACGAGCATTATTCCAATAAGTTGTGTACTCTTTTTGAAAACGTTGCAAAAGATTCCCTACTGAAATATTCCAATAAACTTCATAAGTGTTGGGAATAAAGAGTATAGGTAGAGTAGATTCCGTATATCCTAAACTATCTACACGGCTTTTATCTGTCAAATATGCCATAATTTCCTCTTCACTAATCATCAATTGTTTAGATAACGATTGTGCCATACGGTCAATTGTACGCACACTGGGTACAACCAATCTGACAGGCGATTGCCATCCAAGCCTCATACGACGAACAGCCGTACGCAAATTATCATCCGCATTAAAAGCATAGCATCCAGGCTTCACCTGAGTATATCCTTCATATTGCATCAACCAATCAAAAGCTTTTGGCTTCTGGGGTGAAAGAACCTCCTGTACTTTATGACTGACAGAATCTGGAGTATCATCACGATCTATATATATGCGGGCCTCTCCTGCAATGCGAAATGCTGGTGTAAAGAATGTATCGTAAATCAAATATCCGACAATAACTGCTGTAATCTGCAAAATCAACACTGAAGACAATAATACGAGATGTTTCCTTTTCATAAGTACAATAAAAAATATGCGTAAGTATGTAAAATAAGACTGCAAATGTAATCTTTCTTACAAACTTACGCAACTTTTTCAGAAAGAATTAAGAAGATAAAGGATATTCACAGCTTAACACATTTGGTTTTTCATTTCTCCTTTACCTCCCCAAATTTCTCCTTTCATTCATCCATACGCACAATATCGTAACTTGTGTCGGTAGTCATTTCCATCAAGCTATCGTTTACCATGCGTAAGGTAGTGTCATTTACAATAAGAAAGTAAATGGGAGGTTCACCCGTATTAGGAGTCAGTTTTACTGCTTTTTTCGGATGTTTGTTCACCATCTTGTGAATCTTTTGTTGTTTTCCCTTTGTCTTGAAGTTCATATTCTTGCCAGGTCCTTGCGCATCCAAGTATATCATATCAAGAGTAAATAGGGTATCCTTCCCATTAATTTCTTCATTCAATGTCAAGATATAGTCAATACCCGGACCATCAGCAGCAGGTAATGTCCCATAAAAAACTTCTGCGATGTCCTCGACACCTGCAGAATCGGTTGCAATCACATCTATTTCTGCCACGTTGTTCTGCTGTTTGGAGTGGCATGATGCCAAGGCGGCTACAAAAGCTGCCAACATAAAAACTTTTTTCATTGTCTCTTTTCAATTAATTGGTTTGCTTTTATAACACAATTCATTACATTTTGTTTGAAATGATTTACGTATTCTTGTTTTTTATTGTATCTTTGCCCACAAAAGTATTATATAATTATTTACCTTTATAAATAAAGTAAACATGAAAAAAGCAATCTTAGGAGTTGCCCTTTTGGCAACCCTTCCGATGATGGCTCAACAAAAAGCAACCATCACCGTACACCCTGAACAGGGTAAAGAGATTATCAGTAAACACATCTACGGCCAGTTTGCAGAACACTTGGGTACTTGTATCTACGGTGGTTTGTGGGTAGGTGAGGATTCATCCATCCCCAATACCAATGGATACCGCAATGATGTACTGAATGCATTGAAGAGTCTGCAAATCCCCAACCTGCGTTGGCCGGGCGGCTGCTTTGCCGACGAGTATCACTGGATGGATGGTATTGGTCCCAAGGAGAATCGCCCTCGCATGGTAAATAACAACTGGGGTGGAACTGTAGAGGACAACAGCTTTGGTACGCACGAGTTCTTGAACCTGTGCGAACTGCTCGGATGCGAACCTTACGTAAGTATGAACGTAGGTAGCGGTACCGTACAAGAAACCGCCCAATGGGTAGAATACATGACCGCTGAAGACGGCCCCATGGCCAAGTTGCGCAAACAGAATGGACGCGAAAAACCTTGGAAAGTGAAATTCATCGGTGTAGGTAATGAAAGTTGGGGATGTGGCGGAAACATGCGCCCTGAATATTATGCCGACCTTTATCGTCGCTATCAGACTTATTGCCGTGAATATAACGGGAACCGTCTGTTCAAGATTGCCAGTGGTGCAAGTGACTATGACTACAACTGGACAGAAGTATTGATGAAAAATGCAGGAGGTCAAATGCAAGGACTTTCTTTACACTACTACACATGCGCCGGATGGTCAGGCAGTAAAGGTTCTGCAACAAAGTTTGATGATGCTCAATATTATTGGGCTTTGGGTAAATGCCTTGAGATTGAACCAGTAATGCAGAAACACATTGAAATCATGAACAAATACGACCGTCGCAAACGCGTGGCTCTGATGTTGGACGAGTGGGGTACATGGTGGGACGAAGAACCCGGTACCATCCGCGGACACCTCTATCAGCAGAATACCATGCGCGATGCATTCGTTGCTGCTCTCACACTGAACGTATTCCACAAATATACAGACCGTCTGAAGATGGCAAACATTGCCCAAATTGCCAACGTACTCCAAAGTATGATTCTCACCAAAGAAGACAAGATGGTGCTTACTCCAACTTACCACGTGTTCGACATGTACAAAGTACACCAAGAGGCAACCCACTTGCCCATTGATATTGTTTGTGACACCATGAGCGTACGTCACGACTACTTTGGACGCGGTGAAGGTGAACGCCAACTTCCCATGATGAGTGCAACAGCTTCACGCGACAAGAACGGTATCATCCATATCTCATTGGCTAATGTAAGCTTGAAAGAGACAAGCGAAGTGGAATTGAACTTGAACGACTTGAAGGTAAAGAATGTTACCGGTACTATCCTCACGTCAAAACACATTGAGGATTGTAACACATTCGAAAACCCGAACCTCGTAAAGCCAGAAGTATTCAAAGGCGCCAAGTTGAATAAGGGTGTATTGAAAGTGAAACTCCCAGCTATGTCTATCGTAGCCTTGGAGGTGAAGTAAACGACAAGTAACAAGCTACGAGCTACAAGTGAACAGTTCTGTGCCACAATGCCTGCTCATCACCTGTAGCTCGTAGTTCTTCACTTAAAAAACGAATTATTTTTTTGCAGATTCACAAAAAAGCATTACTTTTGCAACCGCTTTCAAAAGAAAGTTGTTTGCCGAAATAACTCAGTTGGTAGAGTAGCTCATTCGTAATGAGCAAGTCGCGGGTTCGAGTCCCGCTTTCGGCTCTGATAGACGAAAAAAGGGATTGCATCCACATATGGGTACAATCCTTTTTTTTATTTTAGACAGAAGAACAAAGAACAGGAAGTATTTTCGTTATGCTTATATCCTAATATTCTTATGACTAAAAAAGGCATTCACCTGATTACTTAATCTCAATGCTCTTCACACTTTCCACTTTAGTTTCAGGCTTCGTTTTAGGAAGACGAATTTTCAATACGCCATTATTCATCTTCGCGCAAATTTCCTCACGGTTCACATCATCGGGAAGGATAAGTGTCTGTTGGAATTTGGTGTACGAGAACTCACGACGCAAGTAGCGCGGCTCTTTCTCATCCTCCTTCTTTTCCTCTTTCTTTTCGTTTTCCTTACCATCGCATCCGCAATCGGAACTTTTACACTTTTTCTCCATGGTTATCACCAAATCATTCTCCTTGTTGATGTGGATATTAAAGTCCTCCTTACACATACCGGGTGCAGCCACCTCCACTTTGTACTCCTTCTCGGTCTCCATCACATTGATGGCCGGAGCCGTATTATTGGCTTTCACAACCCAATTGGTGTCAAAAAAATCACTGAATATGCTGGGCAACCAACTCTGTCCGGCATTACGTTTCATAGGCATCATACTCATTTTTCTTCTTTCATTAATCTGTTAAACAATTATTTTAATCTTGAGAATGCCTTCGCCGTCCAACACTCTGTCACTTCTGAATCTCAAAAGAAAGGGGAGAACCAGTGTCACGCTTGCCATTCCGATGTTCCCTCAATCATGTGGTAGGTTTCGTTTATTTGCTCAATAAGACCTCAAAGACGACACGAGGCTGAACCGGCTTCGGCATTCACTCTGATAAATGAATGAATGACCCGACAGGTTCAACCTCGCGTCGATTATTTAAATAATAAAAAGGATTCTTGACTTTTTCTATTCTATCAGTTTGAAGACAATGCGAAAGACACCTTCTTCATATCGCCAGCTATTGATTTTGAAGGTACCAATCTCGCTAGTATTCTCCACATGAGCACCTATACAGGCACACACGTCATAATCACCAATACGCACAAGACGAAGAGTGGCACTGGCATCATCTGGTAACTTACTTGTATCCACCTCTGGTGGCAAGTTGTCGCGTGTGGCAAACTCGTACGTTACGGATAAGCCCTGAGAGATAACTTCATTCATCCGACGCTCAATCTCCTGCACCTGTTCTTCAGTAGGGCATTCGGGTAGGGGCCAACTGATTTTACTCTTCTTACGCTCGATATGTGCATTGCGTGAGCGTTCGCATCCGAACATCCGTATCATTGTCTGATTCAACAGATGCTCTGCCGTGTGACTTTGGGGATGCTCCTGCTTATTATGTTCGTTCAATATAGGTTCTTCCATAATAGTTTGGTTCTTGAGTTTTGTTTATAGAATTTTGTCGTGCAAAAGTATTCAATCTTGGCCAAACCTCCATAGAAACATCTTAAAATTTGAAAAACTATTCCTTCTCAGGGTATAAAGTCCGGATAAAAACGCGAAATGTCAAAATAGACATTGCTTGTTGTATCATTACTCACCACATTGTGTACATCACAGAAACCACTCAGTATAGAGGCGTGCTCTTTTATATTACCTTGAAATAACCCGCCAATCACTTCGTATTCATCAGGCACACAAATAACCTTAAATGCATCTTTTTCCGTTTTGCCAGTTCCTGAAGCAAGAATTGTAGAGGCAATCAAATTATATCGTAACAAATAATTGAACAAAATGTCTTCATCATTGGTGCAATACTCTCCACTATGACAAGCCATCCCCAAAAGGACGAGGGAAACAGGATTCTTTTTCAATGCTTCCACACAACGAGGATAGACATAGACATAATCTTTCTCTAAATATTTGTTCTGAATATCCAAATAAGCATTATATGGGTCATAATCCTTCGTGAAACTATAACCATAATAAACCAATCTCATTTCGTCCAAAGTCAATGTATCTTTACCTTCTATGAATCTATTCAGAAGTGATTGATATTCTTTAGGATGCTTTTCTACAAATGTCTGTACAGAATCATAGTTGGCATCTCTCCTCATCTTTATCAGATTGTATTGTTGAGCCAATCTTATTTCCTCTTCTGATAATGTGTACGTTGTACTTGGATTAAAATATTCCTTTAATTGAGCACATCCTACACACATCAAACATGCAAATAAACATACGATATTTTTCATCATACAAATCTTTAGCTCTATAGCGATTATATTCTCTGTATTTAGTGGGTATCTTCATCGAAAGAATGATATTTTTCCATTGCAAAAATATCCATTATCAACGAAAGTGCCAAGAATTTTATGGATTATCCCTACAAATCCATTATCTTTGCGCAAGAATTCAAAGAAAAAGACCTATGGCATTCGAAGCACCACGTCGCGATTGGAGCGAATTGTACGCATTCTTCCGCCTGCTGGCCGATGGCTATGTATATGCCGGCCAAGCTGATGGAAGTGCAAACGAAGAGAAGAAACTGAAAGTGGCCCTTGTGCAACGCGAGGAGCACGATGGCACACGCAAATATATCATCGAAGATGAGGATATTCACATCATTGGCGAAGAGCGTGATGAACGTTTTCCACGCGAGGACTTTGCCACCGTGGCCATGCTGGTGGGTGATATGCTCAAACAGAATGGAGGAGACGAGGAACTGACTTCGCCCGATGGAGTGGAGGAATTCCTTGATGCAGTGGCCATCTACAACTTGGAGGCCAAGACAGACGACCGTACGGACTTCTACGTAGCCTTCTGGAGTGTGGATGCTCCGCTCATGGGTTTCCGTTCGTACTCACGCTTGGGAGGTATGCTCCCTTTGCTCGATGGTGGACGAGCAGCCAACATCAAGTTTGAGCAGACGGGTGTACGTTTCCCCAATCCTACGGTGAACAAAATCAACTGGTTGGAGTCGCCCAACGAAGTACTCGACCGCATGCTGATGATTGAGCGTATGGGTGGTGTACTGAAGTACAACGATGTGGCAGACAAGGTATTCCGAAGCAATCTTTTGATGATTGACCTCCACTTTCCACGCATTGCCGCCGAAATGCTTCGCACCATGTACTACGAAGGCATCACGCGCATCCCTGAACTGACTGAACGCATCAAGGAAATCAACCCCTTGAAGATAAAGACTGAACTCATTGAGAAACACCGTTTCTATGAATTCAAGGTGAAACAGTTCCTTTTCACCTTGGCCATGGGTATGCGTCCTGCAAAACTCTACAATGGTACAGACTCGGCCGTGGAGGGATTCATCTATACCGACACGGAAGGACACACCATGTGTTATCACAAGGCCGACCGTCAGACGTTTGAAGACTTCCTCTACAACCACACCCGTTTGGAGAAAGGCCCGCTTGAAAAGGACAAGTACGGATACCTTGAACGCGAAAACAATCTCTATTATTTCAAACTGAATCTGAAGGTAGGGTTTGTGAAGAGGAGTAAATAAATAATAAAGAGAGATAAAGGAAGATAAAAGGAAATAATCATTCATAATTATAAAGACATGTTATTCGATCAAATCAGCAACGACATCAAAGAGGCCATGAAGGCCCGTGACAAAGTGCGCTTGGAGACCTTGCGCAATGTGAAGAAAGTATTCTTGGAGGCTAAGACTGCTCCTGGTGCCAACGACGAGTTGACCGACGAGGCTGCTCTCAAGATTATTCAAAAGTTAGCAAAACAAGGACGCGATGCTGCCTCTATATATGAAGGCCAAGGACGTGCCGATCTTGCCGCAGACGAGTTGGCACAAGTGAGCGTACTCGAAGGCTACATGCCCAAGCAGATGAGTGCAGAAGAATTGTCTGCAGCCCTCAGCGAAATCATTGCCCAAGTAGGTGCCGCAGGCCCTCAAGATATGGGCAAGGTGATGGGCGTAGCCACCAAGCAATTGGCAGGACGTGCCGAAGGACGTGCCATCTCAGCTTGTGTGAAGGAATTGTTGGCAAAGTAATATAAAGAGGAGTTCAGGAGTTTAGGAGTTCAGGAGTTCAGACGATTGTTTTGCTATCATGGTAGCATTATGCAAGCAGAAGTATTGTCTGAACTCCTGAACTTCTAAAACTTCTGAACTCCTAAAAAAACTTTCATGAACTCCAAACTACTCGGCCATCTGGCATGCTTTATTGCATACTCAATCTTTGGGATAAACATCATCGTCTGTAAGGATTTGATGGGCGGACACCTCATTTCGCCCATGGCCATTTTCTGCTTACGCTCGATAGGTGCAGGATTGCTCTTTTGGTTTCTCTCATTTTTTCTCCCCACAGAGAAAATCGAACGGAAAGATTACGTAAAAATATTCGGAGCATCTGTCCTTGGATTCTTCCTTACGCAGATAACCTTCTTGATAGCCATCCCCGACATCACCCCAATGGATTGCTCCATCGTCAGTGCCATATCACCTATCCTGACGATGTTCATCGCCGCCTTTGCTCTGAAGGAGCCCATCACTATGCGGAAGGCTGGGGGAGTGGCACTCAGTTTCTTTGGAATCATCTTCTTGATACTCAATAGTGTCAGTGTATCCGATTCGTCGCGTCAAACAAGCATCATGGGCATCTTGCTCATCATTGCCAATTGTCTCAGTTTCTCACTCTACCTGGGATTGTTCAAGCCTTTGATTGCCCGTTATTCAGTGGTCACGTTCATGAAGTGGATATTCCTCTTCTCAACCCTCTTCTCACTCCCTTTTGCAGGCAAGGAAATCCTCACTTTCGATTACAGCACACTCTCTGCTACATACGTTTCTGAGTTGGCTTACCTCATCATTTGCGCCACCTTTGTCACCTATTTCCTCATCCCTGTAGGTCAGAAGCGTATCCGTCCGACCTTGGTCAGCATGTACTCCTACGTACAACCCATCATTGCCACCACCATCAGCATCTGCCTCGGCATGGACACTCTTGGTTGGCAAAAGGTACTTGCCGCCCTCATGGTCTTCAGTGGTGTCATGATGGTGAACTTCAGCCGTAGTGCGAAGGGGTAATTCCTCCAATGAAACAGAAAAGAATGATAGCTGATTTGCGATAAAGAAAAAGAAGCGTGAAAAACAGGGTGATTTCTTGGAAAAATTGTTTCTTTGAATAAAACGTGATGGATGCATGATTGCATTATCCATAAGCGTAATTTTCCGTTCCTTAACCGTTATTCCATTTCCCCCTTTAGCGTAATTTCCGTTCCCCTTATAAGAAACTGGAGTTTCTCTTAAAGGGGAATTGCAGTTTCCCTGTAGAGTAATTTTCGTTTCCTTTGTATGGAAACGAGAGTTCCCTGGCACAGAAACAAAAGTTCCCAATAAGTGGATTTGCAAGGAAACTGCAAGTAGTTCATAAACAATCAAATAAACCCATTGAGAGAATTGAGCATTCCTCTATCGAAAGAGTGCTAATATTAGTTGGATAAGAATGGTATTATAAAAAAAAGAAGCTAAAAAAGACAGAAGGACATGAGGCTTGTGAAAACCTTATGTCCTTCTGTTCTTTTGTCTGAAAATATATCAGAGAAATGTTTTTTACAACTTCACCTTCAATATCTTGCCATTGAATCCGTCAACGCGTGTGGTGGCTTGCAGGGTGGGAGAGAGTGCAATGTCCTCCTTCTTACCCGTCAAGAGGTCGGTGGCTTTGATGGTCTCCTTCGTGGGGATTTCGAGGAAATCGAAGGCATGGGCGGGGATGTTGATACCTACTTCTGCCGGGGCTTCATCAAAGTTCACCACTACGAGGATAAGTTCCTTCTTCAACTTTCGGAGGAAGGTGTATTGTCGGTGCGAGTTGAAATGCTCATTATCGTAGTTGGCATACATTAAGTCGTAGAAAGTACCTTCGGCAAGGGCTTTCTCCGAGGTGCAGAGGTTGAGCACACGAGTGTAGAAGGCCTGCAATGCTTTCTCTTCGTCTGTGAGGAGTTTGCCATCGAACTTGCCCCCATTGCGCCAACGACGGATGGTATCTACCGTCCAATAGTCGAAGATGGTGGTGCGTCCGTCGCGCCCGCTGAAACCCTCTTCGTCCATGCCGCGCTCGCCAAACTCCTGACCGAAATATACCATCACGGGGTTGACGTTCATGCATGCACTGATAATCATAGCGGGGCGAGCTTTTTCTGCATTTCCGGCAAAG
Organism: Phocaeicola sp.; assembly: GCA_045647865.1. Classification (GTDB taxonomy): domain Bacteria; phylum Bacteroidota; class Bacteroidia; order Bacteroidales; family Bacteroidaceae; genus Phocaeicola_A. Next base: position 33,607 of record JAZRMW010000007.1, read on the forward strand.
AAGTCGGAGGCGATGCGTTGCTCATCGTGATTCTCGAGGAAGTTCAGCATGTTCGTCTGAATACCTTCGAGACTTTGCCAACATCCGGTGATGGCACTGGCTGATTGACCGTAGCAAGTAACGGCTTTCAAGGTGTCATAGAGTCCCACTTTATCGTAAAGATAGTCGAACTTGCCATTCCAAATATAGTTACGGTATTCGTTCGGATTATAGACTTCGGCAATGAAGATGAGTTCAGGGTATTGCTCCTTCACCTGCGGGATGACCCATCCCCAGAAGGCGCAAGGCACCATTTCGGCCATGTCACAACGGAAACCGTCGATACCTTTGGAGGCCCAAAAGAGAAGGATGTCCCGCATCTTTTCCCAAGTGTTGGGCACAGGGTCAAAGTGGCATTGTCCGCCTCCACAATAATCTACGCCATAATTCAACTTCACCGTTTCATACCAGTCATTCACACTTGGCCATGCATCGAAACGATCATTACCCGTTGCTTTAGCAGGAAACTCTTCGTAAGCCTCAGTAGCATCTTTCTTCAAGTCGATATGTCCTTCAAGTTTTGTGCCAGGGATGTAGTAAAAGTTGTTTTGAGAAGAGAAAGCCCAATCCTGATTGTCTCCTTCGCCCAAATCTTTCACTCCCTCGGGTTTTGCATCCGATGCGTATTGGCGAGCCACATGGTTAGGCACGAAATCCATGATGACCTTCAAACCTGCTTTGTGAGTACGCTTCACCAGATTTTCAAATTCCTTCATGCGTTCGGTTACCGAAGTGGCGAGGTCGGGGTCAACATCGTAGTAATCCTTGATAGCATAAGGCGAACCTGCCTTTCCTTTCACCACGGCAGGATGATCGGGGCGTATGCCATATCGACGATAATCAGTTTGTGTAGCATGTTCGATGATACCTGTGTACCAAATGTGTGTGGCACCCAGTGCCTTGATTTCCTCCAATGCTTTGGTGGTGAAGTCGGCCATGCGTCCACATCCGTTTGTTGCCTTGTCTCCATTTTGAACAAGGCGTGTATTATTGTTTCCGAAAAGTCGGGTAAAAACTTGGTAAATAACGAATTTGTTGTCCATTGTACGTGAATATATGAGAGCACGGATTACGCAAATTACACGGATTTTATTTCTCTGACATAATAAACATAAAGTCTTTATACCTTTAAGTGTAATCCGTGTAATCCGCGTAATCCGTGCCTATAAATAAATGTTTTTATGCAATGCCGTGAGCATTAGCTGTTTTGTCAATCTTCTTAATAAGTCCTTGAAGTACTGCACCAGGTCCGCATTCTGTAAAATCATCAGCACCATCGGTAAGCATATTCTTCACCGTTTGTGTCCAACGGACAGAAGCGGTAAGTTGGGCAACTAAGTTCGCCTTGATTTCCTCAGGTGAAGTATGTGGCAAAGCATCGACATTCTGATAAACAGGACATTTGGGCGTATTAAACTGAGTAGCATTAATTGCGGCTTCAAGTTCAACCTTAGCAGGATCCATCAACGGAGAATGGAAAGCACCACCGACCTTTAAAGGAAGTGCACGTTTTGCACCAGCTTCTTTCATTAATTCACAGGCTTTATCGATACCTTCGATAGTGCCCGAGATTACAATCTGTCCAGGACAGTTATAATTAGCAGCTACTACAACTTCTCCTTCACGAGTGACTTGTTCGCAGATTTCTTCAACCTTGTCATCAGACAATGCTATCACAGCCGCCATAGTTGAGGGACGTGCTTCACAAGCTTTTTGCATAGCCATGGCACGAGCATATACCAACTTCAAACCATCCTCAAATGACAAAGCACCAGCTGCAACTAATGCGCTGAATTCGCCCAAGGAGTGACCAGCGGTCATCTCGGGGTTGAAATCTTCACCCATACAGAGGGCTGAAATAACAGAATGGAGAAATACGGCTGGTTGAGTAACCTTTGTCTGACGGAGATCTTCATCAGTACCTTCAAACATAATATCTGTAATGCGATAACCAAGGATTTCGTTGGCTTTTTCAAAAAGTTCTTTTGCTAAGGGTGAATTGTCGTACAGGTCTTTTCCCATACCTACAAATTGTGCTCCCTGACCGGGAAATACAAACGCTTTCATATTTTCTTTTCTTATATATAATAATGTATGATTTGAAAATCGGGCGCAAAGGTACTCATAAATATTGATATATGAAAATACTCGTCCAATTTATTGTTTCTAATGAAACTATTGCACATAAATCCGTCTGATTACAAGATTCTTGTAGTTGATGATGTGATGCCCAACGTTTTGTTGTTGAAAGTAATGCTTACAAACGAAAAATTCAACATCATTACGGCATCTAATGGAGAGCAAGCCATAGAAATGGTGCGCAGGGAAAATCCTGATTTGATTTTATTGGATGTAATGATGCCTGGACTTACAGGATATGAAGTGGCAGAAATCTTACGCAAGGATTCGAATACTGCAGAGATACCCATAATCTTCCTGACAGCATTAAACACTTCAGAAGACATTGTACGAGGCTTCCGCATGGGAGGAAACGATTTTATATCCAAACCCTTCAATAAGGAAGTTCTGATTGTACGCGTCAAATACCAACTTTCATTAGTAGCGGCTAAACGCATAATCTTGCAACAGAACGAAGAGTTACAACGAACCATTGCTGGACGCGACAAACTCTACTCGGTCATTGCCCACGACCTTCGTTCACCTATGAGTACAGTGAAGATGGTGTTGAACATGCTCACCGAATCTGTCACCCCCGATATGATGGGCGAAGAGGCATATAGCATGCTTTCAATGGTAAACACCCAGTCGGAAGAGGTATTCTCCCTGCTTGATAACTTACTGAAATGGACAAAAAGTCAAGTAGGGAGACTGAACGTCGTATCCCAACGATTCAGAGTCGATGAAATCGTAGTTTCGGTTACCGAAGTATTCCGAATGGTAGCAGAAGCTAAAGGTCTTAAAATTGAAACAGGCGAATGTGAAATACTGAACGTGTTTGCCGACATAGACATGCTCAAAACCGTACTCCGTAATTTCTTGAGCAATGCTATTAAGTTCAGCAATCAAGGAAGTAAAATTATAGTATCAGTAAAGAAGGAAAATGACGATTTTGCCCGCATCAGTGTACGTGACTTCGGATGCGGCATCAGTATTGAAGACCAAGCCAAACTTTTCCATACTGCTACACACTTCAGTAAATACGGCACAAATAACGAAGAAGGTTCGGGATTAGGTCTTCTTCTTTGCCAAGACTTTGCCATTAAGAATGGAGGAAATATCTATCTTGAATCAACCCTTGGCGAAGGTTCTACATTCAGTGTTACAATACCGTTGATAAAAGAATAAGAAATGATTCAAGGTTCAAGAATTAATAGCAACACAGTTTCATTCTTGAACCTTGATTATCTTCCTCTTCCTTGAACTTTCAAACAAACACTTAATTTTCTACTCACGACACCATCATCCACGCAATATACTGAGTCTCACGCCCAACGGGAGTCAAGGGTTGATATCCCTTAATAATTCGTCCATCTGCAGATAATTCAAGCGGATAGTCGGCTATACGTTGGAGATGAATCTTTTTCAATTCCTCAGGAGTAGAGTAATACTCAACCATGAATCGTCCTTGACATCCAAGAGCTACATATCGTTCATAAAGTATATGAGCCACCACCCCCATGTTCATCCGCAAGTTGATTTCGACACACGGATGAAGAAAATAGCCACATTCCTGACTTGCTTTTGACGCATGACAAATCATCATATCGACACCGATATATCCGCTATAGACAGTTCCTACACACTCACTGATAAGATGCTGTAAACACTCACGGACAGAATAAAGCGTTTCGTGAGAAATATACTCAGACAATTCGTTTTCTATATCCTCATCCGCAATCAACAGATTCCCTTCATAAGCACCGTTTGCATCTGTGACAAAACTGGAGTAACCGACAAAAGAGAGGGGAGAGCCATCGCCCGATGCATAAAACTCCATAGCAAAATCTCTCACCTTATCATACAAAGGTTCTACAATGACAGCCCCCTGCTGAGCCAATATGCGGGCACACCATCCACTCAATGGTGGAGCATAGATTCCTTGCCCACGTCGAAGTCCCTTCCCACTACACGACCAAGGAGCCTTCAATATAACAGACAAATATTCATCCATGATACGGGCAATCTCATCCTCCGTCAGACAAATATTAGCCTCTCCGATTAAGGGACATTTGTCACCCAAGATTCTCTTCGTTTGATTCAATACCTCAACCGCCGTCTGCCTGCCTGACAATAGGCGTAAACTTGCCATTAATGAAGCATTCGGCAAATCATTGTCTAGCATACCACGTAATTTCATCTGTTTGACCAAAGCCGGATTCCATCCCCAGGGAGACAAAGACTGAGAAGATAAAATTTCTTTATCCGTAATCCATTTTATTTCAGGATGATAAATACCACCTCGTAAAGTCTTACTCCAATAATAAATAACATCACTATTGGGGATAAGTACAGCGTCACCATCGTTGGCATACCATACAGGTAAAAAAGCCAAATCCATCGCCATCCGACGAGCTGAACGAGGAGGCAAATAATTGGCATCCCCATTGGCCAATGCCATATCGTTATCAGGATTGAAAAGGTATATTTTTCCCATTTTATAAATGAGTTTCTTGAATATTTGCAAAAAAGATGGTGCAAAGATAAAAAAAAGTTCAATATTTTGCTATCTCTACTTTGCAATTTATAGAATCTTTGTTACCTTTGCACCGAAATAATGAAAGTATGAAGGTCTAAAAAGACAACTATGGAAGTTTTTTATCGTACACATAACTATCTTATTGAGCATATCAGCAATAATCTTGTCCGTCGCGATCTGATGGATGAGATAGATTGGAGCGACCGTTTGATAGGTATCAAGGGAACCCGTGGAGTGGGGAAGACCACCTTCTTATTGCAATATGCTAAAGAGAGATACGGTACCGACCGTTCGTGCTTGTATATCAACTTGAATAATTTCTATTTCCAAGGACGAGGCTTGGCAGATTTTGCCGGAGATTTCTTCAAACGAGGAGGACGAGTACTGCTGATTGACCAAGTGTTCAAACAACCCGATTGGAGTCATGAGCTCCGTTTGTGCTACGACCGTTATCCACGATTAAAAATCGTTTTTACCGGTTCATCCGTCATGCGTTTGAAAGAAGAGAATCCTGAATTGAACGGAATTGTAAAATCTTACAACTTGCGAGGGTTTTCATTCAGAGAATTCTTGAATTTGCAGACTGGCAATAATTTCCCAGCTTATACGCTCAACGAAATATTGACCAACCACGAGCACATCGTGAAGAGCATTCTTCCCAAGGTGCGTCCATTGGATTATTTCCAGGATTATATGCACCATGGTTTCTATCCATTTTTCTTAGAAAAGCGTAATTTCTCAGAAAATTTGTTGAAGACCATGAACATGATGATTGAGGTAGACATCTTATTGTTAAAGCAGATTGAATTGAAATACCTTTCAAAAATCAAGAAGTTGCTATATCTCTTAGCGGTTGATGGCCCTGTAGCACCCAATGTCAGCCAATTGGCCAATGATATACAGACGTCACGGGCTACAGTTATGAACTACATTAAATACTTGGCAGATGCACGGTTGATTAACATGATATACAGCAAGGGCGATGAGTTTCCAAAGAAACCCGCACGTATCATCATGCACAACACGAGCTTGATGTACAGCATTTACCCCGTAAAGGTTGAAGAACAGAATGTCTTGGAAACCTTCTTCTTGAACAGTTTATGGAAAGACCACAAATTGAATAAAGGTGAAAAGGGAACCTCCTTCTTAGTGGACGAAAAGTTACACTTTAGAATATGTACTGAGGGACAACGTCCTAAATGCAATCCGAATGTCTATTATGCACAACACAAAATAGAGGTAGGACACGAGAAGCAAATCCCCTTGTGGCTATTCGGATTCCTTTATTAGATAAAAAATAAAAGAAGATTTATAAAAAAAAGAAAAGATTTAAACAAACCAATTATTAATCAATTTATATTAGATTATGGCTAAAGAAAAAAAGTTTATCACGTGTGATGGTAACCAAGCTGCCGCTCATATCTCGTATATGTTCAGCGAAGTAGCAGCTATCTATCCCATCACTCCGTCATCTACGATGGCTGAATACGTAGATGAGTGGGCAGCACAGGGCCGCAAGAACATCTTCGGCGAAACCGTGCTCGTACAGGAAATGCAATCTGAAGGTGGTGCTGCAGGTGCCGTTCATGGTTCACTTCAAGCAGGTGCATTGACTTCTACTTACACCGCATCTCAAGGACTTCTTTTGATGATTCCTAACATGTATAAGATTGCAGGTGAGTTCCTTCCTTGCGTATTCCACGTGTCAGCCCGTACATTGGCTTCTCACGCCCTCTGTATCTTCGGTGACCATCAGGACGTAATGTCTTGTCGTCAGACAGGATTCGCCATGTTGGCCGAGGGTTCAGTACAGGAGGTGATGGATTTGGCTGGTGTGGCTCACTTGGCCACTATCAAAAGCCGTGTGCCCTTCTTGAACTTCTTCGATGGTTTCCGTACTTCTCATGAAATCCAGAAGATTGAGATGCTCGAGAACGAAGACCTTGCTCCGCTCATCGACCAGCAGGCTTTGGCTGAATTCCGTAGCCGTGCCCTCACTCCCGAGAAGCCTGTTGCTCGCGGTATGGCCGAAAACCCCGATACATTCTTCGCTCACCGCGAGTCATGCAACAACTACTACGAGAACGTGCCAGCTATCGTAGAGGAGTATATGGACAAGATTTCTGAAATCACCGGTCGCAAGTATGGTCTCTTCAACTACTACGGTGCTGAAGATGCTGAGCGTGTTATCATTCTCATGGGTTCTGCTACTGAAGCCGCTCGCGAGGCTATCGATCACCTCACCGCTCAAGGCGAAAAGGTGGGTATGGTATCTGTTCACCTCTATCGTCCCTTCTCTGCTAAGCACTTCTTGGCAGCAGTGCCCAAGACCGCTAAGCGCATTGCCGTGCTCGACCGCACTAAGGAGCCCGGTGCAAATGGCGAACCTCTTTACCTCGATGTTAAGGAGTGCTTCTACGGACAGACTGATGCTCCTGTTATTGTGGGTGGTCGCTACGGACTTGGTTCTAACGACACTACTCCTGCACAGATCCTTTCTGTATATGAGAACCTCGCTTTGCCCCAGCCTAAGAATGGTTTCACCATCGGTATCGTTGACGACGTTACCTTTACCTCACTTCCCCAGAAGGAAGAGATTGCCATGGGTGGAGAAGGCATGTTCCAGGCTAAGTTCTTCGGTCTTGGTGCCGACGGTACTGTAGGTGCCAACAAGAACTCAGTGAAGATTATCGGTGACAACACCAACAAGCATTGTCAGGCATACTTCTCTTACGACTCCAAGAAGTCAGGAGGTTTCACCTGCTCTCACCTCCGTTTCGGTGATACACCCATCCGTTCAACCTACTTGGTGACTACACCTAACTTCGTAGCTTGCCACGTACAGGCTTACTTGAAGATGTATGACGTGACTCGTGGTCTTCAGAAGAATGGTACATTCCTTTTGAACACCATTTGGGAAGGCGAAGAGTTGGCCAAGAACTTGCCCAACAACGTGAAGAAGTACTTCGCTGAAAACAACATCACCGTTTATTATATCAATGCTACCAAAATTGCTCAGGAAATCGGCCTTGGCAACCGTACCAACACCATCCTCCAGAGCGCATTCTTCCGCATTACCGAGGTTATCCCCGTTGACTTGGCTATCGAGCAGATGAAGAAGTTCATCGTGAAGTCATACGGCAAGAAGGGTGAAGACGTGGTGAACAAGAACTACGCAGCCGTTGACCGTGGTGGCGAATACAAGCAGCTCCCCGTTGATGCCGCTTGGGCTAACCTCCCCGCTGATGAGAAGGAAGCCAACAACGATCCCGCATTCATCAACGAAGTGGTTCGTCCTATCAACGCCCAGAATGGCGACTTGCTCCCCGTAAGCGCATTCAAGGGTCTCGAAGACGGTACTTGGCCTCAGGGCACTGCCGCTTACGAAAAGCGTGGTGTAGCAGCCTTCGTCCCCACATGGACAGCTGAGAACTGTATCCAGTGTAACAAGTGTGCCTACGTTTGTCCTCACGCTTGCATCCGTCCCTTCGTGATGGACGAGTCAGAGGCTGCAGGCTTCAACGCTCCTACACTCGAAATCAAGGCTCCTGCCACATTGAAGGGCATGAAGTTCCGCATGCAGGTAGGCGTGATGGATTGCTTGGGTTGCGGTAACTGTGTTGACGTATGTCCCGGATTCCCCAAGACAGGTCCCGCCCTCAAGATGGTGCCCCTGGAAGGCGAGCTTGCTGAAGCAGCTAACTGGGATTACTGCGTGAAGAACGTGAAGAGCAAGCAAGACCTCGTTGACATCAAGCAAAGCCCCAAGAACTCTCAGTTCGCTACTCCTTTGTTTGAGTTCTCAGGTGCCTGCTCAGGTTGTGGTGAAACTCCGTACGTGAAGCTCATTACTCAGCTCTTCGGTGACCGCGAAATCGTGGCCAACGCTACCGGTTGTTCATCAATCTATTCAGGTTCAATCCCCTCAACTCCTTATACTACCAACGAAAAGGGTCAAGGTCCCGCTTGGGCAAACTCCCTCTTCGAGGACTTCTGCGAGTTCGGTCTCGGTATGGTACTTGCCAACAAGAAGATGAAGGCTCGCGTAGAGGCTATCCTCACCGAAGCCATCGCTTGCGATTGCACACCCGCCGAGTTCAAGGCCGCTGCTCAAGAGTGGTTGGATGGCAAGGACGATGCTGATGCCTCTAAGGCCGCTGCTGCCAAGCTGAAACCCATGATCGAAGCCGGTGTAGCCAATGGTTGCGACAAGTGCGCCAAGTTGGCCGAGTTGAGCCACTACCTCGTGAAGCGTTCTCAGTGGATCATCGGTGGCGACGGTGCTTCTTACGACATCGGTTACGGTGGTCTCGACCACGTGATTGCTTCTGGCGAAGACGTGAACATCCTCGTACTCGACACCGAGGTTTACTCTAACACCGGTGGTCAATCATCTAAGGCTACACCCGTAGGTGCCATTGCCAAGTTTGCCGCTTCAGGTAAGCGCATCCGCAAGAAAGACCTCGGTATGATTGCCACTACCTATGGCTACGTTTACGTGGCTCAAATCGCTATGGGTGCCGACCAGGCTCAGTGCTTGAAGGCCATCCGCGAGGCAGAGGCATATCCCGGTCCTTCAATCATCATCGCTTACGCCCCCTGTATCAACCACGGTTTGAAGAAGGGTATGGGTAAGGCTCAGGCCGAAGAAGCTGCAGCTGTAGATTGCGGTTACTGGCACTTGTGGCGCTACAATCCTGCTCTCGAGGCTGAGGGTAAGAATCCGTTCTCGCTCGACTCTAAGGAGCCCAAGTGGGAAGGTTTCCAAGACTTCCTCAAGGGCGAGGTACGTTTCGCATCTGTAATGAAGCAGTATCCTGCCGAAGCAGCCGATCTCTTCCAGGCTTGTGAAGACATGGCTAAGCGTCGTTACCAGAGCTACGTGCGCATGACCAAGATGGATTGGAGCGAATAATCCCTCCCAATTCAGACAACACACAAATGGCGGCTCTCCCATGCAGGAGAGTCGCCATTTTTCTTTTTGGAGTTCAAAAGTTCAGACGAATGTGCTGATATGTCCTCATAGTCAGGCTATCGACCTTTAACTCCTTCGAAGTTTCCTTAAGCAAAGCAAAAAATCTGCGCTACGAGCTACGAGTGGGCCATTCGGGTAAAATTTTTAGGCGGGACAATGTAAACTACCCCGTCATTGACAAATACCAATTCAATAGCGGACTTTTTTTCGAAAAAACAATATACAGCGATTGTCAGTCTTCAAAAAGTTGTTGAAAGACCGATGTCTGAAATATTCAATTTGAGCAATGTTCTTCAGTTCATCATTGACAGTTTCCACAAGTGCCCTTTTCCTAAAACAATTCCTATCGGTAATACTCATAAGAGAATTTTTCATGTTGTTCTTCATCTTTGCAATCAGTTGCACTCCATCCACAAACAAGTTTTCAAAAAGGTATTTTCCGATATATCCTTTGTCTCCAAAGAGTTTTCTTTTTATGTTCTTCAACAACGCTCTCTCTTTTAAAGGCTTACGATCATCCACATTGCCCGTAGTGAATACAAAGTTTTGGATTTCCCCTTTATCATTGATTATCAGATGCTGTTTGAATCCGAAAAACCATCCCATAGAATATTTCCCACGGCTTGCAAGTCCCTCAAAGGTCTGTGCATATGAATACGTTCGTTACGGCAGACACGCAAAGGCATACTGTCAACGAAACTTATATCTGTAGATTCTCCAAGCAGGACTTGTTTGATGAAAACAGTCTGTAGCAAAAAGATTTCTTTTTCCAATTCCACAAAGCGATTGTATGAGAAGGTATTAGGGTACAAATGTCTGCAATGTTTGCATATATACTGGAGATAATAATGCTTGAAGCAACGGAATCCTCTCGAATGGAAATGTATGATGATTACAATTTATTTCTGTATCACTCATCCGGTTAGGCTTGCGACGATGCTTTTGACATCTTAGGGAGTGAACAACATGGATCTTTCTTGTTCTGCATCAAAAAAACTTGCAGAATCCATCTGTCAAATAGAAAAATTCAGAAACTTTGCACTCGGTGAACATAGCGGTAATTGTTTATAAATGTTCTGATTTATAATTTAAATTTACATTATCAATTATTAATCATTTAATATTCAATAGAATATATTTAAACAAACTACAAATTGTCAGATTATTTTTATTTCGAATTCAGGTTATAATTGTATAGAAATTTTATCATAACAACTATTCAGACACAGATGACGCAAATCTATATTAACTTCTCATATACGATCGGTTACAATTTATTCACGTCATCTGTATTATCTGTTTCTAGAAAACAATTGAACTACTTTAAAAACATCCTCTTCTTTGATTACAGGTAATAGTTCAAACGATATTCGTAACTAATAAGGAATCATCCTTCGCATTCCTTACAGCACTCGCCATCGGAGGAGTTTGTCTTTCCCTTGACCGATTGCCACATGCTTTGTGCCTTGTCACCAGCACGATGGATGGCCTCGTTCAATTTTATACGCATCTCCTTACCCTGTTCAGTATGCACAAGGTGACAACAAACGGCACCTACAACGGTCCCCAATCCCATTCCTATCCAAAACTTGGATTTGCAACAACATTCATTCATGATTCAGTTCTCCTTTTCATTTTTTATAAGTTAATACTATCAAATGTCCTTTACAGGGGAGGAATCCCCTCATCTGACATCGTTGATTTCACCTCCTCCAACGTAAAAAAGTGACGGAATGTTCGGGAGAATTAAATAGTTTTAGAATACAAAGAGAAAGATAAACAAAAAAGGATACTAATCCTACGCATATAAAATTGAAATTTTCTTTTTTAAATGGGAAATTAGAAATAGGGAAAGTCTATCTCTAAAAATCCTTGATTTTTAAAGCTTTCAATCTCGTTGATTTCCAATATTTACAAGCAAGATAATAATCCTATTTTACAGCATATTAATGAGTTAAATTTTCTTTATCTAGATATAATACCATCAAAGAGAATTCTACAAAAAACAATGTCACCTATGCCTTATATTGTTTCAAAACGTTGTCTATTTGTCACCTTTTCACATATACATTTTGCAAATACAGGAGAAAGGGATATTTTTGCACAAGAATAAAACGTAATATTTGCATTATGAATTACAAAATGTATTTTGGAAAAGCATTGACGTTCTGTCTAATGTTCGGATGGTCGGTGCAGACGAATGCCCAATATCTTGAACGGATTTATGATTACATTGAAAACCTCGATGTATTTGAAGAGAATCAGGAGGAGGGACACGCCTACTACGAGGCCGACAAGCGTATTTCGCTCAATGGCCAATGGCGGTTCTTCTTTGCCAATACCCCTGAGGAGGTACCTCAGGACTTCTTCGAGCCAGGCTTCAAGGATGGTAAGTGGGACAAGATTGAAGTACCCAGCAATTGGGAGATGAAGGGATATGGCAATCCGTTGTTCCGCAATGTACCCACTCCCTTCAAGGCCACACCTCCGAATATGCCTCGCGAGTATAACCCAACGGGAGCTTACCGACGCACCTTCACGCTACCCAATGACTGGAAGGGGCAACAGGTGTTCCTGCGCATGGAGAAGACCCAAAGCGCATCGTTCATCTGGATAAACGGCCAACAGGCAGGATACAACGAAGGAGGGCAGGAGCCGGCTGAATATGACATCACCCCGCTGCTGAAAACAGGGAAGAACACCATTGCCGTGTGCGTGGTGAAATATAGCGACGGATACTATCTCGAGGGGCAGGACTACTGGCGACTGGCAGGTATCTTTGACGATGTGACCCTCTATGCAACACCCAAGACACGCCTGTTTGACTGGTATGTGACCACCGACCTGGACGAGCAATACAGGGATGCCCAGCTGAACCTCGCCGTGGACGTAAAGAGCTACGAAGAGACAAACGCCACCTATACCCTGCGTGCCACACTGACCGATGCCAAGGGAACTAAGGTGAAGGAGATGACTACGGAGAAGTTTGCCATAAACGGTAAGGGAAAGAAGTCGCTCAACCTGTCGGCACACATTGCCAACCCCGCCAAATGGACGGCAGAGACGCCTACACTCTATACCTTGAAGCTGGAGTTGCTGGCCGAGGGTGGAAAAACCATCCAACAGATAACAAGCAAAATGGGATTCAAGGAGACGGAAATACGCCACCAGACATTCTACCTGAACGGACAACCCATCAAGGTGAACTCCATCAACACGCACATGCAACATCCCGAATTGGGACACGTGATGGACGAGGCCACTATCCGCAAGGATATGGAGATACTGAAGCAACACAACTTCAACTCGGTGCGCATCTCACACTATCCACCCGTGAACAAGTATCTGGAGCTGGCCGATGAATATGGCCTCTACATCATAGACGAGACGGGCGACGAGGCTCATGCCACGGAATACGTCTCGCACGACCAACGTTTCCGCGAAATGTACCTCGAGCGCGTACGTCAGATGGTGCTACGCGACAGGAACCATGCCAGTGTACTCTTTTGGAGTGCGGGCAACGAGAGTGGGGAAGGCCCCCTCATCACCGAGGTTATCAAGGAGGGCAAACGACTCGATCCCACACGCTATTTCATGTATGGAGGCAATGCCTATGCCCATCCGGGTGAGGAGATTATAGGTCCCCGATACCCAACACCCTATGAACTGGAAATGAACACGGCCATGGTGCCCGAGGAGCAAGACCCACGTCCCTCGTTCATGGACGAATACCTGTCGGTGGCAGGTAATGCCGGAGGTGGACTCGATGAGTATTGGGACGTCATCCGTCGCCATCCACGCGTGATGGGTGGAGCCATCTGGGACTTTGTGAATCCAGGGTTGACTGAGCGCATACGCCCGTTGAAGGACCAATCGCCCCACAACACACCTGTACACTTGATGAGCAATGCCCACGTGAAGGACGGAGTGTTGCACCTGAACGGACACGATGAGTGGGTAGAGGTGTACCGTAGCAAGAATGTAGAGCTGAACGGCAATGCACTCACAATTAGTTTCGACGTGAAACCAGGCAAACTGAGCGGTATGCATGAGGGAGCACCCTATGTGACCAAAGGAAACACACAATTCGGCGTGGTACAGAAGGGAAACGATAAACTTCAATTCTACCTGCACACGGGATTGAAGCATACGCTCAACGTGAGTTTACCCGAAAATTGGATGGGAGAGTGGCACCATGTGACCGCCTCGTGGGACGGCAAGGAGATGAAACTCTACATCGATGGCGAACTGAAAGGCACCGAACCGACCATCGCTCAAGCATCACCCAACAATCGGCGTGGAGGAGGTTCTCAGGAGCGCGGAGTGATAAGCAACTTCCCCTATCCAGTGAACATCGGCCGATTGGTTGGTAACCATGCACAGGACGTGCAAACCACCTATACCGCCGATGCACAGATGGACAATGTGGCTATCTACGACAAGTACATGCCCGACGGAGAGGGAAAGCCCGAGGAGGCCGTACTTTACTTGACGTTTGACGGAAATGGTGACGAGGGAACCTTCTACACCATTGCTGCAAACATGCGCACCTACGGATGCATTTGGCCCGACCGCACCGTACAACCCGAGATGAAGCAGATGAAATGGACCACCCAACCATTGAGCATACGCCTAATAAATGCCGATAGTGGCGAAGCCGAGGTAACCAACCGGCTCCACTTCACCGACCTTACGCAATACGCTTCGCACTGGGCACTAATAGCTGACGGAGAGGTATTGCAAGAGGGAGACATACAATTCAATACACCTGCCGGAAAGAAGCAAGTGGTGAAAATTCCCTATCGCAAACCCGCTATTGTACCCGGCAAGGAGTATCGCGTGATGATAACCTCGACATTGAAGAAGGACGAAATGTGGGCAAAGGCAGGACATGAAGTGGCTTGGGACCAGTTGGAACTGACTTCATGGAATAAGCCTGCACCCGTGGAGAAACGCTCATCAGCTAACCTGAAGGCTGAAGAGAGTGACCTGCAGATAAAGATAAGCGGACAGGGATTTGCCTACGCAATAGACAAGAGCACAGGCAACTTGGCACAAATCGAATGTGAAGGAAAGGAAATTTTGAAAGAACCGCTCGCATTCAATCTGTGGCGTGCACCATTGGCCAACGAGTTTGACTCATGGAATGCCTTCCGTGTGAATGGCGGATATGCCGAGGGGTGGGGCAACATGGTATCGACCCTCTTCTATTCGAAGGGATTGACCCAAATGCGCATTCGCCCGGCTGAGATCAAACTGACACACAATGAGCACGAAACAAGCGTGAGCGTACACCAATTGGTGCAAGTGGGAGCCTCGTCATACGGACAACTCGACCTCTATATACAAGGCGTGCAACTGGCGGGATTCACTATAGACTACACTTATCATTTCTACGATGACGGAACGGTGAATATCAGCAACCACATGAGCCCTCAAGGCAAGTTGCCCGAAATGCTTCCGCGCATCGGATTCACCACCCAAGTGAACAATGAATTTGACCAAATCACCTGGTATGGCCGAGGCCCCGAAGAAAACTATCCCGACCGAAAGACAGGTTATCCCATAGGCGTATGGACAAAGCACGTAAGAGAAATGTATGAACCTTACCTCCTGCCTCAAGACCATGCCTTGCGCACCGAAAACCGCTATGTGAAGCTACTGGACAAGGAGGGAAAGGGCATTGAGATTTCGATGGACGAACACTTCAATTTCAATGCTTATCCCTTTAGTACGGAGAATCTCACCAAGAGCCAATTCACCTATCAGCTACAACCTCAAGAGGACCGATACACGCTGAATCTCGACTACAACACGACGGGAGTGGGATGCACCTGCGTTTATGTGCTCGACGAGTACAGAGTGAAACCCGAAGCTTACAACCGAGTGATAACCATCAAGCCCGTGAAGTAATACAACCTCCCCTAAAATAAGGGCATATAAAAAGGAAACGGAGACATAAGCAATCAAGAAAAGCAAGTGTCTCCGTTCTTTTTTCTGTCTATCAAAGAAATATACAGGGGGGGAGAGGATCAGAAATCTGTGAAATCAATCTCTGAAACGCCTTCAAGGGATTTTAGCTTCACCTTCTGGGCTCCCCAAGTTATCAGAGTAAGCTGATGTTCATCCGCTTCAGTATAGGTGTGGATGAGCTCTTCATCATAATCATCATGATTGCCATCGCCCCAATGAATAATGCCCGTAGGTGCATCGCCTGCGAGCAGAGGAGCTCGAAACTGAGCGGCATCGTGGCTGATGCGGACAAATCCTGCATCGACGTGGCTCTCTTGAGAAATCGAAAGAATTTTATTACTTCCTGCACAAGTGATGGTGATGGTGGCCTTGCGAAGCGAGGGGGTAAGATTTTCGCTCACAAGAGCAGTGATGAACACATCGCCATCGGTGCCCGTAAGGGGAGAGACGACACACCAAGCCTCGTTTGAGACAGCTGACCAGTTCTTGGGTGAATGGAAATCGATTTTCAACTCTCCACCCGCGGCATTGACAACACGGTCGGGCTTACCGACGAGGGTGATGGAAGTGACAACATCATTGTCTTTGCAACTTATGAGCAACAAGACTACCAACAGGGTATATACGAGGGTATGAACTGGATTCTTTTTCATATCGCGAAGGTGTGTATGTATATGTGTGTATGTGGATAATAAATATTTATTTTTCTTACTTCTGAACAGGGATACCCAACTTGATTCTGACCTCGTGAGATTGAGTATTGTTGCTTAGTTTCAAGAAGTACGTGCCCGCAGGGAGGCCATCCATGAGGAAGGCCATCTTGTCGTTCAGATTGACCCTCAAATCGTCATAGTTTTTCCCCTTTTCATCATAGATTTCAACCTTTACGCCCTCCATCATTTCAACCGTGAGTGTGCGGTTTACCTTGTCAAAAGTAACAGAAGTTGACTCCTGAATGGAGTATTCATCGGCCACAAGAATCTCCCAACGGCAATTCTTGCCACCTTTCATCAAACTCCACTCAGAAGCATTCATTGAACGATAGAAGAGGCGGATACGATCGCCATACTCAATGGGCACATTGATGGTACACTCTTTCGTTATTTTGTCGCACTCCCAACCTGGATGAAGCCCTACGATGGTGTCGGTGAGGAGTTCAGCTTTGATGTTTCCCTCCCTGTCAGTCAATGCCCAAAGGAGAGGCCCCTCAAAGGTGGTGCTTCCATAGTTTAGGATTTCGCGGGTAACGATGGTAAAAGGTTCACCTGTGACAAACTCGTCGGTGGAGGTCGAAAGTCCTCGTCCCAATCTGACAACCTCCGTATAGGTACCTCCCTGATTGGGTTTCAAGTCGGTGATGGCACCTTGGAAATAGTTGTAGTGGTCGTTATTACCTCCCGTGCCATTTCCCTCGGGTTTGAGAGCATCAAGCAGAAACCAACCGTTGTACACTCCATTCCATCCCCAATTGACGCTATAGTAACTATCGGTAGTGTAGCCATCGAGGACAAAAGCGTGACCGGCATACCAGTTGGAGCCAAAATAGAAAATCGGACGGTGTTGGTCAAGCTCGTTCTTCATCATAGCGTGCCATTCTTCATCGGTGTAGAGATAGCGGTCGCGAGTGAGGGCACTCTTGTCATAATCCATGTATATAGGCAGGGTTTCTCCAACCATAGTGGTTGTAATGGAGGTTGATCCAGACACATAGTCGGCTTGAAACATGGTACCAAGATCACCCATCAATTGAGCCACTTCCTCGGCTTGCTGGGTGGTGTAATATCCCGAATAGTTGCTCAACATGACATCCCAGTTATAAACATGGCCCAACTCAATGGCCGGTCTTTTTATCTTGTGAGTCTCGGTTTGATACTCGGGTATGATACCGTTTCCTTGGGCAGGCCATTTGTGGTAATGCATGATGATAGCAGCTGCCGTAATGCCACATCCGGCAGGAGTCTGACTGAATCCTACACGGGGAGTGAAGAGGTTAAAGGGTTTATCCTGTCCCCATTGGGCGGTTTCCAACTTTACAACAACCTCGCCTATACGGGTCAAAGGTGAACGAGTGGTGGTGGAGGAGGTCACGCCTTGCGCACGGGCACCATTGATTTGTAACTTCATGCTTTCCAACCAACTCTGGACATGAGAGGGAAGATTACTTTGGGGAAAGGCATTGTCATGGGAATATCCTAAAATGGGATTGGCCACATCGTCGCCCGAAACGATGACAAACCCCTTGCCCTGAGGATTTCCGAATACATAGAAGGCTGGCTCTGCACCACCAGCACGGGTAGTAGCCGTTTCTCCATCATAAACCATTTGCAGATTTTCTCCCAAAGAGTGGGGGTGGGAGTTATTGAAAAACTCCAATGCCACACGTTTGGCTTCTGACTCAGTAAGCTCGCGCGCATAACCAGAAAATACCAGTATTGCAAAGATGACAAGTAACTTGTATCTCATATTGTAAAAATGCATAAAAAAAATGAATGCGCAAAGGTAAACTTTTTTTTCAAATTTCGCGAGTGTTTTATCTGCCTATTTATTACAAGGGCATAAAAAAACAGGATTACACCGTCTATCAGTATAATCCTGTTTACCATTTTCCTGTTTACCATCTGTTTCTCTATTTGAGAATGAGTCACTTGGCACTCAATATAAAAGATGGTAAAGAGGGACACTCACGTGAAAGAAAGTGATGTATCGAAATGAATCAATACTTGAAGTTGTCCTTCTTCACGTAGATGCGATAATTTTTGATGCCACCGGGCACTTCCTTCTCCATGCGGGGGAGATATTGGAAGGCGGTAACCGTCTGCACACTTCCGAGGTCGATAACGATAGAGTGGGGGAACTTGACACCACGCACGGTGCTCCAATAAGTTGACTCTTGAAGGTCGTAGAGCTTGTCTCCTGCACGGTTTCCATGGTTGGTCTCTTCACTATCGGCATAAGCAATTGTCCAAGGCTCGCGGCTCAAACGCTCACCATTCTGGTCGAGCAAGTAACACTCGGCAATGCAAGCGATGTCCTTACCATCATGGGCATCCAACGCCTCGATACATACGTAACGACCACTTACAGGAGCATCGAACTTCACTTCCTGCCATCCGTTGCCAGGAGCAAAAGAACCCTTGGCTACCGGCTTTTCACCTGCGAGATTGAGGTTTTGACCCTCCTTGCGGTGTTTCTTTGTCTGGATGTTCAACTTGTCAATGATAGGCTTGTCCAAACCTTCAACTACAGGATTTTCAGGACCTACAACATCGAGTACAATGATTTCGTTCTTACCCTTCTTCAACCAGCAACCGGGCATGTAGAGTGTCTGCTGAGGACCGATATTCCAGAAACGTCCGATAGCATGGCCATTGACATACACCTGACCCTTACCCCAAGACTCCATGTTGATGAAAGTGTCTCCCACCTTCTTGAGATTGAAGTATCCACGATAGTAACCCATCTTACCGGTAAGTGCATCGTGGCGCATCTCCAGTGTCATAGGACCTTCGATAGCGTTGAGAGCAGTCTCATAATCATCGGGGATGGTTGCCATTTCCCAATTCTTGAGGTCGTAAGTGGTAGCATGACCATTCACCTCGGTAGAGATGAGCACCTTGTCGGTGATACCCTTGAAATCCTTGATGGCACGACCGAAGTTGATACGTCCCATACCTTCAACAAGAATAACGAGTACATCGCCTTGCTTTACAGAAGGAAGAGTGAGGGTGTTTTCGTGCAATACACGGTCGAGCTTACCGATATACTTACCGTTGATGTAAACCTGAGCATAGTCGTGTCCATCTTTCAAGGTCAACAGGCTCTGAGTCTTGATTTCGGGAAGAGTAGTAGAATACTTCACGGTTCCCCATCCCATATTGAGATCTTCAAAAGTTTTCACCTCGCGGCTCTGAACACGGTTACGGATACCACGATCAATAGGAACAAACTGGTCAAGTGTCACCTTGGGGAAAGAGACAAGAGGCATGGGAGCCTTAGGAACTGAAGGAAGTTTCTTGTCAGAGAATGTAGCCATCATCTCGCGCAACTCATAGTACTTGGGAGTAGCGTGTCCATATTCATTGATGGGAGCATCATAGTCATACGAAGTCACATCAGGAGCAAAGCCGGGTGAATTGGCACCAGCCCAGTGGCCGAAGCTTGTACCTCCGTGAGTCATATAGAGACTGAATGAGATGCCTTTCTCCAACATTTCGCGCATGCCGGCAACCATGTCCTTGCTATCGCGTGTTTCGTGACGTCCACCCCACTTGTCAAACCATCCGCTCCAAAATTCTGAGCACATGAGTGGAGAGTCGGGACGAAGTTCTTTCAATTTCTTGAACTGGCTATCGATGTTTGAACCAGTACCGAAGTTCATTGTCCACACGAGGTCATCGAGACCATTGTTGGTGAAGTTGCTTGCCCAGTCGCACTGGAAGAGTGTCACGTCAGTGAAACCTGCACGACGCACGATGTCGCGGATGTTTGAAACATAAGGTTTGTCGGTACCATAAGAACCGTACTCGTTCTCAACCTGCACCATGATGATGTTTCCACCCTTAGACAACTGAAGGTCGGCCAATTGCTTGCCCACTTCTTTCTCGAAAATCTCTACACGCTCGAGGAAGTAGGGGTCGTTTTCACGCAGACGGATGTCTTTCTTCTTGAGCAACCACCAGGGGAGACCACCCATTTCCCACTCGGCACATACGTATGGGCCAGGACGAACGATGATATACATGCCATGCTTTTGAGCCAAACGACAGAAAGCGGCAATGTCGTTGTTTCCTGTGAAGTCAAACTTACCCTCCTCCTGTTCGTGGATATTCCAAAATACATAGAGACAGATGGTGTTCATACCCAAAGCCTTGCACATCTGAATACGGTGTTCCCAATAGGCTTTAGGGATACGCGGATAATGAATCTCAGCGGCTTTCACCACAAAGGGTTTGCCATTGAGCAGGAAAGTGCCTTTGCCCACCTCGAATGTCTCGGGTTGTTTGGCCTTTCCGAATGCACTGCCCGTAGCCAAAAGAGCGGCGACGAGCAACAGAAGAATTTTATTTCTCATGCGTTTTTAAATAGTTAATTATTAAATGATTTATTATTGAATTGATTTATTTTATTTCTGATATACTCTCACATAGTCCACCTCGTAGCGCATGGGGAAAGCTTCATCATCGATGTATCCGCCATTGTTTCCGCCCAATGCCAAGTTGACAAGCAGATAATGGGGCTGGTGAAAAGGATGTTTGTCTTTGCCATGTTTGCCATTTTTCACCTTCGAGAGGTCGGTTTCGTTCAACAACTCGTTGTCCACATAGAGACGGATGTAATTCTCATCCCAATCCATTCGCCAAACGTGGAATTTGGTAGCCCAATCGGGGTCGTTGTTCAAGAAATGTTTCATGGAGATGGCCTTACTATCCCAGTGTGCAATCCATCGTTGGTCGGTTCCCCATGCCACATTGGCCAAAATCACGGGTTTCCCTTCCTGACGATAGAACTCCATAATGTCAATCTCGCCACATGAAGGCCACTCCATATCAGAGCCCAATGTCCAGAAAGCCGGCCAAGAACCCGGTCCGACAGGAATACGTGCACGCATTTCAAAACGTCCGTAAAGGAACTCTTTCTTGCCTTGGGTCTTGATGGAAGAGGAGGTGTAGCGTGCATATTTGCGATTTTTTCTCCAATCGTAACTATCAGATTCAAAGTGGGGATTCTTTACACGCTCCTGACGGGCTTCAATAATCAGATATCCGTCTTGGCAAAGGGCATTGTCTTCTTGATACCATTGGGCTTCATTGTTGCGTGCAAAGCCATGTTCATAACTCCAGACCTTTTCATCAGGTTTTCCATCGACATCAAATTCATCACTCCAAACGAGTTTCCACTCTTGTGCTTGCAGGTTCATAGCCAATGAACCGGCAAAAAGCGCACATAGGAAACGGCTTTTAATCAGGCTTTTTCTCATAACTTCCAGTTTTTCATGTGTAACTTCTTTATCTATTGTCGGGCAAAGATAGGGAATAAAATTAGAAATAGGAAATTTATACGACAAAATCCATCCTACAAGCTATACATGACGCTTCAAATGAAGGCGATGGGTGATGCACCGGGGCAATTCCTCCTCATAGTGACTCACCATGATAAGGGTTTTGTTCGGACGACGACAAAACGTTTCTATAATCTCCTTCACCAATTGTCCGTTAGAAGCATCAAGGCCATGCAAGGGTTCGTCAAGGATGAGCAACTGAGGGTCTTTGACAAATGCACGCGCCAAAAGACAAAGGCGTTGCTCGCCACTGGAGAGGGAGAGAAAATCACGATCGCGCAAGTGGGAAATGCCAAAAATCGTCATCCACCATTCACACACCTCTATCTGTTCAGGCTTTGTCCGACGGTATAGCCCTACCGAATCGTGAAGTCCCGATGCCACGATGTCAATGGCCGGAAGGTTCTTCAGATAAGCCCGGTGCATCTCGGGAGAAACATAACCGATGTGTTTCTTTATCTCCCAGATGCTCTCGCCCGTGCCCCGCCGACGATCAAAAAGGGTGATGTCGCACGCATAGGATTGCGGATTATCGGCACAAACAAGACTCAACAGGGTGGATTTTCCTGCACCATTTTCGCCCGAAAGTGCCCAACGCTCGCCCTTGAGCACCGTCCAATCGAGGGAATCCAGAATCGTACGATGACCGTATCGGATGGATACATTGCGCAATTCAACAATACGCCCGGCCTCCAAGTCATCCTCCCGATGAGGAAGTTCGAGTAATCTTTTCTCCATCTCGTCGCTCAACATACGGAGCGGGTGGGAGGGATGCGTCTGACGGTATTCAGCCAATGTCTGTTTCTGGCCACACACCATTCCTTCGACATGCACCACGTGGGTAATGAAATCGGGGATATCGTCGGATTTCGAAAGTATCAGGATGAGTTGCAAATCACTTTCCCGCGTCAGACTCTCGAGCAAGAGTCTTAGCTGAAGGCGCATGTCGGCATCCAACCCGATGAAGGGATTGTCCAAGATAAGTACACGCGGATTACCCAACAGGGCCTTTGTCAGATGAAACTTCCGCATCTCGCCACTGGAGAGCAGGATGGAGGTCTTAGGCAACATCTCCTCTATATGAAAGAGGTTGTAGAGTTTGCGTCTCATCTCCGAATCGCCTCCATCCGGCATCAGTTCGGCCACGGTGGGGTAGATGTCTGCATCTTGGCTATTCCATCGTTGTTGATAATAATAGCTCCCTTCGGCCGTATCGCCATAGGTATCTCGAAAGGCCATGTAGCGGATATTGTCATACGCCATGGTGGAGGTGCGTGGTGAAAAATCATACTCCACCTGATTCATCAACAAGGGATATTTGCCTATAATCGTATTTACAAGTTCGCTCTTTCCGCCACCGTTAGGGCCAAGAATAGCCATGTGCTCACCCGATTCAAGGGAGAAGTTTATCGGACTTTTCATCCGGTGAAGCGGATGGCGGGCATTGCCGTTGACAATCTTTATAATGCTCATTATCTTTTTCTTTCGGGATTTTTCTGAAGAAAATCTTTCCATCCCTTATATCCTTTCTCCATGGTCGGACGTCCCATTTGCAAATAGTGGCAATAGGCTACGCCAAGAGCATCGGTAGCATCAAGGAAAGGGCCAAGGTCTTGATCCTTCATGTGAAGAATGCGTTGGAGCATACCAGCAACCTGCTCCTTACTGGCCGCACCATTCCCCGTAATGGCCATCTTGATTTTCAAGGGGGCATATTCGGTAATGGGGATATCGCGACTGATGGCCGCGGCCATGGCCACCCCTTGTGCACGACCGAGTTTGAGCATCGATTGCACATTTTTTCCGAAGAAGGGGGCTTCAATGGCCAGTTCGTCAGGCAGATAGGATTCGATGATGCCAATGACACGCTGGAAGATATGTCCCAACTTCAAATAAGGGTCACTCATCTTCCGCAAGTCGATGACCCCAAGCGCCATCACTTCGGGTTTGGTGCCGACAACCTTCAACACGCCATATCCCATCACATTCGTACCGGGGTCGATACCAAGGATGATTTTCTCTTTTACGGGTTGTATCACTCTATAACCTCCATTAAGGTTGAAAATGCCAATACCTTATCTTTGAAAACCTGCATCATATCGGCATTCAAAGCCATACCTTGTGCCGTATGCCATTGGTGCAGAGTACGCGTGTCCTCAACCTCCCATTGAAGCGAAAAGCATTCGCTATCCTGCTCCTTATGACTAAGGATGCGCGTGAGGCGTGGCGACTTGAGCAAGCCGTTTTCTTCAACTTGTGGCATATATACTTCGTGCAACCAAATGACAAAGTTTCTTGCATCGTCATTTTCTACTTGATACGTTGTGTTGTAAATCAGCATAGCTTTAATTCAGTATAATTCAATCTAAAAAAAGTTCAGGCACGGATTATACCTTCAAAAACACGGCCTTTGCTCTTTCTTTTGTATCCGTGTAATCGGTGTAATCCGTGCCCAAATAAAAAGAGAAGTTGTTCCTTTTGATTCCAACTTCTCTTTGATGTTTTGTGGAGCATACGAGAGTCGAACTCGTTACCTCTTGACTGCCAGACAAGCGCTCTAGCCAAGTGAGCTAATGCCCCATTCCTTAATTGCGGTGCAAAGATAGAGGATTTATTTTAATTGACAAAACATTATGGCAGATATTTTGCAAGTTTTTTTTAGAATCACTTTGTGAAGCATTTTTTTTAGAGACTACCTGAGCGTTATTTTTCTCCAGTGAGGAAAAAAGTTTTTCCCAACCTGCCAAAAAAAAGCAGCCTCTTTATCCATTTCTTTTATACAAGATGGAAATCATCTCATTTCTTTGTTGTAACTTTGCAAATTGGAAATCTTATCCGACTTTTTTATACTTATCAGAGAGAATGATTCAGGAATACCAACTTCGCCTGCTTCCGCAACAAGCGGCAAACGAACAGGCCATCATGCAATACATTGCCCGTGAGAAGGGACTGGACGCACGCACCATCAAAGGTGTGAGAGTGTTGAAGCGCGGCATTGATGCCCGCCAACGCACGATTTATGTGAACGTAAGCGTAAGGGTCTTCATCAACGAAATGCCTCCAAAGGATGAATTCACGCGTATTGATTATCCCAACGTAGAGGGACGGCCTCAAGTCGTTGTCGTCGGAGCAGGCCCCGGCGGATTGTTTGCCGCACTCCGTCTGATAGAATTGGGCCTCCGCCCTGTAGTCGTGGAGCGGGGAAAGGACGTACACACCCGACGGACCGACATTGCCCGTATCTCGCGCGAACACAAGGTGGATGCCGAGTCGAACTATAGTTTTGGTGAAGGTGGGGCAGGAGCCTACTCCGACGGCAAGCTCTTCACCCGTAGCAAGAAGCGCGGAAATGTCGATAAGATTCTGAATGTCTTCTGCCAACATGGGGCAAGCACCTCCATCCTGTCTGACGTACATCCACACATAGGCACGGACAAACTTCCGAAGGTAATCGAAAACATGCGCAACACCATCATCCGATGCGGAGGCGAGGTGCACTTCGAAACCCGCATGGATGCACTCATCATCGGACAGGACGAGGTTAAGGGCATCATCACCCACCCCGGACGCGAGTTCATGGGCCCCGTCATCTTGGCCACGGGACATTCGGCCCGCGATGTCTTCCGTTGGTTACACGCCCATGGGGTGACCCTCGAAGCCAAAGGGCTGGCCGTGGGTGTACGTCTGGAGCACGAAGCGCACCTCATCGACCAAATCCGCTATCATAACAAGAACGGACGTGGCAAATACCTCCCCGCGGCCGAATATAGTTTTGTGGCTCAAGCGGGCGGTAGGGGAGTATATAGCTTCTGCATGTGCCCCGGTGGATTTGTAGTGCCTGCCGCTACAGGCCCCGAACAGGTGGTGGTCAACGGCATGTCGCCCAGCAATCGTGGCGGACGCTGGAGCAATTCGGGCATGGTGGTCGAGATTCATCCCGAGGACGTGGTTCGGGAAAACCTGCTCCCCGAAGGTGCTCCTACGGATGACGCCTTAGTGATGATGTATTTCCAAGAAAAGATGGAGCGCGAATGTTGGTTGGCCGGAGGCATGAAGCAGACGGCACCCGCCCAACGAATGGTGGACTTTACGCGTCGCAAACTGAGCTACGAGCTTCCTGCCACATCCTATTCCCCTGGGGTTGTCTCTTCGCCCCTACACTTCTGGATGCCCAAGTTCATCACCGAACGTCTGGCGCAAGGCTTCACGCAATTCGACCGTATCTCCCGTGGATTCCTCACGAACGATGCACTGATGATAGGTGTAGAGACACGAACATCTTCCCCCGTACGCATCCTCCGCGATCGCGAAACCCTGCAACACGTGAAAATCAGGGGGCTTTTCCCCTGTGGCGAGGGAGCAGGCTATGCCGGTGGCATCGTCTCGGCCGGCATGGACGGTGAGCGTTGTGCCGAAGCGGTTGCACTCCTTTTAAAAAGCTACGAGTGAATCAGCCATGGCTCATCACTCGTAGCTTGTAGCTATGCGTCTGCCTTATCAGCATTCACAGGTTTCTTCCCACCCTTAGAGCGACGGTTGTTCCTGTTCTTTCCACCTCGTTTTTTACCCTTTGACTTACCACCCCGGCCACGGAAACCGCGCCCGCGGTCCTTCTTCTGAGGCTTATATTCGGGAGCTTCACCCAGTGCTTCGGGTACAGGAAGTTTTTCAACCTCCTTCTCGATGAACTCTTCGATAGAGTGGAAACGTGTCTGGTCCTTCGGTCCGACGAACGTAACGGCACGTCCCTCATTGCCAGCACGGGCGGTACGTCCGATCCGGTGCACATAGTCTTCGGCATCGTGGGGCACATCAAAGTTGATGACAAGGGTGATGTCATCGATATCTATACCGCGCGATACAATATCGGTGGCAACGAGAATGTCAATGCGATTGTTCTTGAACTCGTGCATCACCGCATCACGCTGAGGTTGGTCAAGGTCGCTATGCATTTCACCGACATTGAGTTTCATTCGCATGAGTGCCTGGGTGACCTCCTTCACCTTCAGTTTTGAGGAGGCGAAAATGATGACACGCTTGGCAGGCTCGGCGGCAAACATGTGTTGGATGATACCCAGCTTCTGAGGTTCAGTGCAAACGTAGGCAGCTTGCTGGATTTTATCAGCCGGTTTGCTGACGGCAAGTTTCACTTCAACGGGATTCTTGAGAATGGTGCGGGCCAACTGGCGAATCTTCTCGGGCATGGTGGCACTGAACATAATGGTTTGCCTTGTTTCAGGAAGAAGTTTGGCAATCTGCATAATGTCATCGGAGAAACCCATATCGAGCATACGGTCGGCCTCGTCGAGAATAAAGAAACTGACACGCGACAGGTCAACGTATCCCATATTGATATGAGCTAACAAACGTCCGGGAGTAGCAATGACCACATCGGCTCCAAGGGTAAGCCCCTTCTGCTCTTGAGCAAAACGGATACCGTCATTCCCTCCATAAATGGCCACGCTACTGCTATTTGTAAAATAACTGAAGGCTTCCATCTGCTGGTCGATCTGCTGAGCCAGTTCGCGAGTGGGAGACATGATGATGCAATTGATGGCATCATGAGGATAACCTCCCTTGCTGAGTTGGTTAAGCACAGGAAGGAGGAAAGCTGCGGTCTTCCCGGTGCCTGTCTGTGCCACACCAATGAGGTCGTGGCCTTCGAGCAGGGGAGGGATAGTATGTTCTTGTACTGGCGTGCACTCTTCAAAATTCATTGCATCGAGCGCATCAAGTATGCAATCTTCTAAATCAAGTTCGTCAAAATACATTCTAACAATTATGAATGGTGAATGATGAGTTATGAATGATGTCGTCACACATCAAGATAAGAATCCTTGAATCCGAGGAAATAAAGGACACCGTCAAGCCCGATAGTATTGATACTCTGGCGGGCATTAGCCACAACCTTGGGCTTGGCATGGAAAGCAATACCCAGTCCTGCGAGAGAAAGCATAGGAAGGTCATTGGCTCCATCGCCCACGGCTATCGTCTGGGCAATATCCACTTTCTCCACTTGGGCAATCAGGCGGAGGAGTTCTGCTTTGCGTTTTCCGTCCACCACATCGCCAATATAGCGGCCGGTGAGTTTTCCGTCTTCATCGACTTCCAGTTCGTTGGCATAAACGTAGTCAATGCCATATTTGTCCTTCAGATAATTTCCGAAATAGGTGAATCCTCCGGAAAGGATTGCAATCTTATAACCATAGCGTTTGAGCACGTACATAAGACGATCAACTCCTTCGGTAATGGGAAGATTCTCGGCTATTTCGCGCATGACGCTGACATCCAATCCCTTGAGAAGCGCAACACGACGGGTAAAGCTTTCGATAAAATCAATCTCGCCCCGCATGGCACTCTCGGTAATCGCACGCACTTCGGCACCGACACCTGCACGGTCTGCCAACTCGTCGATAACCTCCGTTTCAATCAGCGTCGAATCCATATCAAAGCAAATGAGGCGACGCATGCGACGGTACATGTTATCCTGCTGAAGAGAAAAATCCATCTCCAACTCCTTGGAAAGTTTCATCAGTTGGCGTTGCATATCCTCCTTATCGCGCGGAGTACCACGCACACTGAACTCAATACAAGCACGGACATTCGACTTCTGTTCATCCAAAGGAATACGGCCTGTAAGACGCTTGATTGCATCAATGTTCAACCCCTGTTCGGCAATGATACCCGATACAGCGGCAATCTGTCTGGCAGAAAGCTTACGTCCGAGCAACGTAAGGATATAGCGGTGTTTACCCTGCATACTTACCCAATTCTCATACTCTTCGACAGATATAGGATAAAATCGGATATCAACTCCCAACTCAGAAGCATTGAACAACAATTCTTTCATAATAAAACCCGAATCGCGTTCTTCCGCCTTGAAAAGGATTCCTAAAGAGAGGGTACTATGAATATCAGCTTGTCCGATATCAAGAATAGTAGCATCGTACTTGGATAAAACATTCGTAAAAGAAGCCGTTAATCCTGGACGGTCGAGACCTGTTATACGAATAAGGATAAGTTCGGTATCTTCACTCTTCATTTCTACAATTCCTTTTTTAATATTCATTCTTAAACTATGTAAGACTCCTTTTTTATTCAAGTTTCGCAAGCTCAACTTTTTGGAGTTAAAGGATAAGTTTCGACTTGCGAAAGTTGAGTTTTTTATTTATCTGCAAAATTAGTGAATAAAGATAGAAAAATAGGTGTCAAGTGCCAAAAAATGGCCAAAAACATGTTGTAAAACATAAAAATCCGCATTTTTTCATGGTCAGTTGCTTAGAAAACCGTACCTTTGCAGCGGATTTAATAGAAGGAGATACGGACCTTCTTGAAGATATCCAAGCAAAAACGGTTCTTCTGCAAGCGGCAGATGACCATAGTATGAACCAAAATAAGATTACATGAGACATGTAAAGTGGAGTTTTGTTGTCCTTTTCATTTCTTTGGTATCCTTTGTGGACAAGGACAACATCTTCAGCGGACACGATGTGGGAGACAAAGCTCCCCAATTCACATTGCCCGCAACAAAAGAGGGAGAGCAGCCCCTCAGCCTTAGAACATTGAAAGGCAACTATGTGCTGCTGAGTTTTTGGGCAAGCTATGATGCAAATTCACGCATGCAAAACGTATTACTGAGTAATGCTGTAGCACAAATGCCCGAAGAAGTAAAGATGGTTTCAGTGTCGTTTGACCAACACCAATCGGTATTCAATGAAACCATTAAAAAAGACAAGATTGAACCTGCGTTCAGTTTCGTAGAGCTGGCGGGAGAGAAATCACCTCTATACAAGCAATTCCGCTTGAAAAGAGGATTTAAGAACTACCTGCTGAATCCCCAAGGCATAATCATAGCCAAGGATGTAAAAGCCGAAGAAATTGCCGCATACGTAAAAAAAGAGGCTGAGAGTTGATTCAACACTTTCAGCCTTTTTTTATTGATTAAATAAATCCTACACGCCCAATCTCAATATTCATCTTCTATTTGGGAGCCTTTATATAAAGATAAACGGCAATGATAGCATAAAGTATATTAGGAATCCACACTGCTACTATTGGTGGTGTATTGCCATTGATAGCAAATGTTGCAGAAACCGTTTGAAATAAGATATAAGACGCACTCAAGCCAAGACCAACACCAAGATTTAGGCCCATACCTCCTTTTGTCTTCTTGCACGAGAGAGTAAGACCAATAGTCGTAAGGATAAAAGCGGCAAAGGCCATGGCTATACGCTTGTGGTATTCAATCTCGAACTCTTTGACATTGGCAATACCACGCGCTTTCTGCTTAGCTATATATGCGCTCAATTCAGGACTTGTCATGGTCTCCTGCTGATTTTTCATTATCAGGAAGTCTGCAGGCTCCATGGCAATAATGGTATCCATAGACTTTCCACTTGTGATTACCTCTCGTTGACCTTCCAGGTTACGAATCATGTAATCCTTCAATTTCCATTTATTTATAGCTCCACCAATGGTGTCGTATGTAATAGAACGCGCAGTGAGATGGGATACAAGTTTTTTGTCCTCAAATTTGTCAAGCGAGAAGCGATAACCGGTCTTATTGAAATCCTCATACCGTTCTATATAAGCAATCACATTGGGTTCCACGGCCATCTGTACATTGCGGGCATAATCCACTTTCTTTTTCTTTCGGTATTGATCTTCGAACTCCAACCGTTCAAGACTTCCGCGCGGGATCACATAAGAACTCAATCCATAGGACATGATGGCTATGACCGCCGCAGAGATCATATATGGACGCATCAATCTTTTAAGACTCATGCCACACGAAAACATGGCTATTATCTCGGAATTCTCTGCCAATTTAGAAGTAAAGAAGATTACTGCTATGAAGACGAACAATGCACTGAACAGGTTGGCAAAGTAGGGTACAAAATTGAAGTAATAGTCCGTAATGACGGCCATCACCGGAGCATTGTGCTCTACGAAGTTGTCAATATTTTCGTTGAGGTCAAACACTACAGCAATACTCAATATCAATGCGATAGAGAAGAAGTAAGTTCCCAAGAACTTGCCAATGATGTAGCGGTCGAGCCGTGTAAGGAATTTCATTCTCAACTTTCTTTTTTTTAATTCTTAATTCATTAGAGTCTTGTCGAAATACGCTTCATCATCATAGGCTTCCATGTGGAGAAATCGCCAGCTATGATGTGTTTACGTGCTTCGCCAACAAGCCAGAGATAGAAGGCAAGATTGTGTACCGATGCAATCTGCATAGCCAACAATTCTTGTGCATGGAAGAGATGGCGAAGATAAGCCTTCGTATAAAGGGTATCTACTACCGAGGCTCCATCAGCTTCGATAGGTGAGAAATCGGTTTCCCACTTCTTATTCTTCATATTGATGATACCATCCTTAGTAAAAAGCATTCCGTTTCGTCCGTTACGGGTAGGCATGACACAATCAAACATGTCCACACCACGTTCAATTCCTTCGAGCAAATTCATAGGAGTACCTACACCCATTAGATAACGAGGTTTGTCGGTAGGTAGGATTTCGTTCACTACCTCAATCATTTCGTACATCTTTTCGGTTGGTTCACCTACGGCCAAACCTCCGATAGCATTTCCTTCGGCTCCCTTCGAAGCAATAAACTCGGCCGAACGACGACGAAGGTCTGGATAGACACATCCCTGCACAATGGGAAAGAGTGACTGATGATAACCATACTTCGGCTCCGTCTCGTTGAATCGTGTGAGACAACGGTCAAGCCATCGATGAGTCATTTCCATAGACTTGCGGGCATAATCGTAATCAGCATCGCCAGGTGTACATTCATCGAAAGCCATCATGATGTCGGCTCCAATGGTACGCTCAATATCCATTACCCGCTCGGGAGTAAAAAGATGCTTTGAACCGTCAATGTGTGAACGAAATTCGACACCCTCTTCGCGCATCTTACGAATGCCGGAAAGAGAGAAAACCTGGAAACCACCACTATCGGTCAGCATCGGACGGTCGAAGCCATTGAACTTGTGCAAACCTCCTGCCTTCTCAATGACATCCAATCCTGGACGCAAATAAAGGTGGTAAGTGTTGCCAAGGATAATTTGTGCTTTGATGTCATCCTTCAACTCAGTCAAGTGCACTCCCTTCACGCTTCCAAGTGTCCCTACAGGCATGAAGATAGGAGTCTCTATCTGCCCGTGGTCAGTAGTTATAAGGCCAGCACGAGCATTCGTTTTTGAATCGGTATATTGAAGTTCGAATTTCATTTTTTCTTCAGTGTCTTCCAACTATTTTTTCCGTATCTGGGAGAAAAAACTCCCAGATTAGACAATTATTACTTCTCGTTTTTATCCTCAATAACGAAATTTATTGGATTTTCAACGTTTTCATCAAGCAAAGCAATGTCAAGCACTTCCTTCACATTATCCACATAGTGGAAAGTCAATCCTTTCAAATAGAGTTGAGGGATTTCCTCAATGTTCTTGCGATTCTCTTTACAAAGTATAATTTCCTTGATTCCTGCACGCTTGGCAGCCAATATTTTTTCTTTAATACCTCCAACAGGAAGGACTTTTCCGCGAAGAGTGATTTCGCCTGTCATAGCCAAATTGGCCTTCACTTTACGCTGGGTTAGGGCAGAGGCAAGTGAGGTGGCCATGGTGATACCTGCCGATGGTCCATCTTTGGGAATAGCACCTTCGGGCACGTGGATGTGGATATTCCAATTATCAAAGATGGCATTGTCAATGCCCAACAAATGAGTGTGTGCTTTCAGATATTCAAGAGCCAACATGGCCGACTCCTTCATCACATCACCCAAATTTCCCGTCAAAGTGAGTTTGCCTCCCTTGCCCTTGCTAAGACTCGTCTCCACGAAGAGAATTTCACCACCAACGGCCGTCCATGCAAGTCCTGTCACTACACCCGCATAATCATTACCTTGATAAATATCGCGACTGTATTCAGGTACGCCCAAAAGTTCTCGCACATCAGCAGGTTTGATATCACTATGAATAGTATATCCTTGTGTTGCAAAATCTTTAGCTATGCGGCGCATAAGTTTACTGATTTTCTTGTTCAACTCGCGCACACCACTTTCTCGGGTATAATTTTCGATAAGGAATTCAATGGCAGCCCTATTCATCTTGATGTCGCCTTTCTTTAATCCCACATTTTCCATCTCCTTAGGAATAAGGTGACGACGGGCAATTTCTATTTTCTCTTCCGTAATATAACCACTCACTTCAATAAGTTCCATACGGTCGAGTAGGGGAGCAGGAATAGTATTCAAACTATTGGCCGTAGCAATGAACATCACTTTAGAAAGGTCGTAATCCACCTCCAAGAAATTATCATGAAAAGCATTGTTCTGCTCAGGGTCAAGCACTTCCAATAAAGCCGAAGCTGGATCACCTTGATGGGTCATCTGTGCAATCTTGTCAATCTCATCAAGGATAAATACAGGATTACTTGAGCCTGCCTTGCTGATACTTTTGATGATACGTCCAGGCATAGCTCCAATATAGGTACGACGATGTCCGCGAATCTCAGATTCATCATGAAGGCCACCAAGTGAAACACGCACATACTTCCGCTTCAGCGCATCAGCAATACTCTTACCCAACGAAGTTTTTCCCACTCCCGGAGGGCCATAGAGACAGAGTATCGGAGATTTCAAATCGCCACGCATCTTCAACACAGCCAAATACTCAAGAATACGTTCCTTCACCTTCTCCAACCCATAGTGGTCACGATTGAGTGTCTTTTCAGCATTCGTCAAGTTGAGATTATCTACGGTACATTCATCCCAAGGAAGATTAAGCATGGTTTCCAAATAGTTGAGCTGCACGTTATAATCAGGCGATTGCGGATTGATACGCTCAACTTTTGCAAGTTCCTTATCAAAGATGGCACGCACGTCTTTTGACCAAGCCTTTTTGTCTGCACGCTTTTTCATGTCACGCATGTCCTGATCTTCACGGTTTCCTCCCAGCTCATCCTGTATATTCTTGATTTGTTGTTGCAAGAAATATTCTTTCTGTTGCTGGTCGATATCCTCACGGGTACGCATCTGAATATTCGCTTTCAATTTGGCCAACTGAACTTCACGATTAAGGATTGAGAGCAGTTCATAAGCTCGTTTCAGTAACGATGCCTCTTTCAACAAATTGATTTTGTCATTGATAGATGAAATGAGGTTCGTAGTGATGAAGTTTATCAAGAACATCTTATTACTGATATTCTTGATGGCAAATACTGTCTGTACGGGATAATCAGAATTCTTCAAATATTCGATGGCAAGGTCTTTACAACTCTCCACCACAGCTTCGTATTCACGGCTCTTACGCTCAGGAAACTCTTCATGCAAAACCTCCACACGTCCTCGATGATAAGGAGAGAACGAAGTGATTTCCAATAAATTGATACGTGACATACCTTGAAGGATGATTGTTGTTGTCCCATCCGGCATCTCCAATATACGGATAACCTTAGCAGCCGTACCAATAGAGTAAAGGTCTGCCATTGATGGTAATTCAGTCTCTGGCACTTTCTGAGTGAAAGCACCAATCTTTCCTTGATTCTTAAAAGCCTGCTTCACCAATTTCAATGACGATGAACGACCAATTGAAACGGGCAATACTACACCAGGAAACAACACCATGTTTCGCAAAGGCAAAATCGGAAGTTTATCATCTATCGGTTCCTCAAAAATTGTCTCTTCATTGCCATCAAAATCGGCAATTAGCGAAAACGATCCATCGTTCTCATTCGCTTCTTCTATTTCGCTGAATATGTTTCTCTTTATCTTCATTCTAATATCACTTTTGAATCCCTTTTTCCAAGGGAGCTGAAAATGCGGTGCAAAGTTAATCATTCCTCTTTAAATAAAGGTGAAAAATTATATTGAAAATATATAAAAATAGAGTATCTTTGCGCTAAAATTCGAAAATCTATGGCTAATCCTTATTTTCAATTCAAACAATTCACCGTATGGCACGACCGTTGCGCTATGAAGGTCGGCACTGATGCCGTCCTATTGGGTAGTTGGATACATGTAGAAAATGCACAGCGCTTATTGGATGTAGGATGTGGATGTGGTTTGATTGCTCTTATGGCCGCACAACGTTGTCCGGAAGGAAAAATTGTAGCCATAGAAATTGACCCTGATGCAGCCCAACAAGCCAAAGAAAATGTCCAATCATCACCATGGGCGGATAGGATACAAGTCATCCAAGAAGATTTCGCAAAATTTACCGATGAAAACAAATTTGATGTCATCTTCTCCAATCCTCCATATTTTGCAAACTCTTTGAAATGTCCAAACAAAGAAAGAAATAAAGCCAGACATACAGACACACTTGATTTCCGGACATTGATGTCTCGCGTAAAAGAGTTGCTCACTCCTGACGGAGAATTTTCAGTTGTTATTCCCATGGACGCTTCTGCTTCATTAAAAGCTGAAGCCATCTCGCAAAAGCTCTATCTATCAAGGGAAATGCATATTCATACCAAAGTAGGAATCCCTGCCAAACGCACATTGTTGGCATTTAAAAAAGAAATGCCAGAATCCAACGTTACCCCCCAACAACTCACACTTGAAACCCAAGCAAAAGTTTATACTGAAGAATACAAGAATATGGTAAATGATTTTTATTTATAATCATTATTTTTCAGACGACGCAACAATTCCTTATTCAAGACCAACAGACGTTTGTTATGGGCTGCTAAATCATCCATAATGGAAGGCCTAAAGCCATTGAATGTCTCAATAATGCTTTGCAGGATATTTCCATTCCCAATGATTGTTTTTTCATCCTGAGCCCCTACAATTACACTCAATCCCTTTTCTATAATCTCTACCGTCAAATCAGCATCTGCCATCACTGGATCTCCATCAAAATGGATGACGCCAGGTTTGCTACGATGAATTTTCAGCCTTTTACAACGAATCGTCTTGATTTTGCTATTCTGATCCAACGTGCCATTTATCATCTGGAAAGATATAGCAGGAGCATCCAACATGGTGAAGGGCTCCATAATGATGACATCCATTAATCCGTCACACAACGAAGCTTTGGGAGCGATGTAGAAATTGTTTCCATATTGTGAAGCATTGGCACAAGTAATAAGAAAAGCTTCATACTTCATACTCCCGTCTTCATTTTCTATTTCGTAAGTCTCAGGTTCATAACGAAGCCCTTCGCGCAACGTATTCTCTACATATGTGGCAATACCACGTTTTCCCGCTTGGGCAAACTTCATGCTGATGAAAGCATCAAAACCCACACCACAAGTACAAAAATAGGGAATACCATTGATTTTTCCATAATCAATAGACTCTGTTACCCCCTTATTGATTATTTCAATGGCTTTTTTCACATCCATTGGGATATGCAAATGACGTGCAAGTCCATTGCCCGAACCACAAGGGATAATACCGAGAGACGTAGATGTATGCACCAACGAGCGAGCTATTTCATTAATAGTCCCATCGCCTCCAACAGCAACCACTACGTCAATTCCTTTTGCCACACAATCAGCGGCTATTTCTACGGCATGTCCTGCAAATTGGGTGGGTACAATGCGAAAATCAATTTTCTCACTATCAGCATATTTTTCAATTTTCTCCACAACCCCCTTTTTACTTTGGGTGCCGGAAATCGGGTTTACGATGAAAACTACACTTTTTTTTGTATCCATTCAGCAATCTTCTGAGTTTATGTCAATGCGAATGCAAAGATAATTGTTTCTTTTAAAACCATCAAAAATCAAATTAGTTTTATTCATGAAATCTTATTTTTTACTCCAAACTGCTTTTTTATAGAATAAAAGTACTATCTTTGCGACCTATTATTTAAGAATAGATAAATTATCCATAAAGATTTTATTATAATTAAATATAACATAGGAAAGCAAAAACTAAAATTCTACTAAAAAATATGGGAATTTTAAACGAAAGATTAGCTAATTTCACACGACCTCAGGAATACATGGAAAAGGGCGTGTATCCTTACTTCCGAACAATCAACAGCCATCAGGATACAGAAGTGGAGATGGATGGCCAACGAATCCTCATGTTCGGCTCCAATGCTTATTTAGGACTCACTTATGACCGTCGTATCATGGATGCGTCCATTGCCGCTACTGAGAAGTATGGTACTGGATGCGCCGGTTCACGTTTCCTTAATGGAACGTTGGACATTCATGTACAATTGGAAAAAGAATTAGCCGCATTTGTAGGCAAAGATGATGCACTCTGCTTCTCTACTGGATTTACCGTGAACGAAGGTATCATTCCTGCACTTGTCGGACGTGGAGACTACATCATTTGTGACGATCGCGACCATGCATCTATCGTAGATGGACGACGCCTGTCAGCTGCAACCCAACTCAAGTACAAGCACAACGACATGGAGGATCTTGAAAAGAAACTCCGCCGTTGTGAACCCAATTCGGTAAAGCTCATTGTGGTGGACGGTGTATTCTCTATGGAGGGAGACTTAGCCAATTTGCCCGAAATTGTACGTTTGAAGAAGAAATACGATGCATGCATTTATGTGGACGAAGCCCACGGACTTGGTGTGTTCGGTAAAAACGGACGCGGAGTATGCGACCATTTCGGATTGACTGATGATATCGATCTCATCATGGGTACCTTCAGCAAATCACTTGCTTCAATCGGAGGATTCATTGCCGGTGATAAGGAAATCATCAATTGGCTCAAGCACACTGCACGAAGCTACATTTTCCAAGCCAGCAGTACTCCTTCAGCTACAGCTGCAGCTCTCGAAGCACTACATATACTTCAAGAGGAACCCGAACGCATAGAAGCATTGTGGGAGATAACCAACTACGCCCTCGAACGTTTCCGTGCAGCCGGATTTGAAATTGGTGAAACAGAATCTCCCATCATCCCCCTTTACGTGCGCGATACGGAAAAGACATTCATCGTCACCAAGATGGCATTCGATGAGGGAATCTTCATCAATCCCGTTATCCCTCCCGCTTGTGCACCGGATGATACGTTAGTACGCGTAGCTCTTATGGCTACTCACACTCGCGAACAAGTAGATACTGCCGTTGAGAAACTCACCAAGTGCTTCAAGCAATTAGGTATTCTGAAATAAAAAATCAACCTTATACTTTTTTAGACGCAAACGACACTTATCACGTGCGGATTAAAGACATTATATTTCAGGTTTCAAGCCAGCTCTTGCCAAGAACAGTAGGAGAGAAGATGAAATAAAGAAATAATCCAAGCAATTTGTGTCATTTGCGTCTAAAAGTTTAAAGTAGCAATAAACCTTCATATAAAAAACCTACTACCCCCATGAGAAAGTTCTTTTCTAAAGATAATCCACCAGCAAATTACGGACATTGCATGAATCACGGATGTCCTCGTTCAGCTACTTGCTTACGCTACATGTTAGGAAAATCCCCCCTTAGCCAACACCCATTTGTCAATTGCCTGCATCCTTCACATTATCCCGATGGAGCACAATGCCAATATTATCGTTCATCTGCCAAAGTTCGTGTTGCATGGGGTGTGAAAAACTTATGGGATGAGATTCCTTACAAACAGGCCAAGCTGATGAAAGCAACCCTTATCAACCATTTTGGCCGAGGACTCTATTATTCCTTTTTCCGCAAAGAAATTCCACTTTACCCCCAAGAGCAAGAAGTCATCACCCAACTCTTCAGTGCCAATGGCATTACTTCAGAGCCATCCTACGAATCTTATTCAGAAGAATACAATTGGTAATCAAAAAGAGCATGAGATTACATAACTTGCATATACCCAGTAACAAACCTTTTGTTTATAAGTTGATGAAATAAACTTTCATCCTAAATAAACATTAAAGCTATCAAAAACAAAACAAAGTGTTTTACATTGAGTAAACACTTTGTTTTTATTTTATACACCTTCAAATATTAATCGGAAAGAGGGTTCAGATTCCTAATTCGCTATGCCATACATAGCAATTTGGGAAAAGGACATTCAATTTGTCGGCATCTATCTCATCCCACTCTTTAAATAGTCCAAATAGCGACGAACCACTACCTGACATGGAGGCATACACAGCTCCCATATCGTAAAGCCTATCTTTTATCTCACCGATGGCCGGATATTTTGCAAAAACACTTTCTTCGAAATCATTATTCATACCTGCATCACGCCATTCTTCTACAGGCAGCGTCGCAATCTCAGTCAAAGGGCGAACAGGTTTGTGAGGACGAATAAGAGAAAATGCATCCCGTGTAGAAACAAATATGTCGGGTTTCACCAAAAGGATATACCAACCACGGAGTGAAAGTTGGGGCATAGGAGTAAAGATATTACCGATACCTGTAGCAAAAGCCGGTTTGTTGCGCACAAAGAACGCACAATCGGCTCCCAAACGGGCAGCACGTTCTTCCAATTCATCATCCGTCAGAGGAAGTGAGAATTTGTCACGCAAGAGACGAAGCATGAATGTAGCATCAGCCGAGCCACCTCCCAATCCTGCACCCGAAGGAATATGCTTGAACATGTGGATATGTATAGGTGGCAAGGGATATTCTGCTTTTAGAAGACGATACGCCTTTACGACCAAGTTGTCTTCAACCTCACCTGCAATTGCAATACCTGAGGAATGAAGCATTACATCTGTGTCAGTAGGACTCTCCACCGTAGGGTCTTCGTCAAAAGTTGTCACCTCCAGTATATCTTCCAAGGGGATAGGGTAGAAGATTGTTTCCAAATTGTGGTATCCATCCGGACGACGCTCAACCACATTCAATCCAAGGTTGATTTTTGCATTGGGAAAGGTTATCATAGTTTTATTTAAAAAGGGATTAATGAATCTTTCTGGTTATATTTTAGAGGAATGGAGTCAACAAGAGGTTTGAAAACCATCCGATGAAACGATGCCAACATGAGCGTTCTTTCCAATTCTCATCCGTCATGATGGTACTTTGCCTCTTGTCATCGTCAAACATCTCAGATAATTCACCTGTCACTCGTGAATCAAAGACAAAAGCATTCACCTCATAATCATACCGAAGGCTTCTGCTATTAAGATTCGTAGAACCTACGGTACAGAACTTGTCATCCACCATCATGATTTTAGAGTGATGAAAACCACCTTCGAACTGAAAAATCGTAGCTCCCTGCTTCTGTAATTGTCTGGCAACGTACATCGAAGCATCCGGTGTGATAGGAATATCGCCCTTTACGGAAACCATCACTTGTACATCTATTCCCTTCTTGGCTGCCTTCTTCAAAGCACGTCTCACAGTACGCGTAGGGATAAAATAAGGATTGATGAGTTCGATTTTCTCTTCCGCAGACAGGATGGCATGAGCATATGCTTCGCGCATCAATTTGGGTGTTTTTCTCGGCACACGATCAACAATGCCAATAGTAACACCATCCACGGTACCTTCCACATGCAAGCTATCATTCTTTACAGGGAAATAGAGGGATTCACCGACCAATCGTTCGCCTGTAGCCTTCTCCCACATGTTGATGAAGATGCGTTGTAGTTCATCTACCGCAGGGCCTTCAATACGCATATGCATGTCGCGCCAATCGCCAAAGGCAGGAAGACCTTCGATATAATAGTCGGCCACATTCATTCCTCCCGTGTAGGCCATTTGCCCGTCAATGATGACAATCTTCCGATGGTCGCGACTCATGAAATCCCCGATGAAGGGGAAGTTCAGAGGGTCGAACTTCACAATCTCAATACCACGCTTTGCCAATTCCTTCAGATGGCGTTTCTTCAACGGTTTATTATTGCTCCAATTGCCGAATGCGTCAAACAATGCTCTCACTTTCACTCCCTCCTGCACCTTCTTGTCAAGTTCTGCAAAGAGGAGGGCTGCAATGGAGTCATTGCGGAAATTGAAATATTCGAGATGGATATAATGACGTGCCTTGCGAATGGCTACAAAAAGGTCATCGAACTTTTCTTCACCACTTTTCAATAGCCGTACGCGATTGCCTTCGGTGATGGACACTCCTTCGCTCTGCAGATAAGCAATCATGGCCGAGTCGCTACGCACACCATCGGTAGCTTGCAACAGGGACGGGAGCGCCAATATGAGGATAAAAAGCAGGGTTCGTATCTGTCGTCTCACAATCTTTCTATACATATTTTCATCAAACGAGCCGCAAAGTTACTTTAAAAACATGAGAAAACAGCACTTTGTTGGACAAGAATAAAGAGAAAATGGGAAAAAGGAACGGGTAAACCGAAAAAAAGGAGAAGCAGAAATCATCTCTGCTTCCCCTCTCGCAAAACATTTATAAACCTTAGCCTTGACTTCATGTCACCTCAGCTCCGACTTAAGGCAACCTTAACCAGTAGTTGATAGAGGCTTTCTTTCCTTCTCCCAAAGAAGCCCCCCTTCTCATTGGTCAGAATCGGAGGATAGTCAATGAGTAGGCAGGCAATGCCTGTTGTAGGCGAGTGCCATTCACCTCGATGGTGTCATCCACGGGACGTGCATGACGATCGTTCATATCCTTACCTGTGAGGATTGTGCGCTTGGCAATGCCCACCTGTTCGCCCAAAGCACTGAGGTCAATGTCCATCTTCACTTCGGCAGGAAGCAGATTGACGAGTTTCACGATCACGTCGCCCGTCTTCTCATCGCGTACGATGGAGTGGGAGATACGTTTGCGGATATCCTGATTCCAGAGTTCGCGTCCTGTGAGCTTAGAGGCAAGATATTCAGTTCCGCTATTCAGGCTGAACAATTTCTGAACAAAGTACTCCACGGTCGGCTTCACCTCAGTATTGTTGAAGTAGATGAGGTCGGGATTCCATTGTGTATGATGCTCTTTGGCCAACAGAGGAGCATACGAAGTCATCACCACCACATCGGCATTGCGCTCAACATTGGTCAAGTGAAGGGCGTCACAAAGAGCGGTCTGCAAATTGGTGGCGCGTCCATTGATGTGTGTGGCATATTCGCCCAAGTAAACCTTGGTCTTCTTTGAACGGTCATATCGGTCATAATAATCCTGATTGTTCATGAACCATCCGGGAGTGTTGTAGTAGTGCTCATCCACGATAGGCACTTCGTAGCGTGTGGCAAGGTCCCAACCCTCTTCATAATCGCTTCCTTCGTAGAAGGGTCCTACGGTACCCACCACGACGATTTCAGGATATTTCTCCTTCACCGCATCGAATATCATCTTGAAGCGAACCTCGAACACATCCGTGATAAGGTCTTCATTTCCAATACCCAGATACTTCAGGTTGAAGGGTTTCGGATGTCCTGCCTCGGCACGCATCTTGGCCCACTTGCTCTTCTTCGGGTCACCGTTCGCCCATTCAATGAGGTTGAGGATTTCCTCCACGTATTCGTCCATATCCTCCATGGGGATACCTCCCTGCTGGCCATGTCCGCCTACTGAAGAGTTCTGGCAAGGCACACCTGCGGGCAATACGGGCAAGGGCTGTGCGCCAATGTCTTCACAGAATTGGAAATATTCGTAGAAACCAAGTCCCATTGACTGGTGGTAATTCCAGATGTTACGCATGGGCTTACGCGCTTCCAAAGGACCTACGGTGTTCACCCAACGATACATGTTGTGCAATCCGTCTCCGTGGCTTACACATCCGCCGGGGAAACGCACGAATCGGGGCTTCATGTCAGCCAATATTTGAGCGAGGTCAGCACGAAGGCCATTCTTGCGTCCCTTGAAGGTCTTTTGCGGGAAGAGCGAAACCATGTCAAGCCCCACCTTTCCTACCATGGAGGGGATCACTTGCAATTGTGCCTTGTCTGCATCACTCTTGGCGATAAGCACGGCATTCATCTTCTTCCACTTGCCTGTAGCGGGTGCAGAGAGGTTCTTCTCGGCCACGATATTTCCCTTTTCATCTACCAGGCGCACGGTTAGTTTTCCTGCTTTACCCTCCAGCTGGCGTGCCCACAAGGAGAGGTCATACTTGTCACCCTTCTTCAGTACAATACCGTCAAATCCTTCGTTGGCAAGGGCCACACCGGGTTTACTGATGGTCAATGCAGCATAATGCTTATTGTTTTCATGAATGGGGTCAATTGTTGCAATTTCAAATTTGTCACCTTCGGTCGCATTCTTCAGACTCCAAGCAGTGGTGTGGCTCCATCCATAGCGTCCTTTCGTGTCCGCTGGGTCATATTCAAACCCGCGATTTTGCACCAATTCGGCGTAGATTCCTCCATCGGCCGCATAGTTGATATCCTCGAAGAACACACCGATAAGTTCGTCACTGATGGCCTTCGTTTTCACGGGAGAGGTCAGTGTCAATCGTGCCTCCACGGGCTTCAATCCTTCGAGGGCAGGAATCATCACCTGCTCGCCATTCTGCTGGTCTTTCACCACCCGATGGTCGTGATACTTCAACAGATGGTCAACCACACTCCAAGCCACACGTTGTACATTTCCGCTCACCTGTCCCAAATGATTGTTCAAGTCCACGGTGCGATAGGTGTTTGCCTCCGATTTAGCCACATTCACCTCCACGGGCGATGTCCACGTC
The DNA here is from genome assembly GCA_045647865.1 of Phocaeicola sp. GTDB lineage: Bacteria > Bacteroidota > Bacteroidia > Bacteroidales > Bacteroidaceae > Phocaeicola_A. The sequence continues at coordinate 76,800 of JAZRMW010000007.1, forward strand.
TTGTAATCGGTTGTCGTCATGCGGTATTGCTTTCCTTCCGAGGTATAGGTCAGCACTCCTTTGTTGCCTTCCGTAGCGAGCACAGGGTTTTGGCAATTCCCCTTCGTGTCGGGATAGCTCTGTCGGTACCAATCGGTGAGGTTGGGCGAGGAGGAGTGTGCAAACACGGGCATAGCTTCTCCCAAGCTCCATACACAATGCCACCATCCGTCGTGTCCCTTCGTCACCCACGGGGTAAGCATTCGTTTCTGTGAGCCCCAAGACCCGAAGTCGCTCTTCAGGTAGCTACGTCCGTTTCCTATGCTCATCCAGTTCTCTCCATCGGGACTATAGGCAAAGTGGAGTCCCAAGTGATAATTGTCTCGTGGCGTGGTGTACGACATCAAGTACACCGAATCAGGCCTACTGGTGTGCATCGTACGTCCTTGTGCTACCGACACCATGGGCAAGGTAGCCAGTGCACACATTAATTTCAAGATTCTTTTCATGATAAACTTTTATTTTTAATTAGTTATTATTTTCTCCAATGTTTCAAGAGGGATGAAGTTAGATAGTATTGAGGGGAGGAAGGCAAATCAAATCAACGTTTTCTTTTCCCCCTTCTTCATCTTCACATTCAAGGTCTTTCCGTTCACGAAGAGTTTTGTCTTTGCATCGGTGCGGGCCATCAGTGTGAGCGAGATTACTCGTCCATCCTTCCACTCCATATCCACCACGAAGCCTCCTCGTGCACAGATACCCTTCACACTTCCATCCTTCCATTGCTCGGGCAGGGCAGGTAACAGAGTGATGCTTTCGGGCGTAGATTGCATCAGCATCTCCACCACACCGGCACATCCACCAAAGTTTCCGTCAATCTGGAAGGGTGAGTGTGCATCCAAGAGATTGGGGTAGGTACCTCCTCCGCGTCGGGCATCGTCACCCTTGTAGTTATCGGGGCTTACGTATTTCAGCAAGCGTCTGTAGATATGGTATGCACCTTCGGCATCATGCAGACGGGCATAGAGGTTGACGCGCCATCCTGTGCTCCATCCCGTGGTGTTGTCACCCTTTATTTCGAGCGTCTTGGCACAAGCCTTGGCCAGGTCGGGAGTTTCGGACACAGAGATGTGGTGTCCCGGATAGAGACCGAAAAGGTGTGATTGATGACGATGTTGAGGATCTTGGTCTTCCCAATCGTGATACCACTCCTGCAGATTACCCTTCTTACCTATTTTATAGGGTTGCAAGCGTTTAAGGGCATGCTCCACCTCCTTGCAAAAGGATTTGTCAGTACCCAGTGTCGTAGCTGCTTCGCGAGCATCCATGAGGCATTCGCGAATCATGGCCAAGTCCGACATATTGCCATAGAGCACCGAACCTGCATATCCGTCGGGAGTCACATAGCGGTTTTCGGGCGAAGTGCCGGGCGAAGTCATCAACTTCCCGTTCTTCTCGACGAGCCATCCCAAACAAAACTCAGCAGCACCCTTCAGCACAGGATAGTATTCCCGCAAGAAGTCCTTGTCGCCCGTAAATAGATAGTGCTCCCAAATGTGTGTAGAAGCCCATGCTCCACCCATATTCCAAGAGGCCCACATAGGGTCTCCATCTTTCAACCCTACGGGACAGGTCATGGCCCAAATGTCAGTGTTGTGTCCCAAGCACCATCCTCTGTCCACGCCATAGTATGCCTTTGCCGTTTCGCCTCCCGTCTTGCTCAGGTTCACGATAAAGTCCAACAAGGGGTAGTGCAATTCGCTCAGATTGGTCGTTTCTACCGCCCAATAGTTTTCCTCCATGTTGATGTTTGTCGTGTAATTACAACTCCAGGGAGGAAGCAATTTCTCATTCCATAACCCCTGCAAGTTAGCTGGCACAGAGGGTGTGCGTGAGCAGGAAATGAGCAAGTATCGGCCATATTGGAAATAGAGAGCTTCCAGTTCGGGGTTAGCCTGCTTCTCATCCGTGTAGAGTCTCAATTGGCGATCAGTGGTCAACGATGAGATGGACTTGTCCGTTGCTCCCAAGTCCAATGACACCCGGTCAAACAGGCGTTTATAGTCATTGACATGCGATGTCTTCAAGTCTGCAAATGTTTTCCCCGAAGCCTGCTCCATCCGGCGTGTAGCCATCGTCATGTAATCCCGTCCCTCTTTGGCGGGGTCTTTGTCAAACCCATTGAAACTGGTCGTCATCACAATCAGAATCGTAGCCTCCTTGGCTCCACAGATGCGCAATTCTCCCGAGGGGAAAGCCTTCACCTCTCCTTGGTCGGGAGTAAGGATTCGCACCAAGGTACGAAAACGGGTACCCCGTTCAGGGTCGTAGTGATGACGTGCCCAATGATAGTTCGGGTATGAATGGTAAGCCACATATCCCGTAGCCGAAATGGCATCCCCCTTGGACGTAGCAGAGTAGGGGAGTTGTGAGTCAAAAGATACCGTAGCATGAATACCATTCTCCGTTGCAGATGTCAATCGGACCACGATGACCGAGTCGGGAGCCGAAGCGAAATACTCCGTATCCACCCCTTTCCCATCCTTCACATAATGGGTTTTGGCAATCGCATTGCTGATGTCGAGACAACGTTCATATCCCGATACGCCCTTGCCATACTCTTCATCCACATGTTTGATGGTCAGTCTCCCCAGTGGTTGGTAATTTTCGCTATAGTGCCCTTGCACGTTCTTATATAGACGGGTAGCCTTGCGATAATCCTCTTTGTCCAGCGCCTCTCTGATTTCGGGTATCGCCTTGTGAGCCTCGGGCGAATGCACCTTACGGTCCGGTTCTCCCGTCCACAGGGTGAGGTCGTTCAGCGAAATCACCTCTTCCGCCACTCCGCCATAGACAATGGCTCCCATCTGTCCGTTACCAATCACCAGTGCCTCTTCAAAGTATTCTGCCGGTCGATCATACTGTAGTTTCAACGAGCGTTCATCCGCCTTTGCACCCAATCCCACCAAGGAGAGCAGCATCAGGCACACATTCTTTTTCAAATATTTCATGGTTATCTCTATTTAATTTTCTAATAAGTGAATTTATAGAACCCGCCCTAAATGACTTTGGACTTTTATGTGCGCAAAAATACAACCAATAATGCAAAAAAAGCAATTAATACTCCACACTTAGGTTTTCATACTCTATAACTTTCCAACATAGCAATTTCCATGTCGTAGAATCGGGCAATCTCAGCTATTTCTTCATCGTTTCCACGTTCAAGTACCCTATTGATAATGAATGCCTTGTATTTCCCCCAGTCTATCTTGTCAAAATCAGTATCCCAAAAGAGGCAACGACGTACATTGGGAATACCCGAAACAGAATTACTATTATACAAGTTTTTATATTCGGCAATATCGTGATATACTTGCAACGTCAGCAAGAATCCCTCGTCAAAGTCCAAAGCAGACTCTATCTTCAAAGCCATTTCTGTAGTCATTCGTCTTCTGCCGGTAATGATGGCATTGAGAGTTTGACTATGTTCCTGTATGGCAGAAGCGAACGCACGCTGACTGATATCACGTCGTTTCAATTCCCTGCCAATGATTTTTCCTGGAGGGATACCCTTTAGCATGTCAATCTTACTTCTTTCCATATGCAAACCTTGTTTTTATTTCCTTATAACGGTTGCAAAGATACATATTATAAACAAATTTGTTTGCACTTTATACGTTTTTTTGTTGGAATCGATAAAATAATAGGATAAATGTCACAATTTATCGTTGCGTTCTCGCACTATATTGTGTTCGGCAGAACAGTATTAACTCCGTTCCCGAACCGTATTTGTTCGGTTCGGGAACGGAGTTAATAGTTTAGGGGCAATTGTATGCTGAACTTTAATCCCTAAACTCCACACCTTAAATAAACTACCTTGCAAAAGTTAGATATACTGCGTGGACAAAGTTAGATATCTAACCTGCCCAAGTAAGATATACTAACTTACTCAAGTAAGATATACTGCGTTAGAAAATGAGTTTTATCGATTAATCACCTCTCCCTTTCCATCAATCAGCACTTGAGAGCTACCGTCAAGCAGCTTGGCCAAGAACAGTTCCTTTTCAATGGCCACAATGTCGGTATAGATAGGTTCGGTCAAGACTGTACCTTTGACATCCATAAGGCCGCAACGGCCATCTATCGTGTATTTGCAATAGCTGGTAGCCTTTTTGTTATCCAATGTAAAGTCTGATTGATAACCATACCAAAGCAAAACCACATCATCAAACAGATATTTGTTCAAGACACGGCCTGAATAATCCATCTGCTTGTCAAAGTCCCCTTTGACCTTGACGACAGCATAATCCTTGCATACCGTAGCATCTTCATATTCAGGAGTAATGACCCATTTCCCAGTGTGGTCAATCACACCAAATTTCCCTTCAGCATTCAGTACGGCACAATATCCGTACTGAAAAACAGACTTATCCCGTTTATCCTCCTTATAGAGGAAATCAAACCCAATGACCGTTTCACCTTTTAAGTTGATGAAACCCACGCGCTCATCTTTCATCACTCCAGCCAAACCTTCGGAAAACCTCTGTGCATCCTCATATTTGGCAGGAATTACAATCTCCTTTTTCTTACTGTGATAATAGCCATACTTGCCATCTTTCTCAAAGATACCGATAGAATCCCCCTCAAAAGTCCGATGAGAATCCACTTCTATACCCGATACCACTAGCCCTTTTTCAAATGAAGATATTATCCTGTTTTCGAAGGTCTCAATGCGGGCATTACGCTTATAGTTACTCGAACATTGTTCTATTAAGAACACGGTTCCTGTAACTCCAACTATCAAGGCTGCTGACAACTTTATTACATCATGCCAACTTAACAATGATTTCTTTTTCTTCTTTTCTTCTGTTTCCATATTTCATGATTTTATGCTTTTGCAAATATAGCGATTTCTTAATAATAATTCATCCATCAAAAAGGACATTCCTCAATGCTGTGACATTCATTCTTCTGTAGCATCCACGAATATTTTTCGGGAAAAAACTCATAAGCAATTTCTATGAAGTATTGAGTCATCACTTTAGGTTCTACAATTTGGAAAGGCATGTCTCTACAGAGGCGACGAGTCAATTCCTTATTCATGCGATTGCTTAAATTGCGATAATCCCAATATATTTGCTCTTTACTCTTGTTTTTCTGCAAATACGTAGTTATCATGCCTATTTTGTTCCAATTACCATTCGAAAGGCTTTCAAATTCCGTAATCGCAGATGCTCTTTCCTCATCTGGGTTAATTTTTTTCAAACAATCAGCTGCTACTTGATAAAGATATAGTTCGCAATCTTCCTTACTGACATCTAATCGTAATTTAGTGGCAATATACATATATTCACATGGGTGCAAACGATTCTTATCTATTTGGAATTTAGGACTGTGACCCAATCTCAGGCACAGTGAAGCATAGTCACAATTTCCCAAATCTTCAGCATGACTTTTCACATACTCAAATGGAGCATATGCTATCACCAACCATGCACATTCCTTTTCGTTATATTTTTCCCAAAGCTGACACAAACTATCTATGCACTCATCGTACCAATGTTGAAGCAATTTCTTGTATGCCCATTGACGAGTTTCCTCATTGAATTCAAGCATGAAGTGCAAGATTTCCAGTCGTCCCTTCTTTTGTTTGTACCAATAGCGTCTTTTCAGTTCATCTATTATACATGAATCAGACAAGAACTGTATCAATTCAGTCACCATCCGAGCTGTCGGTTCTTTGGCCAATGTTTCGTCATCTTCATCGTCATCAAAAGAAAATCCCCCCTCTCCATGAGAGAAGCGCCAAGTTAGATAATTGGATATTTCTTCATTCTTCATTGGTTTAATATTTTTAATTATTTGCTCCAATAGTTATATGTCTATATTCACTATTCTGTTTTATCGGTGTCTATATTTCCTCGTTTTTTTCAGAAATGCTATAGTGGCAGAAAAACTTCAAGAGATGGGGAAGATTGGTTGGTTCTATAAATGGAATCCACGAACTAAGTAGTGTAAAATTCAATAGCGTAAGTTTGATTAGAAAACTGTATCTTTTTTAGAAATCTATTTTGATAAAACATTGAAAGAAACGACGGAGTTTGTGGAGAATTTGAATAGCCGCCCATCATTAAAAGATTACTCCACAATATACGATCCTTATTTAATGAAATTTCGCAAAAGCTAAATTCATTATTGATATATTCAGGCATATTAATATCTTGCAGTTTAATAAACATCTTTTCATCCTTAATTACTCCAGATATCTTACCACAAATTCTATATTCAGTGAATTCTTGTTTATGATATATTCTAACTCTTCTTGTTTTGAATGTGAAATCTTCACGTTTAATATATCCACTTGATTCTAATAAATTAATCGGAAATGGATCGTAATGTTCTTCTGTCATATTGTCGATTTTTTATGTTTAGAAAACGATGTCATCTGGATCAGAGCATTGGTCATATTGGACTGTTTGAAGTTTGTCTTTATTGAAATCTAAATTGTTATTTAAAATTTTAGATTCTACGTATTTCATTATATCATTATGAACTACAATAGCTTTTCTTTCAATTGTAGCGGGTACACATGTGATACTTTTTTTTTGCATCATAGAGTTCAATAATTTGTTGACAAAGTTATTGGTTTTACCCGCTGTTGCAGGATTATCCTTCAAATCATCACATATAGAGTTAAAATATCCATTCTCGACCATATTGTTTAACCAAGATTTTCTCATTAACATATCATTTGGTAAGATAGGAATACAATTTTCGAGTAAAGATAAACTCCAGTATTCTAACATTAGCACATATTTCACATAAGTTGGTAATGTTTGAATATCTGAAAAATCAACATAGATAGAGAAAGACATATTAAGTGCACTTGCAATAGTTCGATAAAAAGAACGAGCACCTAAATTTAGCCCTATGATTCTTCCTTCTAATGCAATGATATCAGTTGGATTATATTCAATTGCTTTAGATGAAAAATAATATCCTAAAGTCGATAAAGTTTGAAAATACTTTGAATCGTCTATGACATCCAACAAATGAATATACGCACGTCCTAATACTCCCGCATGTTGTTTTTCAACTTCTTTTAGTTTAGAAGTATCCAAATATGTAACTCTTAATATTTCTGCTAAATGTTTAATAGCTTCGCTTCTATTTATATAAAAGAGTTCTACTGCCTTTTTGGCATGTTTTGTAAGATTTTCCATTTTATATATGATTTCGGTATATTAAAATATTCCAAGTTCTAGCCAATAAGATTCGTTATGTGATCCATAAATACATTATTATAATTATACATCGCTTGTCATTTTCACTATATTAATTTTTACTCTTTTGGGTGGGAGTGCTTCATCTAACCAACCTTCTTTCATCGCTTGTTCTGCAAGACCATAGAATTCTGAATAGTCTTCACCCGCAATAGGTCTGTATACATTATACTTTATTCCCAACATAGTTCTACGAATAATTTCTTCATCTCTAATAACATTCGCAGATTCTCCATATTCGTGAAGAGCAACTCCTGATACACCTAATACAATACCTTTTTGTTGATTATCCAAAGAGTTGAAGATAAATATAGGACAACAAGTATCATGAAATATCTCTCCCATCCCCAACTCTATAGATTTCTTTAGAACTATACGTTTATTGCATTCGTTTAAGGTTTCGCTAATTTTCATTTTATCGAAGATTAAGGTGTACAATTCATTTAAGAGTTTTCTATCATATTGATTATGTTGTTTAAAAATATTTCGTACAACTCCACCTTTTGCCTTAGGAGATTCACTTATTTCGGTGGCCAAGTAGAAAGATTTGGCTCTTTCCGAATATAGCAACGTAGCAGCAACTGCATATAATTCCGTAGATTTAGATTTCATGCTGTATATCTTTGTCCGCAAGCTCCCTAACCGAACATTTCTATGGTATTTTCTTTCTTTTCACATACATACAAAAAAAGCGAGGAGTTTCTTACCCTAACTCGTCCCGCAACTTGAGGCCTTCGCATTGCCCATGCAATCGAACGAGCAACGAAAGAAAGCCTCGCGCCGAAATGTATAATGCCTCAAAAGTATTTATACACTAAAGGGAGTGCATAGATACAATGAAGGCTATGAACATAACCCCGGGCAATCTACTGCTGCAATGTTCATGGCTGTACTACAGAGTTTGCGAAGTTCCAAGCTGTCAGAACAAAGCTTCAAGTAAACACCTTTTTTCTATATATGTCTGTCTCTACCCTTTTCGCCTCTGTTGAGGCTTCGGCGTGGGGAACAAGGCAAAAGTACGAATTTAAATTAATAAAGAAGAACGAAGAGTGAAGAATTTCACAGAATATGTTGAAAAACAGAAAAAGAAGCCCCCCTCAATCCCCCCAAAGGGTGGAAGAACTGTAATGAGGGAATGGTTCAAGGTTCAAAGTTCAAGAAGCGTTTGTTTGTTGAAGAGTTGATGCTCCAAGTCAACATTTAAATTTGTTATGAATGCTGAATAAATTGGTAAAGGTCAACCTCTCCAGTGAAAGTGGTCAACTTTACTCAGACGAGGCGGTCAACCAAATCCGTATGGGTAAGCAAGTGTTAAAAAACAAGGCTTAAAAGGAGTCAACCTTATTTAGGAAAAGACAAAAATGTAAGATTGTCAGATTAAGAAATGTCAGATTTTTGTATGGCATATCCTGAATGAATGGGGGAGTTTTAAGGTATTATATATATAATATATATAAATATATATTATATATATAATAAATATTATTTACAATATTTTCTATTTTTTCCTTCCCCTATTGAGGAGTGGCTCATAGAAAATCTGACATTTCTT
>JAZRMW010000008.1:0-1582 GCA_045647865.1 Phocaeicola sp.
GCATTCTCTTCACTGAAAATAGGAGAGTCGCCAAATGAATAATGCATCAGGGTGATGACGTTCAGTCCTTCGTCTGTTGCATCCACCATAGCGTCGATGAACCAGTCGATTTGCTTTTGCGAGAATACAGCCGACATGAACGGGTATGTGTTACCGAACTCACCGTCGTTGTAGTCGAATGGATCAAGGAATATCAGGCGGAAAGAACCCATGAGTTCGTTCGACTTGACGTCCATATATCCATAAGCTCTCTTCTCTTCGGCATTGCCCCAAACCGTTGGGTGGAAGTCCTGCATCGTAGTACACATGCGGTCGAAATAGTCGGCATTGGTGATGCCCGTTACATCGTGGTTCCCTTTGAGGTTGATGTAAGGTGTACGATGAATATTGGATGTCTTGATGATGCTTGAAATGGAGTCAAGCGTGGTGATGATAGCAGGCGCATCCTTCGCTTCACAGCCATTGGCATCGTCGCCTGTATTGCAGATGACGTCGAAATGTCCTTTGTTGCTTCGGAAAGCCTGTCTAATCAAGTCATAATTAGCATGTACATCGGTAATGTGCATCAAACTGAACCGATAATACCACCTTTTGCCTACTCCGTTTTCGTGATTCAGTCGGCCCACTTGGTAGGCGTGGTATTGTTGGTCGAAAAGGTAGTTTTCGATAGCTTCATTGGTAAGGGCTTGTGTCTTTTGAGCGTGTACTTCACCTCCTCCAAATAGACTTGATAGTGCGAGAGTGATCAATGATAATCTCAGTTTCATAGGGTATTAGTTTTAGTTTTATAATCTTGAATTTTCAAATACGTATCAATGGACAAAATTACGATTTTAATTGCATATTCTCTCCAATTGTTTTGTTATTTGTATTGGGAATTAGCATTCGTAACAGAAAATAAAGTACCTTTGCTGTTATGTTCAAAGATAAAGTAGTTATAATAACCGGTGGTGCCAATGGTATTGGCCGATGCATCGCCGATGAGTTTCGCTCTCAGGGAGCTGTAGTCTATGTGATTGACAAGCAAGAGGGAGAGCATTTCGTTGGAGACATTTCTCAAAAAGAGGTGCTGGAGGCTTTTGCTTCCGACGTGTTGAGCAAGCATGACAAAGTGGATATCATTATCAATAATGCCTTGCCGTTGATGAAAGGGATAGATGAATGTTCCTACGAGGAATTCCAGTATGCCTTGAGTGTGGGAGTGACTGCACCCTTCTATTTGGTGAAACTCTTCATGCCTTATTTGGCAGAAGGTGCATCCGTCATCAATATCTCTTCTTCACGAGACCGCATGAGCCAACCACAAACCGAGAGTTATACGGCTGCCAAAGGTGGTATTGCCGCACTTACTCATGCCTTGGCCGTGAGCCTGTCGGGAAAAGCAAGAGTGAACTCTATTTCCCCTGGTTGGATAGATACGGCATACACCGTTTACGAAGGGCCCGATGCTATCCAACAACCCGCTGGCAGAGTGGGGAATCCCATGGATATCGCCCATATGGTATTGTTCCTTTGTAGCGATAAGGCCGGCTTTATTACGGGTGAAAACATCTGTATCGACGGCGGCATGACCAAGCAGATG
>JAZRMW010000009.1:0-28430 GCA_045647865.1 Phocaeicola sp.
TTCTTCTTTTCTCTCTTGATTTTTTTGTTTTTAATTATACGATGTATTCACTAACAATTATTTATAGAATTGCGTTCCATCCTTGTATTCAAAGATTCTTTCAGCGACTCCTCTTGTATGATTCCTGAGTAATAATAAGGCCTGTTTGGGAATACCCTGATAGACAATGGAGTCTGATGTCGATACCTGTATTCCTTTTGAAATCCATTGTCCATTTTGGCATACAAGCAATTCATAAGTGTCCCCTTTGCGCACGAAGTTGTCGCGATTACGTGGTGTGTACATAATCTTTCCTATACGGGTTGGTTTGTCAAGCTCAATGCCTGCCCATCCCCCATCGGGTTTGGGATGATTGTAGGACGTATCTGTCTTTTTATCGAAAACATTGAAATAAGAATGTGAACCGTTTTTCCCTTCTTCAGGACCAATCACCTTTCCCCTGAGAGGAGTATTAATACTGTCTGTAGAATAGAATCCAACTTCTGAGACATCGCAATAACTGCCATCCTTTCCTCTGTAACGGAGATATTTGTATTTCTTGGGATTGTTTATGTGTACCCTCGTACAAAGTCTTTCAGGGGCAACAGGAATCTGATGCAAAGTGTCTGCATCCTTAAAATCAGCGCGATTGCTTCCTTCAAACACTCCATCAGTCATTCTCCAGATGAAATACTCTGTCACCATACTGAATTTGTTGAAAAGAGTTACATCTTCAGTCTCTTCGCTTGGGGTGAAGAATGTTATCCGGCAACTGTCCTTCTCGAGCCAAAAGGGGTCGGAAAGCATTGTGAAGTCATCTTGTTCGGGGTGGTACCGGCCAATACAGTAGGTCACTTCACCATGACACCCTTCAAAGGTGATGGTATCTCCCTCAAATCGTGCAAAATCAACAGGTTCCCAAAAGAAACGGTTGGACATGCAAAGGTAGAGCAGCTCCTCTTCATTGACATCAATCCCTGCATCCAACAACTGATTGCGTGAAATTTTCAAATCCCAACATTTGTCTTTGGCATACACATGAGTCACATCCTTGAAACACGGATACTGGAATGTATAGTACAGTTTCTCGACAGGATAACCCAATTGCTTCATCATTTCCTTGTTGACACCGAATGTCTGCCGGTACATCTTGCCATAAAGGTCTCGAATCAAGTTACAGTGAAAAATGCGTCCCATCCGGTAAAGGATGGAGAAATAATAGCAACGACCGTCAATATCTTCGATGAAATTAATATAGTGCGAGGCATTGTTGTTGCCACGTACAGGAGTAAAATCAATGCCACATGGTATGCCCAAAGCCCGGCACACATACACCAACATATCAGACATATCCAAGCAGCTGCCTCCGCGGGTATCTACAATACTTGGGCCGACCCTTACCTCGGAAGCTATCTCTTCGGTGAAATAAACAGGCTTTTTTAGAATAGAGTCCATAAGGACTGTCAATACATACGTCGGACGTTGTTTGTTGGAGTCGTTAGGAAGTGCATTAATGATAGGTTGGAATTGATGATAGATTTTCTCTCTCCATGGAATCAACTCTTCGTTTCCTACCCGGTAAGGAAGAATGTATTCACAGAATTGTTCGAAGGTTACATTTTTGCCCCATGGTTGTTCTCGCCACACCTTGAAAGCCCAGTCTATGTTTTCAATCAGGTAATCGGGATGGATGTAGATGTCACTTTGAAAGTGTGGATTCTTAACGCCCCAATATCCATATCTACGCACGACTGAATCCCGTGACTGGAATTGAGTATATTTGCCCGAACCAAATAATTTGTAAACTAATCTCTGTGGTTCCAAGTCTGTGCAAACAACTCCCTCGTGATAGGGCAAGTTGTCAATCAAGAACTCTGCCGCACGTAGTTTCAGCGTATCATCTTTACAATAATCTAAAACCCGTTGAAGTTCCGGGTTCATTTTTAAGATCTCATCGCGTGAAACAAAACCTTCACTATGCTCATGGCATCCTATTGTGAGAATGCATAAACATGATAAAAAAAGGTGTTTAATCGTCATTAGTGCTTCATATTATTAATTGATTTTTCGTTTCGCACTGCAAAGGTAAAACTTTATCAAATATCCTCTTGTCACACAAAAGTGTGATTCTTTTTTTGAAGAGCAAAATCACACAAAAGTGGACTATATAGAAATATGTTAAATCATGAAGCCAAAAACAAAGCTTTATACCTGTTATAGAAGGGAATAAGTCCCTCGCGACTGGAGCAGACGGGAATGGTTTCGGAGGCCAGATAGTTGAGCGATTCGCCCAATTGGGTAGTCTGTATGCCAAGAGCGTTCATCACTTTCAGCAGTTTGCTGTCGGTTTCGGCCACCATATAGCTTTGCTCTGTTTGGACGATAGGATGGACGGCATAGACCATCAGCTGTTTGAAAAGGGTGAGTGTGGAGATACCGGCAAAGGAGTCGATGGCAAAACGACCGATGTGCCAATAACTGTACTCTTCTTCGGCATGGATGGAAGTAAGCGGGTTGATGCCAAAAAGTTTTTGGATGGGAAGTGTCTGATGGCGGTCCCATCTGAAGATGCGGATACTACCGATGGTGCGTCCCTCCAAATCGCGTACCAAAAAGACTATGGAGGTATCGGCATAAAGCAACTCCTCCTGATAAACAAGAGCGATTTCGTTTTGAATGTCTTCGTCGGTATAGCGGCCTATGTGGTGCTTGTAGTTTTCGCGAACGACGAAATCCGCCAGTTCGTAAAGATTTTCTGTACCGATTTGCCAAATGGTGTACTTCTCTGTCTGTGCAATGAATTTTTCCATAACTTTGCTATTTTTAATTGTTCTGTGAGCAAAGTTATCGGGAGGAAATGAGGAGAGTCAGACACAAAAGTGTGATAGTGAGAATACAAGTGGAAAGTTCACACATTTGTGTGTTAAATTAGTACAAAAAAGCAAGTCCCATCACACATTTGTGTGACATGGTATTCTGTTTTCATGTATTTTTTCTAAATTTGCAGCGCAATCATCAAAACTAACACTAATGACAGCTTCAAAAGGAGAATTTTTCATTCCTGCCAACTCGGTCTATTACATAAGTGAAGAAGAGTATGAGCGTATAGAACTGCTGACCAATGCAGCCAAGGCATTTGCACGTGCCACACACCAGTGTGTCTATATCATTGACTATTTCCGCAAAGGATTCCTGTATGTGTCGGATAATATAGAGATGTTGTGCGGAGAGCCAGTGGATAAAGTGCGGGAGTTCGGATACGACCTCTACCTGAAGCATGTGCCTGAGGAGGAACAGCGGATGCTGTTGGAGATAAATCGCGAGGGGTTCAATATGGCGAATACCATAGAACCGGAGGAGAAAGTACATTATACCATCTCGTATGACTTCCACTTGGTGAACGGCAAGAAGAAACAGTTGATCAACCACACGTTGACCCCCATGATGATGACACGCGACGGACGCATCTGGCTGGCATTGTGCACGATTGCACCCTCGACAAAGAGCAAGCCGGGCAATGTGGTACTGAAAAAGGATGGGGAGAACTGGTGCTATGCCTACTCGCTGAAGACACACCAATGGAGGCGGGAAGAGGAGGTGACACTGACAGAGACAGAAAGGGACATCCTGTGTCTCTCCTCACAAGGCTATACGATGGAGGATATGGCTGAGAAACTGTGCAAGTCAGTGGACACCATCAAGACCTACAAGAAACGGCTGTTCGCCAAATTGGAGGTGCGGAGCATTGCCGAAGCACTGTCGTATGCAACGAATTATAAGTTGCTTTAGAAGGTCTAAGGTTTAATGTTCAAAGTTTAAGGAAGAAACTATATTTAAAACACAGAGACACAAAGACACAGAGTTTTTTTATCTTGTTTGATTGTCAACAACATATTTTCCTCTGTGACTCTGTGTCTCTGTGTTCTACTTTTTATCTCACATACCCATTGTAATTCTCGTCCTCGCTCATGATGGAGGAGAAATAAAATTTGGGGAAATACTTGACATCGCGCTCCGTGACAATGTTGAACATGGCATTGACACAGAAGCCTGCCGCTATCCATGAACCGATGGAGAGTTGGGGAGGAGGTGCAGAAAGCCCTTCTTTTTTGTACGTTGTCAAGACGTTGTCCAACCAACAGGTGGGCATGTTCCAAAAATGGCCAAAACGGGATACGTATTGCGCCATCTCATATTCGAAGTTCTTATAATCGGGGTTAAGTTCCGTCAACGGAAACCCATCGGGCTTGACAATCGTGAGGAAACCTGCCCATCCAAAATTATAGGGATGGAGCACGGGAATCTTCTGTTCCTTACATATCTGGTCGAACACAAAGGGTATATCACTCTTGAAGTCGAGAGCATTGACGGCGATATGGTGTCCCTCAATCAGTTCGCGCACATTGTCGTGTGTGATGAAGGTGTTGTGGAAACGGATGTCAGCCTGCGGATTGATACTCAGCAACCGTTTGGCCAACCGTTCGGCCTTATACTTCTTCAGGTCGGCCTTGGTATAGTTCTGCCGGTTGAGGTTGCTCAGTTCCACCCTGTCGCCATCGACAATGGTGATGCTCTCGAAACCGAAACGGAGTGCACACTCGGCAATGATACTACCGATGCCTGCACCACCCAACAGGATGCGTACACTCTTGATTTTCTCTTGCTCTTCCTCTGTAAGGTAGATGCGGTTACGACTGTACCTTTCTTCCATCATAATCTCAATAATTCTAATTTGTTTTGATTCGACGGTGCAAAGGTACAGGCTTCCTTTGGATAGTACAAGACACAAAAGTGTGAAAGTGAAATAAAGAATAAAAAGTGGGAATAGCCCTCTATAGGGTTTAAGTGAATATCAGATATGCTATGACATAATCAAGTTATACAGCATAATCATAAGTGATAGGATTACATAACAGACCAATATCTTATTAGTTCGTTTTAACTTCTTGATTTCTTTTAGTAAATCATCATTATTCATAAATGACTGGATTTAATTGGACAAGTTCTACTCCGTCTCATCTGAAATGATGAATCCCAGGCAAGTTGCAAAAACGTACCAAACAATTTTATACTTCAATTCCTTGGCCAATGCCATATATAGACATAAATATGCAGGAACTGCAAAAAGATTTGTCAAGGAGTCCGCAAAATGAAAATCATTCAGTTGATGATTGTAGATGTATGGTCTGTATGTATGGCTCATAATTCCTGCAATCACGACCAAAAGTACAGACAAGAACAGACAAATTGACTTTTCTTTCCTTGATAGGCGTATGGGGTTATTTGACTTCATCTTTTTTTATATTTAACCCAATAGAGGGTGTACCTTTTTTTGATTAATATTGTTTTCATATTTCCGATTTATTTACCCCACATGGCATTAGCCTGTGCGCGTCCATTATTAAATGATTCCCATGTTTCTCCCGGATGGCATACAACGTCATATATGAGGCCACCGAGAGATGACGGTTCCGTAGAAATAAAGACTGTAAGAAGTGTCGGTGTCACACTGAAAATCTGCTAACCAATTCAAACCGTATCAACCCGTATGCTCCCGTTTATCCGTCCATCCTCGCTTGCAACGCGAAGGGATGGCGAATGAAGAGGGATTCACTATTTCAATATGTCCGTATTCATGAGGAATTGAAATAGTCCCATGATGATGATTCCATCTGCATTGGTGTATGTGGCTATGTCATCGCCGACAATGACTATTTTCTGAAAAGAGTCATCTTTTCAAAAATAAATCCTTTTCCCCGTCCATCTATAACAATGTGCCCGAGAGGGCTTTGTTATCGATTAAAAGCGGCTCCGTGGGTTGACGGAGCCGCTTTCGTTCTTCATTCTTCGTTTAATCCATTTCCTCAAACGAGTCCTTGCCCACTCCACAAATGGGGCATACCCAATCTTCTGGGATATCTTCGAAGGAGGTGCCTGGTTCAATACCACTGTCTGGGTCGCCCACTTCGGGGTCATAAACCCAATCGCAAACGGTGCAAATGTACTTCTTCATCTTTTCTTTAATTGTTAAAATGAATGGTTAATGACTGGATATATAACAAAAGAAAGCGACTGTTTGTTCAGCCGCTTTCTTGCTTTTGAATGTCTAATATTTAAGTTTCCTTTATTTTACGGCCACTTTCTTGATTTCTACTTTTCCGTCCTCGTAGTAGGCTTTGACAATGGCGATGCCTTGTCCGTTGTTGAGGGTGATGCGGTCATCTGCTACACTGGCAAGCAATGTGCCTTGTGCGCTGTAGAGCTCAACCTTATCGGCTTTGGGGGCAATCACTTCGTTGCCCAAGACGATGATGGTACGTTGGTCATTGATTGAATTGGCAATGTGGTTGGGCGCATCGTTAGGTTCGCCGTTGAGAACCACAATACTGGGAACCATCAGTGCACCAATGGCATCCGCTATAGAGTACCATCCGCCAATTGTTTTTCCGTCGCCTGATACAGAAAGGATTGTCTGTGGCAAGTTGCCGTTGTAACCGTCGTAGTAGAGGTTGAGGTAGTCTGACAATGTTCCGTTGAACGACTTGTCGGCATTGCGATATAGGGCAGAACCCATGTAGCTGCTGAATCCGAACAGTGTGCCATCGTCCAATGCAGCTGTGGCAGCTCCCCATCCTTCAAGTTCTTCCAAAGTATCGGTATCGGTGTCGTACACGAATCCTACAAGGTCTGAACCCCAACCTGTTGCAGACCAATATCCAGGTACATATTTACCATTGGGACTGACACTGACAGAAACTCCGTCGTAGAAATATTGGTCATCGAGGTTTACGTTAATGTCTTCCTTTCCGTAGATGCGGATTAACTGACCATTGACGATAACGCCCGGTGAACGACTTCCGCTCGGATGGTCGGCAACAACCGACATAACGGTTCCGTCTTGTGAAGATCCGTAGTGTGACCAAATGCCTTGTTGTAGTTCGTCACCTGTAGGCATGGTTGAAGATTGACGTTCCAATCTGTATGTGCCGTTTTTTTTCAGAGTCCATACTGCGGGACGGAGCAGAGCCACTTTTCTGACCTCAATCAATTCTCCTGTTTCATCGTCATAGAAACTGCGGTCGAAGGTTTCGCTTGAAATGTAACCAGTAATGACGGCCTCATCGCCAGAGATAAAGCAGGCTTCACCGTTGACGGTAGCATCCAATCCCTCTGTTGGAGTGAACGCATTTCCCATCTCTAATTCTGTCCATACTCCATCTTTCCATATACCGGGAAGCATATAGCCTAAATTGTCATCATTCTTGCCATTGTCTTTGTAGAATGCACCAACAACGGTTCCATTGTTTGAAACACCAGATGCGGCTGAAATGTCGCGGTATGAACCTGTAATCAACTGGAACTCACCGGTGGTCTTGTTCCAGACAAATCCCCAGTTAGTGTATTCTGAACCATATCCGACAGCCCATTCTCCATTGTATGAAACTCCTTGTACAAAAGCACCGAAGAGTGAGTCGGCAATGGCTCCTTGAGGTTCAAAAATCTCCACGCGAGGAAGATCGTTTTCTGCAAAAGATACTCCGAAGGCTATACAGCCAAGCATTGTAAGTAGTTTTTTCTTCATGTTTTTTATGCTATATTTTTGTTTATACTCTCATTTCTTTACACTTATTGGCCTGCAAATATATAACAATCAATTCCGCATCCTGTAAGAATGCGGAAAAAATTAGTATATTTTAGCCAAAATTCAAGACATTGCCGCTTTGAGTCTGTCAATAAACTCTTGCGCCTCTTCCATGCTGAGGCAAAGAGGGGGAAGCAAGCGGATGACATTGGTGCCGCTTACGCCGGTGAACACATGTTGCTCTTTCAGCAGACGCAGGCGTAACTCTTTGATGGGTTGTTCAAACTCCATGCCAATCATCAGCCCTTCTCCGCGCACTTCCTTGATTTGCGGCAACTTCTTAAGTTCGTTCATCAAGAAATCTCCTACACGGGCAGCATTGTTCACCAAATCCTCCTGTTCCATCACATCCATCACAGCAAGTGCTGCTGCACAAGCCAAGTGGTTACCTCCAAATGTTGTGCCTAACTGTCCGTAAATGGCCTTGAACTTAGGGCTGATGAGTACACCTCCCATGGGGAATCCGTTGGCGATTCCCTTTGCAACGGTAATCATGTCGGGTTTCACTCCGAGGTGCTGATGGGCGAAGAATTTACCGCTACGGCCATAACCACACTGGATTTCGTCGCAAATAAGTACGGTGTCTGTACGGTCGCACACCTCGCGCAGTCCTTTCAAGAACTCGGGTGTTACCATGCGGATACCTCCTACACCCTGGATACACTCCACAATAACGGCGCAAACATCACCTTTCTCAATTTCTGCGGTCCATGCTTCCAAATCATTCAATGGAAGGTAAGTTGCATGTCCGTTGGCGTTGATGGGAGCGATGATATTGGGATTGGCAGTTACTTCTACAGCCAATGATGTACGTCCGTGGAATGCTTTTTGAGCTGAGAGCACACGGGTACGTCCGTTGTGGAACGAAGCCAGCTTCAGTGCATTCTCGTTGGCTTCAGCACCACTGTTGATGAGGAACAGACTGTAGTCCTCATAACCGGAAATACGCCCCATTCGTTCGGCTACTTGTTGTTGGATTTTGTTAATAACAGAGTTGCTATAGAAACCGAGTGTAGCCACTTGATTGCTGATCATTTCCACATAGTGGGGGTGTGCATGGCCGATGCTGATTACAGCATGACCACCGTAGAGGTCAAGGTATTCTTGACCGTTTTCGTCCCATACGTGGCAACCTTTTCCCTTGACAATATTGATGTCAAAAAGGGGGTAAACATCGAAAAGTTCCATTGTTTTGTTAAAAAGCTGACGGTTTAAGATTCAATCCAGTTCTTTCGTTGATGCCAAACATGATATTCATGTTCTGTACGGCTTGTCCTACAGCGCCTTTCAATAGGTTGTCAATCATGGAAGTAACGACAATCTTACGTCCAAAAACATCGACATGAATCAATGCTTTGTTGGTATTCAACACTTGTTTCAGATCAATGGCTTTGTCACTGTAGTGGGTGAATGCGGCATCTTGGTAGAATTCCTTGTAGAGGTTTACAATCTCATCGGCATCTACTGTCTTGTCGAGTGTAATGACTTCGGTGCAGAAAATTCCGCGTGCGAAATCGCCACGGTAAGGGATGAAATCAATGGTGACTTTATCACCTGTTATGTTAAAGCCTTCGTTCAGTGTATCCACCACTTCGGGTGCGTTGGTTGGACGCAAAGTATTTAATGTCTCGCAAATCTCGTGCAGATGTTGGTGTGTGAACAGTTTGTACACGGAGAAGTTGTCGCTCCGCCATGAAAAGTGTGTCGTTGCAGCGGGCTTTTGGCCTGCACCCGTAGAGCCGGTGATGGCATTGACGGATACATCGTTCTTTATTAATCCGTGTTTGGCCGCAGGCAACAAGCCCAGTTGGATGCAGGTTGCAAAACAGCCGGGGTTGGCCAGATGCTCGCATTTCGCAATTTGGGCTTTGTTGACTTCCGGCAAACCATAGACGTAGTCGTGGTCCCCTTTGAGACGGAAGTCCTGTGCCAAATCGATAATCTTCACGTGGTCAGGGATGGTGTGTTCCTTCAAAAATTGTTCACTCTTTCCGTGACCAAAACAGAAGAACACAACATCCACTTTGTCGAAAGGCATTTCATCGGTGAATGTCAACTCTGTATCACCGAGCAGCCCTTCGTGGACATCATATATTTTGTTGCCGGCATTACTTTCGCTGTTGGCAAATACAATCTCTGCTTCGGGATGGTTTATCAGCAAGCGGATGAGCTCACCGCCCGTGTAGCCTGCTGCTCCAAGTATTCCAATCTTTATCATAATTTATTTCTGTTCAAGCATGTTATCTTTCGGCATGACCAACATCATAATGATGTAGAGGATTACACCGGGAAAAGCGGCAGAGAAGAACGCTAACAGAATGTAAGCAATGCGAACTACTGTAGAGTCAAGGTCGAAGTATTCGGCCAATCCACCGCATACACCTGCAATTTTACAATCTCTTGTTGAACGTCTGAGTCTTTTTTCCATAATCCATTAATTTGTTATTGAACAATCTTCAGAGGATTCTTATCTTTCCTCATCAGGATGTGCCAGATAATAGGCACGCAAAGCCGTAGAACTAACTTTGATGAATCCTTTGGCATCTTCGCTGCTCCATGCTTTGGCTGTTTCGCCATATTCGCCGAGTTTGTTCTTGACGAGATCATTGGGAGAGTCAACACCCATAGTCTGGAAACTGTAAGGGCGGAGTTCTAACGTCACTTCTCCTGTCACATTGCGCTGGCTACTGGTGAGCATTGCTTCAATGTCTGGCATTACTGGTTCCAGATATTGGCTTTCGTGGAGGAACATTCCATACCAGTTGGCAACCTGCTCCTTCCAGTATTGTTGCCACTTGCTCAGGGTATATTTCTCTAAGAAGCGGTGTGCACCGATGATAAGCATAGGGGCTGCAGCTTCGAAACCTACACGGCCTTTGATGCCGATAATCGTGTCTCCTACGTGGCAATCACGACCGATGGCGTATGCAGCACCGATTTCTTCTACAGCTTGGATAGCTTCAATTTTGTTTTCGTAGCATTTGCCGTTGACAGAAACGAGTTCACCTTTCTCGAAACCGAGTTTCAGCAGCTCTGTACCTTCCTTGGTCGGATGTTTGAGGTAAGCGCTTTCAGGTAGTCCCTGTGTGCTGTCAAGAATTTCACCACCGCAGATGCTGGTTCCCCAAATACCAACGTTGTACGAATACTTCAGTTTGGTGAAATCGGCAAAGTAACCGTTTTTGTTCAGATAGTCCACCTCTTCTTGGCGGGTCAGATTTCCGTCACGTGTGAGCGTAATGATTTCTACACCTGGTGCCATTACGAGGAAGGTCATGTCAAAACGGATTTGGTCGTTACCAGCACCGGTTGAACCGTGGGCAATGGCATCTGCACCAATTTCGTTGGCATAGCGGGCAATGGCCAATGCTTGGAAAATGCGCTCAGAACTTACCGAGATAGGGTAGCAGTTGTTGCGCAATACGTTTCCGAAAACCATATATTTCAATGATTTCTCGTAATATTCCTTTGTCACGTCCAAGGTTACATATTTTACGGCACCTAACTTGTAGGCGTTTTCCTCATTGGCTTTCAATTGTTCGGGGCTGAATCCTCCGGTGTTTGCACAAGCTGCATATACTTCGTAGCCCTTCTCTTTCGCCAAATACATAACGGTGTATGAGGTGTCAAGACCTCCACTGAATGCTACTACTACTTTTTTCTTTGCTTCCATATATTGTCTTATTTTTATTAATACTTTTTAAATTGTTTTTTCGTGTTTCTCAGGATCATACAGCATGGCTGTACAAATGCAATAACGTCGGCCGGTACGTTCCAGTACGTCATGATTGCAGCATCCTTCACATCCGCGCCAGAAAGCTTCATCATCGGTCAGCTCGGCGAATGGTACGGGTACGTATCCCAATTCGGTGTTGATTTTCATTACAGCACCGCCGCTGGTGAGTCCGAAGAGTTTAGCATGTGGCCATCGCAAACGGCTCAAGGTAAAGGCGGCCTGCTTGATGCGCTTGGCCAATCCTTGTCCACGGAACTTTTCTACTACAATCAATCCTGAGTTGGCTACATACTGCTTGTTGCCCCAACTCTCAATGTAGCAGAATCCTGCAAATTCGTCTTCACAGAGGGCTATGATAGCCTTTCCCTCCTTCATCTTTTGTGCCACGTACTCGTGGGTACGTTTAGCGATACCCGTACCGCGCACTTTGGCGGCTGCAGTGATGGTTTCAAGAATGGTGTCCACGTATGCTTCGTGCGAAGCATCGGCTACCATCACATCTATATTAGGTTTATTCTCCATTTCCTTATACCTTATATATAATATAATAATTTAGACTGATTGTCTGTTAATATTGGTTGTGTACAATAGGGAGCAGGGCAAGACGAACCTGTTCATGAGTCACCCCTTCGCGGATAACCAGCATGATGGTGTCGTCGCCGGCGATGGTCCCTACGATTTCATTCAAATTATGATTGTCTATGTCGTAAGCTAAACTGCTGGCATATCCCGGACGTGTGCGGACAACAGCTATGTTGCCAGAGAAGTTGATGGATACAAACCCCGTAAACTTCATCATCTCGCGCGCAGGGCTTTCATTGTCTGGCAAGCGGCGATATACTGTACTATTAGGGAGCACGTACACATATTTGCCTGTCATGCTTGAAGCTTTGGCAACTTTCAGTTGTTTCAAGTCGCGTGAAAGGGTTGCTTGTGTTACTCCCAATCCTTCATCCCTCAAGAGATCCAGTAATTCTTCTTGACTACAAATCTCTCTGCTTGAAATCAACATTTTAATTGTATCGAGTCGGTTCGTTTTTTTCTTCATTTTGTATATTTATTCCAAACGAGCCGCAAAAGTACAAATAAAAATGAAATAATATACAGCTTTAGAACTGTTTTTTTATGCTATCAGACAAAAAGATGCATAATAAATCGCTATTTATGTATAAATATACAAAACAGCTGTATATTTATACGTTTTGAAGAGATGATTCAAATAAGAAAAGGAGAGACCCTTAATTACATTTTTAATTTTGCCACACAGAAAAATTAGTTTGCCTTGCTCTTTTTTCAGTTTTCCTTTAGTCAAAACTTTAATCAGCAGTGCTAATCATGTAATCAGCAGTGGTGATTATGTGATTAGCACTGTTGATTATGTAATCACCACTGCTGATTAAACTTTTCTCTTTACTCTGATTAAAAAATGCAAGAGTCAAATGGGCTTTTCTGTGTGGCAAAACCGATTTTCGGTATAAGATATTTCCGCTTATGTTTAAGAGTGATGAAAAAATGTAAGATTTTCTTTGTCAAATGCTATCGATTCTGTACTTTTGTGTCGCAGATAATGCAAAATAAGTATAACTAATAATAAAAATTAGGAGAGAATATGAAGACAAGAAAGCTTTTTACATGTTTGGCTATGGGCCTGTTGCTGTGTGCCGGCCTTACATCGTGTCACCGTGTGACCCCTAATGCGGGAACGGAAGCAGTGTTGATTCATAAACCTTATTTCTTTGGAGAAGAAGGAGTTGACCCCACACCGGTAGAGACGGGTTCGGAGTGGGTATGGTTCTCAACCGAGAACGTATATGTATCGATGGTGCCCCAGAAATACGATGAGAATCTGGAGGATGTGACCTCGAACGACAACACTCTGCTGGACTTCAACACCCAGATACAGTTGCAGGTGATTGACAACAAGTCGCCCCAGTTGATAGAACTCTATGGCCCTAATTGGTACACCAATGTGATACAGGAGACCTACCGCAATACGGTGCGCAGCTACATTTCGCGCTACAATCCGTTCGACTTGATGTCGAATCGCGAAGTGCTTGACAGCATCAACCTGATGGTGAAGAAGGACATGGTGAACCACATTGCCACCCTGTCGAAGGAGCGCGAACTGCCCATCAGAGTGGTGAACGTGATTGTGGGACGTGCCATTCCCAACGGTCCGCAGAAAGAGGAGATGGACCGCACGGCAGCTGCCAACCAGGCCAAGCGTACCGAGGAATCGCGCCGCGAGATGCTGGTAGCCCGCGAGGCTGCAGAGCGCCAGCGTGCCATTGCCGACAAGGCTTATCAGAAGGAGTTGGGCCTGAGCACCGATCAGTTCATCCAACTGCGTGCCTGGGAAATCATTGAGAAGAAGGAGGGAGCCAACATCGACGTCCTCGTCGGTTCGGGTGGAACGGCCAGCATGTGGAATGTAAGGAGGTAATTATTTAGGAGTGTAGGAGTTCAGAAGTTACAGGAGTTCAGACAATAGTTCCGACTATGGCTTTTTACATGGCATTCAATACTATTGTCTGAACTCCTGAGCGAAGCGAAAACTCCTGTAACTTCTAAACTCCTGTAACTCCTTTACTTGCGAAAGTTGAATTATGTGCAAAATTTAAATCCAACTATATAATGAAAAGAAATTTTATCCTGATGGCTTGCCTGATGATGGCCTTGACAGCCTGTGTGCAAGCAAACAAAACGAGTGCGACAGAACAAGCACAGAGTGAACAACCCGAGAAGACGCGCCGCTTCCGTACGGACATCCCCCTGGATAGTATCCGCCTGAGTGACCCCTGTATCTTGGCCGACAAGAAGACCAACATGTATTACATGACCGGTACGGGCGGACTATTGTGGAAGAGTAAGGATTTGGCCCTGTGGGAAGGTCCTTACCGCGTGGCCTTGACCGACACTGCTTCGTGGATGGGAAAGCGTCCGCAGATATGGGCAGCAGAATTACATGAGTACAAGGGTAAGTACTACTACTTTGCCACTTTCACGAATGAAGCTATTAAGATTGACACCGTGCGTGGCAATGTCATCCCTCGTCGTGCCAGCCACGTGCTCGTGAGCGACAAGGCCGAAGGTCCTTACCGTCCCATGGCCGACCCGACCTATTTGCCCGACAATCAACCCACACTGGATGGAACTTTCTGGGTGGATACCGATGGCAAACCTTACATGGTATATTGTGGAGAATGGTTGCAAAACTGGGACGGCACCATGGAAAAGATCGAGTTGAAACCCGACTTGAGCGGTTCCATTGGCGAAGGCAAACTGATGTTCCGCTCCAGTTCATGTCCGTGGAGTCGTGAAACAGAAGATGGCAAACTGCGTCCCAATAAGGTGACGGATGGTCCGTACCTCTTCAAGACCGGAACCGGTCGTTTGGGTATGATATGGACCAGCTGGGTGGACAATGTCTATACGCAGGGCGTGGTCTATTCCGAGAGCGGAACCCTTGACGGTCCTTGGGTGCACGAGGCAGAGCCTATCACTCCACCGAACTTCGGTCACGGTATGCTTTTCCAGACCCTCGAAGGCAAGTGGTTGATGTCAGTTCATAGCCACAAGGATGTGGGTCGCTACATCCGCATCCCCAATCTCTTTGAGGTGGATCTCTCTGGTGACCGCCTTGTTGTGGGGGCGAAGTATGTGCCGGAGAAGAAATGAAATTGTATAAATAAAGAAAGGGGTGCATCACGCATCCCTTTCTTGTTTAACTTTTCCTGTCAAATACAACAACATGGCATATTGAACCCACTTTAAAATTAGGAAGATGTAATACAAAGAAGAATCAATTTGCTGTTATATGTCGGAATTATGTTCTTTGACCTTCCTACGTGAAGTCATCATCAATTCTTTATTCATGGGTATAGCTTCGAGAAGGGGTAAAGAAACCAAGTCTGTTTCTCCCCTTGAAACGATGGAATAAGTTTGGACTTGATTCTTTTTGGATAACAGGATGACACAAGCATCGTTGTGATATCCTAATCTGCGTGTACATATCTTTTTATATTTTATTGCCATTACTGCTTTCGGTAAATCCGATGGCAATCATCGAAACATTCGTAAACCAAAATTTCGGCACGTCCATATTTACCCATATCTTTGCAGCGGAATTTTAAACATACATAAGATGTAGGCAACACGTCTGCAAAAAACCAAGGGAAAGATACGTTGTGACGATGAATCTTCCCCCCATTTTATAAGATATAGCAAATAGAGGATATATGGATAAGTTTTTATGCTGTATGACTGTTGGGTTGTATGTGATGAGATCTTTTCAAGAGATTGGTAATGCGCTGTGTGATAACGCAATCATAATAATTATATAAAAACTATTTCTTTTTAAAATGTTCAAGTTATTCCAAGGATTCCACATGGTAGAGACCTACCATAAGGAGAAGAAAGAGAAGCGTCTGTCTAAGGACAATCAAGTGTCACGAATCATCCGTTTGCTGATTCCCGTCATTGTAGCCCTTTGTTTGTGGGCCATGCCGGTTGAAACGTGGGGTATCGAAGGGCTGACTGTTGTGCAGCACCGTGTCATAGCCATCTTTGTGTTTGCCACATTGATGTGGGTGTTCGAGGCTGTTCCTTCTTGGACCACTTCGGTGGCTGTAGTCACCCTGCTTCTGCTCACGGTGTCCGACAGTAGTTTATGGTTGTTCTCCGATGTGGAAGGATTAGGGAAAACTATCAAATATACATCGTTGATGCACTGTTTTGCAGATCCCATCATCATGCTTTTTATTGGTGGATTCATCTTGGCCATTGCGGCGACCAAGACGGGACTCGACACGATGCTGGCTCGTGTGTTACTCAAACCTTTTGGAACTAAGTCGAAGAACGTCTTATTAGGTTTTTTGGTAGTGACTGCCGTATTCTCCATGTTCTTGAGCAATACTGCAACAGCAGCCATGATGCTTACTTTCCTGGCTCCAGTTCTTAAGGCACTTCCCGCTGACGGCAAGGGAAAAATTGCTCTTGCCATGGCCATTCCCGTTGCCGCTAATGTGGGTGGTATGGGTACTCCTATCGGAACTCCTCCAAATGCTATTGCCTTGAAATACTTGAACGACCCGGAAGGACTTAATTTAGGTATAGGCTTCGGTGAATGGATGGCATTCATGATTCCTTTTACATTGGTAATGCTCTTTTTGGCTTGGATACTGTTGCTCAAACTCTTTCCTTTCAAACAGAAGACCATCGAATTGAATATTGAAGGCGAAGCCAAGAAAGATTGGCGTTCCATCATAGTGTACATTACTTTTGCTGTCACTATTCTGCTATGGATGACGGATAAGGTAACGGGTGTCAATGCCAATGTGGTGGCTATGATTCCTGTGGCAGTATTCTGTCTGATAGGAGTCATCACCAAGCGCGATTTGGAGGAAATCAACTGGAGTGTTCTGTGGATGGTGGCTGGCGGTTTTGCCTTAGGGGTAGCGTTGAATGAGTCAGGACTTGGCCAAAAGTTGGTAGCTTCCATTCCGTTTGACAATTGGTCGCCCATGGTGGTTATCGTCGGTTCGGGATTAATTTGTTATGCGATGGCAAACTTCATTTCGCATACGGCCACGGCCGCTTTATTGGTGCCTATTTTAGGAACAGCAGGTATGGCCATGAGTGTTCAGCTAGCTCCTATGGGGGGAGTAAGCACCCTGTTGATAGGTGTTGCCATCGGTTCTTCTTTGGCTATGGTGTTGCCTATCAGTACTCCTCCTAACGCGTTGGCACACTCTACCGGATTCATCAAGCAAAAGGATATGGAAGTTGTTGGTATTACCATCGGCATCATTGGTCTGGTACTTGGCTATACTATGCTTATCTTTTTGGGTACAAGTGGATTGATTTGATTGTTACTTTTTGGCAGAGATGGAACTCAGACAATTGAAATATTTTGTAAAAGCAGCCGAGAAGCTCAATTTTTCGGAAGCGGCAAAAGCTCTGTTCATTACTCAAAGCACATTGTCGCAACAAATCAGGCAGCTCGAACAGGAGATGAATACTCAACTGTTCGAGCGCAACAGCCATGCTGTTTACCTGACCGAATCGGGCAAGGAACTGCTACCATTGGCTTTGCGCACTATTCACATGGCCAACACGTGCATGGAGCGCATTCATGATTTGCAGCATCTGTTGACTGGAGAACTGAACATCGGTGTGACATTCACTTTTAGCCCTATTTTCACTGAGACGTTGCTCTATTTCATGAAACTGTATCCGCAAGTGAAACTGAATGTCTATTATAAGCCTATGGCTGAATTGATGGAGATGCTGGAGCGTCATGAGGTGGATTTTGTGTTGGCTTTCAAACCTACCCGAAGTTATGACGGGATAGAGTCGCATATCCTGTTCAATAATCATCTGTCTGCCATTGTGAATGAGTCTCATCCTTTGGCTGAAAAAGAACGGGTGACGTTGTCTGAGATAGCTGCTTACGATATTGCTTTGCCCGCCCGCGGCTTGCAGGCCCGCAATGCCTTCGAACGTATCCTGTCGCAGCATCCGACCAATCTGCGTGTGATGATTGAGTTGAACGAAGTTCATATCTTGTTGCAACTGATCAAGCAGAGCGAGCTGGTTACCGTTCTGTCCGAAGCCACCATATACAACAAGCAGGGCGTAAAGGCTATTCCTATAGATGTACCTGATAATGACATGGTAGGATGTGTACATATGCTGAAAGATGTCTATCGAAAACATTCGGCGCAAGAGTTTATCAAACTACTGAGCGAATCGAATGCTATCAAAAAGTATATGCAGGCTTGGTTGTGATTGGACCAGTTGGGTAAATAATGTCTATACACAAGGAGTGGGGGCAAAGTATGTGCCAGAGAAGAAATAAAAATGTATAAATAAAGGAAGGGGTGCATTACGCTTCGAGAAGGGGTAAAGAAACCAAGTCTGCTTTGCCGTCTTACTGAGAGTGACAAAGTCTTAGGAAAGGTAGGTTTTAGTTCTTCGCTTTTGAGCGAGGCGAACAGGGAGATGTCGGATTGATAAAGAAGTTAAGGCAAAAAAAACGATTCTTGTAATGAGGGAAATGTGAAGAGGAATTCAACAGGCTTCTAAATACTTGTTAAAGATTCAGGTAAATGAGGGCTGGATTTTGTTATATTAGGAAATAAAGGCTAATTTTGTACCAAAATATTTCCGTGATAGGAATGAAACATTGGCTTAGATATCTGATTCTATTCATTTTTGCGGTGCTCTACTATGATGGCACGGCAAAAGTTGATGTGTCCATTGAAGATAGTGTGGAAGCAGAATGTGCTGCCAATGTGGTATCTTGTGATACGGGATTTTGGCATACTGAAGCAGAATGGTGCCTTCCGCCCCGTAATGTCTCTTTTGCAAACAGCCAACGTTTGCAAAGCTCTGTTAAAAGGATAACCTCTACCCAACGGTATATTGGCGGATTCTATAAAACCGGAAAAGTTTCAGATGCTGGTTCCCTTCAATTCATTCCTAACAACAATTTAATCTCTTATTCCTTTTTTATCAAGCCTGCCCATCGGTTGATCAGTCTTGGTAAACTTATCATTTAGTGGATTCCTGTTTGTTCGTCCGAATAAATCCCAGCCGGTTTTTCCGATTGGGGATAAACAGAAAATGATTCAATAATAACTAAATGATAAAACATAATAATGGAAAAGAATTTCGTCAGAGTACGCTCTGTCAAAGACATTGCTGTATTCGTTTCACTCATTGTATTGGGTTGTATCCTTGTGGCCCTTCCTGTGGGTACAGGTATTAATATTGCAGGTGGCTCTCTTGCTGTCTTAGGAATTGTTCTTGCATTGATTCTGAAATCTGGGTATAAAGATGCTGATACTAATGAAGGTTACTTCAAAAAGGAGCATTATTTTCAGCAGGAGATGAAGAACCCTCTGTTGTCTGTAATACCTACTATGCCTGAAGTGATTGAACTGTCCGAAGAGGACAAAGGCAATGCCGTAAGACTGGATGTTTATTATAGTCAACAAACAGGGAAGGCATATCTCCAATTGTTTGAGTTTGTTCCTTATGAATACAAGCCCTGCTCAGACATGTTGGAATATGAGTTGTATGAAGTAAAGAGATTGATCAGATAAAAAAGAACTTAGCTGCTAACATTTATTGTCATGGGATTTTTTCAGATTTTCACATTATTAGGTGCATTGGGTATGTTCCTTTATGGAATGAACCTGATGAGTTCGGGATTGCAGAAGGCGGCAGGTGAACGTCTTAGGGGTTTTCTGTCTGCAATGACGTCCAATCCCTTCAAGGGTGTATTGACAGGATTGGGTATCACGTCCGTAATCCAATCTTCTTCTGCAACCACGGTGATGGTGGTAAGTTTCGTGAATGCAGGGTTGTTGACTCTCGCCCAGGCTATTGGTGTCATCATGGGAGCAAACATCGGAACCACGGTGACGGCATGGCTTGTGGCTTGGCTTGGATTCAAGGCAGATATCTCACTTTTGGCTGTCCCGTTGATGCTATTCGGTTTTCTCTTTTCCAACTCCAAAAAGAGTCAGCGACAGAACATTGGTGAACTCATTGTGGGTTTCTGTCTTCTGTTTCTTGGTCTCTCTTTCATGAAGGAGTCTGTGCCGGACTTGAATGAGACACCTGAAGTGTTGGCTTTTGTCAAGGCTTGGTCGAGCTATGGATTTGGTTCAGTGCTGATATTCCTTGCCTTTGGAACAATTCTGACCCTTGTACTCCAGTCTTCCTCAGCAACGATGGCAATTACGCTCATCATGCTCAGCATGGGATGGATTCCGTTCAATATGGCATGCGCTATGGTATTGGGCGAGAATATTGGTACGACCATTACGGCCAATATCGCTGCTTCTGTAGGTAACACACAGGCCAAGCGGGCTGCGATGTCACATACCATCTTTAATGTATTCGGTGTCATTTGGGCATTACTATTGTTCAATCCGTTTCTCCAAGTGGTAGGCCTTATAACCTCTACGTTGTTCGGATTGCCCAATCCTGCAGTAGAAGGATTTGCGGTAAACACTCCAAACTCGCCCGAAAGTACCGCTGCTTTGTACGGCCTTTCCATGTTGCATACGTTGTTCAATACCATCAATACTTTTATCCTGGTGTGGTTGGTGAAGTATATCGAAAAGGCTGTTGTATGGATTGTCAGAGCCCCGAAGAATCAGGAGGGCGAGGTGTTCCGCCTCAAGTATATCTCTGCTGGTCCAATGGCTACTCCTGAATTGGCTACCGAGCAGGCCTTTGACGAGATTATCCATTTTGCCCAGATTTCCCAAAAGGGACTTGCCTATGCCAAAGATGCTATTTGCGAAACTGATCCTGACAAGTTTGAGGAACTCCGTAACAAGTTAGTAAAATACGAGGAAATCTCAGACCGTATCGAATATGAGATTGCGGCATTCCTAAATGCGGTATCTGCAGGCGACATCAGTAAGGATACTTCAATCAAGGTGAAAGCTATGTATAAGATTATTGGTGAATTGGAGTCGCTTGGTGACTCCGGTGAGTCCATTAGTCGTATCCTCTCCAGACGGAATATCCACAACAAGACATTTGACCAGGATACAGTCAAGAAACTGGAAAACATGGCTGATGCGGTAGAGAATGCATACGATGTGATGATAACCAATCTGATGGCTGCCCATAAGGGGCAACTCGTTGAAATATCCAATGCCTACAATGCAGAGGAACGCATCAACAACCTTAGAAGCGACCTTCGAGATTCTGAAATTGAAGCTATCGAGAACAATCGCAAGAACTACCAGACCAGTGTCTATTACATGGACATTGTGAATGCTTTCGAGCGGATGGGTGATTTCCTTATCAATATTTCGCAAGACTTGGAGCGGGCTTTTGCTCAGAAATAAACAGATTTTAGAACGGATTTATCACTTTACTTAAGAAAGCTTCACGGATTCCGCGGCTTGTATATACCGTGTAATTTGTGACCAATAGGTCAAATGTCCATCCGTGTTTTGCGAGGGGAGCATAGTGTTCTGTGCGACGGAGGCCGTAGGCTCCCCGCCTAAAATTGTAGTTGCTCTGCTCCTTATTTCGAACTCACATCAAGTAGCACTCTAACAAGAAGTGGAGTACAGCCACAAAACAAAGGCTATACTCCACTTCTTAAGGTTGTAGGACTCTGTATCTTTACATTTTTATTTCAGTTTATTGAAAGCGGCATTCTTTTCGATAGTCCAATCCTTGCGCTTGAGGATGCCACATTTCTTGCCGACGAACATCTTGGAGGCTTTCTTGTCGCCCTTCAACTGCCAGTCGAGCCATGCAAGGGCTACGATGGAGTATTCACCACCGTGAGGCTGACGGTAAGTGCCACCGTGGCCAACGGGGAGGTTGGTGGCACAAGCGGGTACATGGTCGATGCGTTTGAAGTCGTCCATACCGTTGCCATAGGCGATATCCTCTTCACCACCGAGCATATACATGATGGAGGTGTGGATTTCCTTCAATTTGTCTTTCGATGGCATGGGCATTCCACCTACAGCCTGATGGGCATTCTGTTGGTTGAAGAGTCCACTGTTGCAAACCATCAGAGTCTTGATACGTGGGTCGGCACAGTTGTAAAGAGTCTGCAAACCACCGCATGACATACCGGCCACGCAGATGTTCTTCACGTCAATCTTCTGGTAATAGGGAGAATTGGGGTCAGCATTCTGTGCGAAAGCCCAGTCCATAGACTCTATCTGCTGTTCGGTTCTCGACATAGGGCCTTTGTACCATTCATCGGTCATGGGAATGACACCGGTAGCCAATACAATGTAACCGTGAGAGGCAATCTCGTTGAGGAAGTTGATGTGCTCGAACGGAGAGTTGGAGCAAGCACCGTTACCCCATACGAGTACGGGAAGCGGATTCTTTTCATTAAAAATTGAAAGGTCCTGCGGCACGAAGATGGTGTGTTCGGGCAGGCTGAAGTCTTCTTTCATGATGGCTTTGTAAGCCCCAGTACCACCCTCTTCTATGATGCGTGACTGCGGCTCTGCATTGGCGGATCCACCATTCTGTGCTTCGTTAAGGAAGTTCACCATCTTGTTCAAGTTCTCTTTGGAGTACATACCCATACCGTGTCCGCCTTCGGGAACGAAAGTCGCTTCGGTCTTCACACCGGCAGCCTTCAACAATTCGTAAAATTTCCTGCCTTGGCAGCAAGGAACCACGTTGTCCTTCTCTCCATGAAAGATGATAATGGGAGGATCGTTGGCATCCACATAGTGGGTAGCACTCAAACTATAGTATTTGTCCGGTTCTTGCGAGAGTTTGGACTTCAACAGAACATCTTCGGGACTGTTTTCACCCATTGTCATGTGCTCACCACAATCCATGGCTGTGAGGTCAACGGGGCCTGACCAATCACAAGCGGCATTGACGATGCTACTCTCTTGAGTATAGTCTCCCAACGCTCCTTCGAGGTCGATTTCATAACTTCCCACTTTGGTTAGCTTCAAGCCACTGGTTGTGGCGGCTGTCGATGCCAAATGTCCACCGGAAGAAAATCCACTGGTAGCGATGAACGAAGAATCGAACTTATACCTCTTGGCTTCGCCACGCACGAAACGAATGACAGCACGGATATCATGGAGCTGAGCAGGCCATGGAGCATCCATGCTTGAACGGTGGTTGGGGCATACTACGGCATAACCGGCATCAAGCAATGCTTTCACGATAGTACCAAGGTCGGCCGCCCCCTTACCACTGTTACTGAACCAAGCACTTCCGTAGATATGGATGACTACGGGATAGCTTGCCT
Source organism: Phocaeicola sp. (assembly GCA_045647865.1). GTDB lineage: Bacteria > Bacteroidota > Bacteroidia > Bacteroidales > Bacteroidaceae > Phocaeicola_A. The sequence continues at coordinate 23,134 of JAZRMW010000009.1, forward strand.
TTTCTTGTTTGGGCAAATAGATGTCACAGGTGTGGTAAGCCTGATCATCGCCAGCATAGTTGACATCTTTCCATTGCTGGGAAGTTTCCAGTTTCACTTGCGGCATCTGGAATCCTCCGAAGCCGCCTGCAGGCTGTGCAAAACCTAATGTGGTAGCGCACAGTGCGATGATTGCCAATACAACTTTTCGCATAATGATTTGATTAAAAATGGATTCTTTATTTTTTAGGATTTATTTAATTCTTACCGATACGACGTTGGAATGATAGGATTTGTAGAATCTCATGATTTTATCGTACTTTCCGAGAAGTAATAGTCTCTCAACTGCTTTACTACAGTTTCACCTTTCAGACGAATATCCTCCTTCAGACGGATATCCTCAGATGAGGCTCCCACTTGGATGGTAAAGATTCCAGGAGTGATGTTCCACTGGCGTTGTCCATTATTGCTATAGTAACCCAGTTGTTCGATATACAACTTTACTTCTACCTGCTTGCTCTCTCCAGGCTCCAATGCTACACGGGCAAATCCTTGCAGCTGAATGGGACGGATACTTGTGTTCCCATCGGCCGGAGACAAATAGATTTGGGTAATCTCATCGGCTTTCACTGTACCCGTATTCTTCACGTTGAAAGAGAGGGTGATGGATTCGTCAGTAGTGAACACCTCTTTGGCTATCTGCAAGTTAGAATACGCAAAGGAAGTATAACTCAATCCATAACCGAAAGGCCATGCAACTCGTACATCTCTTTCTGTGGAATAGTTGTAGCAGATAGGCTCATAAACTTCGGTATTGGGATAGCTTACGCTCAGCTTGGCTGATGGAGATACATGACCATAAAGAATGTCGGCTACAGCATTGCCTCCCTCCTCGCCCGGATACCAAGCTTGGATGACGGCAGCACAACGTTCGGCAACACCAGAAACCACTTGTGCACGACCACCGAACATGACCAAGACAACGGGTTTGCCTGTAGCAAGCAGTTCTTCTACATACTCCTCCTGCTTACCGGGCAGGCGCAGACCTTGACGGTCACGGTTCTCGCCACACAACATGACATTCTCCCCCATGGCTGCAATGATGACATCGCAACCTTTGGCCATCCTCAGTGCTTCAGCCTTGTCTGCCTTCTCGCCAGATTCCACTTTGCGGTGCAAGGTTTGGTATTCCCATGCTCGTTCGTCACCGCCCTTGGTGTACTTAGTCTCTATTTCTTCTGTCCAATCACATCCACGTGAGTAAAGGATATTCATGCTATCGGTTTTTCGCGATTTCATACCCTCAAGCAGTTTCACGATGTGTGGTTCGGCATAGGCATCTTCATTCATGATGCGTTTCCAGAAGTAAGACATGGCCGGGAAAGTATAATCGCCGCACATAGCCCATATGGAATTTGCATTGGGACCTGTCACGAGGATGTTCTTGACATCCTTCAACGGCAAGATGCCGTTATTCTCCAACAGGACGATGGACTGGGAGGCAATGTCATAAGCAGTCTGACGCTCTTCGGGCGTGTCGAGGGTAATAGGCTCTGAACTGTATAGATAAGCATCTTCATCGAAAAGGCCGGAAAGATATTTGTGTTTGAGAACCCGTTTTACCGCACGCTCCAACACTTCGGGTTTCACAAGCCCCTGTTCGATGGCTTCGGGCAGATACTGATAGTTTGCTCCGTGGGGGAAATCAACATCGTTACCGTTATTGATGGCCGCAGCCGCCTTTTGCATGGCATTCTCATATCCGGGCAGCTGATCAATGGAAGTATAGTCGCTCACCACCATGCCGTCAAAACCTACGTATCCGCGCAGGATGTCTTCCAATATTTCGCTGTTAGCCACACAATTGGTTCCGTGTACGGCATGATAACCGGGCATGACTACCCGATTACCTTCCAAACGTATCATGGTCTCGTGTGGAAGCAGGATTTCTTCCATCATCTCCTTTTCATCCGCATCGCCACCGCCTCCATATCCGAGGTAGTGCTTCGAACAAGTACCTACTCCTTTCTTCAAGTCTCCTTGTTGCAAACCGCGTACAAAGGCTGTCCCCATGACGGCAGAAAGGTATCCGTCTTCTCCATAGGATTCTTCCAACCGGTTGAAACTGGGTGTGCGACACACGTCCACCATCGGAGAAAGCGACAATACACCGCCCATCTTTCGCAGGGCAATACCCGTCTGCAAAGTTTTCAGTTCAGCCAATTCAGGATTAAACGAACAAGCTTGTCCGATCTGTTGGGGGTAGATGGTGGCACCACTGGTGTTGACACCCGTCAGCACCTCTTCGTGAAAGAGAGCAGGAATACCATTGGGTGTATGATTCATCAACCATTCCTGCACGGCCACCACGCGGTCTCGGATAACGTTGGCATCCATAGGCTTTTGGCTGGCATATTGCGAGAAGTGTCCTAAACCATAAGGTATCAGTTCGCGGCATTTGGCCGTATCCAGATGCCCCAAACTGTCAAAAAGTTCGTCCATATACCCGCTTCTAAGTTGAGCTACACGCTCTTCCATCGGCATTTTGTCATAGAGTGCATCCACTTGCTCGTCAATGCTTACAGGACGGTTGTTACAACCGACCATCAAGGCGGCCATCATTCCTGCTATCCACAATGGTTGTTTCATGTCAAATCTATACTTATTCAATAGGTTTTCAGTTTGTTCAATGATATTTGCGACAAAGGTATGACAAAAAGAGAGACGGACAAAATAATTCTGATAATTTTGTCCGTCTCGCAATGTAGAAGTGAGCATCCGGCAATTCCGTTTCATCCGTGTACCCTTTGAACCTTGAACTTTAAATCTTAAACTTTGAACATTAAACTTTAAACATTAACCCACATTTGAAACGCAAACGGACAGCCGTTGCTTCATAAACATAGGCGGTTTCTACTTGCAAAAGTTGAGTATATCATAAAAAAAACGACTTGACGAGCCATGTAATCCAATGATTATTTGTACTTTTGCACGAAATTTGCCTAAATCTATCCGATTGAAGGCATAAACGGATGAATAAACAATAAAAAACAGATATAAAACATGGAATTAGCAAGTAAGTACAATCCCGCTGATGTGGAGGGGAAATGGTACCAGTATTGGCTGGACAATAAACTATTCAGTTCGAAACCCGATGGACGCAAGCCTTATACCATCGTTATCCCGCCGCCCAATGTGACGGGCGTGCTCCACATGGGACACATGCTCAACAATACCATTCAGGATATCCTGGTACGCCGTGCCCGCATGAAGGGATACAATGCCTGCTGGGTGCCGGGTACTGACCATGCTTCGATTGCCACCGAGGCCAAGGTGGTGAACCGTTTGGCTCAGCAAGGAATCAAGAAGACTGACTTGACCCGCGAAGAGTTCTTGAAGCATGCTTGGGAATGGACAGACGAACACGGTGGTATCATCCTCAAGCAGTTGCGCAAGTTGGGTGCATCATGCGACTGGGACCGCACCTCATTCACGATGGACGAACTCCGTAGCGAGAGTGTCATCAAGGTGTTTGTTGACCTCTACAACAAGGGACTCATCTATCGCGGCGTGCGCATGGTAAACTGGGACCCCAAGGCGCTTACCGCTTTGAGTGACGAGGAGGTTATCTACAAGGAAGAGAACAGCAAACTCTATTATCTGCGCTACAAGGTGGAGGGCGATGCCGAAGGACGTTATGCCATCGTGGCCACAACCCGTCCCGAAACCATCATGGGTGATACGGCCATGTGTATCAATCCCAACGACCCGAAGAACGAATGGTTGAAGGGCAAGAAAGTGATTGTTCCGTTAGTGAACCGAGTTATCCCTGTTATCGAAGACGAATACGTAGATGTAGAGTTCGGTACAGGATGCTTGAAGGTTACTCCGGCTCACGATGTTAACGACTATATGTTGGGCGAAAAGTACAATCTTCCTTCTATTGATATTTTCAACGATAACGGCACACTCAGCGAAGAGGCCGGTCTGTACGTAGGTATGGATCGTTTCGACGTGCGCAAACAGATTGAAAAGGATTTGGCCGATGCAGGACTCTTGGAGAAGGTAGAGGCTTACACCAACAAGGTGGGTTGTTCAGAGCGTACTGGTGTAGCCATCGAGCCGAAACTCTCTATGCAGTGGTTCCTCAAGATGCAGCATTTTGCAGATATGGCTTTGCCTCCCGTAATGAACGACGAATTGAAGTTCTATCCTCCCAAATACAAAACCACTTATCGTAACTGGTTGGAGAACATCAAGGACTGGTGTATCAGTCGCCAACTTTGGTGGGGACACCGCATTCCTGCATACTACTTGCCCGAAGGTGGTTATGTGGTAGCCGAAAATGCAGACAAAGCGCTTGAATTGGCAAAAGAAAAGACAGGCAATGCCAACTTGACCATGGCCGATCTCCGTCAGGATGATGATTGTCTTGACACTTGGTTCTCATCATGGCTCTGGCCCATCTCTTTGTTCGATGGCATCAACAATCCTGGTAACGAAGAAATTAAGTATTACTATCCCACCAGCGACTTGGTGACAGGTCCGGATATCATCTTCTTCTGGGTGGCTCGTATGATTATGGCCGGCTATGAGTACTTGGGCGACATGCCGTTCAAGAACGTATATTTCACGGGTATCGTACGTGACAAATTAGGTCGCAAGATGTCCAAGTCATTGGGAAATAGTCCTGACCCTCTGGATCTCATCGACCGCTTCGGTGCCGATGGTGTACGTATGGGCATGATGCTTTCAGCCCCTGCCGGTAATGATATTCTCTTCGACGATGCATTGTGCGAGCAGGGACGTAACTTCAACAACAAGATATGGAATGCCTTCCGCCTCGTGAAGGGATGGCAGGTAGCAGACATCGAACAACCCGAATATGCAGCTTTGGCTACCCAATGGTTTGAAGCCATGTTGGCCAAGACGGCAGCCGAAGTGGACGATCTCTTTGGCAAATATCGTCTGAGCGAAGCATTGATGGCTGTATATAAACTCTTCTGGGACGAATTCTCAAGTTGGTATCTGGAGATGGTGAAACCCGCTTACATCAATGGTGAACCACAACCCATCGACCGCGTAACTTATGAGAAGACTCTCGGTTTCTTCGACAGCCTCTTGAAGTTGCTCCACCCCTTCATGCCGTTCATCACTGAAGAACTTTGGCAACATCTCTACGACCGTAAGGAAGGTGAAAGTCTGATGGTACAGGAGCTCAATATCCCCACCGTTTGTGACGAATCTATCGTGAAGAACTTCGAAGCCGTGAAGGAGGTTATCGGTGGCATCCGTACCATCCGTTTGCAGAAGAACAT
>JAZRMW010000010.1:0-7142 GCA_045647865.1 Phocaeicola sp.
ACATGGCTACGATCCGACTTCATAATCAGTACAAAGACTGCGGATTGACCATTGTCGGCATATTCACATGGGACAAGCCTGAAAATATGGCCAAAGCCATTGAAGAGGAAGGAATGACGTGGCCACAAATCATAGACACGGAGAAGATTGCCATGGAACAATACCAAGTAACAGGCATTCCTACCCTGGTACTTCTCTCTCCTGAAGGCAGAATCCTTGAAATGGATCTTAAATTCCGTGGCGAAAACATGGTGAAGACAGTCGAAAAGTATCTGACCAAATAGCTCATTCATCACCTCGTCAACAGAAACCTTGTCAACTATTCAGATCATCATCGTAGCATTGCAAGTTTATCTGCAATAATCACCCGATACCGTTCCTGCATGTCATCAGGAAGGAAAGAACCGTTGATAAACTCAAACCATTTGTCTTGGGCTTTCAGAAATTTGTTGAATACGTTATCCACCACCTTCTTATCTAAGCCCGAAGCCTGCATGGCAACCTCGAAATCGGACTTCTTTATTTTCCGTTTTCTCCCATTCAAGGTCAAAGCCAATTCTTCGGTATCTTCAGGCATTACTAAAGCCGTGGATAACATATCGTAGGCTGGTGAGAGTGTGTAAATTCCCGATTGTCTGCTATAAAGGGAAAAGTTTTTCAAGTGCATGTCCGCGTTTCCCGTTATCCATGAGAAAACCACCAATTCCCAATAATTGACCAAATCCAATTTAGGAGCAGAGGAATGCTTCTGTATAACCTTCGCTATTTGTTCATAAGAGCCTTTATATTTATGTTCGGTCAACCGTTCTGCCAATTGGCACATATCTTCCATAGGAAGTTTCTCCCCTTTGGAAGTACGGTCTACACGACGTGTGATATAGCACAGCTCACCATCAGCAAAGCGCACCAAACAATGAGGGACCGTTCGGATTTTGGCCAACTCGGCCAAATGCATCGTCAAGTCTTCAACCTCAGGCAAATAGGGGAATCTTTCTGTTTGTGGTTTCAGGATATATCGTCCCCATAACCCTACGATGGTAAAACGGTCTGTTCCGCTTTTACTTCCTTTATTTATGTCTAACGACAATTTGGCCTGTACTCCTGTGAGCGTTGTCTGACTCCGTATCACTTGTCGGGCAAGATCTGCCAGGTTTTCACGCGTATAAGGCAATTCGGGTACAACCGGTGTTCCGAACATTTTCTTTGAACAGGCTTTATGAAAATCTTTTTCTCCTGTCGCAAGTTCTTTGTAACAATAAAGACATTTTTCCATAGTCATCACTCCATTTCATCTGTTATGGGTTCAACACCTACTGCACCAATACAGTCTTTGCAACAAGCCATGAGCAAGGACATGCGGTCGCGAGCATCAATTTTCCAATTCTTTTCTGCGATATCAAGCAACCATCCTTCGGGAATTAGTCCGTCAAAAAAGGGAAAAAGGATTTTTTCCTTATATGGTTTCTCTGTCAAAGGAAGGGTAAGGCTGATGGCCTCAGCTTCATCTGAAGCGAGAAAACCTGCATCATATTGGAAGGTGTATCCGTTTTCATTTTCCGTAAGAACACCTGCCCTGATGCCACGCAATAATATTGTAGCCTGCTTCATTATTCTTCACTTTTAATCATCTGAACTACCCCTATTTCACTACCAAAGAGGTTCAATATCTGGTTTACCTTATCCATGCGAAGTGTCTGTTTACCTTGTTCCAATTCACGAACAAGGCGAAGTCCTACCCCCGATTTTTCAGACAGCTCCACTTGCGTAAGGTTATACTGCCTGCGCATTGCTTTTACATACTTGGCTAATGTCATCTGTTCCATAAATTATACCCTTTCGGGTGCAAAGTTAACAACAATAATCCGAATTACACCCTTTCGGGTATAAAAATATTATCCACGTTGCAAAATATACCTTTTCGGGTATAATCCGACAATCAAAAGTACCTCAAATCTCCTCACTTTTGGACAAAAAGAAAATCAAAATGGAAGTTTTTAGATTTTCCGCCACTTCCAAACGGGAACTTTTAGATTTTTTCTCTGAAAAAGCAAAGTTTAGACTTTACTTTTACCGCAAAAATACGCTTATATAATATGTAGGTGTCTAAAAATTAGACATTCTGGCACCAGAAACAGACGTTTTTTGACTTTACCCTTGGAGGAGAGATGGGAAACGACTATTTTTGCCACAAAGAAGAGTACCAGGAAAAGTAAGACAAACAAAATTATAGAAATTATGAGAAAGAAAAGCATTCTGATGGCGGCGCTGACGCTGGCCATCGTGAGCCTGATGCCGTGCACGGTGGTTGGGCAAGAAAACAAATTCACCATTACGGGAAAGGCTTCGGACTTTGCCGATGGGAAGAAAGTGTACTTAATCAAATCCGTAGAATCCAAGGAGATTCCAGTGGTGGATTCCACGGTTGTCAAGAATCACTCTTTCGTATTGGAGGGGCGTGTGGAAACTCCGTACATAGCAGTAGTCGGGGTTGCCGATTCGTTGACAGCCAATGAAGTAGAGATTGTCGAATTGTTTGTGGAACTGGGAGAAATTAGAATCGGGGAGTGGAAAGGTGCCCACTATCGCACAGCAACGGGTACACCGCTCAACAACGCCAGCATGCAATTCAGTCAGGCATTGGACAGCCTTTTCAAGAGCCATCCATCTGTACGCCCCGAAACGCTCTATCCTTTCATCTATCCGTACATCAAGGAGAACGTTGGCAATCTGTTGGGCGTCTATCTGTTTGAACGGTACGAGGCATCCATGTTCAACGATATGAGGTTAGAACTGGCGAGTGACTTGTATGCTGCACACAAAGATGGGAAATATGCAGACCTTGTCGCAAAGATAGAAAAGAAGATGGAACGGGAACGACAAATGGCTGAACTTGCAAAGACCGTCCAACCCGGAAACCCTTACAAGAACATTTCGGGGGAAAGCACTGACGGCAAGGAACTTTCGTTGAAGAGCGTTATAGAAAGGGATGGCAACAGATACGTTCTGTTGGAGTTTTGGGCTACTTGGTGCGGTCCCTGCATGAGGGAAGTGCCCCATCTTAAGGAGGCTTACACCAGATTCCATGGTAAGGGATTCGAAATATACTCCATGTCCATCGATAAGGAAGAAGACAAGGACAAATGGATGCAGACTATAAAGGAAAAGGGAATGGAGTGGACAAACGTCCTGCGTACGGACGCAAAGAATACCACCGAAGCATACGGTGTGCAGGGCATACCCGCCAATTTCCTTATAGATTGCTCAACCGGTCAGATTGTTGCCACAAATTTGCGAGGCAATGCCTTGACAAAGAAACTGGAAGAATTGACAGGCAAAGAGTGATTTTAGACTTTACTTTTGCCACAAATATACACTAGTATAATAGTGAGTTCCTCCTTTCAGCACAATGGCTGAAAGAATAGTAATCATACACAAGAAAGAATGCTAATCTTATGCCCGTAAGATTAGCATTCTTTTCTATTTCAATATAGAGGAAAATTTAGGCGCGGATTTTTCGCTTGCTCAAGGAAACTTCGCGGATTACACGGATAAATTCATTTTGACTTTATCCCCATACACCTTCACTCCACCACCCAAGCACGGTTATGAGGTGCGGTGGCAGTGGGATCGTAAGTCCACTTATCCATGATGGGTAATTGGATGACATAGGTCTTTCCACCGGGACGGACGGGAAGGGTGTTGCTGATGAGCCAAGGATTGGCCTCTTTGAGAAGGGACATGGGGACACCTTGTTTGCGGGCAAAGGCTCCGAGGTCGGCAATAGTGGCCTTCACCTCGTAAGGTTTGGTAGGGAGGGTGGGGTAGAGGTCGGCTGCACGAAGCATGAAACCATAGCGGCAAGGCGAAGCAAACATCTGTTTGGCGGCCAGGATACGGAACATGTATCGCGAAGTCTCCTTGTTGAGCCACATATCCATAGAAGTCTCTGATTTCTGTTTTTCCAATTCGCTGGTGATGCGGGCAAAGCCGGCATTGTAGCTGGCGGCTACAGTGAGCCAGTCGCCATACTTGGCATAGCCGTCCTTCAGGTATTGGCAGGCAGCACGGGTGGCCTTTTCCACATGGTAACGCTCGTCGACGTTGGTGTTGACTTCAAGACCATATTCCTTACCCGTGGCAGGCATGAATTGCCACAAACCGGCAGCCTTGGCGGGAGAAAGGGCGCGGATATCGACACTGCTCTCGATAGCCATCAGGTATTTGAGGTCGTCGGGTACACCACACTCTTTCAAAATCGGTTCGATGATGGGGAAATAACGGTTGGCCCGCTTAATCATAAGCAGGGTAGTGGTGTGGCCGTAGGTGAAGGTGATAAGTTCGCGATCCATACGCTCACGCAAATCAGCACGACGGAGGTCAATCAGCTTGTCGGCAAAGGTCATCTCTGCAGGGACATAGGGATTGATGACCTTGCTGAATGGCATGGACATCGCATTTTCATCCGATAAAGAAGTGTCCTCGGACGAATACTTTTGGGCACAGGCTTGTTGCGAAGCCGTTAGAGAGGCTAAAATGACAAATATAAGGAGTTGCTTCGGTTTCATAGTTTTGAATGATTTACGGGGCTGAAAATGCGATTTCCTGTCCCATTTATAGTATAAACCACGAATGGGAAAATATATTGCCGCGTGGGCGGATTTAATCAATATTCTTTGGTGAAGTGCTGCGGAACTTCTGTCAGTACATCATCTTCCTTGGAGTAGAGCTCTTCTTCTTGAACCTCTAAATGAATGGTTGTTGCCATTGGGGGAATGGAGATGATTTCTGCTTCGGAGAAATAGTTTGTGTCTGCAGTAACATTTGTAGTTGGTGTCTCATTGGGTTCAATTGCTGCAGAAATATCTTCGGCTGATTCTTCTTGTACAGGTGAGGGAAGGTTTTTACGCTCTTCCTTGGCGGCAAAGACTTGTTCAGCCAGTTCTTTGTTGCTACGAATGCGTTTATAGGCTACTTTAGCGGCTAATTGGTGGCTCTCCTTCTTGCTGTATCCCGAACCTTCACCACACACGATGCCTTCAAGCAATACCTGACTGTCGAAGACAGGACTGTAGGATTCGCTACGTTCACGGTGTTGGCCTACGATGCGGAATTCAAAGCTTACTTTCTTTTTCTGACACCATTCGATGAGTTTGCTCTTGTAGTTCATCTCCTTATTGGCAACCTTGTCAATGTCGAGCAGACGGTGCAGAATGCGCTTGTTGATGAACTTCATGCAACAATGGTATCCCCGGTCGAGATAGATGGCTCCAATAAGGGCTTCGAAAGCATTTCCACACATGTAACTGTTGTGGCTGGAACTGGAGATGGAGGATTGGATGAGTTTGTCTAACCCAATCTCTACGGCTACGCGGTTGAGTGTCTCACGTTGCACCAGTTTGGAACGTGTGTTGGTGAGAAATCCTTCGCGTTTACCACTGAAATGATGATAGACAACATCACCTACTACGGCACCCAAGATTGCATCACCCAAAAATTCCAAACGTTCGTTGTTTACGCGTTGGCCATCAGCTGTACGTTGATGCATGGATTTGTGCATCAGTGCCTGCTTATAGTAATGAAGGTGTCGGGGATAAAATCCGAGGATACGTTTTAAAACACAATAAGTCTTCCTCTCCTTGCGGAAAGGGAGACTTATTGGTAAAAGGATATTATCTATCAGAAACACGGCTAAAAAATTAATCTACGTATTTCTTAAGAATTACACAGGCGTTGTGTCCACCGAAACCGAAAGTGTTTGACAGAGCAGCATTGACGGTACGCTTCTGGGCTTTGTTGAAAGTATAGTTCATAGCATAGTCAATGTTTTCGTCGTTGTCTCCCTCGGTATGGTTGATGGTGGGAGGCACAATGTCGTTTTGGATAGCCAATGTACAGGCAATGGCCTCTACGGCTCCGGCAGCTCCCAAGAGATGTCCGGTCATGGATTTGGTAGAGCTGATATTGAGCTTGTAAGCATGTTCGCCGAATACGTCTTTGATAGCCTTGCACTCAGAAACATCGCCTACAGGAGTTGATGTACCGTGTACATTGATATAATCAATATCTTCAGGCTTCATTTCGGCATCTTCCAATGCATTCTGCATCACGAGTTTGGCTCCTAATCCTTCAGGATGAGAAGCTGTCAGGTGGTGAGCATCTGCAGACATACCTACTCCAGCCAACTCTGCATAAATCTTCGCACCACGAGCCTTGGCATGCTCCAATTCTTCTAAGATGAGGCATCCGGCACCTTCGCCCATTACGAATCCGTCACGGCTGGCACTGAAGGGACGGCTGGCCGTCTTCGGGTCATCGTTACGGGTTGAAAGCGCATGCATGGCTGTGAAACCACATACACCTGCGGGGCAGATAGCTGCTTCGGCACCTCCGGTAACGATTGCTGTAGCTTTACCCAACCGGATGAGGTTGAAAGCATCGGCAATAGCGTTAGAGGATGAGGCACAAGCTGATGTGGTGGTATAGTTGGGACCATGCAATCCGTACATAATTGAAATCTGTCCGGAAGCAATGTCGGCAATCATCTTGGGAATGAAGAAAGGATTGAACTTAGGAGCTTTGTCCTTGCCATTGATGGCCCAGTTGCTGATCTCATCCTCAAACGTCTGAATACCACCAATGCCCACACCGAATACTACACCGATGCGAGTCTTGTCAATTTCCTCTGCATCCAATCCTGAATCACTCATTGCCTGTTTGGCCACGGCTACAGCGTATTGGGTATAGAGGTCCATCTTACGCGCTTCTTTACGGTCAATTCCGAAATCAGCGGCATTGAATCCTTTTACTTCACAGGCGAATTGTGCCTTGTATTCTGATGCGTCAAAATGCGTGATAGGCCCTGCTCCGCTCACACCATCCACAAGGCTTTTCCACGTTTCTTCAACGTCGTTGCCCAGTGGTGTCAGCGCACCAAGGCCTGTCACTACCACTCTTTTTAATTCCATCTTTTCGTATGAAATCCGGCTTTTTTCTTATTTGTTAGCTTCGATGTAAGAGATAGCATCACCTACAGTACCAATCTTCTCAGCCTGATCATCGGGAATAGAAAGACCGAACTCCTTCTCAAACTCCATGATAAGTTCTACAGTATCCAATGAATCTGCACCGAGGTCGTTAGTGAA
>JAZRMW010000011.1:0-18431 GCA_045647865.1 Phocaeicola sp.
TACGTTTTTAGGAAAAAGGTCAACCTCTCCAGTGAAAGTGGTCAACTTTACTCAGACGAGGCGGTCAACCAAATCCGTATGGGTAAGCAAGTGTTAAAAAACAAGGCTTAAAAGGAGTCAACCTTATTTAGGAAAAGACACCAAAATGTAAGATTGTCAGATTAAGAAATGTCAGATTTTTGTATGGCATATCCTGAATGAATGGGGGAGATTTAAGGTATTATATATATAATATATATAAATATATATTATATATATAATAAATATTATTTACAATATTTTCTATTTTTTCCTCCCCTATTGAGGAGTGGCTCATAGAAAATCTGACATTTCTTAATCTGACAATCTTACACATTGCGTCGGGTTAGCGCCAATAATTTGCTACCCTATCCGTGAAAAATTTTTCTTGGATATTCCCAAAATTTCGCTCATGTATGCCCCCACTCGTCGCTACAAGGTAAGGGATGCATATAACCGACGCCCTCCCCAGCACCCTAATCCTTACACCGGACACAACACAATGAATTTTCCCTACAATCAGACAAGACAAAGGGCTAATGCACCCTCGATTATCCCCAATAAAACGCTTGACCTCTCTTTTGAAATCGCTAAAAAAAGTCCGCAACGAAAATTTATTCACTCCCACATTATCAATGCATTACATATTGTAGAATGTTAATTTTGAAACGACATGGGCGAAAAGTTGCAAACCGCCCTTCGGATGTTGTATCTTTGCGGTAGGAAACAGACCCACCCCCTGCCCCTCCCTCTATGGAGGGGAAGGATAACAGACCCACCCCCATGCCCCTCCCTCTATGGAGGGGAGTAGATAGTGCTGCAGAACTGGACACTCCCCTGCCATAAATTGTTGAAGCCGGTAACAACAATCGAAGGGAGCAAAAGGCGAAGGGTCAAACAACGAGACAACAACAACCAATCATTAACCAAGGACCACCTCCTACTTCAAGGATAACAACATTTCACTCCCCTCCATAGAGGGAGGGGCAAGGGGGAGGGTCCGCAAAACCTTAACTACTATGGCAATCAAACTGAAAGCAAGAGAACAGAAACAGTATGTGGGCAAGTATGCAGGACAGTACCGCTACGTGATGTCCACCGAACTCTACAACAAACTCACCGAACGCAAGGTGTTGGCCGAGGCGGCCATGCGAAGCGGTATCAGTCAGGGCACCATCAACGCGGCATGGGCAGCTATCGGCGAGGTCATCAAGGCGTGGGCCACTGAGGGTCACTCCGTAGCTGTGCCGGGATTGGGAACGATGCGATTCGGCGTTCGCGCCACCAGTGTAGCGGATGTGTCGGAAGTGAGCAGCTCGCTCATCACCTGCCGAAGAGTCATCTTCACTCCCTCGACGGACATCAAGGATGAGTTGGCCAACACGGCCATCAACATCACCTGCTACGACCGCGACGGAAACGTCATCAAGCAGGTAGCCTCCGACGACGAGGGCAACGTCGAGGACCCCGAAGACCCGAGCAATGGCGGTGGCACCAGCGGAGGAAGTGGCAATGATGATGGAAATAATCCGTTGTAAACTCTAAAATTTTTTAGACGCGGATGACGCGGATGACGCGGATTAAAAATTTGCCATGCGGCACTGATTTTAGGCGCGGATTACGCGGATTACGCGGATTAAAAAGTTTGCCATGCGGGTGCAAAAGTAACTACCACTCTCCCTCTAAGTTAGAGGGAGTCCCCGAAGGGGGAGGGCGTGTGTCTATAAAGCCTGCATATTCACTCCGCCATAAAGCCAACATTCTCACAGACTCCTCCGGCCTTAAGGCCACCTCCCCTAACTTAGGGGAGGAGCTATAGTTACTCCGCTCCTTAATAATTGACCACTCAAGATGAAAAAAAATAAATCCGCGTCATCCGCGTCATCTGCGTCTAAAAAATCCGCACCCGCATGGCAAACTTAATCCGCGAAATCCGCGAAATCCGCGCCTAAAAAATCAGCACCCGCATGGCAAACTTAATCCGCGAAATCCGCGTAATCCGCGCCTAAAAAGAATCAGCACCCGCATGGCAAACTTAATCCGTGTAATCCGCGTAATCCGCGCCTAAAAAGAATCAGCACCCGCATGGCAAACTTAATCCGCGAAATCCGCGTAATCCGCGCCTAAAAAGAATCAGCCCGCATGGTAAATTATAATCCGCGTCATCCGCGTCATCCGCGTCTAAAAAATTAAAATCGCCATCTCCGCTACGCTTAAACCTTAAACTTTAAACCTTAAACCTTTACCACTATGAACAAACGTGAAATTTGGAAAATTGTGATTCAGACACTCATCACCGTGCTTACGGCGATTGGTACAAGCCTGGGAGTGATTAGTTGTGTATAGCGACTAATGACTGGCGGATAGTGGGGCATGCGGCACGAAAAGCCCCCACCCTCTCTACACACGAAAAAGGGCATCCCATGTTCGGGGTGCCCTTTGTGTATTCACTCGTAGCCAGTAACTGACAAATCACTCTTCCTCAGCGAACATGGGGTCCCAAGCTGGCAGGCGGATGGGCTTCTGCTTGAGTACATCCATGACCTTGGCGGGGACGTACTTCTTGTTCACCACGAGGCGGAACATATATTCGTTGAACCACTCATCCGTCATGATCAGATGACCACGATAGCCGGATGAGGCTCCCCAGCTGTTTTCGACCATCCACTTCTTGAAGGTGCCATCCTCGGCCACATCCACAGCCATGAGGGTCATGGCGTGAGAGGAGCCGCTATCGAAGGTCTGAATGCGCTGCTTCTTGTCCATACCGAAAGTGACTCCAAACAGAGATTCGTAGTCATAATTATTCATATCCAAAGAGCCACGTTTCGAATCGAGCTGCTTGGCTACATCACAAGAGAAATACATCATCGTACTGTCCTTGATGCTGGCAAAAGCCATCTGCTTGATTTCTTCAATAGGGAGATTGATGTAGAGCCAATTATGTCCGTCATAGACGTGACGATCGAAGTCGATTTCATACACTTTCCAATAATCACGGCTGGGGTCGTTCATCAGCATGACGTAGTCGGCATTGAGGTCTTCGCCAATCCACTCTTTGTAAAAACTTTGTGGTGTATATTTCTTCGGTTCGCCCGTGGCTTTTCCGCTGGCATCCTTGGGTGCCCAAGTGAACTCCTTCACCGGTTCGCCCATCGAGAGGACGAGCATACGATAGACGGTGCCGAGCATCTCGGTCTTCATCTTTTCGAGTTCCTTTTTACCCCCCTTAGCATCACGAAGCTGGAGGGCGTACTCACGGAGTTTCTCCTTAATGAGGGAAGTGACACGCGAGGTGTTGTTGGTGTTGAAGGTCTCGGGCATCACCTCGGCGGGCACAATACCATACTTGGCCACGAGGTCGGCCACACCGGTGTAGGTTCCTCCATCGCTCAAAGGATGTTTCAAAAGCCACTCCACCATCTGGTCGGTAAGGGGGCGCTCACGGGTGTCAATAATCCCTTGGAGGAAGAGGTTGGACTTCTCCAGCTGATCCCAAAAGAATGAATACCCTTGTGAGAACTCGCACTGGCTCCAGCCATGACGGGCCATTGCTTTTGCACGAAGCACGTTGAACCCCGTAAAAAGCCAACAACGGCCACTCTGCTCCTGATCGGTAATCCCATTGGAATTGACGCGGTGGCTGAAATGGGTATCCAGTCCGCCACGGAGATTCTCCTGGCTGAGAGCCAAAGTACGGACATCGTTGGCCGCAATCGCATTCATGAGAGCACGGTCGGTGGTGCTACCTTCGTAGGCGGAGGTAATCTGTTTCAGCATATCGGAGCTGATGCCGCCCTGCTGAGCATAAACGCCTACAGAGGCTGCCAGCAGGAATGAAAACATGGTTTTTCGGTTCATATCATGAAAGTTTTTAATTTGTATATATTTATTTTTTCGACAAAGAACGGAATTATTTTCGTTACACACAAGAAAAGTATAGGAGAAAAAGAAATAAATTACTTATCTTTGCGCATTAAATACAAGAAAACAGATAGAATTGTGACCCAAAACATATTCAAATTCCTAAAAACCGTCATCATCACCTTGGTAGCACTATACGGTTTGCTGGTGATACTACTGAAAATTCCAGTAGTACAGGAGCAACTGACAATAGTCGTCCAACGTCAACTGACCACTATACTGGATACACCTGTAGGCATCGAACACATCAACATAGGGTATCCCGACCGTATCATACTGGACAATGTATCCATTAAGGACCTACAAGGAGAGCAACTCCTGCAGGTTGCCCGCCTGAGTGCACGATTCGAATGGATGCCCCTCTTACGCGATGGACGTATTTCCATCCATACGGCACAAATCTTCGGCCTGCAGGCCAACATCAACCGGCAATATCCAAAGGCTCCATTGAATCTGCAATTCATTATCGACCGATTATCTACACCCAAAGACACGACATCAGAAAACAAACTGGACTTACGCATAAACAGCCTGCTTGTGCGCCGTTCAAAGGTGAACTACGACGTAGTATCCGAAAAAAAGACTCCCGAGAGATTCAACCCCAATCACCTGGCATTCAGCAATATCAATGCAAACATTTCCTTAAAGGCGCTCAACAAAGACTCTGTTAATCTACATATCAAAAGATTTGATTTCAAAGAACACAGTGGATTCACACTCAAAGGGTTGGAAGCACACATGACAGGAAACAAAAGGGGAATACACCTACAAGATTTCAAACTGAATTTACCACAGAGCCATCTCTCGTTGAATGAGCTGAAAATGGATTTTCAGAATGACTCTATACCTTTCCGAAATTTCATCATGAACGGAGGATTGGCAAAAGGTTCGCATCTGACCCCTTCTGACATTGCCAGTTTTATCCCTGCATTGTCAAACTTCAAGAGTAAACTCAACCTTTCTATTCCCCAAATCAATGCTTCACAAAGGCATGCGGAAGTCATGTCTTTTAAAGTTTCGTCCCCTCAACAAGAAGTAAATCTGGAAATGACAGACATCGGCATTTACTTTACAGGGGAAACACCTTATGTGAAAGCTGTTTTGAAAAATGCATCTATCAATGCCAACGGTTTCGAATTCCTATTGAAAAACTTTGGTAAAGAGAACGAACCACCCACAAACCTTCACTCCATACAAAACCTACAACTGGAGGGCACATTAGAAGGTCCTATCAACCAAGTCAAGACACACATGGCATTGACGACCGGAATAGGAAATATGGAAGCGGATGCCACACTGGGGCTTTCTCCTCAAGGCGCATTGGCTTCATGCGAAGGTAATATCAACTCAGCAGGCATGGATTTGAGCAAGTTGCTCGGTGAAAAAGCCCCATTAGGAAATGTTTCAATGGAGCTTTATTTCAACGGAAACATGAATGGAGAGATACCACAAGTTTACGTAAAAGGAACTTTTCCCACATTAAACTTCAACAACTACGAATACCAACGCATTCATCTGGACGGTATCATCAAACCTTATATATACGAAGGAATATTCTCTTTGGATGACCCCAACGGATCCATGTATGCACACGGTTATGCCGACTTTACAGATAAATGGTCCAACATACAAGCCAACATCAAAATCCGGAATTTCCGCCCACACGACCTCCTGTTGACCGAAGAACGGGAAGGATTTGGATACAGTGCCAACATTTCGGCCGATTTCAGTGGAAATTCACCAGACAACATCATTGGAGAATTACGCATCGACAGTTTGTTGACAACTACTCCCAAAGACACATTCCTGATGAAAGAACTCACGATGAATGCCAATGTTGCTGCTGATGGAGGACATCGGATATTGAGTATCAACAGCGACTTCATGAACGCGTTCGTCGAAGGAGAATTGGAAGTGGAGAAATTAACGGAAGACCTCACCCGTATCGTGGGAGAAAATCTTCCCTCATTGACAACACCCTCAACAAAGAGATATACAACGGCCCGAAAGGGAGACAATAATTTCACCGTTGACATCAATCTACAAGCCAGTAAATTCTACCCTTACGTATTGGGTATTCCACTGGAAATCAAACCATCAATGACCGTTAATGGATTTATCAATAGCGATGAAAA
The DNA here is from genome assembly GCA_045647865.1 of Phocaeicola sp. Taxonomy (GTDB): domain Bacteria; phylum Bacteroidota; class Bacteroidia; order Bacteroidales; family Bacteroidaceae; genus Phocaeicola_A. The sequence continues at coordinate 6,078 of JAZRMW010000011.1, forward strand.
CCTAATGGAGCTTACAGGAAACGTTTATCATCTGACATATAACGGCAATGAATATGAAAGCGGTTCCTTCAAATATCGGAAGACGGAGGAAAGGAGTACTGTCAATGTACAAATATCCAAACATCAGAAGAACAATGAACGAATGACGATGATGTTGAATGCAAACGCTGAAAATGATAGCCTGAAAACCAAATTCAACTGGGGAAACGATGCAATAACCACCTATGCAGGGACGTTGAATGCCGAAGCGACCTTTGCTCGCAACCAGTCTGACATGTTAACGACACTCATTAAAATCAGCCCCTCGGATGTCATCATCAACGATTCAATATGGAAAGTCTCAGAATCTACCATCCGCATTGATTCAGGACATGTCCATATCGACAACTTCGGTGCCCAGAATGAAAACCAACATTTGGCAATAAACGGAAGTCTTACCGACCGGCCGACCGACTCCCTTACGATAGACCTCAATCGAATAGCCATAGAATACATCCTCGACATCGTACGATTCAATGCGGTTGAATTCTCCGGATTGGCTACGGGTAAAGTTTATGTCAAATCGCCCTTTGATGGCCTGCAAGCACATACACACCTGAATGTCCAGAATTTCCACTTCAACAACGGACTTTTGGGAGATATGGACGTAACAGGAAAATGGGATAAAGAAATAGGTATCCTAATCGATGCCGACATACGGGAAGGAAATGTTGCACACACAACAGTGAATGGATTCATCAGCCCCCAACAAAATGGACTTGACCTGCAAATCGATGCGAATGAAACCAATCTGACATTCCTCAACTCGTTCCTCGGAGGAATCTTTTCCGATATCGAAGGAAGAGCGAAAGGAAACGTGCGCCTATATGGAAATTTCAAAAATTTAAATCTGATAGGAGATGCTGTAGGTACGGTCGGCCTCACTCCATACGTATTGAACACTCCGTTGACAATCAAGAATGACACCATAAGGATGAGGCAAGAATACATCGAATTACCATCAGCCACTCTGTACGATAAAGAAGGCCACACCGCACTCATTGCAGGAAGACTCGCACACCAACACCTGAAAAACATGAGTTATGATTTCCAAATCAACATGAACGAGTTCCTTTTCTACGACACAAATGATTTCGGAAACATGCCATTCAAAGGCAATCTCTACGGTACAGGAAACGGACGTCTCTATGGCGAAGGAAACAAACTGAATGTAAAAGGAGGTATTGAAACAGCACCAGGCACTCTGTTCACATTCAATCTCGCGACATCAGAAAGTCTGACAGATAACCATTTCGTTAATTTCGTGGATAAAACAATACGTCCACAAAACATCGTTGTAACAGATTTGGACCTATTTGAACAGGACGACCAAGAGAATAATCAAGAGGAAAGCAATCCGCTGAACATCTCCATCGACGTTGAAATCAACGCTACACCGAATGCCCAAATTGTTGTCTTAATGGATGATCAGGGGAAAGATTACATTGAAGCTACAGGTACAGGAAATCTCAAATTGGATTTCAACGATCCGGGCGAAACGAACCTGAAAGGAACCTATAATGTAGAAAATGGCAAATATAAAATGACGATGATGGACGTTCTCCATAAAGACCTGCTACTGAAAAAAGATAGTAAAGTTGATTTTAGTGGAAACGGTATGGATGCAGAATTGAACCTAACGGCCATTTATGAAGCAAATTCCGTATTGCTCAGCGATTTAATCCCCGAAGCGAATTTCAAGCAAAATTCCGTCCAGGCAAATTGCGTCATCAATATTACCGGCAAACTGGACAATCCCATCTTAGGATTTGACATTGATCTCCCCAAGGTAAATGAAGAAGAGAAACAATTGGTACGCTCAGCCATCAGTACCGAAGAGGAAATGCGCCGACAAGCCCTTTCAATACTAAGTATAGGAAAATTCTATACGCTCGACCGTGCCTCCGTTGAGGGCCAACAATCAAGCAATGTCATCTCTTCATTGCTAAGTTCAACCATCAGCGGACAATTGAACAATCTACTTTCACAAGCATTCAATACCAACAATTGGACATTCTCCAGCAATTTGTCAACCGGTCAGGAGGGATGGAGCGAAATGGAAGTGGAGGGGATTCTAAACGGACGCATACTAAACAACCGTCTGCTTTTCAATGGAAACTTCGGCTATCGGGAAAACGAGATGCATAAAAGTAATTTTGTAGGAGACGTTGACCTACAATATTTAATTACCCGTTCTGGAAGTTTTCGAGGAAAATTCTACAATATCACCAACGACCGTTATTTTGCCAAACAAACTTTCTACACTCAAGGAGTAGGTCTCACATTCAAGCACAGTTTCAATCGTTGGAGGGATCTGTTCAGACGGAAAAATAAAAGAAAATAAGGCTTCAATTCAACAAAAAACAACTCTTTTATTTTAAACGTAAAACCTACTATTACAGGGGTATAAAAACAATGAAGACACAGAGCATTCTATTTAAAGAGAACTCTGTGTCTTCGTCGTTTGTATTTTAAACAAGGATTATTCAGAAAGTTTAATAAGCACGTGCAAACAATACACGACGTGCACTGGGTTTACCTGTCACCATACACTTACCCGGAGTGAGGCTTTCCTCATCAGCCTCGAAAGGAATGCATCGGATGGTAGCTTTAGTGTCCTCCTTGATACGCTCTTCGGTTTCAGAAGTACCGTCCCAGTGGGCAAGAATGAATCCACCCTTCTCAATTTGTTCCTTGAACTCTTCGTAAGAATCCACCTTAGTGGTGTTAGCTTCACGATAATTCAATGCCTTTTGGAAAATATTCGCCTGAATTTCATCAAGCAGATTCTTTACGTACTCTTCGATACCATCGCAAGTAACGGTCTGCTTCTCCAATGTGTCGCGACGCATCACTTCCATCGTATTGTTTTCCAAATCACGTCCACCCATCACGAGGCGCACGGGTACACCCTTCAGTTCATATTCAGCAAACTTGAATCCCGGGCGTTTGTTGTCAGCATTGTCATACTTCACGCTGATACCCATCGCCTTCAAGTTGTTGGCAATAGCACCCAACTTCTCGTTAAGGGCATTGAGTTGCTCCTCATTCTTATAAATAGGTACGATGACTACCTGGATGGGGGCAAGTTTCGGAGGAAGCACAAGACCATTGTCATCCGAGTGAGTCATGATGAGCGCACCCATCAAACGGGTAGAAACTCCCCATGAAGTAGCCCACACGTATTGCAATTTGTTTTCTTTATCTACGAATTGTACATCGAAAGCCTTGGCAAAGTTTTGTCCGAGGAAGTGCGAAGTACCGCTCTGCAAAGCCTTTCCATCCTGCATAAGAGCTTCAATAGTGTAAGTGTCCAATGCACCGGCAAAGCGTTCGTTGGCACTCTTTACACCCTTCACCACAGGTACGGCCATATACTTCTCGGCAAAGTCTCCATAAACGTGAAGCATCTTCTGTGCCTCCTCTTCTGCCTCCTCACGGGTAGCATGGGCTGTATGTCCCTCTTGCCACAAAAATTCTGCTGTACGAAGGAACAGACGTGTACGCATCTCCCAGCGCATAACGTTAGCCCATTGATTGCACAAGATAGGCAGGTCGCGATAGGACTGAATCCAATTCTTATACGTACTCCAAATGATGGTCTCAGAGGTAGGACGAATGATAAGTTCTTCTTCCAAACGGGCAGCAGGATCCACCACTACTCCACTTCCATCGGGCGCATTCTTCAATCGGTAATGTGTCACAACGGCACATTCTTTGGCAAACCCTTCCACATGGTCAGCCTCACGACTCAAATAGGATTTCGGAATAAGTAATGGGAAATAGGCATTCACATGTCCTGTTTCCTTGAACATATCATCCAACTGACGTTGCATCTTTTCCCAGATTGCATATCCATAAGGTTTAATCACCATACATCCACGCACAGCACTCTGTTCGGCCAAGTCAGCTTTCACCACCAGGTCGTTGTACCATTGGCTGTAATTCTCACTCCGTTTCGTGAGTTCTTTCAATTCTTTTGCCATATACAATATATTATTAATTATAATTTCTGAATTTAAAGTTGCAAAATTACTAAAAAAACTGATTACCTATGCCATTCAGACAATTTAAATCACATATTGGACGACAAAAAGAGATTTTTCACTGATAAGATTGCCCTTTTGTAGAAACCTTTTGTTATATTTGCAGCCGAAAAAATTATTCACATCATTAAAACAAACAACAAATAAAATGAAAAAGATGAAATTCATGGCCCTATTGATGAGTGGTGCACTCATTTTGGGTAGCTGTGGCATGAGCAACACAGCAAAGGGAGGTTTGATTGGTGCTGGTGGTGGCGCAGCATTAGGTGCATTGGTAGGCAAAATAGCAGGTAAAGACGGTAAGGGTGCTGCTATTGGCGCAGCTATCGGTACTGCTGTAGGTACTGGCGCTGGTGTACTCATCGGCCGTAAGATGGACAAGGCAAAAGCTGCAGCTGAAGCTATTGAAGCTGCTCAGGTAGAAAGTGTAACAGATGCAAACGGTTTGCAGGCCGTGAAGGTTACTTTCGATAGCGGTATCTTGTTTGATTTCAACTCAAGTACATTGAAAAGTGATGCAAAGAATTCATTGACAGAGTTCTCTACAGTTTTGAAGAGCAACAACAATATGGACGTAGCTATCTTCGGACATACCGACAAGACTGGTACCCTCGAAGCAAACAAGAAAGTGTCTTTGCAACGTGCTCAATCAGTACAGAATTACCTGAAGAATCAAGGTGTTTCTGCTGACCAAATGGTAACTGTTGAAGGTAAGGATTATCAGGAGTATGACGAAACCAAGAGTGCTGCTGAAAACCGCCGTGTAGAGATTTACCTCTACGCTTCTAAAGAAATGATTGAAGCTGCCAACAACGGAACACTTCAATAAATTTATCACAAATTCGTAACGATACGGATTGTGCGGACATCTGCACGGAAAACAAAAAACCGTGACAAACCGTACAATCCGTGTCTGTTTTTCTACAACCTCTCACAACCCTTTAGCCCCTTCATTATGTTAAAAAGGATTTTACGCATCCTACGTGTTTTTGTATCATTATTTTTGGTTACTTCCGTTGGTTCAGTCGTACTTTATCGTTTTATCCCCGTATCTTACACCCCTCTGATGTTCATACGTTGCATGCAACAATGGAGGAACTATAAACCCATAAAGTTGGAACATCAGTGGGTAGGACATGAATACATTTCACCTCATCTTCCCATGGCAGTCATTGCATCTGAAGACAACCTGTTTGCCGACCATAACGGATTTGATTTCGACCAAATAAAAAAAGCTATCGAAGCACACAAAAAGGGTAAACCTTTACGTGGTGCAAGCACCATCAGCCAACAAACGGCCAAGAACGTATTTCTTTGGCCCTCATCCGATTGGATACGTAAAGGACTTGAAGTTTATTTTACTATTTTGATTGAACTCATATGGGACAAAGAGCGCATCATGGAGGTCTATCTCAATTCCATCGAAATGGCACCAGGTATTTATGGCGTAGAGGCCGTTGCCAAAGCTCATTTCGGTACAGATGCTAAATCGCTCAATAGGACACAATGCGCATTGATTGCAGCTTCGCTCCCCAATCCGCTAATATTCGACTCTGCTAATCCTTCAAAATACATGAACAAACGCAAGCAACAAATTCTAAATCTGATGCCTTTGGTAAAGCCTTTTTCTTTTAGTAAACGGGAGTAAATTTCTTTCACTTAAGGGAAAAACATATTTCCGTAGGATAAAACAGAGAGAGGCCCCGCATCACTGTGGAACCTCTCGCAAAGTATTTCTACTTGGTACTAACTTTTTTTAAGGTAAAAAGATTGTTTTAGGATAACGGCTGCAAAGGTAAGATATTTGTCCGTGCTGACCAAAACTAAAAACATGTTATATAACATATCAATAAAATAATTCGGACAAAACACAATTTTATTTCTTCATTCAATACTCTTCAATCCGTGCGTGTAACACCTAATTATAAAATAAAAGTGTATAAAGATAGCTGATTTCCGCAAAAAAATGAGTAATTTTGCACCTTCAAAAAAGAAAACGAAATAAACATCATAACAATATGGCAGAAAATATTGCAACAGAAAACATTGAGAAAAAGAGCTTGAACTTCATCGAACAAGCCATTGAGAAGGATTTGAAAGAAGGTAAAAATGGAGGACGTGTACAAACGCGTTTCCCGCCTGAGCCAAACGGTTACCTCCACATCGGACATGCGAAGGCCATCTGCATGGACTTCGGTGCGGCAGCTAAATATGGCGGTGTATGCAACCTTCGTTTCGATGATACCAATCCCACCAAGGAAGATACCGAATACGTAGAAGCCATCAAAGAGGATATCCAATGGTTGGGTTTCCAATGGGGAAACGAATATTATGCCAGTGATTATTTCCAACAATTATGGGATTTTGCCGTACAGCTCATCAAAGATGGGAAGGCATACATTGACGAACAATCGGCCGAGGTAATCGCCCAACAGAAGGGCACTCCTACTCAACCGGGTACAGACAGTCCTTTCCGTAATCGTCCCGTAGAGGAAAGCCTTGCGCTTTTCGAAAAGATGAATACCGGTGAAATTGAAGAAGGACGCATGGTGCTCCGTGCCAAGATTGACATGGCCAACCCTAATATGCACTTCCGTGATCCAATAATCTACCGCGTTGTAAATCATCCTCACCACCGTACGGGTACAACTTGGAAGGCTTACCCTATGTACGATTTTGCTCATGGCCAGAGCGATTTCTTCGAAGGAGTGACACACTCTCTCTGTACGCTTGAGTTCGTTCCTCATCGCCCGCTCTACGACCTTTTCGTGGATTGGGTAAAGAATGGTGAAAATCTCGATGATAACCGTCCCCGTCAATACGAGTTCAACAAACTGAATCTCAACTATACCCTTATGAGCAAACGCAATCTGCTCATCCTCGTAAAGGAAGGATTGGTAAACGGATGGGATGATCCCCGTATGCCGACCCTATGCGGATTCCGTCGCCGTGGTTATTCTCCCGAATCCATCCGTAACTTTGTGGATAAAATTGGATACACTACGTATGACGCACTCAACGACTTTGCCTTGCTCGAAAGTTCCGTACGCGACGATCTCAACCAACGTGCTACCCGCGTGAGCGCTGTGCTTGACCCTGTGAAACTCGTTATCACCAACTATCCCGAGGATAAGGTAGAGATGCTCACCGCTGTGAACAACCCCGAAAACGAAGCCGACGGTACACATCAAGTAGCGTTCAGTCGTGAACTCTGGATTGAGCGCGATGACTTCATGGAAGTAGCCGAGAAGAAGTTCATGCGCTTAGCTCCCGGCAAAGAAGTACGTTTGAAGAATGCTTACATCATCAAGTGTGACGAGAACCATCCCTGCGACAAAGACGCAGATGGCCGCATAACAACCATCTATTGTACTTACGACCCCGAGACACGTAGCGGAATGCCTGGTGCCGACCGCAAAATTAAGGGAAAGACCCTCCATTGGGTTAGTTGCGCCCATTGCCTCCAAGCCGAAGTACGTCTTTACGACCGCTTGTGGACAGCCGAAAATCCGCGCGACGAACTGGCCGCTATCCGCGAAGCCAAGAATTGCGATGCATTGGAAGCCATGAAGGAGATGATCAACCCCAATTCTCTGAAAGTGCTCACCAATTGCTACGTAGAAAAGTATTTGGCCGAAGCCAAACCGTTCGACTATTTACAATTCCAACGTATCGGATACTTCAACGTTGATAAGGACTCTACTTCCGACCACCTCGTATTCAACCGTACCGTAGGTTTGAAGGATACGTGGAGCAAGAAATGATAACAGTGACAAGCAACAAGCTACGAATTGTCAATTATATTATCAACTCATCACTTGTTGCTTGTCACTCATAGTTAACTACAAATAAAAGCAATGACCGAAAAGAACTATCGAGCCTACTTCGAGCAACCCGAATTCAAAGCCACGCTTGCACGGTACGAAGCCATGACCACACACGGTGAACATGCATACTTCGACCCTGAGCAACTGACCGACATAGCCGAATACTATGCCACTCGCAACCGTGAGAAAGATGCCGAGCGGGTCATTGACTATGCTTTGACAATGCATCCGGGAAGTACCGATCCGCTAATCTTCAAAGCACGTACTTATATGCTTAGAGGTGATTTGGAAACAGCTTGTTCGGTGGCAGAGTCCATCCCCGACCAAAACGATCGGGAAGTGATTTTCCTTTATGCCGAACTGATGCTGAACGAAGAGCGCTTTGATGCAGCCCAAGACCTATTGATGCAAGATTTGCTTGCAGAAGAGACATCACATCGCGAATATGCTCTTACAGTACAGGATATAGTGGAACTTTATCTCGATTACAACTACACCAAGCAAGCCACTATGTTAGCTGAAGAAACACTCAACAAAGCGAAAAGCGAACAATGGGATCCTCGGAGCAGATGGATGCTCCAAAGTCTTACGGCCGAATGCTTGCGGAACGAAGGCAACTTTGCACAGGCTGCCATAGAGTTGAACATGATGCTTGACGAAGACCCCTACAGTGCCGCTTGCTGGCTGAATCTCGGCAACGTCTATAACCAGATGGAAGAGTTCAACAAAGCCATCGATGCCTTCGACTTTGCCTTAGCTATCGACCCCGAAAATTTGGATGCAATCTTCGCCAAAGGACACTCCTTTGCCCTACTGAACAACGAAGAACAAGCTCTGCAACTCTACCGCACATGTTTGGAGAAAGGATATGACAAAGCCCTCACCTCCTATACCTGTGGAGTCATGGAAACTGCTCTCGGCCACTATCAAGAAGCTATCAATCTTTTGGAATATGCCTATAGCGTATATGGCAACATGTACATCTACTCCTTCTCCATCTGCTTCAACCTCGCCCTCTGTTACCTTGAGACGGGAGACACCAAACGTGCAGCCGAATACTATCACTGTGCATTCAAGATTGATCCCAACGACGAAGGACTGACAGAATTGTTGAGCAGAATTGATAAATAAATTAAAGAAACATACATGGAATCAGTAACATTCATCCAATGGTGCCTCGACCACCTAAACTACTGGACCATCACGCTGCTGATGGCCATCGAAAGTTCATTCATCCCCTTTCCCTCTGAAGTAGTAGTTCCTCCTGCGGCATGGAAAGCTGCGGCAGGCAACGATGGTCTTAACGTCTATCTCGTTGTCCTCTTTGCCACCATCGGTGCCAATATAGGAGCACTCGTCAACTACTATCTGGCCAAGTGGCTCGGCCGTCCTATTGTCTATAAATTTGCCAATAGCCGCTTCGGGCACATGTGTCTGATTGACGAAACCAAAGTGCAGAATGCCGAAAACTTCTTCGAAAAGCATGGAGCCATAGCCACCTTCATCGGCCGTCTCATCCCTGCCGTGCGCCAGCTTATCTCCATTCCTGCCGGATTAGCCCGTATGAAGGTTAGTACCTTTCTGCTCTTCACCACTTTGGGTGCCGGCATTTGGAATACCGTACTTGCCGCCATCGGCCACTATCTCTCCAAAGTCCCTGGTATCGAAACCGAAGAACAACTTCTTGAAAAGGTCAACGAATATAGCCACGAAATCGGTATAATCTGCATCGTCCTTGCCATCTTCGTCATCGGATTCCTTATCTACAAAGGCACAGCCGGACACAAGAAAGCAATGAACAGCAAGTAAAAGTCTATTATAACGTTAGTTTGATATAAAAGCAAATTGCCCGTCATTGAATTATTTTATCAATGACGGGCAACTTGCTTTATTCTGATTTTATATCGAACTCACGTTAATATAATATTGTTCAACATAAGCCCCCCCTTGTAAAAATGCATTCTTATGCCTCTAACATTGACATTTTTATGAAACAAAAAGGGCATATTTCCTTAATAAAAGTAAAATAAGGAATCGCATTCCATGAACTTGCCGTACCTTTGTTACATAATTGATAAATATCAGAAAAATAAAGAATCATGTATCTACATCCAGAATTGGAAACACTGGACCGTCAGGGCATTGAAGCATTGCAACTTGAGCGTCTGCAAAAGACTGTAAAGCATTGTATGAATTCGCCTTTTTATAAAAAACGGTTCGTAGAGAACGGACTGACTCCCGAAAGCATCCGTTCGTTGGAAGACTTGCAAAAGATTCCTTTCACCACCAAACAAGACTTACGCGACAATTACCCCTTTGGTATAGCATCAGTACCACTGGAAAAGGCTGTACGTTTACACTCTTCAAGCGGTACAACGGGTAACCCGACTGTAATCTTACACACACAAAAGGACTTGGACGAATGGGCCAATGCCGTAGCACGTTGTCTCCACATGGTGGGCTTACGCCCTGGGGATGTATTCCAAAACTCATCAGGCTATGGCATGTTCACAGGAGGATTAGGATTCCAGTATGGAGCTGAACGGTTAGGTATGCTCACCGTTCCTGCTGCAGCAGGCAACACCAAGCGTCAGTTGAAGTTCATCACAGACTTCGGAACGACCGCCCTACACGCCATCCCTAGCTATGTGACACGTCTCTATGAAGTGATGCAGGAAATGGGAATCGACCCACTAAGCGACACGAAGTTAAAGACACTAATCATCGGTGCGGAACCTCACTCGGAAGAACAACGTCGACGCATCGAGGAAATGATGGGTGTGAAAGCTTACAACTCCTTCGGAATGTCGGAAATGTGCGGACCAGGTGTAGCATTTGAATGTCAAGAACAGAATGGATTGCATATCTGGGAAGATTACTATATCGTGGAAATCATCAATCCAGATACTCTGGAACCGGTACCAGAAGGCGAGGTAGGTGAACTGGTACTGACAACCATCAACCGTGAAGCTATGCCACTGTTGCGCTACCGTACACGCGACCTCACACGCATATTGCCAGGCGAATGTCCTTGTGGACGCCATCACAAGCGGCTCGACCGTATGAAGGGACGCAGCGATGACATGATTATTCTGAAGGGCGTCAACATCTTCCCGATACAGATAGAAACAATCCTGATGCAGTTCAAAGAATTGAGCAGCAATTATCTGATTACTTTGGAAACAAAGGATACAAACGACGAAATGATGGTGGAAGTGGAATTGGAGCAGCTCTTTACGGATGATTTTGCTCGCCTACATTCTCTGACCAAAGAGATTACCCGCCTGCTGAAAGATGAGATTTTAGTGACCCCTCACGTAAGACTTGTTCCAAAAGGTACACTACCTCAATCTGAAGGAAAAGCTGTGAGAGTTAAAGACTTAAGAAAAACATTCTAAATTGACCATATAATGACAATCCAACAATTATCCATTTTTATAGAAAACAAGTCGGGTACTCTGTTAAAAGTATTGCAACTGCTGAAGGATGCCCACATCCAACTGATTGCCTCTACCATAGCGGACACTGTGGAATATGGAATCTATCGAATCATCTGTTCTGAGCCAGCACGTGCTTACGAGACACTGAGGAAAGCTGGAATCTCGGTAACACTGTCGGATGTATTTGCTCTCAAATTGGACAACCAACCAGGACGTGCAGCCGATGCCATACAGATATTGACACGCGAAGGTATCAGTATTACCTACATGTACTCTTTCTTACTCGATGGCAAAGGAATCCTCATCTTCCGCACCGACAATTCTGAACGCACACGAGAAACTATCATTCTGAATAATCTGAATTTCGTGACAGACAAAGAACTCAAAGCGGAATAAACCACCATACAACACACTTTGACAAATTGTCTCCCATTCTCTATAGAAAAAAAAGAATGAAGAGTGAAGCATTCCACGGAATGTTTTTAAAGATATAAAGAACACGAATGTCGTAGGAAGGTGTGGCATGATTAACTTTTTAGACGCAGACGAAAAGCGTCTATTCTTTCTACTAATGAAACAGAAAACCGCTTATAGAAATGGTTCTTCTACAAGAAGAGAGGCAAAGAATATCATTTTTCTAAACCATTCACTCCGTTCGGGAACAGTGTTTGTCCGGTTCCTGAACGGAGTGAACAGTATAAACAAGTAATATACATACGGCTATACATCCAACAATAACAGAAGCATCCAACGACTTTCTTAATGAACTGTCAGAGGCCTTTTAGAGGCTTCCCAAATGAACCGTTTGGGGCTGTTCAAATGAACAGTTATCCATTTCCCAAGCCGTAAGTTATCCATTTTCCAAGCCGTAAGCTATCCACTTGGGGTAGCCGTAAGTTATTCACTTGGGTAAGCCGTAAGTATGCCATTTGGAGCAGTCACAGACTTACGGATAAAGCAGCCGGAAACAGTTCATCCTACCGGATACAACACCCGGAAACA
>JAZRMW010000012.1:0-1729 GCA_045647865.1 Phocaeicola sp.
CCAACTCCTTGGCCCACAGAACGACATGGCTACGATCCGACTTACTGATCCGCAAGTTTGGCGAGGCTTGGTATGCTGAATTGGAAAGTGCGGCCGAAGAACTGAAGAATAGAGGGTATATTTAAATAGGATGATATGAGAAAACTGATAGGACTAATCGCATGGTTGATGATGCTTTGTTTGCCCATGCAGGCACAGGAAAAACCATTGGTCACACCTAAGTCGGATATCTCGGCACACATGAACTTGGAGTTTTATACCTCGGCTGCTGCCTATTTCACCGAAAGAAACTTTGATGAGGCTGCCTTCAAAATCAACCGTGTTCGTCTGGAGATTTTGGGCTCGTTCAGTAAGGAGTTCAATTGGCATTTCCGTCAGTCGTTCAATAAGTATAGCAATCCTCATGCGTTGGACAATTTGTCTTCTTCCATCGAATATGCCTATGTGAATTGGAAACCGTCGGAGAAATTCAACCTGACTGTCGGTAAGCAGTTTGTGGCCATGGGTGGTTATGAGTATTATTTGAATTCCAACAAGGTGAGAGAGTTCAGTGAATTCAATGATTATGTGGCTGCTTATCAAGCGGGTGTTTCGGCTGCATTCAACTTTACACCATCGCAGGAATTGGTGCTTCAAGTGACCAACTTCCGAAGCGGAGAGGATAAGGATATGTATGTGTATGGTCGTCCGGAAGGTATTGCTAAGGCGAAAGCTCCCCTTCTTACGTCACTGAATTGGAATGGTTCGTACGCAGACAATACTGTCCGTTTCCGTTATGCAGCTTCTTGGGGACAACAAGCGGAAGGAAAGAACATCTTGTATCTGACGGCTGCGAATATTTACGAAAAAGGCCCGACATTGCTTTATTTGGATGTGATGTATACCCGTCAAGGTTTGGATAATCATTGCATCATCAGTGACATGCAAGGAGCAGTTGTAGAGAATCCGGTGACAGCACAGCATACGGAGTACTTCACTGTTATCGGCAACTTCGATTATCGCATCCACCCGCATTGGAACGCTTATATCAAGGGAGCCTATGAAACGGCCGGTGTCTATAAGGCCAACGGATTGTTCGGAAAAGGCTTGTACCGCACCACTTGGAATTTGCAGGGATGTGTGGAATTCTTCCCGATGGACAATAGCGAACTGATGCTTTTCGCCCATGTATTGCACAAAGGCCATAAGTTGACGGACAGAGCTCGGGCTTTGGGTGCTATTGCACCGGATACGCAACGTATCTCTGTCGGTTTGGTTTATACCATTCCGGTGTTCTAATCGTTTAAAGATTTTTATCCTCCCCCTAGAAACAAGGTCCCTTCCTGATTGTTCTTCCAACAGTATTTACCTAAAACGTTGGAGACATGAGAAGGGACTTTTTATTTAAAGTCTTCCTAACTCTATTGGCTGTTCTATGTATCTCTGTGAAAGCGATGGGGCAACAGATAATAGTCAATGGGGTAGTGCAAGACACACAAGGCGAACCGATTATCGGCGCCAATATTCTAATCAAAGGAACGGCTACCGGGACAATTACCGACTTGGACGGTAACTTCCAACTAACGGCTGATGCCGATGCTCTTTTGGTTATCTCATTCATCGGTTATCAGACACAGGAACTGCCTGCCCAACCAGTCATGAACATCACCTTGCGTGATGATTCGAAGCAGTTGGAGGAAGTGGTGGTCATCGGTTATGGCTCGGTCAAGAAAAACGACTTGAGCGGCTC
>JAZRMW010000013.1:0-2209 GCA_045647865.1 Phocaeicola sp.
CCAGAGAAGAGTGCAACAGCATTCATTGCCATGTGAAATGTCAAGAAAAGGATGAGGCCAAGTCCTGAAACGCTCATCACCAACTTTCTTCCGATGGATGAATCAATTAACCACATAAATGTTTAGTTTTTAATGAATTAAGATATTAATAAATGTTTACAGTATTCGATTCTTGGCAAATTTAGTTAAAAAGACTCAATAAACAAGCCAAAAAGCAAAGTTTTTCCGCTTAATGGCAAACATCAACCATTTCACCCACAAGGCAGGGTATGAGAACTCACCAGCGACATATCGTCTTCCAGGGTACAAGGTTCACACCCCATAGTAGTTGAACGCTATTGTGGCAAGAGCGTATTTCAAAACCATATTAAGTGAACATATTGCTTACTTTTTGTCACTCCTTCAAACAATAAAAGCCGTTTCTAAGCCTATAGCAATGGACATAATCCTTGCTCTCAGCTTAAAAACGGCTTTCCTACGATATAAGATCAACCTCGGTTTTACATTTCGGGTATGTTTAGGTCAGTTGGATCTTGGCTTCACCACCCCTCTGAAGGCTATGGCAACACCAAGCATTTGAATGGCAGAATTATCTTCAACTCGGGCTTTATGTATTCTCTCTTATCAATTATACTGTCATTTGATATAATATTTCTTGTTATTGCTAATAACAATACCCTTCATTGAAGCATTCTTGAGTTTCCGTCCCTGAATATCGAAAACATCCTCAGAGCTATAATCCACTTGCAAGCGTTCGATTTCTGTGACATCACCCACACCACGATGAGAGACCGAGAGAACCATGATGTTTACCTCCGCTGGCAGTTCCAAATAAGCATGATAAGGAGGTAAAGAAGCCTCACTACCAGCACGCTGCATCTCATCACCATCAATATTGAGAATATACTTGCCTTTCAGTTCAGAGCCATCCATTGCCTTGAATGTTCCTGCCCAACCATTGTGTGCCTTGAGTTCGTCGCTCATCTGGTCCATCTTGGCAGTGAACACAATCTCCTTTCTCCCATCTGAAGCAGCACCTGCATAGCGAAAGATATAGGCAACCCCGGCTTGTAGCATCTCATCGTCTTCCAGTTTTACAAATTGGATGGTATTGTCGCCAATATCTTCGAACTTTTCAAAAACGAATCCCAATGCGTTAATCTCGGAGATATCTGCATCAAAGGGCAACACAATGGTTTCATAACGACCATCAAGGTATGCATTTCGAGTGTAGCTGCATGCTATGCCTTCGGCGGTTATGGGATACTGATTTCCCGTGAACGGAAGGTCAGTGGCATCGTCAATAAGCAAGTCATTACGGTGGGTGCTACTATTCACGAAAGCCAAATCGTAGAGTCCTTTGTTGAATGACCCATAGGAGGCATCGGCTTTGAAATCAATCTGCTGAGGCGGATTAGCAACTTCTACCTCCACCTGGTTGCGATGGTCATAGAGGCGGAAACTGATTGTCTCCCCCTTTTCTCCCTTCACCGTCAACATGGAATAATAGCCAAACTTTTCAAAGATTGGTGATGTTGAGTAGAAGGGTTCCGACAAACGGCACTCTTCACCACAAAATACTCCAATTTCAAATGCATCATCGCAGCGCACCCCGTCAATGGTACCCATGACGGTCATGGTGAAGTTATCTGCAGTATTCTTATTCACTGCCGAAAAATAGTTTTCCCCATTTTTATACCAATCGGGAGTCTGAGCTTGCGATGAAACCGTAGTGGCGCACAAGAGCGCCACTACGGTAAATAGTTTCTTTATCATTCTGTCAATCTTCTAATTATTTGCTTGTAGCAGACGGTCTGTCCATCCTCAGTGAAGAATTCGAAGATGTACTGTCCATCGTGCAAATCATTCTCGTTAAAGTCTGTTGTTGCACCTGAGTAGAGTACACGTCCATTTAGATCAACAACCTGCATGCTGACGTAGTTGCCATCGGCCAACAGCTTACTGATAGCAGTACTCTCTCCTACTCTCACGATAAATGGAGCATCATAGTTACCGAATGTAGCATCCTCATCGAAATAGAACGATGTAGATGTCTCTATCACCTCTCCGTCAACAACAACATACATTGTTAATTTATCTGTAATGTTCTTGTCTCCAGGAATGGTCAGATAGAAATAGCCATCGCTCTCCTTAAAGGCAGAGGCCATACAAACAGCACCATCAAATACAGCAATCTCTTGAGCTCTTT
>JAZRMW010000014.1:0-27560 GCA_045647865.1 Phocaeicola sp.
CGGAGACCTAAATAAACTGGAACTTTGATAATGTATGCTGTAGGGGCGGGGTCTGCCCGCCCAGGAATAGTGTACACACCCTTATTAGGGCGGGCAGACCCAGCCCCTACAGTGGGCAGATGTAATGATTTGCATTAAGATAAGATAAGGTACGCGCGTACGTAATTATATATATGATGTCCCTCTGTTTCCGCTCGTTGCATCCGGTAGAATGAACTGTTTCCGGCTGCTTTATCCGTAAGTTTGTGACTGCTCCAAATGGTATGCTTACGGCTTACCCAAGTGAATAACTTACGGCTACCCCAAGTGGATAGCTTACGGCTTGGGAAATGGATAACTTACGGCTTGACAAGTGGATAACTGTTCACTTGAACAGCCCCAAACTGTTCACTTGGATGAGCGCTTAAAGTTCATTCGGAAAGTCTTGTATTGAAGACGATGGGACGTCTTTTTTTGTCTATGAATGGCATATATTTCTTTCCCTTCCAGTCAATGCACCTTAATCTTTGTGCTTGTTTTCATGTTAATCGGTGAATTTCTCAAATGAATCATCGACTTTTCTCGTCATTCGTGAAAAATAGTGTGACATGCATATAGGATTTCGATAAAAAGCAGTACCTTTGCAGCCAGATAATTATCATTTATATTTTTTATGGAGCTCGATATTCTTACGGCTATATCACCTATTGATGGCCGCTACAGAGGAAAGGCGGGAGCCTTGGCCTCTTATTTTTCTGAATTTGCACTGATTAAGTACCGTGTGCAAGTGGAAATCGAATATTTTATTACCCTGTGTGAATTACCTTTGCCACAGTTGAAGGAGTTCGATTCAACTCTTTTTGAAGCTTTGCGTGACATCTATCGTAATTTCTCGGAAGCCGATGCTGCTCGCATTAAAGAGATTGAGGGCGTGACAAATCACGACGTGAAGGCTGTGGAGTATTTCATTAAGGAACAATTCGACAAGTTGGGAGGATTGGATGCTTATAAGGAATTCATCCATTTTGGACTTACTTCACAGGATATCAATAATACTTCTGTTCCTCTTTCTATCAAAGAAGCTTTGGATGATGTCTATTATCCGTTGATGGCTGAACTGATTGACCAGTTGAAAGCCTATGCAGAGGAGTGGAAGGAGATCCCCATGTTGGCTAAAACTCATGGTCAGCCTGCGTCACCTACCCGATTGGGCAAGGAGGTAATGGTATTTGTATATCGTTTGGAAAAGCAACTTGCTGTGTTGAAAGCTTGTCCGTTGACCGCTAAGTTTGGTGGTGCAACGGGTAACTACAATGCTCATAATGTGGCCTATCCTCAGTATGATTGGAAAACTTTCGGAAACCGTTTTGTTGCTGAAAAGTTGGGTCTTGAGCGTGAGGAATATACTACTCAAATTTCCAACTACGACAACTTGGGTGCTATCTTTGATACGATGAAACGTATCAATACGATTATGATAGACATGAATCGCGACTTCTGGCAGTATATCTCCATGGAGTACTTCAAGCAGAAGATTAAGGCAGGAGAGGTTGGCTCAAGCGCTATGCCCCACAAAGTGAACCCCATTGATTTTGAGAACTCTGAAGGAAACTTGGGCGTGGCCAATGCTGTGCTCGAACACTTGTCTGCTAAGTTGCCTATTTCACGTTTGCAGCGCGATTTGACGGATTCAACCGTTTTGCGTAATGTGGGTGTTCCTTTCGGTCATATTGTGATTGCAGTACAAAGTACCTTGAAGGGGTTGCGTAAATTATTATTGAATGAAACAGCCATTTATCGTGACCTCGACAACTGCTGGAGTGTTGTTGCTGAAGCTATCCAGACCGTGTTGCGCCGTGAGGCTTATCCCAATCCTTATGAGGCATTGAAGGCTCTCACTCGTACCAACCAAGCAATTACTGAAGAGTCAATAAAAACGTTTATTGAAGAACTAAATGTCAGCGAAAACGTTAAGGAAGAGTTGAGAGTTATTTCTCCGCGCACTTACACCGGAGTATGATTCCAATAAAAAATAGAGTAAAAAAACAAAAGCCCGCGAGGGCGTAATTCAAAGATTAAGGAAATAGATATGTTGACAGACAAAGAAAATTGGCGCAATAGCTCTGATGAGAATCAGGAAAGCGCAAATGGTTACAACCGTTCGTTTAACCGTGAGAACCGATTCAATAGTTACAACAATTACAATCGTGAGGAGGGTGGACAGCGCTCTTTCCGTCCCAATGGATACGGTAATCGTATGAATGGTGGTGGTATGGGAAATCGTACAGATCGTCCGCAACGTCCGCGTTTTACCCGTTCATCGGATAATGCAGCAGGAGGTGGTGAAGGTCGTCCTCGCTTCACCCGAGTGAATGGTAATACAGAAGGCGCAGGATATGCACCGCGTTTTTCACGTCCTCAACGTTCGTATGATAATAACCGTCAAGAAGGTGGTGAGGGTCGTCCTTTCCGTTCTTCTTCTTACAATGCTGGCCGTCCTTCTTTTGGAAACAATTCTCGTCCTCGTTTCAATAATGGCGGTGGATTTAACAACAATAGTGAGGAGCGTCCTTGGCGTAGTAATGCTGGTGGAACTTATGGACAGGACCGTCCACAGCATCGTCCTGGTGGATACAATAATGGTGGCGGTCGTCCTCAAGGAGGAATGCGTCAGCGTACAGCTGGATACAATCCCAATGCCAAGTACAGCAAGAAGAAACAGATTGAATATAAGGAGATTCTGGCAGATCCGAACGAACCAATCCGTTTGAATAAGTATTTGGCCAATGCAGGTATCTGCTCTCGCCGTGAAGCTGATGAGTTTATCACAGCAGGTGTTGTCTCAGTGAATGGTGAGATTGTTACCGAATTGGGAACAAAGGTACTTCGTTCAGATGTGATTAAATTCCATGACCAGGCTGTGAATGCTGAGCGTAAGGTCTATATTTTGTTGAATAAGCCGAAAGATTGTGTGACTACTACCGATGATCCCCAAGAGCGTAAAACGGTAATGGAATTGGTGAAAGACGCTTGTGCAGAGCGTATTTATCCTGTAGGCCGATTGGACCGTAATACTACTGGTGTCCTACTGTTGACTAACGATGGTGATTTGGCTTCCAAATTGACACATCCCAAGTTCTTGAAAAAGAAAATCTATCATGTATATTGTGACAAGAATGTGACTAAGGCTGATTTGGATCAGATTGCAGCAGGTATCACTTTGGAAGATGGTGAAATTCATGCTGATGCCATCAGTTATGCTCATGAGACAGACAAGAAACAGGTAGGTATTGAAATTCACTCAGGAAAGAACCGTATCGTACGCCGTATATTCGAATCATTGGGATACAAGGTGGTAAAGTTGGATCGCGTATCGTTTGCCGGACTTACTAAGAAAGGACTCCGTCGTGGCGATTGGCGATTCTTGACAGAAGCTGAAGTGAATATGTTGCGTATGGGTGCATTTGCATAATAAACGATAGAGAGAATACATTTATGGAAAATATTTGCAGAACAAAGATAGTTGACCTGTTGAAACGTACCGATTTCGGTGCAATGGTTAACGTGAAAGGATGGGTACGTACCCGTCGTGGAAGCAAGCAGGTGAACTTCATCGCCTTGAATGATGGTTCAACCATTAACAACGTGCAGATTGTAGTGGATGTGGCTAACTTCGATGAAGAGATGTTGAAACTCATCACAACTGGCGCTTGCTTGAGTGTAAATGGAGAATTGGTTGAGTCTGTCGGTTCCGGTCAGACCGCCGAAATCCAAGCACGAGAGATTGAAGTATTGGGAACTTGCGACAATACTTATCCGTTGCAGAAGAAGGGACACTCTATGGAGTTCCTCCGCGAGATTGCCCACTTGCGCCCACGTACCAATACTTTTGGTGCCGTGTACCGCATCCGCCACAATATGGCGATGGCTATCCACAACTTCTTCCACCAGAAGGGGTTCTTCTATTTCAATGCTCCCATCATTACCGCTTCTGACTGTGAGGGTGCCGGACAGATGTTCCAGGTGACAACCATGAACCTCTATGATTTGAAGAAGGATGAGAATGGTTCCATTATCTATGACGATGATTTCTTTGGCAAGCAGGCCAGCCTTACTGTTTCCGGTCAGTTGGAAGGTGAATTGGCCGCAACTGCTTTGGGAGCTATCTATACATTTGGTCCTACATTCCGTGCCGAGAACTCTAACACTCCTCGTCACTTGGCTGAGTTCTGGATGGTTGAGCCGGAAGTGGCTTTTGCTGACCTCACCGAATTGATGAATCTTGAGGAAGAGTTCATCAAGTTTTGTGTTAATTGGGCATTAGAGAACTGTAAGGACGACCTTGAATTCCTTAACAAGATGGTGGATAAGGGGCTTATCGAACGTTTACAAAGCGTAGTTAAGGCCGACTTTGTACGTTTGCCTTATACTGAAGGAATCAAGATTTTGGAAGAGGCTATCGCTCAGGGACGTAAGTTTGAGTTCCCCGTATATTGGGGTTGCGACTTGGCAAGCGAGCATGAACGTTTCCTTGTGGAAGAACATTTCCAGAAACCTGTCATCATGACCGATTATCCGAAGGAAATCAAAGCTTTCTACATGAAGCAGAACGAGGATGGAAAGACTGTTCAAGGAACCGATGTCCTCTTCCCACAGATTGGCGAAATTATCGGTGGAAGCGTGCGTGAGGAAAGTTACGACAAGTTGATGACTCGTATCAAGGAATTGGACATCCCCATGAAGGATATGTGGTGGTATCTGGATACTCGTAAGTACGGTACTTGTCCTCATGCTGGTTTTGGCCTTGGTTTCGAGCGCTTGTTACTGTTTGTTACAGGTATGACCAATATCCGTGATGTCATTCCTTTCCCCCGTACACCGCGTAACGCTGAGTTTTAATTTGCTGGAACTGAGAAATACGAATAATTGAGATGAGATCTCTCGTTTAAAATTATCGTTGTGTCTTTCGTTCCTCAGCAGATTGGGAAATAAAGAAAAAGGACTCATTCTCTCTTGTTTTAAGGAGAGAGTGAGTTTTTTTTTGTACCTTTAGTAAAGATTCCGGCTTAAACGTTTGCTGTTTCAATAAAAATAGATACTTTTGTCCAAAAAAGAACTGTTAACTTAAAAAATATACCAGTATGAAAAGACCATTTTTATTGACTTTGGTTGTAGCGTTGCTCAGCATGTCTGCAACAGTCGCATGGGGGCAAAAGAAAGGACGTGTCGATTTGGAAGGAATTTGGCAAATGTGTTTTTATGTGTCGGGTGCTCAAGGTGCTCCCAGTACATTACGTGCGGGAAATACATTCAAAATCCTTGCAGGGGATGGACAGATTACCAATTTTACGGTTATTCCCGGTCGGGGAGCAATCATTACAGGTATTGGTACTTATAAAGTGAAGAACAATGTCCTTCGTGAGAGCATGAAGAAGAATATCCATTTGCCAATGCTTGACGGGCAGGACAATGATTTGCAGTTTGTTCTCAGCGAAGACGGTAATGTGATGTCTGTGAAATTCTTTATTAAAGAGGATTCTCAAGGCCATGTGATTGATGCTTGGCATTATGAGACTTGGCGTCGTGTAGAGATGCCTGCTGAATATCCGCAGGATTTGGTGAGATAATCTTTCTGATGATTCATAAATGAAGGCTGTACCCGTTTCGGTATAGCCTTTCTCTTTAGATATACTTTGTATTAAAATTTATTTATTCTTTTACATAAGTCAGAAGAAACGTTTATATTTGCAAAATATTTGTAGATTCCTCATCTGAACATATAATAATACTAATTCCATAAAGATGAAAAAACAGATTCTGTATTTGGCAGCTCTATTCATGATGTTTGCCGTACACGCTTCCGCAGAAGGAAGAAAAGTCGAGAGTTTTAATTTCGGTTGGCGTTTTGTGCTGGAGAATGTGGCCGGTGCAGAGCAACCACAGTTTGATGACAGCCAGTGGCGTACAGTGAACCTTCCCCACGATTTTCAGATTGAACAGCCTTGGGTTGCTCCTGATGCCAGTGAACGTGCTGATAACAGCGACCCCGGTGCCAATATCCGCAGTCGTCTCAGCAGTCGTGGTTTCAAAGAGATGGGTATTGGTTGGTATCGCAAAACCTTCACTCCCGATGATTCTTGGAAGGGTCAGCGTGTAGTCTTGGACTTCGAGGGTATCATGTATGTGGGTGATGTTTATCTGAATGGTCAGCTCATTGGTGGGACAGATTATGGATACGTAGGTTTTGAGGTTGATGTAACCAGACTGTTGAAGTTTGGCCAACCAAACGTTTTGGCCGTGAAGGCTGATACTCGCGAGCCCAACAATTCACGTTGGTACACGGGTGGTGGCCTCTACCGTGATGTGGATGTAGTGATTACTGACCCGAAGGTTTACTTGATGCGCCATCCTCTTTATATTACCACTCCTCAAGTTTCGGATGCTGAAGCTACAGTTTCTGTTCAGGCAGAAGTCGCTTGTTACAATCGTCAGTCTGTTAAAGCCGAGGTGGTTATCACTGATGCTGAAGGAAACGAAGTGGCTCGGAAGATGCAGGAGTTCAAACGTCGCCAATCGACTTATGAATACAAGTTCGACGACATAAAGTTGCAGAATCCTAAATTGTGGGATTGCGAAAATCCTCACCTCTACACCGCTCAAGTGACTGTTTTCCATGCAGACGGTAAAGTTGCAGACCGTGTGACAGAACAGTTTGGTGTACGCACTGTAGAATTTGCTCCCGAATACGGTATGAAGCTCAATGGCAAGAAAGTGCTCTTGAAGGGTATTGCCAATCACCATTCACTTGGAGCGTTGGGTTCGGCTGCTTATCCCCGTGCCATCGAGAAGCGTATCCAACTTCTCAAGGAGTTTGGTGTGAACCATATCCGTACCTCTCACAATCCCTATAGCGAGGACTTCATGGACTTGTGCGACAAATATGGTATTCTTGTTGTAGATGAACTCTATGACAAGTGGCTCGACCAATATTGTGGTGGTCGTGCTCCTTGGGCTTTGTTGTGGCAGAAAGATATTCCCGAATGGATCAAGCGCGACCGCAATCATCCTTCGGTAGTCTTCTGGAGCCTTGGTAACGAGTTGCAGACCTATTGGCATTTGCCTCATGCCGACTGGGGTGTGACTCCCTACCGTATGCAACGCGAATTGTTGAAACGTTATGACGATACCCGCCTCATTACTGTAGCCATGCATCCCCGTGGACGCCACATGGATACCGATTCATTGCCCGCTCCTCTGGTACACGAGACTGATATTGCTTCTTACAACTACCGCTATATGTACTTCCCTGGTGACAGCAAGAATTTCCCCCATATGAAGTTCTATCAGAGCGAAGCAAACACCAGCAACATGGGACCTAACTTCTTCGAAATGGATCTCGACAAAGTTATCGGTTTGGCTTATTGGGGACAGATTGACTACTTGGGCGAGAGTGGTGGTTGGCCTGCTAAGGGATGGGCACAGGGCGTCTTCGACATCTCTCTCCAACCCAAGCCTATCGCTTACTTCCTGAAGAGTTTCTTCAGCGATGAGCCGTTGGTGCACATCGGTATCGTGGAAAGCGAGGAAGACCGCATGTGGAACGGTGTGCAGACTGGTGTGGCACGCATGAACGACCACTGGAATCACAAGACCGACGAGGAACTGTCGCTCTTTACCTATACTAATGGCGACGAAGTGGAACTAATCATGAACGGAAAGAGTCTCGGAAAGAAACCGAATACGGAAGGTCGCGACCGCAACCGTATCCGTTGGAACAAGGTGAAGTATGTTCCCGGTTACTTGGAGGCAATAGCCTATAAGAATGGTAAGGTGATTGCCCGTCATCGTATCGAGACAACTGGTAAGGTGAAGAAACTCATTGTAGAGCCCGACAATAGCAACTGGAAGGCCGATGGTATGGATCTCCAGCACCTGCGTGTGTATGCCGTTGACAGCAAAGGACGCCGTGTTCCCGATGTGAACAGTCATCTCCGTTTTCGCGTGGAAGGTGATGCCAGCATCGTAGCCGTAGATAACGGTAACATCGTTTCTCACGAGCTCCATGCTGTGCCCGAGCGTGATCTTTTCCACGGTTCGGCTCTCGTCATCCTTCGTGCCGGTCAGACTCCCGGACAGATTACCCTTATTACTGAGTGCGACGACTTCAAGACTGTGAAGACCAAGTTGCAGACGAAGTAATAACTGATGAATTAGGCGCGGATTACGCGGATTACACGGATAATTATAAAAGATCCGCGTTAATCCGTGTAATCCGTGCCAAAACATTATCACATAAGAAACAGATTATGAAGAAATCCATTCTTACAGCCTTTACTATCCTCTCTTTCATTGCTTGCGACAACGATGATGAGCGTATCGTCATCAACGAAGAAATTCCTACGGACAAAGAAGAGACGGTGGAGTATGCGACTTTTCAGGTCAATTACACCTTCTCAGCAAGTGAAGACTTCAGACATTTCTATCATTTTCTTATTGGCTATGTGGATGTGGAAGGCCAGCAACACATTGATACACTGAAGGGTGATGAATGGCAATATTCCGTAGCTCCCACTCCGATGGCCGAAGTACCCGAGAAGTTCCTGTGTGTCATTCGTGCCGTGCGAAAGAAGGATATACCCGAACTGACAAAATATGCCTATTTGCTCAGCTACGAAAAAGACGTAACGGTAACCGTTGCCAATGCTGATGGTAGTAAAGTCCGTACATTTGACGGTGGTCCTATGACATCGTGGTCATGGCAGGCTTCACCCACAAGCATGGGAGAATTTCTTGTGTCATATTCTAATATCAGCTTGGTAGATTTTGTATTGGAGAAATCCGCATTTTCAAGTTTGGAGTAATCCTATTCCTCCCCATCATTGATTCAAGTCGAGCGGTCTAATGACCGGAATGCTTATGTGTAAAATTGCACTATTTTGTGCTTAAAACACCTAAAATTCTATTCCCTCCAAAAAAAGTGTATGAAAATCATACAATTTTAGCCTCAAAAATACGATTTAACTAAATTTTAACGAGTTGTTTTTGGAAGTCTCAATAACTTTGCTAATGGAAAAAGACCAAGAACGTAAAGAGTTTTTTATCTCATACGCAAGAGTCAATCTTTTCCACAAAAAGACAACGAGAGAAAATAAAAGAGTTATAACGACAGATTATTCACTTCCTTTCCTCGCGGAGGGGTTGGGGAGAGGCTGAAATTGAAAAACATGATGATACTACATTACCTAAGCCTCGCATGGCAACAATTGGAAAAGTACCGCTTGCAATCCGTGGTCAGCATCGTCAGCTTGGCCATCGGCTTTGCCTGCTTCGCACTGGCCAGCATGTGGATAAAGTATGAGACCACGTATGACGGGTTTCACGAAGATGTGGAAAGAATCTACCACTTTACGGAGGGGGGCTTCTTGAATACCAATGTGTTCAACCCTGAGAAATTCGGTCAATTACCCGAGATAGAAACCTATACGATGTATTCGGAGACAGAGTACGACTCCATCAACGGCAGCGTAATGAAGGCATCCGAGCGTATGGTTCATGACGGGAACTTTCCGAAAGTATTTACCTTACAGATGATAGAAGGAACAGACGGATTCCTGCACGATGAGAAGCAGGTGGCCGTCAGCGACCGATTGGCACGTGAATTGTGGGGCGACGAATCGCCCATCGGCAAGGAACTCCATGTCAACAGCAAGCTGGCGGCGCACAAGAGCCGTACCGTGACGGGAGTATTCAAGGATTGGGGTGCACACACTAATTATCCGATGGACATGTTGGGTAAAGTGCCTGAAGGTTCTTACCTTATGAAATATTCTGTACTGAAACTCCAACCACAGAATGATGCCGCTACGGTACGGAAGAAGCTTCTGGACATGGAGCATAGTGTTAATTTCACGCCTGAGATTGTCCCCCTGACTGAATATCGGAAATGGCGAATAGAAAGATGGACGAGTTTGGGAGTCCAAGCCAACCACATCTACCTGTTTGCCTTGGCCAGCCTGTTACTGATAGCTTGCGGATTGCTCAACTACCTGACGATGTTCATCAACCGCCTGTTCATCCGCAAGCGCGAAATAGCCTTGCGCACGATGCTGGGTGCACGGGGCAGGGACATCCTGTTGCAATTCCTTGTCGAATACGGCTTGGTGCTGGTCATTGCCCTGTTCTTCGGATTTGTCATTGTATCGGCTTGTGAAAAACAGTTCCTTGCGTTGACAGAACTCCCCGTAGAGGCAAACTACATTTATCAGGAGATAGGCATTTACTCTACGGTTGTGACCGTTTTCTCCCTGTTGGTCTCACTCCCCGTCATTTCTTACTTCCGACACCAATCGTTGCAGAGTAGCATCAAGGGCGTTGGTGGCATTGCCAATTACAACTCCTTCCGCCGCATCAGTACGGGAGTGCAGATGTGTATCACCATTTTTGGCATTTTCTGTGTGGTGGTCATGATGACACAATTGGACACCTTGCGTCACAAGGACATCGGCTTCAAACGCGAGAACCGGGCATGTCTGGATATCGAAGAGGCGAACCCCGGACTCAGGAAAAGCATGGTGGAGGAAATCCTCTTCTACATGAAGCAGTTGCCGGAGATTGATTTGGCTTACAGTACCGACAATCGCATTTTTCCAAGCGGTAGTTTCTTTATAGAACGTTTGTCACCGGATGATTATCCACAATTGGATAAAGAGGAAAAGCTCCTTGCGATTCGGATAGGTGAACATTTCGCAGAGTTTTATGAACCTACGTTGTTGTCCGGCCGTTGGCTTGGTCCGGGAGATGAAAGGAAAAACATCCTCATCAATGAGACAACCGCGCGGACTTTAGGATGGGAAGACCCCATCGGACAAGTTTATTATGAAAAGAGTGTATATCCAAATAACACTTATGTGGTGGTGGGGGTAATCAAGGACATGTTGCTGAGCCCGACGGACAAGGCGAACAACTGGGTACTTCATTATCATCCCGGAAGCATCAATTATCATTCGAGATTCCTTTTCAGGTACAAACCCGACACATGGCCCTCAGTGCGTAAGAAGATTACCGACCTCTATGCCAAGAACGGATGGGGAACGCCCGTACCCACTACGTTTGAAGAGGAGTATGAGAAGATGTTGGTTTCGGAAAACAAATTGCAGACGCTCCTCAGCATCACCACGGGTGTCTGCATCCTCATCGCCCTCTTCGGCGTGTGGTCGATGATAATGCTCACCTGTGAACAACGGCGTAAGGAGATAGCCGTGCGTAAAGTATTCGGTGCTACTACGAAAGACATCCTCGATATGTTCTTCCTCGAATACATGGCCCTGCAAGGAGTGGCGGCTCTCGTAGCCTTCCCCGTGGGCTATGCCTGCATGAAACCGTGGCTGGAGCAGTATGTGGTACAGACCTCCATCCCTTGGTGGATTTACGTCGGCATCTTCATGGCCGTAGCCCTGCTTGTGGCCCTCTGCGTGGGTTGGCGCGTGTGGAAAACGGCGAATGCTCGTCCGGCGGATGAGATTGCCAAAGGATAGTCTTTCGGAAATTAAAAATTTAAAGTTACTAATTAAGAGCTAAAAGTTGACAAGATGCAAGTTGACAAGGAATATTTTTCGTCCACTGTAGGGGCATCCCTTGTGGATGCCCGATGATAGGTGTTGTCCGTTTTGGGGGTACCCACAAGAGGCACCCCTACGGCAAACAATTCGCATGGAACCGTGAAATCCGTGTCATCCGTGTCAAAAATAATGTGCCGCATCGCCTTATCAATTCAAAAACTCAAGAACTATGCTACTACACTACCTAAGCCTCGCATGGCAACAATTGGAAAAGTACCGCTTGCAATCATTGGTCAGCATCGTCAGCTTGGCCATCGGCTTTGCCTGTTTCGCATTTGCGGCTATGTGGATAAAGTATGAAATCACGTATGACACATCTTTTAAGGATGCGGATCGATTGCATGTGATTCTTCGTGACAAATCCCCAGATTCTTTTTTTGATACGGATATCCGGACTTTACGTGAACTACCCCAATTGGAGAGGTTGAGTTATGTACGAGATGTCTTTGTCGATTCAATAAACGGGAAAAGGATATTTGGAACCGGATGGATAATGAACGATACCAACCTTGTATCATTGCTCGGATTGGATTTATTGGAAGGAAGCACCAGTTTTGTACACAACGAAAACGAAGTGGCTATCAGCGACCAGCTTGCACGACAATTGTGGGGCGATGAATCGCCCATTGGCAAGGAAATGGTAACCGTTAGCCAATGGGTAGGAGGAGGTGCAGCCAGACGAACATTGCAAGTGACCGCGGTCTTTCGCTATTGGGGTGACCATAGCAATTTTCCCCACATCAATTACCTGTGCCACCCTTCCGTAGAGTTGCCCCATGTAGAATCTGGTACAGTGTTTGCACACATTTCGTCAAAAGTAGATATGGATGCACTGAATGCCCATCTGGACACCATGAATATTTATATAGCATTTACAACACCAGAGGGCAGAAAAATAGAATTTTCAAGTACCCATGAAAAAATGGAGGCTGTACCCATCACTAAGGTGCGACACTCAACAAATACTTACTTGCAATATGCACGAACAAAACTCAATCACATCTACCTGTTTGCCATTGCTGGAGGATTGCTCATCGTATGTGGTTTACTGAACTACCTGACCCTATTCATCAACCGTCTGTTCATCCGTAAACGTGAAATGGCCTTGCGCATGGTATTCGGAGCAACAGGAAAGGATTTGATTCTGCAATTCCTGACCGAATACGGTCTGTTGCTGATTATATCACTACTTTTTGGTCTGTTCGTCATAAATGCTTCCATGGAGTGGTTTCTCAATTTGAGCGAACTTCCAAAGAATCAGAATTATTTTTTCTATGGTGAAAGTTTGATATATTTTGCCTTGGTATTCGTTGTGTCAATGATTGTATCCATACCAGTCATCTGGTATTTTCGCCGTCAATCGTTACAGAGCAACATCTCAAGTACGGGTGGATTGGTACACTACCACATTTTTCGCCGCATCAGCACAGGGGTACAGATAGGAATCAGCATCTTATGCATATTCTGTTCCATAGTACTTTTGAAGCAATTGAACACCTTACGTCACGGAGACATCGGCTTCGAACGCGAGAACCGTATAACCCATTATCTCAGTTTTAGGAATAAAGGGGGTGGAATAAAGGAAGAACTTGTTTCCTTCTTGAATCAATGTTCCGAGGTAGATACAGCCTTTACCAGTGTGTCTGTCATTTTCCCCCGATATGTTAGTTCCAGCATAACATTAACTCCAGAAAAACACCCCGAACTGACAGAGACTATCAAATTATCTAAGCACCAAATATCGGACGATTTGGTTGAATTCTATGGGCTTACCCTATTGCAAGGGCGTTGGTTGCTCAAATATGAACAGGACGTTTGTGTCGTAAACGAAACTTTCGTTCATCAGATGGGTTGGAACAATCCGTTGGAAAAAAATATTTATGATAAGTTGGGAAGGGTATATCGCGTGGTAGGAGTAGTCAAGGACTTCTACGATGAATCGCCAACCTTAAAGAACGAATACGACATACTTCTTTCCGAAAACCAAGAACTGGAAAAAAGTAAAATACTCATCCGCTATAAACCAGGGAAGAAACAGGAACTGACGAAGAAGATAGAGGCTTTTTTCAAGGATCACAATCTTCTTTACAATCCTAATCAATGGAACGATTTAATGAAGGATTATGACGATTTGTTGATATCGGAGTACAAATTACAATTTTTACTCAGTATCACCACCGGTGTCTGCATCCTCATTGCCCTCTTCGGCGTATGGTCGATGATTATGCTCACCTGTGAACAGAGAAGAAAGGAGATTGCCGTACGCAAGGTATTCGGTGCTACTACGAAAGATATCCTCGATATGTTCTTCTTCGAATACATGGCGCTGCAAGGAGCGGCGGCTTTGGTAGCCTTTCCCGTGGGCTATGCCTGCATGAAGCCATGGCTGGAGCAATATGTGGTGCAAACGGAAATCCCGTGGTGGATATATGTCGGCATCTTCATGGCCGTAGCCCTGCTTGTGGCCCTCTGTGTCGGTTGGCGCGTATGGAAGACGGCGACGGCTCACCCAGCGGATGAGATTTGCAAAGGGTGAGGGGAACATCCTTGACGTGGATGCTGACCCACGCAACCTCAACAGGTTGGAACAATTGGTCAAATTGATGAAGGGAAATAATTAGATTTTGTAAAGGTTGATTCTATAAAAGTATAGCGATGAAACAGAATAAACAATCCGTCGCGATGTGGGCGGGATGCGCTCTGCGCACATTTTCACTGACAGCGATGCTGCTCGTGGCAGGCAGTCCGGCACTGGCCTTCAAGAAGCAGTTCAAAGATGTACAGTGTATTCACAGCAACGTGGGCCATGCAGCCACAATTACCCATGTGATGCTGACCGACACGGCTACCATTGTCAGTTTCCATAAGCACGATACAACGGACCAGATTCATTTTACCCCCGAAACTCATCTTCTGGATGACGAAGGAAGAAAATACCGCATCGTGCGGAGTGAAGGTATTCCCCATGGGGGAGTTTTTCAAAAAACGGCAGAAGAGACGAATGATTTCAAACTGGTGTTCGAGCCTCTGCCTGAGAAGACCCGATTCTTTGACCTGATAGAGGGAATGCTATCAGCACATTTCCGGATTTTGGGAATACACGATGCAGGGAAGCCCATTCGGCTGCCCAAGCTTGAGGACACAGTTGACGTGAAGACAGATGACTTCATCCGTATGGACATTGCCCATGTGCGTGGGCGGATTGATGGCTATACTCCTAATATGGGATTCAAGGCCATGGGAATTTCTCTGCGTAACGAACTGACGAAAGACGAAATATCTAAAGCCGTTGTCATTCAGGAGGATGGGATATTTGAAACCCAATTGCCGTTGGCTTATCCGACCAGACTCTATTTCTCGATTGAATTGCCGAACGTGTTTATTCCCATCCATTTCTATGCTGTGCCAGGACGTACTACGGTCGTCAATGTCCGCAAGGACCTGACAGTTGACCTGGCTGCATCCGATGCAGAGATTCTCCAATGTGAAAGGTTGCTGAAATGTGGAGATGACTATTTGAAGAATTATGACCGCAGGATCTATGAGGAGGACAGGGACAGTCTGTCATTTGGAGAGATGCAGGAGAAATTGATGGGAATGTCAAAGGCCAACGAACGGGTGGTTGACTATGTGGCATGGCGGAATGGCTTCAACTCGTGGGAATATCATTTGGCACGTGTCTGGAACAAGATGTATTATGCCCAATGGATATTGGAGTGTATCATGGATGCCCGATATGCGGCCCACACGAAGGTGGCGGAAGAGGACAGCATCCTCGTATCCCGAAAGATGGAGGAGATTTCCGATATGGCAAATTGGACATTCTTCAGGGAGTTGCCTTATAACGATCCCACTTCGCTGACGTATGGCATAAACACGGCTGTCGTATTGAACAGGTATGAGTATGCTCCCGTGTTGTTAAATGGACAAACTCACGTTACTTTAGAAAACGACAACCGGCAACAACTGGCTAATGACATGCTGATAACGGGGGAGGATAGTCCCTCTTTGTGGGGCTTGCTCTCTGTGTTGCGGAAAATGAAATTGGACATACAGCATTTTCATGGTAGCAAGGAAGAATTGAAGAAACAGATAGATATACTTCGCGAAATGTTGGTTTATCCGGCTTTGCAGATTCATTTGGATAACCTTTATGCCCGGGAACTGGAGCGACAGGAATAAGGAGGGTCCCCCTAACCTGTCCCAAAGAAGAGGGAACTGGAATTGCCCAATCAATAAAATCGTAAATAAATAGTAAATCGTAAATAACCAAATAGTAAATCAACAAAAGCCTCCCAAAAGGAGGGGGCTTAAAATAGCGTTCTTTGACATTGTGTGTAAACGAGAAACTTCTAAGAATAACCTCTGAAAAAGGGTATTTTACCCTGTTTGCTGTCCGCAAACAGCAAATAAAGTACAAAAATGCTGTCCGCAAACAGCAAAAAATAAAAGAAAATGCTGTTTGTAAACAGCAAATATGTATATTTGCAGCGTAAAACAAGTAGAAAGAACTGTATGGAAACACTATTTGCGAAGCAAGACAGACTGTTGGCACTGACCTCAACCGGGATTGTGCGTAAACTGATAGAGCAGATTAATTGGGATGCCCAACTCATTGCCATCAAAGGAGCAAGGGGAGTGGGAAAGACTACACTGATGCTGCAATACATCAAGTTGAATTATCCCCAATATAGCCGTGAAGTGCTTTATTGTTCGTTGGATGCTGTCTATTTCAGCAATCATAGTCTGCTGGACTTGACTGACAAGTTCTACAAAAACGGAGGAAAGCATCTGTTTCTGGATGAAGTACACAAATATCCCAATTGGAGTCGGGAGATTAAAGAGATATATGATTTCTATCCCGACTTGCGGGTGGTAATAAGTGCGTCCTCACTTCTGAATCTGTTGAAAGGAGATGCAGACCTCTCACGTCGGTGCATTCCATACAACTTACAAGGATTGTCTTTCAGGGAGTTCCTACAGTTCTATAAAGGAATAGAGATACCTATTTTCTCTTTGGAAGAGGTCTTGTCACAGCCACAAGATTTGTGTGCCCGTGTGAACGAAGCGTGCAAGCCGATACCCTTGTTCAAGGAGTATCTGAGATATGGTTACTACCCGTTCTACTTGAAGAATCAGACAGATTACTATACAAGTATTGAGCAAGTAGTCAATCTGATTGTTGAAACAGAACTTCCCCAACTGTGCGGAGTAAACACGGCCAACATCCGTAAACTGAAAGCACTGATTGAGGTTATCTCCACCTCTGTACCATTTGAAGTGGATATTACCAAAATGGCAACGGTCATCGGAGTGCACAGAAACACGGTGATTGAGTATCTGAATCACTTGGAGAATGCCCAACTCATGCATTTGCTGTATGCCGACATCAAATCTGTCAAGAAGATGCAAAAGCCCGATAAGATTTTCTTGGAGAACAGCAATCTGCTTTATGCTTTGGCAAACTCACAGGTGCAAATTGGTACAGCCCGCGAAGTGTTTGTGGTCAACCAGCTCTCCTATCAACACACGGTAGAATATGGTAAGAGTGTTGGCGACTTCAAGATTGACGACCGCTATACGGTTGAGGTGGGAGGAGAAAAGAAGACCTTCGCCCAAATAGCCGATCTCCCTTCATCTTACATCTTAGCCGACGATATTGAAACCCCATACGGCCACAAGTTACCTCTGTGGACAATGGGCTTCCTATATTAAGGAATCGGCCAACTTGAACTTTTCACGACAGAAGTTTCCCGTCCCGTAAGCAGAAAGTCTCTGCTACGGGGCGGCTTTGTTTACACACGTCAAGACCCAACAGGGAATAAAGAGACATTGGAAAATAAAGTACAAAAAGTGATAAAGTTATGCTACTACACTACCTAAGCCTCGCATGGCAACAATTGGGAAAGTACCGCTTGCAATCCGTGGTCAGCATCGTAAGTCTGGCCATCGGCTTTGCTTGCTTTGCACTGGCCAGCATGTGGATAAAGTATGAGACCACGTATGATGCGTTTCATAAGGATGCGGACAGGATGTACTGTCTGATAAGGGAAAGGGATGCAGAAACTACAGACTGGCAAATGGAAGGGGCTTTTTGCGACAGTGTGATAAAATATTGTCATGAGGTGGAGGCTACCACACCATTTTTGAATGGATACGAATGGGACTTGCGTCAAAACGGCAAATTCCTTGCGACAATAGAATACACCTCTTGTGACAGTTCTTTCCTCGAGATGTTCAATATACAAATATTAGCTGGTACTGACGGATTCCTACACAACGATCGGGAGGTTGCCATCAATCGCCTAACTGCTGAAAAATTATGGCCAAACCAAAATCCATTGGGACAAGAGTTTACTTTGGATGGAGGAACTGAGGAAAGTACAGTCCCTTATAAGGTGACAGCCGTGGTTGACGGTTGGGACGAACACAGCAGCCTCCACTTCGACCTTTTGCGAAACAATACCTCTCATAAGAATTATAATCCTTTCAAAGGTTACAACATACCTTATTCTCCCAGTTTTGAACACGTGCTTCGCCTTTCACCTCATGCTGATGTGGATGACATCAATGCAAGATTGGATACGCTGGATTTTTTTGGTGATCGCAAACAGTTCTCTGCAAAGGGGAAGTTTAAGTTGTTGCCTCTCGACCAACTCCGTTACACAGTATACCAAGGTCACATGAACGTAAAGCTGAACTACATTTACCTGTTTGCTTTGGCAAGTAGTTTGCTGATTCTGTGTGGCTTGCTTAACTATCTGACTATGTTTGTCAACCGTCTTTTTATCCGCCAGCGCGAGATAGCCTTGCGTACGGTGTTTGGTGCAATGAAACGAGATTTGACCATGCAATTTGTCATCGAATATGGGTTGGTATTGTTCATTGCCCTTGTAGGTGGGATATTTATAATTGATGCCGTGTTGGAGCCATTCCGCCAAATGGCAGAATTGCCCGAAGGAACGGAGTATGTTTATCGCGAAGGATTTGTTTACTTGCTGTTGGTGGGTGGTGTATCGCTGCTCATTTCACTGCCAGTCATCGGTTTTTTCCGTCGTCAGGCGTTGCATAATTCCATTCAGAGTAAAGTAGGGCTGTTCAGTTACTCCAATTTCCGTAAGTTGAGCGTATGCCTGCAGATGTGCATCAGCATCCTGTTTATCTTCTGCACCGTGGTATTCCAAAAACAGATTCATGCCCTGCGCTACAATGATTTCGGATTTGAGCGTAACAATATCGGGCTTATTCAAACCTACGACTTGACGGAAGATGAAATAGAATCCTTTGCCAGCTACCTCCGCCAACAACCTGAGGTGGTGAAACTGATTCGTAGAAAAAACTCTCTGTTCCCTAATTCCAGAGGAGAGATGATTGGTGTTGGTGGGGCTTTCGGCCCGAATCGCGATAAGGTGTTAAAGGAAATCGTCCATTTGCAATATTTTGAAGATAAGGAGTATGCAATGCCTGAATTCTACGGATTGAAATTACTGAAAGGACGCTTCCTCGGTGAAGAAGATGACCCAATGGCCGTTGTCGTCAACGAAACTACTGTTAAGAAATTCAACTGGGATGACCCGATAGGTCAGCAGATAGAGTTCTCATCGGACGTAATTTTACATGTGGTGGGTGTTGTCAAAGATTTTTGCAACATGGGACCTCTTACCCCTCCTCATCCGACATTCATTTGCAAAGAGGTGAGTTGGAAACGTTCAAACGATCCTGGTACTATGTTAATATTCAAATACCAAGGCGAAGATTGGAAGCCTCTCAAGAATAAATATGAAGAATATGTCAAGCGTTACGAAGGAGGCGATTTCTATTTCGAAGATGCAGAAGAAGAGTTTGACGCATATCTTGAATCAGAATTAAACCTACAGAAGCTCCTCAATATCATTACTGGCGTCTGCATCCTCATCGCCCTCTTCGGTGTATGGTCGATGATTATGCTCACCTGTGAACAGAGAAGAAAGGAGATTGCCGTACGCAAGGTATTCGGTGCTACCACGAAAGACATCCTCGATATGTTCTTCCTCGAATACATGGCGCTGCAAGGAGCGGCGGCTCTCGTAGCCTTCCCTGTGGGCTATGCCTGCATGAAACCATGGCTGGAGCAATATGTGGTGCAGACCTCCATCCCTTGGTGGATTTATGTCGGCATCTTTATGGCCGTAGCCCTGCTTGTGGCCCTCTGTGTCGGTTGGCGTGTATGGAAAACGGCCAAGGCCCATCCGGCGGATGAGATTGCTAAGGGGTGAGAGGGTAGCTACCAGTGATTAGCTGCGAGCTACAAGTTACGAATGGGGGGGAGGACTGTAATAGAAAACGAGTCTCTCTCTCTGATAGACCCCTCCGGCCTAAAGGCCACCTCACCCTAACTTAGGGGAGGAGTTGTAGTTACCAATTTCCCTCCATGCCTGTGACAAAATGCAACCATGCCGTCCACCATATCCCGAAAAGACAACGTGTGTAGTATGTCGTAATGGGTAAGAAACATTTGAACGCCACCATATTGATTGATATAGCGGTACGATTCTTTGTTGGACAAACCAAACCGTTTGCCAAACTCTTCAATCAAAGCTACTAAGAAATCAATTTTATGTTGATTCAGTCTATCCATAGCCGTTTTAAAATTCGATTCGGTGCAAAAGTACAACTTTTTTGTTTATATACAAATAAGTATTCCTATTTGTTGATGCTTTTTGGTCGCTTCACCTCCCGCAACGTTGGGGAGGAGGGGGAGAGGTTGAGTCCGACAGGGAGTTCCTGGGTGACACGCCCTGTGGCGGCCCATTCGGTCCCTCTTTGGAAAAGGAGTTGGTAACCACGATTTTTTAACGCGTCGTAGTAGTTTGGCATGGTGTGTCCTAACACGCAGTGAAAGATGCGCCCCTTCCCGTAGCGGATGGTGAACAATACAGGTTCTTCTTTGTCTGTGCCTCCACTCTGTTCGTCAGAGAAGGCGGTGGCTATCACTTCCATGTGGCGGGCTGGCCCTCGCAAGTTGCCGTACAACTCATCGTTGACATGTAACCATTGCATGGGCATACCCTTCACGATAGGGTGCTCGGGTTGGCGCAGATTGATGA
The DNA here is from genome assembly GCA_045647865.1 of Phocaeicola sp. Lineage (GTDB taxonomy): Bacteria > Bacteroidota > Bacteroidia > Bacteroidales > Bacteroidaceae > Phocaeicola_A. The sequence continues at coordinate 20,684 of JAZRMW010000014.1, forward strand.
CGAACGGGACGCGTTCGCCATGATGGCCTGCACTTCCGGGTGTTTGCCTGTCCGTCACCCAACCATCCTCAGTCCAGTAGTGGTATGGGCCGGCCTCTTCGTTGCGGTTGCCCCATCCGCCCAATCCAATCATTTCGTTGAAGGCCTCCCATTCAGGAAAGGCATTGTCAGCCTCGTGCATAATCACCAGTCCGCCTCCACGGCGCATATACTCTTCAAAATCGTTCTTCCATGTGGTGGGCCACTGCACATCATTGATGTTCAGTATCACCACATCGTAGGCCGTGAAGTTTACAGGCTCTTCTGTAACCGTAGCTGGCAGTACTAAGGTATCTACACGGAACAGTCCGCTCTCCTCCAAGAGTGTGAGTTGGTATCCCGACATGGCTTCCCATGAGTGGTACCTATCTGTGTGACCGGTTATGTAAAGTGCTTCCATCGGTTTTTGTGCAAATGTTGACGTTGCGATACCCCAAAGGGAAGAGTTGTGGTTACTCCGCCCCCCCCCTTATATCGAGCTCACGTTATCTTATGATTTTGAAAGTTCCTTTATAGCTTTTAATCAGATATATTCCTGCGGGCAGGTCTGAAAGATATGCATCCATGTTTCCGTTGGGTATCGCTTCTGTTTTTTTGACAATGCGGCCGGCAATGTTATATACGCAAATTTTTCCGTCGAAGTCTGTCGGATTTTGGAGTGTTTCTATGCTTTCAGGGTCTGTCACACTCTTGCGCCATCTGGCGGCACCGACACCCAGTTTGTAAATCTCGGAGTTACGGACTGCATCTGTGTCTTTGAAAAAGAGGTTCACGTTGAACTCTGTTGTAGCCGTTCCGTCCAAGGCATCAGCACGGTGCATGTTTTGCTCTACCATGGTCGTGGCTATGTGGGGAGGACAAGGTTGTTCCATCAGCTCCGTTGCCGAGATGTTGGCGACGTTCACATCCAGTGTACCGTTCAGGGTGGCCAGATTGTTCTTCACCAGTATCCCGAAGTTGTTTCTGGTGGAAGTCCAAGGCCTATCCGAGAATATCTGCCCATTGGTCAGATCGTTGTTGGTAGACCAATTGTTCTTGAAGTTCAGGGTCACGTATCCCATTTCCCCGTTTGCATTCCAGGTTTCCCTGATGTCAGCTCCGTAACATTCCAATATGCGGGTATCGCCCGGCTGCTTGCAAAGCATTATCAGGTTGTTCTCCACGGTGTAAACCGAGCCGTCGGGCAGGTAGCGCATCTTGAAAATAGAGCCGTTGCCACGGGTGTTGAAGTTAACCAACGTATTGTTAGAGAAGGTGATATTCCAAACAATATTTGCATCCCAGAACACAGCTATCTCCTCACAGATAAATGCGGGGAATGGACAGTCGTAGAAGGTGTTTTCCAATATTTTGAGGTCGGCATACAAGTTTGACTTGGCATTGTTTCCCGAACCATCAATCCAACAATATCCACCCGCACCCACATTATAGTATCCGCAGTCCATGAACATGTTGTTTTGGATAAGCACATGGTTCCAAATCTTGTAATTGGGTCCCTGTTCGCGGATGAATCCGCGGACAATGCGCTTGAAACTACAGTTTTGGATGACCAGGCTGTCTATGGTCATAGCCATGCCGTCAGAGAGCATGTTGATGAAGTAGTTGCCTGAGGCATTGCCCACTTTGGCAACTAAGTCTCCATAGTTTAATGCCTTTGGATTTTCAAAATCTATGTCGTAGAAGGCTAATTTCTTCATGTGAAGAACGGCATTCTCTTCGCGACTTCAGCTGAGCGTCCCAATGTAAACATGGCATACGGACATCCGTTCCATTGCTCTCCATTGCTTCCTTGCTTAAAAGTCGAATGTTTGCCCAAACCACAGAGTACACGGGCTCGTTTGCCCTCAGCCAAGTCTTTCGGGGCGGTTCGGAGTACCAATCCGTTGTGTATGGCATCGTTGCCGTCCAGATAGTAAGTCTTTCCGCCTTCTAACCAGAAGGTCTGTCCGTCGGCATAGTTGTTGTCGGATTTCAATATGGGAGAAATCGGAGCGGCGTCATATTCATTAGCTTGAGGTCCGTACACCTCGGCACGGTTGTAGGGAACAGCCTCGGAAATGTTCGCATTGGCATATTGGGCAATCAGGTCTGCATGATTCAACAGGATCGGTTCTCCTGGCTTTCCGTCAGTTCGTGCAAGAACGGTGTTGTACTTGGTATCAACGAGAGCTTCCACCGTGGGGTCAATCACATCTATTATATATTCTGCATTTGGTACCAAACCATCTACAACAATGTATCCGCGTGCGCGGTCTTCGGCAGTGATTTCGTACTTCTTCCACTTGTCTCCAACATAGGCGTCTGGGTTGCTTGAAGAGGGGCTTACCACAAGGTACTTGTATCCGAAGTTTCCATTTTCGTCGATGTTGAAGTTCTCGCGATAGCTTGTTTCGTTTTCATCATCTTGCCATGCGTTGCCTGTAGAAACCTGGGAAAGATTGGTGTTCAGACAGATGTGCAGCGTTGTTTCAGTCCTTTGGGCTTGATTGGCATATATGACAATGGGGACAGGGTAGCGTTCTTCTGTCATCAATCCATAATAGGCATCCCATTCCAATCCTCCACCATATCCGTACCATCTGGAATTGGCAGGGTCTGTCAAGTCTGCGGAATGGAGAACACGGATGGCAAATCTGTAATCTTGTGCGTAATTGAGGTGTTTGATGGTCAGATTATCTACGTTTGTTCCCACCAGGACGGTGTCACCCAATATCAGTCCCTTTGCTTCGGCATCTTCCCAAGCTTCTTGCCCGGATGATACATCTTCTTGGTAAGCCCATTTTATCTGATAACCGTATGCTTTTTCATTGGTGTACCAACGGAGTATCGCAGTGTTTCTGTCGAATATGCCGTTGGTTGTATAGGTTTGGTTTATTTCAAACATGGTCATCGGCAGTTTGTCTTCAGTGGCGGGTGCAATATCGTCATCAATCTTGTCAGCTGGGCGGATGTCGAATCCATTCCAGATAGGAGAGGACGCGTATGTTTCCATGGCATTTTCCGGGACATACAGCTTGATGTCGCTTTTGTCCATGCTGAACTGTGTGTTTACGTAATCTGTGGGCGGAATCTCGCCTTCGCAAATAATGCGCTTCAGGTTGTCACAATAGTAGAATGCTTGTCGGGAGATTCCCGTGACAGACTTGGGTATGCGCACACTGACCAGTTTGTCACATCCCATGAATACGGCATTGTTGATGCTCGTCAATGAGTCGGGGAGTTCCACACTTTTCAGACCGGTAAAAGCAAAGGCGAATCCATAGATTGATTTGATGGATTTGGGCAGAGTGACGCTCTCCAGATTGTAGCAACCTGCAAAAGCATAATTGGTCAGGACGTTGATGCCTTCGCCTACTTTCACAGTTCGGATAGAAGCTCTGTTTGTAGCCCATGGAATGTTGCTGTTCATCTGTCCTGAGCCGGATAAGGTTAAAACCCCTGTTTGGGTGTCGAGGGTGTAGATGATGGTATGTCCACAGTATCCGTTAAGGACTTCTGCACTTGTTATGAGTGCACCTGTCGTAGCCAATATCAGAACAGCCAACAGTTGCTTGAAAATTCGTTTCATATTTTGATATTGTTTTTTAGTTAATTTTTGAAAGGCAAATATAGGTATAATTTCAGATTCATCTGCCATCTTCTTTAATTTTAACGTAGCAGGCTGGATTGTTCGTGATTTTCTTCGGATAAGTGGGCTAAACTGGCGAAAAAATCACCGTTTTAGCCCTTCTATCCGTTTCTACTTTCTCCTCACATACACCTTGTGGGTTCTGCTCCCTTCGTAGGTGATGCCGCTTTCGGGGTCGTTGCGGAAGGCTTGTAGTTCCAGGGTGGCGGCTGTGCGCGACAGGCCGGTCAGCGATACGTATTGCGCGATGTTCATGGTCGCGTGATTGTCCAGATACTCCAAAGCTCGGGCTAAACGTTCTTCACGGGTATATTTCTGCTTGCGGATGTGGCGGGTGCCGCCACGTTTCAGCGTGCAGTTGTAGTTCGTGTCGCGAATCAGTTTCTTGTCCGGCCGGAAATATACGTCCGTCACCTGCAGGCTCTGTGCGTTGAGGCTTGGTTTGCCGTCGTCCAGTCCGTCCATTTCCTTACCGCGTTTGAGGCCGATGCCGGCACGGAAAGTACCCAGTCCGTCGATGGTCACGCTGTGTCCCAGTGCCATAGCTATTGCCATCTGGTGCGTGATGTGTTTCAACACACTTTCGGCATGTTTCGTGATGAAGGGGTCTGCATTCTCCAACCATTCCAAAAACTGCTCGTGTGTGAAATGCAGATTGCGCTTCATGCGGTAATAGACCTTCTTCTCGCCTGTGCCGTGCAAGTCATTCATTTCCTGCTTGATATACTCTGCCATAAAACTGTTAAGATTAAAAGTGGATTTACTTGTGTGCAAAGTTAATAAGACTTGCTGAAAAATCAAAATAGCTTCACTGAAAAGTTTAATCATCAGTGGTGATTATATGATTAGCACTGTTGATTACATGATTAGCACTGCTGATTATGTGATTAGCACTGCTGATTAAACTTTTCGCTTCGTTCAGATTAAAAAGAACAAGAGGCAAACCGATTTTAGAGTGTAGCAAATTGGATTTTTCTCTTAAGAGTTAGGGGGAATCTCTTTCCACTCGATCGTTTTGATGAGGCTTTTATTTGGACAGCTCTTTGATATATACTATTTTTGCAAACAAAAACAGACTAATATAAACAAGGGCAACATATTTGGCATGAAAAACCTATTCTTCACACTTCTTCTGTTCCTTTGTGCAGGAACTACGACGAAAGCTCAGAGCAATGCAAGTTTGGAGCACGATTTTCTGAACCCGAAGGAGGAACATAAGCCCATCATCATCTGGCAATGGATGGACGGGCTGGTGACCCGCGAGGGTATTACGGCTGACCTTGAAGCCTTTAAGGAGGCGGGGTTGGCCGGTGTGCAGAACTTCCAGATTGGCGGACCGCGCCAGATACAAGTGAGCGACACCACGAACGCCATTGGCAGTGAGAAATGGAAGGGCCTGATGCGTTGGGCCATGGACGAGTGCGAGCGCCTCGGACTGACCTTCGGCACACACAACTGTCCTGGCTGGTCGTCGAGCGCCTATCCCACGGTGGAACCGCGCTACTCCATGCTGCAGTTGGTCTATAGCGAAGTGCCCGTGCCAACCAATAAGCGCACGAAGGCGATACACCTGCCCCGTCCCGAGGTGGATACGGTGTGGAACTACTACGAGGATGTGGCCGTGATGGCCGTCCCTGCCGATTCGGTGGCTGAAGAGACGGGTGAAGTAATGGACCTGACGGCCTGCTACGACAAGGAGACGGAAACCTTGCAATTGTCCAAGGGACTGCCGACGGACTATGTGGTGCTTCGCATCGGACAGACCACCATCGGCAAGACCAACGAATCGCAGTCGCCCGAGTCGGGCCGCGGACTGGAGTGCGACAAGCTGAGCCGCGAGGCGGTGCTGAAGTTCTGGCAGGCCTACCCGCAGATGATTATCGACATTGCCGGCCACCATGCAGGCAAGACTTTCACCCACTTCGAGATTGACAGCTACGAGGCCGGCGGACAGACATGGAGCGGTGTGCTCCCCGCCGAGTTCAAGCAGCGCCGGGGCTACGACATCATGCCCTATCTGCCCGTCATGGTGGGCCGTTGCAAGACCGTCGGAGGAAAAGGTCAGACCGACAAGTTCAAGAAGGATTGGCAACTGACCATCCAGCAACTGTTTGCCGAAAACTACTACGGCTACATGACGGAACTGGCACAGCAGACTCCGGGGCTGACCTTGCTGATTGAGCCTTACGGCACGGGCGGACAGAAACCGTTCCGCGTGCTCGACATCTACCGGATACTGGAAGCAGCCAAGGGAGCCGTTGTAGCCACCGAGTTCTGGACCTACCCCAACTGGGGATGGAAGGACATGGGCCAGCACGAGAAGGTCATGCGCAACCTGCAACGCCCCATCCTCTATGCCGAAGCCTTTACCTGCTGGCCGCTGAAGGCTTGGCAGGACGATCCGCAGTCGCTGAAAGCCGTGTGCGACCGTGCCTTCTGTACAGGTGTGAACCGCATGATGCTCCATGCCGGAGCCGCCAATCCGTGGCTCGACGTGGAGCCGGGCATGTCGTTCGGCATCTGGGGCACCCAGTTCGTCCCCAAGCAGACCTGGTGGAAGGCGGGCGGCGCCAAGGAACTGTTCGGCTACATGGCCCGTTGTCAGTCGTTGCTCCAACGCGGAGTGCCGGCCAAGGAGCAGTTGCCCGCATTGCCCCACTTTAAGACCTACCGCCGCACAGATGGCGACACGGACATCTACTTCCTCTGTAACCCTACAGACAAGGTCGCAACCGATACACTGACGTTACCCCTCGCCGGGCGTTCGGCAGAGGTGTGGAATCCCTATACAAAGGAGATGAATTTACTTTTTAAGGAGTGTAGGAGTGTAGGAGACAGGAGTGTAGACAATACTTCTGCTTGTATGAACCCCTTATCAGGAGAAAAACTATCGTCTTCACTCCTAAGCGAAGCGTCACTCCTACACTCCTACACTCCTAAAAAAATAATCTCCCTGACCATCGAACCCTACGGCTCACGTTTCATCATCCTGCGTCCGGGTACGACCGACAAACCGGCGGCTACGGAGTACAGCACAGTAAGCAGTATCCCCGTCACAGGCAGTTGGACAGTAGAGTTCGCTCCAGAAGGAAAGACACTGACTCTGGATTCCCTCACTTCATGGACCGAGCAGACGGACAAGGAGATCAAGTACTTCTCCGGCACAGCCACCTACCGCATCGACCTGCCGCTGAAGAAAAAACAGTTGAA
>JAZRMW010000015.1:0-1631 GCA_045647865.1 Phocaeicola sp.
GGAAGGCACCCAATGGTTTGACGGTAAGGTGGTCTATACCGCCCATGTGATGGACAATGGAGAACTTTACTTCCATGGTGAGGCGAATGTGAACGCTATATACGAATTCTCCCTCCGTCGCCTGAACCATGCACCGGGCGAGTATATGCTTGTCCCTACCAACATGATTGATGACGCTCCGTTGCGTGCCCAGTTCGGTTGGCGGGTGCAGTACATCCGCAAGCAGGGAATGTACTTCCTGGCCGTAAGAAACCGTCAGGACCGCATCGTGTGGACCTTGGTCCTCACGCCCGACAATTTGGAGAACTGCCTGGGCCAGCAGCGTTTTGCTGAAGAACAGCCGGTGGACGAGATGCTCGCCGGCTACTTGATGAATACCAAGTTCCTGGCACGCTTCAGCAAGGATGAGTTGAAGCAGATGCATGCCAAGCTGAAAGCCCTGCCTTCGCACACCGTCATTTCCCAAACGAACATGGAACTCATTGAGAGTGAAATGGAAGTGGTGGAATATGAACGATTCGCATTGATAAATGAAGACGCAGACCAGTCCGGTGAAACAATCCAAAGAAAAGACTATTTTGCATTGGTAACCTATTTCTCGGCATTAAGTGAAGGTATGGAATATATCCAAATGATGGACTACCAGCTGCCTGCCATCTACGGTACTTGGCAAGCAAATGATAGAACATTTGTGGTACTCCCTGCAGAAGATGATAGTGTATTGGAATTATGGCACACAACACTTGACAAAGAGTTTGACATCATTTGTAAAGGAGAAAAACCGATTGTGCAAGGTACTTACGGACAGCCCCTCTGTTTCAGCTATAGCATTCCGAACGGAGACAGCATTCCTCCCTACATCATTGTTTGCCGCAAGTCCAATGGTGTTGCATCGAGTTGGGTACCTGGATTCAACGAAATGGACGGATCGCTGAAGACCGATTCCGATTTCATTGATGGTGAACCCAAAGGATAATGGATAACATAATGACTAACTGAAAAAAGTAATACCATGAAACATCTTATTTGGATTATTTTATTGTCTATGAGTACAATCAAAGGGTATTCTCAGGATATTTCAGTAGTACGCAATGAGTTTCAAAAAGATACAGCAAGAATAGAAGAGTATGTACGAAATGAAATGACAGGAAATACCATTGATTTTAGACAGAAGATGAATTACTTAGAGGTTGAATATGATAAACTTTTAAATAAATATTACAAGCTTTTGATGTCCCTATTAGATGATGAGGGGAAAAAAGCATTGAAAGCAGCTCAAATCAATTGGATAAAATTCCAAACAGCTGATAGAGAATTGTTAGATAATATTTCCAAGCAAATCTATCAAAATATGGGAGGAGGTACTTTGTCTCATTTTATATCAGCTCCATTGTATCCATATATAGTAAAGGATCGTGCAATCGAACTATACGAGTATTATAGTTCCGTTTTAGATTCTAAATTAAAATAGTGTTCCAATATGGCGAAAAAGAAAAAGGGACTCATTGAGCAGCTGAAAGCCTTGATAGGGCTGGATAAGGAACCCGAACTGATGGGTGCCATGTGCTACGAAACCCACATGCCTTCGTTTGTCACCTTGAAGTGCGAACAGTGCGGCATGGAAAAGGAGT
>JAZRMW010000016.1:0-57847 GCA_045647865.1 Phocaeicola sp.
CTCCGACTTGAAAGGAGCATACCCTTTCATCTGAACAACATTATATCCCAACGAAGCTATATGCCAAAAAGTCAGCTAACAGCTACGATCCACATAGTTTCAAATTCAACTTTTAACGACCGAACAAACAAAGATACAAACCCGCATCAGAGCCCTCCAAGAAGAAAAACTCCAATAAATGACTTTTGAATAATAAGTCATTTATCAAATTGAAAGTAAAAGGATTTAGTTACAAATGCGAAAAAATATACTTGACCACTTAATTGTTTGCATACACAACGTTATACGAATATAAACTAAAAGCACAAAAAGTATACACATTTGTTAACAATATCAATACTTAACAAATAACCATTTTATTTTTATTGCTATTATTCGCGTTTATAAACCAAAGGTTCACATACAAAAAGTTATTAATATCCACTTTTTAAAAATAACGTTAACAGCCTTACAATCTGATATATAACACAATTAATTAAAGTTTAATCTTAATTGTTTATGGTATTAAATCGATATTTTGTAAAAAGATGGGAAATATTCGTAAAAAGTAGCTATATATTCAATTTTCAGTCAGTTAATTAACTCTTTTTATTGTATTAAAATTTATATTGCATTTGTACGACTTTACAAAAGAATAGTTTTATGTTTATAAACACATCATTCGTTTGTATATAGATATAAACTTTTATTTTTATATAATTTAATTTGCAAAGATAAAATATTATATTTATTTTTGTAGCGTGAAAGAATTATCCTACCTTTAATTAGAAAGAAGGAACAGATGAAAGATAGAATTATTGACGTAATGAATTACTTGCAAATGAAACCTTCTTCATTTGCAAATGCAACTAATATAAAGTTGGCCACACTCTCACAAATATTGAATGGAAGAAACAATCCCAGTTTGGAAGTTGTGTCCAAGATTCGTACTGCATTTCCCTTCCTCAGTTATGATTGGATTATCTCTGGAGAAGGTGAAATGTGTAAGGAACAACCAACATTACCTTTTACGGACGAAGATACCCCCTTCAACCATGACGAGAATCGCGAATTTACGACCGAAAGGACGGATGATTCAGAAAATCGCAAGGATTTTGCGCCATATAGGCCTCAAGAACACCCCCGAGTGCCTGATATAGAAGAGATTAAGTATATAGAACGGCCTGCAAAGAAAATACGCGAAATAAAAATTTTCTATGACGATGGCACGTATGAGACATTTGTACCACAAAAGTAAATAAATTAGCATACTCTTAAGGAACACAGAGGCACAAAGATACAGAGTTCTCTTCCTTTTGATAAAATCTCTGTGTCTCTGTGTCTCTGTGTTGAAAAAATAAGTTATCTTTGCACCAAAGATAAACAACAACCTTTTTATATATATAATGAAGAAATACATTTTAGACCTGACGGTCACAGAAAACACAAAGTTGCATGACAGCTACGTGTTACTGAAATTAACGCATTCCGAACCTCTTCCCGAAATGCTTCCTGGACAGTTTGCAGAGATTCGTGTAGATAACTCACCAACAACCTTTCTGCGCCGCCCTATCTCTATCAATTATGTCGATACCGAAAAGAATGAGGTATGGTTCCTTGTCCGCTTGGCAGGCGACGGCACACGTAAGTTATCAACCGTCAATGTTGGTGACATTGTAAATATTGTCCTTCCCTTAGGAAATGGTTTTACAATGCCAACAAATGATACACACCACCCGTTGCTCGTTGGTGGCGGCGTAGGAACAGCTCCCATGCTCTATTTTGGAAAGAAATTACAAGAAATAGGCATACGTCCTACCTTCCTATTGGGTGCACGCTCAGCCAAGGATTTGTTGCAACTGGATGAATTCAAACAACTTGGCGATGTATATTGCACAACTGAGGATGGTTCGATGGGCGAAAAAGGCTTTGTTACTCAGCACTCTATCCTTTCTGCAAAACGATTCGACAGCATCCATACCTGTGGTCCCAAACCTATGATGGTATCCGTGGCTCGTTATGCCAAGGAAAAAGGCATTGAATGCGAAGTTTCATTAGAGAATACGATGGCTTGCGGTGTGGGTGCTTGCCTCTGTTGTGTAGAAAACACCGACGAAGGCCACGTGTGTGTATGTAAAGAAGGTCCTGTATTTAATATCAAGAAGTTATTATGGCAGATTTAAGTGTAAACATAGGAAAACTGAACCTGAAGAATCCCGTCATGACGGCTTCGGGCACATTCGGATATGGAGTAGAATTTGAAGATTTCGTTGACCTTGAGCAGATTGGTGGTATCATTGTAAAGGGAACCACCCTGCAACATCGCGAAGGAAACCCCTATCCGCGTATGGCAGAGACCCCCTCGGGCATGTTGAATGCCGTAGGTCTGCAGAACAAGGGTGTAGATTACTTTGTTGAGAAAATCTATCCGCAAATCAAGGATATCAACACCAATATGATTGTCAACGTATCAGGCTCTGACATTGACTCTTACGTAAAGACGGCCGAACGCATCAACGAACTGGAACATATTCCTGCCATCGAGTTGAATATCTCTTGCCCCAACGTGAAACAAGGAGGTATGGCTTTCGGAGTAACTACCGAAGGAGCCGCAGAAGTGGTAAGTGCTGTACGCAAAGTCTATGATAAAACATTGATTGTAAAGCTCTCACCGAATGTTACAAGTATTGCAGATATCGCACGTGCCGTAGAAGGTGCAGGCGCCGATAGCGTGTCACTCATCAACACATTGTTAGGTATGGCCATTGATGCCGAGAAGCGCAAGCCCATCCTCTCTACCATCACTGGTGGAATGAGTGGTGCAGCCGTAAAACCTATTGCCCTGCGTATGGTATGGCAAGTGGCTCAAGCGGTGAAAATTCCCGTTATCGGATTGGGAGGTATCATGAACTGGCGCGATGCTGTTGAATTCCTTCTTGCCGGTGCTACCGCCATCCAGATAGGTACTGCCAACTTCATCGATCCTGCCATCACTGTAAAGGTGGCACAAGGCATTGACGACTACCTGAACCGCCACGGATTCTCTTCAGTGAAGGATATCATCGGCGGATTGGAAGTGTAAAGAATACTTACAGGATATAAAAAAGGCACGGATTACACGGACTACACGGATTTCTAATAATATCAATCATAAATAAGAATCCGTATTCATCCGTGTAACCCGTGCCTTTTTTATAAGAACACACTTACGGTATCATTTTTTTACCATCCACTGCCCTCCAACAAATCGGGACGAAGTAACTTGGTTCGTTCTATGGCCTGCTGTAGTTCCCAATCACGAATATTGGCTTCATGGCCGGAGAGAAGCACATCGGGCACACGCCAACCTTTGTATTCAGCCGGACGGGTATAGACAGGTGGCGCCAACAAATTGTCTTGGAAAGAATCGGACAAAGCAGATTGCTCGTCGGATATAACACCTGGGATAATACGAACGATAGAATCGGCAATTACGGCTGCAGCCAATTCTCCACCAGTAAGCACATAATCGCCAATACTGATTTCTTTCGTAATCAAATGCTCACGGATACGAAAATCAATACCCTTGAAATGTCCACATAAAATGATAAGATTTTGTGAAAGGGAAAGCGTGTTTGCCATCTTCTGGTCAAACTTTTCACCATCGGGCGAAGTGAAGATAACCTCGTCATACTCCCGCTGCTCTTTCAACATCGAGATACAACGGTCTATCGGTTCAATCTGCATCACCATGCCGGCACATCCGCCATACGGATAGTCGTCCACACGACGATGCTTATCGAGGGTATATTCACGTAGGTGGTGCAAATGTATCTCTGCCAATCCCTTCTTCTGTGCCCTGCTCATAATGGAGCAATTGAAGAATCCTTCAATCATCTCGGGCAATACGGTTATGATGTCAATACGCATATCAATCGTTGTTTCCTTTAATTTTGCTGCAAAAATACGAAAAAAACAGAGATTTTCTCTATCTTTGCAAAAACATATCATCTTTTCACATGGAAACCATCCAACAGCGAATCGAAAGCCTGCGGGCCGAACTGCACCGCCACAATCATAACTATTACGTGCTGAATGCACCGGAGATAACGGATTTTGAGTTTGACCACCTGATGCGCGAGTTGCAAGATTTGGAGCAAGCGCATCCGGAGTTTTATGACGAAAACTCACCGACCATGCGCGTGGGAAGCGACTTAAACAAGGAGTTCCGTCAAGTGATGCACAAGTACCCCATGCTCTCCCTCGGCAACACCTATTCCGAAGGCGAAGTGACGGAATTCTACGAACGGGCAAAGAAAATGCTCGGCGATGAGGAGTTCGAAATCTGTTGTGAAATGAAGTATGACGGCACATCCATCTCGCTGACCTACGAAAACGGCCTATTGGTAAGCGCCGTAACACGCGGTGATGGCGTACAGGGAGACGACGTGACAGACAACGTGAAGACTATCCGCACTATTCCACTACGCTTGCAAGGCAACGATTATCCACAATCCTTTGAAATACGCGGAGAGATACTGATGCCTTGGAGCGTATTCGAAAAACTGAACGAAGAGCGTGCCGCCAACGAAGAACCCCTCTTTGCCAATCCGCGCAATGCCGCTTCGGGCACACTGAAGTTGCAGAACTCATCCGTTGTGGCTTCGCGTAAGTTGGACGCATACCTTTATTATATGTTGGGTGAAGAACTTCCCTGCGACGGCCACTACGAGAACTTGCAGAAGGCACGTGAATGGGGATTCAAAATCTCGGATGCCACACGCAAGGCACACACCCTGCAAGAGGTATTTGACTTTATCCGTTATTGGGACACAGAACGAAAGAATCTGCCTGTAGCAACAGACGGTATTGTACTGAAAGTAAACTCTCTGCGCCAACAGAAGAACCTCGGATATACGGCCAAGTCACCCCGTTGGGCCATTGCCTATAAATTCCAAGCCGAACGGGCTTGCACACGCCTCAACAGCATCAGCTATCAAGTGGGGCGCACGGGTGCCATTACTCCCGTAGCCAATCTTGACCCCGTACAACTCTCGGGCACTGTTGTCAAACGTGCTTCGCTCCACAATGCCGACATCATCAAAGGGCTCGACCTCCACATCGGCGACATGGTGTATGTAGAAAAGGGAGGCGAAATCATCCCTAAGATTACGGGAGTAGATAAGGAATCCCGCTTCATGGTGGGCGACAAGGTGCAATTCATCACCCATTGCCCCGAATGCGGCTCTCCGCTGATGCGCAACGAGGACGAAGCGGCTCACTATTGCCCCAACGACAAGGCTTGCCCGCCACAGATTAAAGGAAAAATCGAACATTTCATCACCCGCAAGGCGATGAATATCGACGGTATGGGTCCTGAGACGGTAGAGCAATTCTATAATGTAGGACTAATCAAGAACATTGCCGACCTGTACGACCTGCATGCCGCTGACCTGCAATTGCTTGAGCGCATGGGCGAACGCTCGGCAAACAACATCATAGAGGGCATCCGCAAATCCACAGAAGTGCCTTACCCACGCGTACTCTTTGCCCTCGGCATCCGCTACGTGGGCGAGACGGTGGCCAAGAAGTTGACCAACGCATTCCCCACCATCGAACAATTGCAACAAGCCACCCTTGAAGAACTTGTCCAAGTAGATGAAATTGGCGAACGCATAGCCCAAAGTGTCATCCGTTGGTTTGCTGACGAAGATAATCAACGCCTTATCGAACGACTGAAAGCTGCAGGCCTGCAATTCAGCCTCAGCGAAGAGACTCTGAGCGAACGCACAGACAAACTTGCCGGCAAGAGCATCGTCATCAGCGGTGTGTTCACCCATCACTCACGCGATGAATACAAGGCCCTGATAGAGAAACACGGTGGCAAAAACGTGGGAAGCATTTCTGGAAAAACATCCTTCATACTTGCCGGAGACAACATGGGACCCAGTAAATTGGAAAAAGCCAACAAGCTGGGCGTTGCCATTATCGGAGAAGAGGAGTTCTTGAGGATGATAGAGTGAAAAGGGCCATTTATCAAGAAAACGAATCATTATCCCACACGAGAACCCTGTTAACAATGTTCCCGAACAGAACAAACACTTCAGACGAACAGTGTTAATAGTTCACCCTTATCGTTTCAATACCATCAAAGAATCGGATGTTAGAGCTTAAAGATACGGACTTATAGGCTTGAAGACACGTATCTTTCAGCAGTATCGAAGGAATGCTAATCTTACGTCGATAAGATTAGCATTCCTTTGCTTATAAGAATGGCATTCTTTACGATGAAAGAAACCTTTCTTTCATTTTCTACCACAAAAGTGTGCGGCATAGCGAAATCTTTTGTACCTTTGCGGCAAACGATCGGAGCAATCCGAAACAGTTAGGGGTGCTGACCTCGCAAAGAGGTTGGCTGAGATTATACCCTTTGAACCTGCTGGCGTAATTGCAGAGAGGAAAACGGAACAAAAAGTCTGTTGTCTATTCCATATATACAAAAGACCAAAAGGCAAAAGGCCGTATTCCTACGTACAATTTGGAATACGGCCTTTCTGCCTTCTTTAACGTCCAACGTATCATACATCCGATGGCTAAACTCCAGCATTTATAACAAAGATAAATGTCTAACTATTTATATAAGGAGCAACATGAACAAGAAACATTTACACTGTCCTCCTCGCGTGCTCACCATCGCAGGAAGCGACTCAGGCGGAGGAGCCGGCATACAAGCCGACATCAAAAGCATATCGGCCAACGGATGTTTTGCCATCTCAGCCATTACGGCCATCACAGCACAAAACACGTTGGGAGTGAATGCAGTACAAGGACTCCCTATCGAAATTATTGAAGGACAGATAGAAGCTGTACTCAGCGACATCGGCACTGACAGTATCAAGATTGGCATGCTGCATTCCGTTGAAGTAGTGAAATGCGTGGCCCGTATGATACGCAAATACGGTATCAAGGATGTGGTACTCGACCCCGTAATGGTCTCAACCTCAGGACACAAACTCATCGAAGAGAGCGCCATCGAAACCATGTGTGCCGAACTGATACCCTTGGCACGTGTCATCACCCCCAATATCCCCGAAGCAGAGCTACTGTCAGGTGAAGCCATCGCGACTCAAAACGACCTGGCCATAGCAGCCCTACGGCTCGCAGAGAAATACAAGACATCCGTATTATTAAAAGCGGGCCATCTGATAAACGACGAACTCATCGACATCTTCTACAACCAAGAGACAGGAGAGAGCATCCAACTCAGTGCCCACCGTATAGATTCTCCCAATACACACGGCACAGGCTGCACCTTATCGAGCGCCCTGGCAGCCCAATTAGCAAAGGGATTGCCACTTACAGAGGCGGTCCGAAAAGCCAAAGCCTACATCAATGCAGCCATTCGACACGGCGCCCAATATACGATAGGACACGGACATGGCCCCGTTTGCCACTTCTTTCGAGAATAGATTTGCCATCCCCCCCAAAAAAAAGAGTCCTTAAAGCCTCATCCCTGGGATAATGTCTATACATCCCTGGGATGAAGTCAATGCATCCCTAAGATGAAGCGGACACTTTCCGACGACAAGAGACTACTCAATTGCTTATAAAAATGCGTCAGAACAGATAATTTGTCAAGCAAAAGGCGGTTTTTACCGAATTATTTAGTATTTTTGCGGCCTATTTGTGTAATTTTTGAAACAAAAAGAAGCTAATCTATATGATATACCGTAGATTCAAAGGTATGGGTGTGGCTCTTATCACCCCGTTTAAGGAAGACGGCTCGGTAGATTATCCGGCACTGATACGCATGGTTGACCATTTGGTTCAAAACGGTGCGGACTTTCTGTGTGTATTGGGTACTACAGCCGAAACACCAACGTTGACTACTGAGGAAAAGAAAGAAATAACCCGCTTGGTAGTGGAGCGAGTGAACGGCCGTATCCCCATCATGTTGGGTTGCGGAGGCAACAACACACAGGCCGTCATTGACTCGCTGAAAAACGATGACTTCACCGGCATCGATGCCATCCTTTCCGTAGTACCTTATTATAATAAGCCCTCGCAGGAAGGTATCTACCAACATTACAAAGCAATTGCAGAATCAACCGAACTCCCTATCGTACTCTACAACGTGCCCGGTCGCACGGGCGTGAACATGACGGCAGAGACAACCCTGCGCATCGCACGCGACTTCAAGAACGTTATCGCCATCAAAGAGGCTTCGGGCAACATCACCCAGATGGACGACATCATCAAGAACAAGCCGGAGAACTTCGATGTCATTTCAGGTGACGATGGTATCACCTTCCCGCTCATCACATTGGGTGCCGTAGGTGTCATCTCGGTTATCGGAAATGCATTCCCCAAGGAGTTCAGCCGCATGACCCGCCTGGCCCTGCAAGGCGACTATGCCAATGCACTGAAGATTCACCATAGCTTCACGGAGCTGTTCAGCCTTCTCTTTGTGGATGGCAATCCCGCCGGCGTGAAAGCCATGCTCAATGCCATGGGCATGATTGAGAACCGCCTGCGTCTGCCACTCGTACCCACACGCATCACCACCTTTGAAAAGATGCGCCAGATATTGCAAGAACTGCACATCAAGTATTGAAGCAATATACTCTGAAAACAAAAATGTCCCTTATCTATTAAGATTTGGGACATTTTATGTTTTTTATAAAAAAATGTTTTTATCTTTGTAGCCAAAACAAATCATAAAAATCTAAAAATCATGCTTGGAAAACTTTTCGGTTTCAATCCCAAAGAAACTACCGTAAAGACTGAAATTACGGCAGGAATCACCACCTTCCTGACCATGGCTTATATTTTGGCCGTAAATCCCAGTATTCTTGGAGAAACAGGCATGGACAGAGGTGCATTGTTCACAACCACCGTTCTGATGTCAGCCTTGCCAACCATTTTCATGGCACTATATGCCAAACTGCCACTCGCCCTTGCACCTGGTATGGGGCTAAATGCATTCTTTGCCTACACCGTGGTGCTTATTATGGGGTATTCGTGGCAATTTGCACTGACAGCAGTTTTTCTTGAGGGCCTACTATTCATACTACTGACCGTCACCAACTTACGCGAAAAGATTGTAGAAGTGATACCCCCTGCTTTAAAAAGCGCCATCAGTTCGGGTATCGGACTCTATATAGCTTTTATCGGGCTGAAGAATGCCGGTATTATTGTTGACAACGAAGCGACATTAGTCAGTTTAGGAAATCTTACCTCTGGTTCCGGTTTACTCGGTATCATAGGCATTGCACTGACATCCGTTTTATTAATAAGAGACATCAAAGGTGCCTTATTGATTGGTATCATTGCAACAACTTTATTAGGAATCCCCATGGGGTTGACAGAGACCAATGGCATATTCAGTGTACCACCCAGTATTGAACCAATTTTCATGCAACTTGAGTGGGATGGAATTTTCACTAAAGAAATGGCCATAATCGTATTCACCCTTTTATTTGTGGATCTGTTTGACTGCATCGGTACAGTCATCGGTGTAGCCACTCGCGCAGGAATGATCGGAGAAGATGACAAAATCCCCGGTCTCAAAAAGGTGTTTATGGTTGATTCCGTGTCCACTACCGCAGGTGCAATAATGGGAACCAGTACGGTAGCCGTGTATGTAGAAAGTGCAGCAGGAGTGAATGAAGGAGGAAGAAGTGGCCTTACAGCCTTCGTTACAGGAATATGCTTCCTTATTTCATTGTTCTGTGCTCCATTTTTTCTTGCAATCCCTGCAGCTGCAACAGCTCCAGTATTGGTTTTGGTAGGTTTGATGATGATGAGCAACATTTGGAAAATTGACTTTTTTGACTACAAAGAGTCCATCCCCGCATTCATCTGTATCATTTTCATGCCTTTGGCTTATAGCATTTCTGACGGTATCATGTTGGGACACCTCATGTATGTCATCGTAAACTTTATTGGTGGAAACAAAAAAGGACTAACCCCAGGCATGTACATTTTGGCAGCTGTGTTCTTATTAAAATTCATCCTATAATAATACTTAAACAAAAAAAGTAGTGAACCAATAATCGGGATTCTATCTTATCCCGGCACTGGACACCCAATGGATATTCTGACGAAGTTTAATCACATATATAATTATATAACAATGGACACTGTACAAGTTAAAGACAAACAATTTACCCTCTATATAGAAGAAGAAAAAATTCTCGACCGGGTAAAAATCATGGCCAAACAGATGAACAACGATTTTAAAGACAAAGACCCGCTATTTGTTGTCATCCTGAACGGTTCGTTCGTCTTTGCAGCCGACCTTTTGCGTGAGATTACAATCCCTTGCGAAATCACCTTTGTCCGTGTAGCTTCCTACGAAGGAGACTCTTCAACAGGCGAAGTGAAGCAACTGCTTGGATTGAAGGAAAAAATTGAAGGACGAACCGTTGTCATCGTGGAAGACATCATTGACTCAGGACTCACCATGCAGGAATTGTTGCGAATTCTCGAAGCCAAGCATCCCGCCGAAATCCACATCGCATCCCTGCTCGTCAAACCAGGCAATCTGAAAGTGGATTTGGACATTCCATACCGTTGCTTCGATATTGCCAACGAGTTCATCGTTGGGTATGGATTGGATTACGACCACGAAGGACGCAATCTGCGACACATATATCAAGTAGTGGAATAAGAACCCTGCGTCTGCCACTCGTGCATATCAAGTGATGGAGTAAAGCAACGCAAAGACAAAATGACATTCATAGCCTCGAGAAATACGGGCCTTCACCGTTCTTTTACGAATTGGCATTCATTGACGCAAAAAAACTTAAGAACATAACAAACCAAATATCAGCAAGTTGATGAAAAAGCGCCAAAAACCCGCAAAAAAAATCTCCGAAATATTTGGTAGATATCAGGAAAAGCAGTACCTTTGCACTCGTTAAACAAACAAGGTCGCGTAGCTCAACTGAATAGAGTAGCTGACTACGGATCAGCCGGTTACAGGTTTGAATCCTGTCGCGATCACGATACTTCATAAATATTTGTTTGACATTTGGCTCCGTAGCTCAACTGAATAGAGCATCTGACTACGGATCAGAAGGTTACAGGTTTGAATCCTGTCGGAGTCACAAGGAATACTCTCGCTGTGAAGCGAGGGTATTCTTTGCTTTTATAGAGTTTCCTCCATCATTCGGCATTGAATGACTCAAGTAGAAATCCTCCCCAAAAAAATGTGAGTCCGATATAAGAGCTTCAGTTACCCTGCTCTTATATCGAACTCACGTTAAATAATCACCAAACGAAATGGGTGCTACATCAAATCAACTCAATACTACGCTTGACAAAATTGTTAAGTGCTTCTCCCTTGAGCATGCCATTCTGAAGTAATGCCAAATCAATAAGTTGGTGCACAACCTTGTTGCCAGCAGCAAACTTACAGATAACGGCTTCTTTTTTGCTCTTTTCATCAGCTATCTTCTTCTCCACGTCGGCAAGGTCATTCTTCTCAGCTTCGGTAATTTCATCATCCTTCTTATCCTGCTGGGCCTGTTCAATGACAGCTTGGCGAGCATTCAAACCTCGCAGTTCAGCTTCAATCGGCAACAGTTCAGCCTCACACTCCTTATCAGCATCAGCCAACACACTCTTGATAAGCTTATGATCGACATTGAGAACCAAATTGAACATATCGGGCATTTCACCATAGAAAGCCATGCCGGGTTGCAGATTAGCCATCTCCTTCATACGACGCATGTACTCGCCTTGAGTAATAAGAAGTGGACTGGCTGTTTCACCCAAAGAATGGGCCTCAACGTGAAACTCTACCTTATTTATCTGTGGCAATTGACTGCGGAATACTGACGACAGAATTTCACCTTTACCAGCTTCGATATCAGGATTCTTGAATTCTTCCTTCACAATCAGACGATCAACCACATCACTATCTACACGAGTGAAACGAGCTTTTTCAAACTTGTGCTCCAACATTCCCACAAGAGCAGTATCCAACTGGCCATCCATCAACAGGACATTGTATCCCTTAGACGTTGCAGCCTCTATATAACTGTACTGTTCTTCCTTGTTGTTTGCATAAAGATAGATCAGATTTCCATCCTTATCCGTCTGATTTTCCTTGATAAGTGTCTGATACTCTTCATAGGTATAGAATTTGTCATCCGTATCCTTGAAAAGCGTGAACTTATTAGCCTTATCATAAAAATCCTCCTGAGTCAGCAAACCATAGTGAATAAAGAGTTTCAGGTCATCCCATTTCTGCTCAAACTCCTTACGGTCATTCTTGAAAATGGATTGCAAACGATCAGCCACCTTCTTTGAAATGTATGTAGAAATCTTTTTCACATTGCTATCACTCTGAAGATAAGATCGTGATACATTCAACGGAATATCCGGAGAATCAATCACACCATGTAACAAAGTGAGGAAATCGGGCACAATACCTTCAACCGAATCAGTGACATACACCTGGTTGCAATAAAGCTGAATTTTATTCTTCTGAAGGTCAAGATTGCTCTTTATTTTAGGGAAATAAAGTACACCTGTGAGATTGAAAGGATAATCCACATTGAGATGAATCCAGAAAAGTGGCTCATCAGACATGGGATAGAGGTCACGATAAAACTTCTTGTAATCCTCATCCTTCAAATCCTGAGGCTTTTTCATCCATAAAGGATCGGTACTGTTTATTATATTATCCTCTTCTGTCTCAACCTGTTTGCCGTCTTTCCAATCTTTTTTCTTTCCGAAAGCAACAGTCACAGGCAAGAAACGGCAATACTTATTCAACAAGGTAGAGATACGGCTCTCTTCAAGAAACTCTTTGCAATCATCATCAATATGCAATACAATATCAGTGCCTCGGCTTGTACGCTCAGCCTCTTCAAGGGTAAATTCAGGACTTCCATCACAACTCCATTTCACAGCCTGTGAACCCTCCTGATATGATTGGGTGATAATGTCCACCTTCTTGGCAACCATGAAAGCTGAGTAGAAACCAAGACCAAAGTGACCGATAATAGCGTTAGCATCATCCTTATACTTATCAAGGAAATCATTGGCCCCTGAAAAGGCTATTTGGTTGATGTACTTGTCAATTTCCTCAGCAGTCATACCTATACCGCGGTCGCTAATAGTGATAGTACCAGCCTCCTTGTCAAGATTCACACGCACAGTAATATCACCTAACTCTCCTTTAAAATCGCCTTTTGAAGCATAAGTTTTCAATTTCTGGGTTGCATCCACCGCATTTGAAACCAACTCACGGAGAAATATCTCATGATCGCTATACAAGAACTTTTTGATGACGGGGAAGATGTTCTCAGTCGTAACCCCGATGTTACCTTTCTGCATAATATTTTTTCTTATTCAGTTTATGATATATTCAACTTTTGGATAAGACTGAAACAAAAAAAATGCCAGAGATGTTTTCTCTGACATTTTGACATATTGCATTAAATAATCCTCAGCTCTTCTTTTTCCGGATGTTTATCAATCCGGATTGTCGTATCTGCGGGAATTGCATCATCCACCAATAATTCTGAAAGAAGATCTTCCACATAATTCTGTACGGCACGCTTCAATGGACGTGCACCAAATTGTACATCATACCCTTTTTCGGCCAAAAAATCACAAGCCGCATCAGTAAGTTCCAATTGATAGCCAAGCCCCTCCACACGTTTACAAAGGCTTCTGAGTTCGATATCCACAATGCGACGAATAGCAGGCTTGTCCAATTGGTCAAACGTGATAATTTCATCCACACGATTGAGGAACTCTGGCGAGAAGTGTTTATTCAGAGCCTTTTGTATAACACTACGCGACACCTCCTTGTCATCCTTGATATGAGCCGTAAAACCAACTCCCTTACCAAAATCCTTCAATTGACGGGTACCTACATTTGAAGTCATGACAATGATGGTATTCTTGAAATCAATGGTGCGGCCATAACTATCTGTCAAACGACCTTCATCCATCACCTGAAGAAGCATATTAAACACTTCACTATGAGCTTTTTCTATCTCATCAAAAAGGACAATAGAGTAGGGCTTACGACGTACACGCTCAGTGAGCTGTCCACCCTCCTCATAGCCAACATATCCCGGAGGCGCACCTACCAAGCGGCTAACGGCATGTTTCTCCATATACTCACTCATATCCACACGAATGAGCGCATCAGAAGACCCGAACATATATTGCGCCAACTCTTTCACCAACAAGGTTTTTCCGACGCCCGTAGGGCCAAGGAACATAAATGTACCAATGGGACGATTAGGATCCTTCAACCCCACACGACTACGGAGAATCGCCTTTACAAGTTTCTCTACAGCAGCATCTTGGGCAATAACCTTTGACATCAAGCCCTCCTTCATTCCCTTCAATTTGACTCCTTCGGCTTGCGCCATACGCTGTACAGGAATGCCGGACATCATAGAAACGACGCCTGCAATATCCTCTTCATCTACTACTTGCGGAGTATCTTTTTGTTGTTTTTCCAATTCTCGCTTCCGTTCATCCAATTCCTCCTCCATGCGGCGAGCTTTATCACGGAAACTAGCAGCCAACTCATAGTTCTGCTGACGGACAGCCTGATTCTTCTGTTCTTTCAATTCCTCAAGCAACTTTTCACACTCCTCTATCTCTTTAGGCACACTTATATTTATAAGATGTACACGCGAACCCGCTTCATCCATCACATCAATCGCCTTATCAGGAAAACTACGATCGGTCAGATATCGTTCTGCCAATTTGACACATGCCTGAACAGCTTCGGGGGTATAACGCACATTATGATGCTCTTCATAACGTTCCTTTATATTTTGAAGAATCTGAAGTGTCTCTTCTGCAGTCGAAGGCTCCACTATAACCTTTTGGAAACGACGCTCCAAAGCACCGTCTTTCTCAATACTCTTGCGATATTCGTCCAATGTGGTAGCACCAATGCATTGAATTTCGCCACGCGCCAAAGCCGGCTTCAGCATATTGGCCGCATCCATTGAACCTGGCGCCGAACCCGCGCCCACAATGGTATGTATCTCGTCAATAAAGAGTATCACATCAGGATTCTTCTGCAACTCGCTGATAATAGCACGAATACGTTCTTCAAACTGACCACGATACTTGGTACCTGCCACCACTGAAGTCATATCCAATGCCACGACACGTTTGTCAAAAAGCAGGCGCGACACCTTGCGTTGCACAATACGTAAAGCAAGCCCCTCCACAATGGCACTCTTACCCACACCAGGTTCACCGATGAGCACCGGATTATTTTTCTTTCGCCGGCTAAGAATTTGTGCCAAACGCTCTATCTCTTTTTCGCGACCAACTACAGGATCAAGTTTTCCTTCAGCTGCAGCACGTGTCATGTCAATACCAAAGCTATCAATAACAGGAGTATCGTTTGAACTTTTTGTCTGCCGGGTTGTTGTAGCCGACTGCTTACGAGCATCTCCATTGACAGAATCATGCTTATTATCAGCATAACTCAATCCATCGTCTTCTTCATCGTCATCATCAAGCCCAAATCCCATTTGAGGACGTATTTCAGGGGCAGTACCATTCAACGCCTGCACAACTTGGGTATAATTTATCTCACTATTTTCCAATATCTTAGCTACCATATTATTTTTTTCTTTTAACATTGCGAGCAAAACGTGTTCAGTATATACTTGATCACTACGATATAAACGAGCTTCCAAAGTACTTAAACGTAACAACCGAGAAGCTTCTTCGTTCAAATTTACCTCATCTTGATTCACAGAAGTCCATTGGTCACGCAGATTCAACTCCAAATCCCTTTTCACACGTTGTAAATCTACTGACAAAGCTTTCAACACATCAATAGCCCTCCCGTCTCCATCACGAATAATCCCAAGCAACAAATGCTCAGGACCAATAAAGGAGTTTTGCAAACGCAATGCCTCCTCACGACTATAAGCCAAGACTATTGATAATTTCGGCGAAAACTGACTATTCATATTATTTCTATTTCCTTTTTTATATCATCTCTTCCTTATCCGGGTTGCAAATATACATACAAAATATGGTAATGTCAACCCATCTTTTATTAAGAATATACAAACATTGTGCCAAAGTGGGCAAAAAGAAAGTTTAAATAATCCTGTTCACCCAATTATTTTGTCTGATGGGAAAATGTTTTTTTTCAGGTTAGGAAAAATATATGCTCAGGAAGGGGAAAAAAATCCATTTCCCACCCACAAAACTCCCCAAATTGACTACACCTTTCTTCAATACAATACTTGAAAATGATATGCACCTATTCTTCAAACTCATCAGAGAGCAAATACACTAAAAAAAAGTAATTAAAATCCATTTTTTCACTAAAAAACTTTCCTATATGCCAAAATTGTAGTAATTTAGCATGGTTTTTGAAAATCAAGAGAGAAAAGAACAATAAGATTTAAACTAAATGCTTGAACAAGACAGAATTATAAAGATTAACATCGAAGAGGAAATGAAGTCGTCGTACATTGACTACTCCATGTCAGTAATCGTAGCACGCGCCCTCCCAGATGTAAGAGACGGATTGAAGCCCGTACACCGTCGTATCCTCTACGGTATGATGGAGTTGGGCAATACATCAGACAAACCCTATAAAAAATCAGCTCGTACCGTCGGTGATGTATTAGGTAAATATCACCCTCATGGTGACTCATCCGTATATGGTGCCTTAGTACGTATGGCACAAGATTGGGCTATGCGTTACCCATTGGTAGATGGACAAGGTAACTTCGGATCAGTGGACGGTGACTCTGCAGCTGCTATGCGTTACACCGAGGCACGTCTGCAGAAGATTGGCGAAGACATGATGCAGGATCTCTACAAGGAAACCGTTGACTTCACCAACAACTTTGATGACTCACTACAGGAGCCTACCGTAATGCCTACACGCATCCCGAACCTGTTAGTAAACGGAGCTTCAGGTATTGCCGTAGGTATGGCTACCAACATGCCGCCCCATAACTTGGGCGAAGTGATTGATGCCTGCGTAGCCTACATTGACAACAACGATATCACCATCGACGAACTAATGCAGCACGTCAAAGCCCCAGACTTCCCCACAGGAGGATATATATATGGTATGGCTGGCGTACGCGAAGCATACGAAACAGGACGTGGCCGCGTAGTAATGCGCGCAAAGGCCGAAATTGAAACAGGCCAGAATCACGACAAAATTGTGGTGACAGAAATACCTTATAACGTAAATAAGGCCGAACTCATCAAGAGTATTGCAGACTTGGTAAACGAAAAGAAAATCGAAGGTATCAGCAATGCAAACGATGAATCAGACCGCGAAGGTATGCGTATCGTCATCGATATCAAGCGCGATGCAAATGCAAGTGTAGTATTGAACAAACTATTCAAAATGACCGCATTGCAAAGCAGTTTCGGTGTTAACAATGTAGCATTGGTAGGAAGCACCGGACAACAACGCCCTAAGACTCTGAATCTGAAGGACCTTATCCGTTACTTCGTAGAGCATCGCCATGAAGTTGTAGTTCGTCGTACACAATTCGACCTACGCAAAGCTAAAGAACGTGCACATATACTGGAAGGTCTCATCATTGCAAGTGACAACATCAATGAAGTAATAGCCATTATCCGTGCAGCCAAGACTCCAGCAGAAGCTATCACAGGATTGATGGAACGCTTCAACCTCAGCGAAATACAGAGCCGCGCCATCGTAGAAATGCGTCTGCGTCAGCTAACAGGCCTTATGCAAGATCAATTGCATGCTGAATACGAAGAGGTAATGAAACAAATTGCCTACTACGAAGAAGTTTTGGCCAATGATGACCTCTGTCGCAAAGTAATGAAGGACGAACTCATTGAAATAAAGGAAAAATATGGCGATGAACGCCGTTCGGAAATCGTCTATTCATCTGAAGAATTCAATCCCGAAGACTTCTATGCTGACGACGAAATGATCATCACCATCAGTCACATGGGTTACATCAAACGCACACCGCTAAGCGAGTTTCACGCACAAAACCGCGGTGGAGTAGGGTCAAAGGGTACACAGACACGCGACGAGGACTTCGTAGAGTATATCTACCCAGCTACCATGCACAACACCATGCTTTTCTTTACTCAGAAAGGACGTTGCTACTGGTTAAAAGTGTACGAAATCCCCGAAGGTGCCAAAAATTCAAAAGGACGCGCTATCCAAAATATGCTGAATATTGACTCTGACGATGCTGTAAATGCATTTGTACGCGTCAAGAATTTCAATGATAAGGAGTTCGTAAACAGTCACTATCTCGTATTCTGTACCAAAAATGGAATTATCAAGAAGACATGCCTCGAACAATACAGTCGCCCACGAGCAAATGGTGTGAACGCAATCCTTATCCGCGAAGATGACCGCGTTATCGAAGTACGTATGACCAATGGCTCTAATGAAATAATCATGGCTAACCGCAACGGACGCGCCATCCGTTTCAACGAAACTGCCGTACGCCCCATGGGACGTGTCTCAACCGGTGTGCGTGGTATGCAGCTCGACGAAGACGGACAAGATGAAGTTATCGGCATGATATGTGTAAAAGACCCTGAAAAAGAAACCATTATGGTTGTTTCTGAACAAGGATACGGAAAACGAAGCGACATCGAAGATTACCGTAAGACCAACCGTGGTGCCAAGGGTGTAAAAACTCTGAATATCACCGAAAAGACTGGTAAGCTCGTAGCTATCAAGACTGTAACAGATGAAAACGACTTGATGATTATCAACAAGTCAGGAATCACCATCCGTTTGAAAGTAGCTGATGTACGAGTGATGGGACGTGCAACTCAAGGTGTAAGACTCATAAATTTGGAAAAACGCAACGACCAAATCGGAAGTGTCTGCAAAGTGGCAACAGAAACAGAAGAAGTGGAGGAAGAATTCACAGAAACAACAGAGGATTTATTGCAAAAGAATCATGTTGATTTGCCTGAAAATTCAGAAGGAGAAAATTCTTCAGAACCAACATCATCAGTAGAGGAATAAACCATTAAGCCAAAAATATAAAAAAAATAACCAACTAAAAATAAGAAGATTATGAAAAAGATTTTATTATCAACCGCCATGTTGATGTTCACATGCATCATTTCCATGGCACAAGCTGACCCTAAGGCATACGCCAAAGAACTGAAAAAAGCTGAAAGAGATGTAAAAGCTGCACAGAAAGAACTTACGTTGGCTACAGGCGACTTGAACAAGGCACAAAGCCTCGTGGACGGTGCGATGAAATATCCCGAAATCACCGCGATGCCTGATATTTGGAATGTAGCCGGAAGCATCAAGCGCAAGCACTTCGACAACGAGCAACAGAAACTCTATCTCAAGCAACAACCCAATGAGGACAAGATGTACAGCAGCTTATATGATGTATATACCAATTACTTCAAATGCGACGAAGTGGAGAAGACTGCCGTGGACAAAAAAGGTCGTCCCGTGAAAATTCAATACCACGAACCGAACAAGAAATTCATGACTGAAAACCGTCTTTGGCTCATCAACGCCGGTGTGAAGTACTACAACGAAGTAAAGGATAACAAGCAAGCTCTCAAGTACTTTTCACTCTATATCGAATCAGGACGCCACCCAATGCTGAACATACAGGGTGATACACTCATAGATCAGATAGCCTACTATGCATCACTCGCTTGCATGCAGTTGAAGGACTATCAGAACGTATTGACATACACTGCCATCACAAAGGAAAATCCCAAATATGCACAATACGGATATGAGTTTACAGCCAGCGCTTATCGCGAATTGGGTGACACTGCTAAATGGATTGCCGAGTTGCAAGAAGGTGTGAAATTATTCCCCAACCACAACTACTTCTTCGGAAACTTATTGGACTACTACAACACTAATAACAAGTACGATGAAGCCCTCCAATTTGCAAATAGTATGGTAGAAAACAATCCCCAAGACCATTTTATGCAGTACGTCAAGGGATATCTCTGCCAAAACCTCAAGAAGTACGATGAGGCCATCGGAGCCTACAAAGCTGCCATTGCCGCCAAGCCTGACTATGCCGAAGCAAATAGTAATCTAGGACTCGTATATTGTACCTTAGCACGTGACTATCAGGACAAAATCCCCTCAAATCTCAGCAATGCTCAGTACAAAAAAGAACTTGAAGTGGTGAAAAATTTCTATCGTGAAGCTAAACCGTACTACGAAACTGTTCGCAAGCTTGCGCCCGAAAAGCAAAGCATGTGGCTTAACGGACTCTACAGTATTTACTACATGCTCAACATGGGTGAAGAATTGAAGGAAATCGAAACTTTAATGAACAATTAAAAAAATAATAGATATTTTGAATGTAACGTAGAAACAAACCAATGTGTTCGCACGCTGAGGAGAATTCCATGTTGCGCTTAAATATCTATAAATTGTATAATGTATAATGTTCAAATATGAGAATGTCTCATGACTATCTCATATTTGAACATTTTTTCATTAATCCAAATATGCTACAACAAATAGGGAAGAAATATGGAATCTTTTAATCCAACAATTTATTTATGGATACACATTTAATCCAACAATTTATTTATGGATACACATTTTTATTAAACATAATTGCAATTATAGGCCAAAAATGCATCACATAAAAATAGACAGTCGTTCAAGTGTCAACGAACATATTTGTAGT
The DNA here is from genome assembly GCA_045647865.1 of Phocaeicola sp. Taxonomy (GTDB): domain Bacteria; phylum Bacteroidota; class Bacteroidia; order Bacteroidales; family Bacteroidaceae; genus Phocaeicola_A. The sequence goes on from JAZRMW010000016.1 coordinate 20,634, forward strand.
CATTTGAACTTCCTTTAAAAGTCACCTGATGGTAGGATTCACTTCCTCATAAAACGTTACGACAAGTTACGGATTGTCTGCTTCTCTTTCGTATAAGCATCCAAATGCACGTGTATAAGCATCCAAATGCACGTAAAGTTACTGAAAACTGGACAAAGTCTGCAATTTTCAGCCTGCTAAATAACTAAATAATCTACTAAACATTTGAAGAAGAACATTTGAAGAAGAACATTTTATCTATCAAATATTTGACATGCCCACATACCCCGTGTTTATAGGGTATGTGGGCAAATCGCGTAGCCTACAAATCAACCTATATAGGTCAATTATTATACTATCCAAAAGGGTTATCGGAGACCAAATATAAAGCAACAAAAAACAAAAAGGTCAACGCCATACTGCCGACAATCCACAAAATAGCCAAGGGAGGCAGAGAAATCTCTCCCCTCACCTTCAGACGATCGCCCCAACGGTGAGAAGACCACTTCAAGACTGTCCAAGAAAGCCAAGCACTAAAAATACCTACCAACGCCCCGCAAAACACATCACCGGGATAGTGTACCCCCAAATATATACGACTATACGAAACAAGAGCTGCCCAAAGAAAAAGTGCCACCCTGAACCCTATGAGTAGTATTGAATTCCGAGACGGTACTTTGATTGACAATACTAATAGTGTAGTCAACCCAAAGGTATTGGCCGCATGGCTACTGCAGAACCCATACTTGCCACCACGATAGCCGTTCACCACATCCACCAAAGGAGCTATCAGCGGATCACGGCTTGGCCTCCAACGTTCAAATAGGGGTTTAAATATGCCAGAACTGATACGGTCGCTTAACAATATACACAAGGCAATAGCCAATACTACGCCCAAAGCCGTTGACCAACCTCCGCTATGACGGATGATAGCGACAAGGAGCACGGTATAAAAGAAAAACCACGTCCATGTTTGGCTAATATTCCACATCAATCCGTCCCAAAAGATTGAATCGCTACCATTGAGCAGAAAAAAAAGATTGCAGTCAAACTGAAGAAGGGATTCCATCATTTTTCTTTTTCTCCTAAAAAGATATCCTTTCTACAGTCTCTGCCGGCACCCAACCCACATTTCCATCGGCCAGACGGATTTCTTTCCACTGAGACATGGCATCATCCTTGATTTCCACCTTCAATCCCTCGTGTACCACGAAGAGTTCCGTACCCGACTCAGAGGGAGTACTTTTAACTGTGACCGAGGGAGCCAGCACAATGGCAGCCTGTCCTTCCGTCAAGAGCGATTTACGGTAAGAGGCTGAGAAATTGGCAATTACGCAGAATAACAACGAAGCCAATGCCACAAAGAAGCCAGCCTTACGCAATCCCATACGGCTGACAAACAGATAGACAGCCAGACTACAAAGCATCAACACAAAACTCACAATACCCCATACCATCCAACCATCAACACTCTGGAGCGATGCAAAATCACGTGCCCAAGTGACAAAGAATAGTTCACTTAGGGGTATAATTTTATCAACTGTCTGACTACGTACCAACTCCAAGTTGAAACGGGTATCGTCGTCGCCAGGCTCCAACAACAGCGCACGCTCGTAATTGAGAATGGCACGCGCCAACTGTCCATCCTTATAATAGCTATTACCCAGATTGTAATATACTTCAAAAGCCTCACCACGTGTAGCCAACAGATCTTCATAAACGGCAATAGCCCGGGTATAATCACCAGAAGCATAAGCAGAATCAGCCGTGGACTTCTCCTGAGCTATCATCGGTATAGTCAAAAAGAATAGGTATACTAACAGTATTTTTTTCATATCATTTAATTTTTTTTCTTTTTTATATTTCGCAAGATTCCCTTTTAAGCAGTTAAAGAAGTTATCACTCACTTTGTTCATTAAGAGTCAAAGAGAATCTAAAACTATATGTCTTACTTGCATAAATTATTGAACAATAGACCTTCACTTCTAAACTCGTAGAACCGATGACTTCTATAAATTCTCATAAGTTTTACTTACGAATGTTGAATTTCTTCATCTTCTCCATCCGGCCGATAACCGAAACTGCAGTTTCATAGACCTTGTCCATACCCCCAGCTACAGCAGTAGGAGCATAACGGGCAAACTCACACTGGTTCAGCAAATCCAAGAACTCATCGCAAAGCGTCTTGTCGGCTCCACGGACGATTAGTTCCTGCTTAATATTGTCCTTCGTCAAGTCAGCCACAGGTATTCCCAATTTATCACTGACATACCCCCACGAAGCCTTGAGCACCTCATCGTAGAAATCTGCAGTCTTGTTCTCTTTCATCAACTTAGACGCTACCTTCAGACGGCGAACTGCCACTTTGTTAGCCTTCTTGGTTTTCACACGTGCAAGATCCGCATTTTCAGCCGCACGCTTGCGATGCAGTACCACCATGGCCAAGAATAGCAACAGAGACACCACGTACCAAAGCCAACAAGCCACAGAACCAAAAAAGTATTGTCCACGTGGACGGAAAGATACGTCTCCACTCGACTTGATATAGCGGACATCCTGTCCAATGAGTTTGAGATCCTCCTTAGGCATGTATCCACTCACAACTGGAGCATCTGCCCCACCCTCACCCTTGGAAACTTGCAAAGTATAGGATTCAGTCGTAAGAGTCTTATAGCTTTTGGTCTTGAGGTCGAAGTACGAGAACTCAACAGGGGGAACGGTAAATGTCCCTGCATGACGCGGAATAGCCAAGTATTCAATGACTTTCTTACCCGAAAGTCCGCTACGTATCAGTGAGAATTTATTCTCCACCTTAGGATCATAAGCCTCGAAATCCTGAGGCCATTGCACCTCGGGCGTATTAATGAGTTTCATGTTTCCTACTCCACTGATTTCTAACTGTAATGTAACCGCATCATTGGCTTTCAGATTCGTAGATGACAGAGACGATTTCATACTGAACTCTCCCACTCCACCCATAAATGAGGAAGGCTTACCTGCAGGGAGAGGACTGACATTCACGGAAAGTTTGGGAGTAGAAATGTTCTTGCGCACATCGACATATCCCGTCCCACCATTCATAAAGATATCGAAAGGATCCATGCTACGACGAGTTTGTACCGCCACCACTCCCTCGAAATTGATGCTGGGAATCTCCAATTTGCCCGTCTGTTGAGGGAAGAGGACATACTGACTCCAGACAATCGTATTATAGTTACGTCCATTGTAGTGTTCCAACTGAGGCTCACCACGCTGAAGCTCTACTTCCTGAGTATGGAATCCCTTAAGATCAGGCATCTTGATTTCCAATGAACGGAGATTTACGGTAAAATAAACTTTATATGTCAATAGAATAGCCTCCTGCTCATAAACATTGGCCTTGTTTACCGTAGCCGTGATGAAAAGGTCTCGATCAGATATCTGCCCCGACTGCGAAGCAGATGATGACGACGACGCTTGTCCTCCTCCTCTGCCAGCAGTCCCACTAGCACTTTGAGTTGCAGCAGTCTGATCAGGAGGTAACACTTTTATTTTCAAATTATTGGATGTACACTGTTCTCCATCTGCAACAATCGTAGCGGCAGGAATGGTATATTCTCCTTCAGAAACACCCAACACAATGTAGGTATAGGTGATTGTTGTGCTACTCGTAACTTCACCGTTAATAATGGACGTGCTACTGCTACGAGACTCTGAAGGTCCCATCAGCACTTCGAACCCATCACCAAAAGAAGGAGCACGAAAGTTTTTCACTTTCTGTGTATTCACCGTGTAGGAAATCCGGAACTGCTGTCCCTTCACGACAGCCTTGGGAGCCGTGACCGTAAACTGCACATCACCAGCCGCACATAATCTCAAGGCTATTGTCAATAATACGAATATAAATAATGTCTTTTTCATTTTCTTATTTTTTTACCAATCTTTTTCAAACCTGCGCGGCTGTACCTCCTGCATAGCCTTTTGAACCTTTTCCTGAATATCTTTCTCGTCCTGCATGATGGCATTCAGCAACTGTTCTGCATTCTCTTTAGACATATCCTGCTCTTGTTGGGGTTGAGACTGCTGTTGCTGTTGTTGTTTTTCTTGTTCCTGTTGCTCCTGTTGCTGTTCCTGTTCTTTCTTCTCTTCTTGCTCTTGCTGCTGTTTGTCCTGCTGTTCGTCCTGCTGTTGTTGCTGTTGTTGCTGACGCTTCTTCATGGCCAACGTCAAGTTATAACGAGTCTCATGGTCCTTCGGATTGTTGCGCAAAGAGTTCTTATAAGCCTCAATACAAGCATCCAATTGCTGACTGCCTTGAAAAAGTACCCCCATGTTATGATATACCTGTGCAAGACGAAGCTTGTCCTCTTCGCTTTCCGTAGCGATATTTCGTCCGTTCGCCGGAATCTGTGCAGCGGCAGACTGATAGAGTTTCAGAGCCTCCTCTGCCTTCTGTTGGCTAAGCAGTGTATTCCCTAAATTGTACATAGCCTCTACAGAGTGAGGATTCACATCCAAAGCCCGACGATATTCCACTTCAGCCTTTACGAAAAGACTGTCAGCATACAGTCTGTTACCCCTACGAATGAAATCACGATCGGAACGTTGAGCAAAACCTCCCACCGGAATCAGGGCAATGATTATAATCAGTATATATCTCATATCCTTATTATTTTCCAAATATTCTCACATTCTTGAACAAGGGATTCTTACGTTCCAGTACAAGCACCTCCAAAACCAAAACGATAAGGGCAATCCAAGCCACTACCACGAACTGTTCATCAAATTCCGTAAACACGGTAGTCTCCACATCCGCCTTTGCCAGTTTGTCAATCTCGGCTTGCAGAATACGCTGAGCAGAATTACTGTTATCAACACGAATGTACATTCCTTTTCCAGCCTGAGCAATCTGGCGACACATCTGTTCATTCAGACGAGTAACGATGACGTTCCCTTCCTTATCCTTACGGAAGTCATTGGAACGGCCAGTAGCAGCAGGTATGGGAGCACCTTCGGGTGAACCTACACCAAGAACAAATACCTGCATCCCCTTCTCAGCGGCAGCACGAGCAGCCTCCTCGGCTCCCCCCTCGTGATTCTCTCCGTCAGTAATGATAATGACGGCACGCCCCACCTCCTCCTTGGGAGTGAAACTCTTTGTGGCCAAATTGATGGCTCCACCAATATCTGTACCTTGACTGGCAATGAGCGAAGGATCAATAGCATCAAGAAACATCTTGGCCGAAATGTAATCGCTCGTAATAGGCAATTGGGTAAATGCTTGACCTGCAAAAACTATCATGCCCACCTTGTCATTAGTAAAACTATCCATCAACTTGCTTACCAACCGTTTGGACTTCTCCAACCGATTGGGCTGAACATCCTCCGCCAACATGGAGTTGGAAATATCAAGAGCTATCACAGTCTCAATGCCACTTCGTTTCACAGTCTCCATCTTTGACCCAAACTGTGGACGAGCCAATACAAAGATTATCAACGCAATGGCCGTAAACATCAATCCAAATTTCAAGTGTACACGATGAGCAGACACATCGGGCATCAATTGGCGAAGCAAAGCCAAATCACCATATTTACGCATCCGCTTTCGCAGCCGGTAATTGGTATATACATAAAAAACAGCCAACAGTGGCAATATAGCCAACAGATATAGGCAAGCAGGTTCTCCAAATCTAAACATAGTTGTATAATTATTATGGAATCCTCTTCAACACCGTATTCTTCAACAACACTTCAAATAAGATACAAGCCAAAGCTATCCATGCAAAAAGCGCATACTCTTCCTCACGCTTACTGAATTCCTTGACATTTAACTTGGTCTTTTCCAATTTGTCTATCTCGGCATAAATCTGACGGAGTTCATCCTCATCCTTTGCACGGAAATAATTTCCGCCTGATGTAGAAGCTATTTGCGTCAAGGTCGCTTCATCGATTTCTACAGGTTGATTGAGATATTGGGTACCCATAGGTGTTTGCACAGGATAAGGTGCTGTACCATTGGTTCCTACACCCACCGTATAGACTCTTACACCAAAACTTTTGGCTATTTCGGCAGCTGTCAGAGGTGAAATATCACCGCGATTATTAGAACCATCAGTAAGTAGAATCACCACTTTCGATTTAGCCTTACTATCCTTCAAACGAGTTACCGCATTGGCAATACCCATACCAATGGCTGTACCATCGTCAATCATCCCCCGTTGAGCCATAGAGCAATCCACCTCACGGAAAAGGTTAAGCAACACTGCATGGTCAATCGTCAAGGGACATTGGGTAAAACTCTCTCCTGCAAAGATTGTCAATCCTATGTTATCATTCGGACGACCATTGATAAATTCAGCAGCCACAGCCTTGGCCGCTTCAATGCGATTGGGTTTAAGATCCTGAGCCAACATACTGGTGGATACATCGACAGCCATCATTATGTCAATACCCTCAATCTCAGTATTCTGCCAATTATCAGTTGTTTGCGGACGTGCAATGACCAATACAAGCATAACAAATGCCACTACACGCAACAGAAAAGGTACATGTAGAAGATATATCTTATAACTGCGCGGAGCCTTTAGGTAAGCCCACGTGCTGGACACCCGCATTGCAGGTGTACTCTGATGATGACGCATAACATACCATATAATATAAGGTATGAGCAGCAAAAGCAGAAATAGACATTCTATATTTTCAAAAATCATAACTTCTCTCAAAAGAATAAATTATATACATCACTTCCCAATAGGTATGTGACAATCAAAGCCAACACAATCAATAAAGTTATACCGACAAGTAAAGCTATCTTAGTCCGTCGCGAACGCTTCTCTTCGATTGTGATTTCCTCCGGAGCAGGCTTCTCGTTAGGGTCAGGCTCCACCTTGGTCTGATTGATAAAATCTATGGCACTCATCAGATTCATATCATTCTCGTTTAAAAGAGGTGCATATTTGGCAAATTTCACGAGATCAGCCGTTTGGAACAGCAACTTCAAATCCTCAAGTCCATCCTTATCTTTCGTGTCCTTCAGATAATCAATGATTTCCGAAGAAGTTCTCTCCATAGCATTGAAACCGAAACGTCCATAAATATATACACGAATAACATCTGTCAAATCCGTATAATACCCCTTCGGATCACCTTTCTGCCAACTCTTCTCGGTCTTGATTCGGTCTATCTCCTGCAAAGCCTGCTCATGAGGAGGTAACTTTGGCTCTACCTTCACCTTGCGGATAATAGGTTTGTTGTCCCTATAGCGCACTATCAGATAGAAAGCTACAACAATGATGATGGCAAGAAGAGGAAATTTCCATGCCACAGGTTTCCAATCATCCCAAGCCAAAGGCATTTGCATAATGTCTTTAGGAGGAAATATCGCTTCAGGGTTCTCTTCATCAAGTGGCATAGGATAAACCATTAACGCAAGACTTTGAGAATTATATTTCTGCCCGTCCACCAACACCTCAAAGGGAGGTATATAGTACGATGCTGAATCAAAAGAAGTTATGGTATATTCTTGAGTCACCATCATCCGCTCTTTATTGTTCAGATACTGTGTGTCAGCCTTAGCTATATCTATAATTTCCACACCAGTAATCAACGTATCTGAAAAAAAAGGCATTTGCAACTTCTGATTAGTACCACAACTAACCTCCAACTTGATGTGCGCTTGTTCACCAATAAACCGCTGAATAGAGTCTATGCGGGCATCAACGGTCACACTTTGTGCTTTGACAATTACGGATGAAAGACACAAAAGTGTGCAAACGAAAATATATAAAATTCTATTATTCAACACTTTTACACGTTTTATTCAACTTCTTCTTGCAAATAATGTCATAAGAGCCTTTACATAATCTTCATCCGTCCTTACCGATACGGAATCTACACGACTCTTGGTAAACGAAACGTTGAGCCGCTCTTGCCGCTCCTGCCACCATTCGCGATGAGCTTGACGAAGAGACCTTGACGAGGTGTCAATATACTGTTCATAACCCGTTTCGGCATCGCGTACTTTCATTAATCCTACATCTGGCAATTCAGCAACCCGACGGTCGTAAACTTGAATGGCAACAACATCATGTTTACGATTGGCTATTGTCAAAGCTGTTGTAAAATCTTTTGTATCAATAAAATCGCTCAGAATGAATGCTGTACATCGTTTCTTCAAAACATTGGTCAAGTACTCAATAGCCATCTTTACATCTGTCTTCTGACTCTCAGGCTTAAAATCTAACAGCTCACGAATGATATAGAGGATATGTTTCTTTCCTTTTTGAGGAGGAATAAACTTTTCTATCTTGTCCGAGAAAAAAATGACACCTATCTTGTCGTTATTCTGGATAGCAGAAAAAGCAAGTGTAGCAGCTATCTCTGTCTCCATATCCTTCTTCATCTGCCGAACCGTTCCAAAATCTAAGCTGGACGACACATCAACGAGAAGCATCACCGTCATTTCGCGCTCTTCCTCGAATACCTTGATGTAAGGTTTGCTCATGCGGGCCGTAACATTCCAATCAATATCGCGGACATCATCGCCATATTGATATTCACGAACTTCAGAAAAAGCCATACCACGCCCCTTAAAGGCCGAATGGTACTGACCCGCAAATACATTGCTGGAAAGTCCACGAGCCTTGATTTCTATCCGACGGACGCGTTCTATCAGTTCATTTGCTTCCATGTTCTTAATTGATTAGTCACTGAATATCTAATCCTTTTCATCAACAATCGACAGTCAGCAACTAGTAGTTAATCCATGATGATGAAAACCTTAGGGCACTTCTACCTTATTCAAAATCTTGCTCACGATTTCATCAGAAGTCACATTACTTGCCTCTGCTTCATAAGTCAAACCTATGCGGTGACGAAGCACATCATGAGCAACAGCACGGACATCTTCAGGAACCACATAACCACGACGCTTGATAAAGGCATAAGCACGAGCTGCCAAAGCCAAATTGATAGAAGCACGGGGAGAACCTCCAAAAGCAATCAATCCTTTCAGTTCCTTCAAGTCATATTTCTGTGGATAACGCGTAGCAAACACTATATCTGCAATATACTGTTCTATCTTCTCATCCAAATACACCTGACGGACAACCTTACGGGCTTCAATGATATCTTCAGATTTCAGGATTGGCTTGACCTCCATCTTCTCCCCCGAAATGTTCTGGCGGATAATTTTCTTCTCTTCCTCCAGTTTGGGATAGTCAATGATGACCTTCAACATGAAACGGTCAACCTGAGCTTCGGGAAGCGGATAAGTACCCTCCTGTTCAATCGGATTCTGAGTTGCCAACACGAGGAATGGTTCAGGCAAAAGAAAGGTATTCTTGCTCAATGTTACCTGACGTTCCTGCATTGCTTCCAACAAAGCACTTTGTACTTTTGCTGGAGCACGATTGATTTCATCTGCCAATACAAAATTAGCAAAAATAGGACCTTTATTGGCTATAAAAAGTTCTTCCTTCTGACTATAAATCATGGTACCCACCACATCGGCAGGAAGCAAATCGGGAGTAAACTGAATGCGGCTATACTTAGCATCAACGAGCGATGCAAGAGTTTTGATTGCCAACGTTTTTGCCAATCCTGGAACACCTTCCAATAAGACATGTCCGTCCGACAACAAGCCGATAAGCAAGGATTCCACCAGATGTTTCTGTCCGACAATAATCTGATCCATACCGGCTATCAGATTTGTAACAAACGCACTTTGCCTCTCAATCCGTTCATTCAGCTCACGGATATCAATTGTTTCTGTCATAATTATTTATTATTATATTTCACTTTCTTGTTTTGGTGGCCCAAAATTAGCATTTAATATCAATAGGAACAAGTAATTTTTGCAAAAAAAAACTCCTTTTTGTTAGATTTTAGGAGTATTTGCAATTCTTTTCAATCAAAAGGCCAAATGATAACAAAATTTCTTCTTTTATCAAGAATCAGAACAATATTTTTTCAAGAAAATCCGGTGCTAAAAGAAAGAGCAATCCACACAAGACAAATAGAAACAACAACACCGCAATAATCCCCATAGCCACACGACTGCGACTCTCTTCATAGTCCATTTGACGTTCCAATTCGCGTAATTCCTTTCGTCTGCTGATTAATATCTGATTCGTCTCAGACTTTTTCTCTTCCATCCCCTGAGACATATCCTTACCAAACGACTGCTCTATAGACACCTCGGCAGATTGTTCTACAGAGTCCTCCTTCAATTGCAGTGCAGATTCCTCTATTAACTGTCCTACGCTATCTTCACGCGATTGCTCCTCAGACACCCCAACTGCTTGTTGATCTGCAGACGTTCCAACAGAGGCAAGCACTTGCAAAGGGAAATCGTCCTGTTGCAGTTCCTCCGTCTCAAGTTCACATTTAACATCTTCTATACCCACACCATCCCGAAGTGCTACAGTTTCAAAATGTGCAAAAGGTTTATTTACCACCTCCTTTAAAGTTGCATCAGGGACAAATGCCACTTTCTTATATCCTTGGGTATCTACACTTTCACCAGTATTTACATTCACGATACGATGAGGTTCAACATCTATCAGTTTGAATATGCCCAATCCCTTCACCTTCACGTAACGGTCGGTTTCCAAAGCTTTGATGATAAGACCAAAGAATCGCTCCAACACATTTGCAGCTTCCTCTTCTGTCATTTCGAAATTACGCACAAGTACATTCCGAAGTTCTTCCTTATTGATTCTTTCAGCCATTATAACCAGGTAATAGGATTATATCTCACTAATATTCAACTCGCAGACCAATAACGACATACAATTGTCATGCATTCACCCTCTCCCTTAAAGATGTCGAAGCCTTGAAAGCTACCACCAATTTAGGAGGAACCAAAACACGCTGTCCCGTAGATGGTATCACCGATATACGCTCCATCTTTTTCTTCACCTCAAACGTTCCGAAATCAGCGATAGCCACCGATTTTCCTTTTTGAAGTTCATCAGTCATTGCCGACACAATACGAGAAACCCAAACCGAAGCACAATCCGGCTCAACTCCCAACTCCCGCGACAAATGCTCTATAAATTCTTTGTTAACCATATAATGAAGCAAACATCCAATTAAGATTCCCCTAAAAGCATTTAGCAGCTATTTTATTCAATCCCCAAAGGCTCTGCATAAAGATCAAACTCCTCGGCATCCGTCACTTTCACTTCATAGAAATTTCCAATCTCAAGTACAGCATAAGATTTATGTATCAATACTTCAGGATCTACTTCCGGAGAATCAAATTCAGTACGTCCGACATAATAGTCTCCCTCTACACGATCCACGACCACACGAAATACTTGCCCCACCAATGATGACGACGTTCCAAGAGCTATTTCCTGTTGAATAGCCATCAACTCATCCAAGCGTCGTTGTTTAACCTCCTCAGCCACATCGTCTTGATAATGTTCCGCTGAATAAGTCCCCTCCTCTTCGGAATAGGCGAATGCTCCCATACGATCGAATTTTGCCCAACGGACAAATTCCTTCAGTTCCTCGAAGTCCTCCTCTGTCTCACCGGGAAAACCCACCATAAAAGTTGTGCGGAGACGTATGCCTGGCACCTCTTCACGGAAACGCCTTATCAACTCGTATGTTTCATCCTTAGACACATTTCTATGCATCCGTTGAAGCATACGGTCACTCACATGCTGTAGGGCGATATCCATATACCTGCACACATTCTTGTGTTCCCGCATCACACGAAACAGTTCCATCGGAAACTTTGTCGGATAGGCATAATGCAGACGTATCCACTCCACACCCGGAATTTCTGCCATCCGCTCCACTAACTCCGGCAATGCCTGTCTTTTATAAAGATCTACTCCGTAATAAGTTAACTCCTGAGCAATTACCTGAAATTCCTTCACACCCTGATCAACCAACATACGGACTTCATCCAATATTTCTTCCATCGGACGCGACACATGCCTACCCGTAATAATAGGAATAGCACAATAAGAGCATCGACGATCACACCCTTCCGAAATCTTCAGATAAGCATAATGGCCAGGAGTCGTCAGCATTCGGCCACATTCATTCGATGACGAAGGATGGTGAAGCCCCTTTTCCTCTTTCAGGTCCTCCAACAGATTCTCCCAATCAAATTTCCCATAATACTTATCCACTTGTGGGATTTCCTCTTCAAGTTCCTTCAAGTAACGTTCTGACAAACAGCCCATCACATACACTTTCTTCACCAGTCCTTCTTCCTTGGCCTGACAAAACTCCAAAATAGTATTAATGGATTCCTCCTTGGCATCTCCGATAAAACCACATGTATTAATCACCACAATCTCCCCTTCAGGAGAAGCGCTGTCGTGCGTCACCTCATAACCGCATTCCTTCAATCGGTACATAAGTTTCTCAGAATCCACCAGATTCTTCGAGCAACCCAACGTTATGAAATCTATGGTATTGTGTTTCATTTTGTCTCACCAAACAATGAATCAACAAACTCCTTTTTATCAAAAGCCTGCAAATCTTCCATACCTTCGCCTAAACCGATATACTTCACGGGGATCTTGAACTGGTCACTGATACCGATAACTACACCTCCCTTAGCCGTACCATCCAATTTAGTGATTGCCATTGAGGTCACTTCCGTAGCTTTCGTAAACTGTTTGGCCTGTTCGAATGCATTCTGTCCTGTAGAGCCATCAAGCACCAACAACACTTCGTGTGGAGCATCCGGCATCACTTTCTTCATGACATTCTTTATCTTTGTCAACTCATTCATCAAACCAATTTTGTTATGCAAGCGTCCAGCTGTATCAATAATAACGACATCTGCACCTCCAGCGACAGCCGAACTCAGTGTATCGTATGCCACCGAAGCCGGATCGGCTCCCATCTGCTGCTTCACAACAGGAACCCCGACACGATCCCCCCAAATACACAATTGTTCAACAGCAGCTGCACGGAACGTATCAGCCGCCCCCAAATAGACGGAGTGTCCAGCCTTCTTGAATTGATAAGCCAACTTTCCGATTGTTGTAGTCTTGCCTACTCCATTGACTCCAACAACCATTATCACATAAGGTTTCTTTCCTTCAGGCACTTCATAACCTTCAATATCGCCCGTATTATTTTCAGCCAACAGCGATGCAATTTCATTACGCAAGATACCATTAAGCTCTTCCGTATTCACATATTTATCCCTTGCAACACGTTCTTCGATGCGTTTGATAATCGTCAACGTTGTCTCAACCCCAACATCCGAGGTTATCAACACCTCTTCCAAATTATCCAATACTTCATCATCTACCTTTGATTTTCCGGCGATAGCACGAGCTATTTTCCCAAATACACTCTCCTTGGTTTTTGAAAGACCCTTATCCAAGGTTTCTTTCTTCTCCTTTGAAAAGAAACTAAAAAATCCCATATAATTACACTTTTATCTGTTTCAGCTACAAAGATACAACAAATCAACTATTTAACAAAAAAAGTCTCCTTCATTCTTCCATGAAAGAGACTTTTCTAATGTTTATATCCTAAATTCGGCTTTCTTATTTCTTAAAGAAGTCCTGAACTTTGTCATTGGGAACCATCTGTTCATCAAAGATGTAAGCACCAGTCTTGGGCGACTTCACCATCTTGATAACCTTTGTATATGAACGTCCTTCTTTACTACCAGTCTGAAGGGTTGCAACTGTTTTCTTTGCCATGAGTTATACTTCGTTTGATTACTTAATTTCTTTGTGAACTGTTACTCTCTTCAGAATGGGGTTGTACTTCTTCAACTCCAATCTCTCTGTAGTGTTCTTACGGTTCTTCGTAGTGATATAACGAGAAGTTCCGGGAAGACCACTCTCCTTCATTTCAGTACATTCAAGGATAACCTGTACTCTATTACCTTTTGCCTTCTTAGCCATACTTCAAATCTCCTTCTCTTTATTAAGCGATTACTTTAATCGTTTTCCAATCACAATAACCCTTGGCTACAGCATCGTTCAACGCAGCATCCAAGCCCTTCTTATTAATCACGCGCAGACCAGCAGCACAAATCTTAAGGCTAATCCAGCAATCCTGCTCTACATAGTAGAACTTCTTGTTAAACAAGTTCACATCAAAGACTCTCTTAGTTCTTCTCTTAGAATGTGAAACGTTGTTGCCAACCATGGCTCTCTTTCCGGTAATTTGACAAATTTTCGACATTTCTATCTTTACTTTTTACGTTTTTCTTACACGCTTATCTCAAACAGGGTGCAAAGTAACAACTTTTATTCCTAATAACCAAGTATTTTGGCAATTAATTCTTCATTTAGTCTTGATTTTGTTCTTCTTTGAGCAAATCACGCATTAAATGCAAGGCTGATTTGGTCGCTTTGGCTATATTTTGGTCGCGCCCGTCATCTCCGTCCAACTTCATCGTCACAATTTTATTCCGGCTTCCTGCCGCTATCCAAATTGTCCCTACCGGAAGTTCCGGTTTCCCGCCTCCAGGACCGGCGATACCCGAAGTGGCAATGGCATAATCTGTATTCAGCGTATCCATTGCTCCTCTCACCATCTCGCACACAGTCTCTTCACTCACGACTCCGTACATTTCAATGGTCTTCACATCCACGTGCAACAGATTTTCCTTCACTTGATTGGCGTAAGCCACTACTCCACCTTTATAATAATGAGAACTTCCGGGAATAGCCGTTATGGCTGCAGCCAAATTACCGGCCGTACAACTTTCTGCGGTTGACAAGGTTATTCCATCCTTCCACATAAGTTCACTTATTTCTCTGCTTATAAGTTTAGTTTCCAATGACATATTCATACTTTATTAAAGTTAAAAAGTAACCCGCGAATAGGCAGGCAAATCAATTGTACAAAACTCTTTATCCAAATATTTGAAATATCCCGTAATGGCAATCATTGCCGCATTGTCGGTCGTATAACCAAACTTCGGGATATACACATTCCATCCATACCGTCGGGCATGATCCCGGAAAGCTTCCCGAAGGCCATTGTTCGCCGACACACCTCCTGCAACGGCAACTTCCTTTATCTTCAAATCCTTGGCTGCTTTGCGGAGTTTGTTCATCAAGACATCCACAATCGTCGTTTCCAACGAAGCCGCCAAATCCTCCTTGTGGTGTTCAATGAAATCGGGGTCTTCCTTCAACCAATCGCGCAAAGAATAAAGGAACGACGTTTTCAATCCACTGAAACTATAATCATACCCTGCTATATGCGGTTTGGCAAAAGTGTAAGCCTTGGGATTCCCCTGCCGTGCCAACTTGTCAATAATAGGACCACCCGGATAACCGAGTCCCATCACTTTAGAGCATTTATCAATAGCCTCACCTGCAGCATCGTCTATCGTTTGGCCGATTATTTCCATCTGATTATATGCCTTTACCAACACAATCTGTGAATTACCACCTGATACCAACAGACAAAGGAATGGGAACTTAGGATGTTCACTCTCCACTCCCTCTTCCTTTATATAATGTGCTAACACATGACCCTGCAAATGGTTCACATCAATCATAGGAATTCCTAAAGAACGGGCAAATCCTTTGGCAAAGGACACCCCCACGAGCAACGAGCCCATCAGTCCCGGTCCGCGTGTAAAGGCCACTGCACTAAGCTCTTCCTTTTTCACACCTGCACGCTTGAGTGCCTCATGCACCACAGGCACCACATTCTGCTGATGGGCACGGCTTGCCAGTTCAGGAACCACTCCACCATACGACTCGTGCACAGCCTGCCCGGCCACCACATTAGAGAGCAATACTCCATTACGGATTACTGCAGCCGAAGTATCGTCACATGACGACTCTATACCTAATATTATAATATCTTTCGTTTTCACGCTGCAAATATAGTTATTTTTGAAACAATGCGGCATACAGACACCGCATTTTTACACCTCCAGTGCTACAATAACGGTTTCTCAATAAGTCAGGATTTCCAATCCATCCTCGGTCATCAGGAACGTGTGCTCCCATTGTGCCGAAGGCAATTCGTCCTCGGTAACCACCGTCCAGCCGTCCTCTTCATCGACAAACACCTCGTAAGTACCCATGTTTATCATCGGCTCAATGGTGAACACCATGCCGGGCACCAGTAGCATACCTGTTCCCTTACGCCCGAAGTGCTCCACATCGGGTTCTTCGTGAAACTCTAGCCCCACACCGTGTCCACAGAGGTCGCGCACCACCGAGAACCCATTCTTGTGGGCGTGGCGCTGGATGGCATTACCTATATCGCCTACAAAACCGAAGGGCTTGGCCGCCTGCATACCAATCTCCAGACATTCACGTGCCACATCCACCAGACGCTGTTTTTCCGGTGTGGTCTCCCCTATCACAAACATGCGCGAAGCATCGCTGTAGTATCCGTCCAGGATGGTCGATACATCCACATTCACGATGTCACCTTCTTCCAGAATTTCATCCTCCGAAGGAATACCGTGACAAACGACTTCGTTGATGCTGGTGCATACACTTTTTGGAAAACCTTCGTAGTTCAATGGCGCAGGAACAGCACCATGCCCCACCGTGTAGTCATACACCAAACGGTCAATCTCTGCCGTACTCATCCCCGCACGTATCTCACTGGCAATCAAGTCCAACACTCCCGTATTCACCACTCCACTCCGACGGATACCTTCAATCTGTTCTGGTGTCTTTATCAGTTTTCGTTTCGGAACCAGACAACCTTTGTTCTGAAAGTAAAGCACCTTCTTGTCCAATTCGGTCAACTCCTGTCCCTTAGGAACCCACCAGTTTCTCACTATTTTCTTATTTATCATGCTTGCTTTTCTTTTTTCTGACTCAGTTTGAGTGGGCAAAGATACAAGAAATATTCCACCCGTGCGCAACACACTGACACTTTTTTCACCCACTACCCACCGTTCCGTCAGACTTTTTACGATGCATTACCTTTCCCTTAAATATATATTATAGTACACGCGCACGTAAGACTATTCTCCCAACGGCAACTTCAAGACCTGATCTGAACCTCTTGCACCCAAATTCCTACTAAACTTATCCCATAAGTTAAAATACGACTAAGATATCTCAAAACACTAATGAGAAAACTCAAAATGCTTCAGCAAAAACTTTAATCATCGACGATAACTAATTAGTTATCGACGATAACTATATAATCAACGACGATGATTATATAGTTATCGTCGATGATTAAAGTTTTTGCTGAAGCATAATCAAATATATCAGAGGCAAAACAATTTTATCCTTACCCATTTTCTACCTTTCCCTTGGCACTTTAACTAACTATACAGAAGAGTCATTTCTACAAAAAGACAGTGTCCTGTGTTATGGGATACTAATTTCTATGGAATAAAAAAAGGATTTGAGAAATTGTACAAAACCATTAATTTCCTTTCAAGATTCAAATATAATCCTTATTTTTGCCTTCTATTAGAATGACACTAATAGGTGGGTGCTATAAATTCCCACAGATTATTAACAAAAGAGGTTGTATCCATGAAAAGACTTATACCTTATTATATATGTATGACGGCCGCAATCTGCCTGCCCACGCAAGCGGAAGCTGAAGAGAGAGAGGAGAAAGGACGGAACATTGCACACGTGGAAGACATCCGTGTGGAGTCGCCCGTAGGGACGGTTCCCCGCCTGCCCCATCTGGTGTGGGTGACATACAATGACAGCACCTGTGCCTGGCGACAAGTGCGCTGGAGCAACAGCACACTGGCCAGCGAACAGGAGCAGGCCAACGACTCAATCTACCCTGCCGGAAGGAGCTACGAAATAGAGGGCTTCGTATTGGGAGACCCCACTACCCCACAAGGCTATCCCATCAAAGCCGCCATCGACGTGGTGAAAGGGAACTACAAGACTCCTGCACAAAAGCCTGTAGCCGAACCGCTTCCGCTCGACCAAGTGACGGTAGAGGGAAACAACCGCCTGACCAGCAACCGCGACTTGGCCATACGTACCATACTCAGCTGGGACGTCAGCCAACAACTCTACAACTACCGCGACACCTACGGCCTGCCCACTGAGGGATATACCCGCTCCGACGGATGGGACTCGCCCACTACTAAACTGAAAGGACACGGCTCGGGACACTACATGTCCGCTCTGGCCTTTGCCTTCGCCAGTGCTGACGATACCGCCATCAAGGACTCCCTGCGTAGCCGCATCGGCCGCATGGTGAACGAACTGCGCCTGTGTCAAGAGCGCACCTTCGTATGGAGCGACTCACTGGGCCGATACTGGGAAGCCCGCGACTTTGCACCCGAAGAGGAACTACGCACCATGAAGGGCACATGGGAAGCTTTTGACCAACACAAACGGGAGTATGCCCGCTACGGATATGGCTACCTGAATGCCATCCCTGCACACCACGCGGCACTGATAGAGATGTACCGTCCCTACAACAACAACGACTGGGTGTGGGCCCCCTACTACTCCATCCACAAGCAGTTGGCCGGACTCATTGACATTGCCACCTATGTGGACGATAAGGAAATAGCCGACAAGGCCCTGCTGATAGCCAAGGACATGGGCCTGTGGATATGGAACCGGTTGCACTACCGCACCTTTGTCGAAACAGAAGGCACACGCGAAGAGAGACGTGCCAAACCTGGAAACCGCTACGAAATGTGGAACATGTACATTGCCGGTGAAGACGGTGGCACGGGCGAATCGCTGAGCCGCCTGTCCGAAATGGTGAAGGACAAGAAGGAGAAGAAGAAGTTGCTGGAAGCGGCTTCGTTCTTCGACAGCCCTGCTTTCTTCGACCCCTTGTCAAAGAACATCGATGACATCCGCACCCGCCATGCGAACCAACATATCCCCAAGATAACCAGCGCCCTGCGCAGTTATCGAGGAAACGGAAATCCCTATTACTACAACCTGGCTCTGAACTTCTGGCAGATGATACAGGGACGCTATGCCTACTCCACGGGCGGTGTGGGCAATGGCGAAATGTTCCGTCAGCCTTACACACAGATGCTGAGCATGAACACCAATGTGACGGCCGATCGCAACGGCCAACTTTGCCCCAATCCTACGCTGAACGAAACCTGCTGTGCCTATAACTTGGCCAAGCTGACCAAGGATTTGAACAGTTTCGACCCCGAAAATGCGGCCTACATGGATTATTACGAACGGGTGCTCTACAATCAGATAGTCGGTTCGCTACACCCTACCCATTACCTGACCACTTACCACTATGCCGTAGGACTGAATGCCTCCAAACCGTGGGGAAACCGCACTCCACAAGAATCATGTTGCGGAGGTACGGGTTCCGAAAATCACGTCAAATATCAGGAAGCCGCCTATTTCACCTCCAAGAACACCCTGTGGGTAGGACTTTATCTGCCAACAACTGCCACATGGAAGGAGAAAGGGATAACACTTCAGCAGGAATGCCGCTGGCCGGCCGAACGCTCCATCATCCGCATTGCTGAAGGGAAAGCCAAATTTACCATGAAATTGCGCGTTCCTTATTGGGCAAACGAAGGATTTGAGATAAGACTCAACGGTCAATCTGTTGCCAGCCAATACAAACCCTCCACTTATGTGGAAATCCCTTCACGCAAATGGAAAAAGGGAGACGTGGTGGAAATCATCATGCCCTTCAGCAAACATATCCATTACGGCCCCGACAAGATGAAAACAGCAGCTACGGCTCCCGGTGAGACCAACACGGCCTTCCCTTCAGCATGGGTGGGCACACTGATGTATGGTCCTTTAGCCATGACCACTACAGGAGTAACCAATTGGATGGAGAGCAACATATACATCAGCTCAGACCTGAAAGGAATCAAGACCAATGGCCCGACTACCGAGGATGGCACATACGGCAACCTCTACACGCTCACTTTGGATGACCGTACCTTCGTGCCCGACTATTATGCCGACCGCAACTCCACCCACTATCTGCGCATCCATCTGACAGATAATGTGGGTGACTACGAATCAATGGAACTCGTGAACAAACAACCCCTGAAGGAACTTATCCAAGTGGCCGAAGACCGTAAACAGGCACAAGAGGCGTGGCTGGCACTGGAAGTGAAGGTTCCCGAACATGCGCCATGGGCACCCAACGGTTATGCACAGCTGATAACCGCACTGGAGCAGGCAAAGGCTGTATATGCGAATGAATCTGCCCAAAGCAAGGAAGTGGAGACAACAATCTCTTCCTTAAATGCCGCCATCAACACTATGCGACCGGGAAATCTGGCCGAACTGGAGGACTTGGAACCACTCCTTGAAACCCTGAAAAAGGCACGCAACATGCCAAACTCTGCCACACTGACCGAGGTCATCGAATACGCAGACATGGTGGTCAAATACGTATCTGACGGAAGTGGTACCAAAGATATGATTCAGAATGCCAAAGAAAGATTGGAAAAAGCAATGAACCAATAAACATAACGTCGAAAAAAATAACACAGATAATCATATGAAATCAGACATTGAAATCGCTCGCAGCATCGAGCTAAAAAAAATCAAGGCTGTAGCAGAGGAAACAGGTATTCCTCGCGAAGGAATTGAAAATTACGGTCGCTACATAGCCAAAGTGGACGAACGGATGATTGATGAAGCACGAGTAGCCAAGAGTAATTTGATATTAGTGACAGCCATTACCCCAACCAAGGCCGGAATTGGAAAAACGACAGTATCAATAGGTTTGGCACTTGGCTTAAAGAAATTAGGGAAGAATGCTATCGTAGCTTTGCGCGAACCTTCATTGGGTCCTTGTTTCGGAATGAAAGGCGGTGCAGCTGGAGGTGGTTATGCCCAAGTGTTGCCCATGGAGAAAATCAACCTACACTTCACTGGAGATTTTCATGCCATTACATCGGCACACAACATGATTTCTGCCCTATTGGACAACTATCTGTATCAGAATCAAGACAACGGCTTCGGATTAAAGGAGATTCTATGGAAACGAGTATTGGATGTAAACGACCGTTCGCTGCGCTACATCGTTACCGGACTCGGTCCCAAAAGCAATGGTCTGACACAAGAATCAGGCTTCGACATCACTCCCGCTTCTGAAATCATGGCAATCCTTTGTCTGGCAAAGGACGAAGAAGACTTGCGCCGCCGCATTGAAAATATCCTGTTGGGCATTACCCTTGACAACAAACCTTTCACTGTAAAGGATTTAGGTATAGGAGGTGCTATCACAGTTCTTTTACGTGATGCACTACATCCCAATCTGGTACAAACGACAGAAGGCGGTGCAGCTTTTGTACATGGAGGACCATTTGCCAACATAGCCCATGGCTGTAACTCCGTCTTAGCCACCAAACTGGCCATGACATTCGGTGAATACGTCATCACGGAAGCCGGATTCGGAGCAGACTTAGGAGCTGAAAAGTTCTACGACATCAAATGCCGGAAGGCTGGACTACAACCTCGCCTGACAGTGATTGTAGCAACAGCCCAAGGATTAAAAATGCATGGTGGAGTAAGTCAGGATAAAATCAAGGAGCCAAATACCTATGGTTTGAAGTTAGGACTTTGCAACCTCGACAAGCATGTACGTAATCTCCGTTCCTTCGGCCAGACAGTGATTGTTGCATTCAACCGCTATGCTTTTGATACAGATGAAGAGGTTGAACTCGTTCGCCGCCATTGCGAACAGACACTCGGTATCGGATTTGCCATCAATGATGCTTTCTGCCATGGAGGTGAAGGCGCTATGGACTTGGCCAATCTGGTTGTCAACACAATCAGCAACACCCCTTCTGCCCCCTTGCGTTTTGCCTACACCAATGAGAATTCTGTTGAAGAAAAGATTTTCAAAGTAGCATGCAACCTCTACGGAGCCGATTCTATCACCTATAGTACTGCGGCACGGAAGATGCTTAAGAAGATTGAATCTTTAGGACTCTCTCACTTCCCTGTCTGCATCGCTAAAACACAATATTCTTTCTCTACCGACCCGAAGATGTACGGAGCTGTAGAAAACTTTGAATTCCATGTGCGCGACATTGTCATCAATCAAGGAGCAGAAATGTTGGTTGTGATTGCCGGTGACATCTTACGCATGCCAGGATTACCCAAAGAACCGCAAGCCATCCACATTGACATTAAGGACGGTGAGATTGAAGGATTATCGTAATAGAGAAAAGAATCAAATATTTATAAAATGAAAAAAGGCTGTGTCACGATGCTGACACAGCCTTTTTCATATATTATAACGTCTTAGTAATTAAGCCACTTTCTCCAAACGCTTCAGAATAGAGAAGATGAAGAGGGCTGACACCAAGCAGATGGCAACGAGTACACCCCAAACAATAGTAAGGTCAGCACCCCACATCAATGTCGGAATAGCTACGAGGAAGTTTCCTACAGCCGTAGCCACAAACCAACCACCCATCATCATACCTTTGTACTTGGGAGGAGCCACCTTGGTCACGAATGAAATACCAATGGGTGAAAGCAACAATTCGGCAAATGTCAATACCAGATAAGTGCTTACCAACCAATTGGGAGAAACACGAACGGCAGCATCGCCCAAAGCAGCCTGTTCAGCAGGTGCAGGAAGACCGATAGAACCGGCAATCATGATAACAAAACCAATAGCTGCCACCAACATACCCAAACCGATTTTCTTAGGAGATGAAGGCTCTTTGCCTTTCTTGGCCAAAGCACCGAACAAGGCCACTGATACAGGAGTCAGAGCCACTACAAAGCAGGGATTGAACTGTTGGAAGATAGGAGCATCAACGGTAGTTGTTGCGGCCAATGAACCATACTTCCATACCAAACCTGCAACAGCAGCCAAAATAACAACGGCAGAAACTCCCTTACCCTTAGTACTCTTACTCTGGAAAAAGCCAAAAAGACCATAGACAATGAAAATACAGAAGACAAGGTTCACTACATCGAACATCATGCTCTCAATACCAGTAGAACTTGTTGCTGTATAATCCTTGGCAAACTGAGTAAGTGTCGCACCATTCTGATGGAAAGCCATCCAGAAGAAGATAACCACGGCGTAAACCAAGCAGAGACAGATAATACGCTCCTTAGTCTGAGCAGGAGTCAACTCCTCAGCAACAGGTTCATTACTATTGGCTACTGCAGTCTTAGCACGGTCAGCATCCTTGAATGTATAGCGGAAGCAATAGTAGATAGCAATAGAAACAATCAGTGAAGCACAAGCCACGGCAAAAGCAAAGTGATAAGAATCAGCTTCGCTGATACCCAATGATGTTTGTGCCCAATTCATGATGCCAATAGCTGCAGAGGGAGCAAACATGGCACCAATATTGATAGCCATGTAGAAAAGGCTGAATCCTGAATCACGCTTGGCTGAATACTTGGGATCATCATACAGATTGCCCACCATTACCTGAAGGTTACCTTTGAACAAACCTGTACCGAAACCGATGAGCAACAAAGCAGCACCCATACCGGCAATAGCAGCCCAATCAGCACCTAACGGCAAAGAAAGCAACAGATAACCCAAGAACATAATGGCAATACCAATGGTCACCATACGTCCGAAACCGAACTTGTCGGCCAACATACCTCCAAAGAGGGGGAAGAAATAAACTAATCCCAAGAATGTGGAATAAATTGTACCAGATACTCCTACAGAGAATCCAAAATTAGCTTGCAAGAAAAGGAGGAACACGGCCAACATCGTGTAGTAACCGAAACGTTCTCCCGTGTTTGCAAGCGCCAGAGCCCAAAGCCCTTTAGGTTGTCCTTCAAACATAGATAATTAATTTTTAAATTTATAGATAAAATAGTTTTTCAACTTTTGCGGCGCGAAGATACGCATAATTCTTTGATTTTCCAATGATTTACAAAAGATAAAGCGGTTCGCGTCTCATTTGGAAGTTCTCAAACAAGGGTTTGGCAAAGGGGGAAAGGAATATGCGTGCCTCTGAAGGACATCCCTTCACACAAGCGCAACAACGGATGCAACGACTCGTATCGGTCACCTCTTCTCTACCAACAGATATAGCTTGTGTCGGACAAACGTCCACACACACACCACAATGGCTACATGCCTCGGGAGATGCTGACGGATAAACCTTTACGGGATTCTCCTGTTGTTGTCGCGTATATTCTTGAACAAAGAGACGGAAAGCCTGTAGCGATGATTCAGGCGTATCCAAACGGGGCATATCATCAGCGATATTGATATCCCAAGCATCGCATCCCACTCCTTGAATTTTGGTAGCAATCTGCTTGCCAAACTCTTCAGCCGATGCCAAATCATCTGCATCAGGTCTACCCACGGCTATGGGATATTTTGCATTACTATAAGAGTGCTCACCCACCAAAGCCGCGGCGGCAATAGGTCTGAATCCGCGTTCACACAAGAAGTCGGAGAATTGGACAAGAACCTGCTCGAAGTTTCGATTGCCGTAGGTCACCAATAGGATGGCTGGAGTATTCTCTCCCCTCACCTGCGCCATGCGCTCCAATGCCGTAGGGGCCACTTTTCCGCCATAGACGGGAACAGAGAAAAGCGTCAATTCGTGTGATGAGTGAAAGCGGGAGATTGAAAAATCTTCATTCAACAACGTGAAGTCGTGATGCACAATCTCCTCCTTGATGCCCAACCCTTTCACTACAGCCATCATATTGCGTCGTGAAGTGCCCGTGGGCGAAAAGCAATAAGTCGTCAATTTCATTATACCTTATTATATATATGTGTTCAGCGGCAAAGATACAATTAAAATTGCATATTTCGGACAGAAAACAGTAAATCGACCCAGATGAGTGTATGAAAATCATACAATTTTCAGTCTCAAAATACGATTTAACTAAGTTTTAACACCTCACATTTGCATATTTCAATAACTTTGTAAGGAATAAAAAGCTAAAACTACGGTTTTCTAAAAACTCATGACAAGGATGCGTACTTTCAGTTTAAGGATAATCCGGATGTCTTCTGAGGATTAACACATTTAAATAGACAATAAAAAAACAGATAAAGAACTATGATCAGACATTATTTGGCACTTGCATGGCAACAACTGGAAAAATACCGCCTGCAATCCTTGGTCAGCATTGTCAGCTTGGCCATCGGCTTTGCTTGCTTCGCACTGGCAAGCATGTGGATTAAGTATGAAACCACGTATGACGCGTTTCATAAGGATGCGGAGAAACTTCACGTCATTGTTGAAAAAAGACTCACTCACATCAGTACTCAGATTAATCTGCAAACCTTGCGCAATCTGCCTCAATTTGAGAAACTCACGAACGTATCACAAACGTATTGCGACTCAATTAACCAAAGCAGTGTCAATGCAATAGGCTGGCTGATGAATGACTCCAATTTGGTGTCCATGCTCGGCATCGACATCATGGAAGGCACAACCAGCTTTGTACACAACGAGCATGAAGTGGCCGTCAGCGACCGCCTTGCAAAGAAGATATGGGGTGACGAGTCACCCATCGGAAAAACGTTACATACACCTTATCAAGGAAAATTCAACTTAACACGCAGAGTGGCCGCTGTCTTCCGCTATTGGGGAGACCATAGCAACTACAGTGGTATTGATATCCTCAGTCGCATGCATCCTGACATGCCTGGAAGTTTATCCCTACAAAATCTCATGATGGCTCACATTTCGCCCAAGGTGGATATGGACGCACTGAACGCTCACCTCGATACGATGTCTATTACGCGCACCTTTAGGGATCTAAATGGTAAGATTATAGAATCAACCTTTTCTCACAATCAACTGAAGGCCGTCCCCATCACAAAGTTGCGCCAAACGACAGATAAATATGAGAAATATGCCAGAGCGAAAATCAATCACATCTACCTGTTTGCCATCGGTGGCGGAATGCTCATCTTCTGCGGCTTGCTGAACTATCTGACCATGTTCATCAACCGACTGTTCATCCGTCGTCGAGAGATAGCCCTGCGCACGGTCTTCGGAGCATCGGGCAGAGACTTGATGACGCAATTTCTCATCGAATACGGTCTGCTACTTTTCTTCGCTCTGCTCCTCGGCTTGTTCCTAATGAAAGTTGCAATGCCTTGGTTTCTCACCATCGCCGAACTACCCAAAACAGGAACATTCTTCTATGGCGAGAGCCTCACGTTCTTGTCACTCGTCTTCATCACATCAATACTAATCTCCCTGCCCGTCATCTGGTATTTCCGACGCCAGTCGTTACAGAACAGCATCACGGGCGTGGACGGCATCCTACACTATAACATCTTCCGCCGCATCAGCACAGGGATACAGATAGGAACCAGCATCTTCTGCATCTTCTGTACCGTAGTGTTGCTGAAACAATTGGACACATTGCGCCACGGCGATATAGGTTTCGAGCGAGAAAACCGTATGATATATACCATAAACGATGCCGTTGAAGGAATAGATAAGGAGATAGTCTCTTTCCTTTGCCAATGTCCCGAAGTGGATACAGCCTTTATCTGTATGCAACCCCTCTACCCCACAGTATTCGGAACCCGAACAACATTAAGACCCAAAGACATACCCGAACTTACGGAAGGTACAGAGTTGCACACCCAATACATTTCGGATGCACTGGTGGATTTCTATGGCCTTACCTTATTGGAAGGCCGATGGCTACACGAGGGTGAAAAGGAGAGTATGTTGGTAAACGAAACGTTTGTCCGCCGAATGGGTTGGAAAAATCCTTTGGAAAAGGAGATTTGGGGAAATAAGATTGTAGGAGTGGTCAAAGATTTCCAGAATGTATCACCGACCATCAAGGCTGAATGTTATCAATTGAGACACGAAACCATTTTCAACAAGACTGACTATGACGGACAAAGCATCCTCATTCACCATAAACCCGGACAGAAGAAGGCACTTATGACAAAGATTGAGGCTTTTTTCAAGGAAAAGGAACTCTTCTACGCTCCCTATCAATGGCGCGACTTAATGGAAGACTACGAATACATGCTGGTATCAGAAAAGAATCTGCAAACACTCCTCAGCATCACTACGGGAGTCTGCATCCTTATCGCCCTCTTCGGTGTATGGTCAATGATTATGCTTACGTGCGAGCAACGGAGAAAGGAAATTGCCGTACGCAAAGTGTTTGGTGCTACAACAAAAGATATCCTGGACATGTTTTTCGTTGAGTATATGACTTTACAAGGTGTCGCGGCTCTTGTAGCCTTCCCCATCGGCTACTCCTGTATGAGACCGTGGACGGAAAACTATGTGATACAAGCCTCTATACCTTGGTGGATTTACGCAAGCATTTTTATGACAGTAGCACTGCTCGTAGCCCTCTGCATCGGATGGCGTGTGTGGAAGACGGCTACCGCCCATCCGGCGGACGAGATTTGTAAAGGATGATTTTAAAGGGGTATAAAAAAGTACAGGAGTTCAGACAATAGTTTTGTCATTATACATGCATAACATTTATCTGAACTCCTGCACTTCTGTAACTTCTGAATTCCTTAGAATTTAGAACAACTCGCAAGGCGTTGCTTGCGCCGCACGTATCAAGTCTGCGGGTGCGAGTTTCATCTGAAGGCCGCGTACACCGGCGGAGACATATATATAAGGAAAGTCGAGCGCCGTGCGGTGAATATAGGTAGGAAAATGTTTCTTCATGCCTATGGGCGAGCATCCGCCACGAATATAGCCGGTGAGGGGGAGCAACTCCTTCATGGGGATGAGGTCGCACTTCTTGTTACCACTCACCTTAGCGGCCATCTTGAGGTCAACTTCATCGCCACCAGGAATGACGCAGACGAAGTATCCCGTCTTGTCGCCATGAAGCACCAATGTCTTGAATACTTGTTCGATGTTTTCACCCAATTGGGCCACTATGTGGTGGGCGCTGAGGTCGCTCTCGTCCACTTCGTAGGGGATAAGTTCGTAGGCAATCTTTGCCTTGTCCATCAGGCGGGCCACGTTGGTCTTTTGGATTTTATCTTTTTCTTTGGGCATAGGATTTCTTTTTAAGAGCAGTCTAAAAAAGTTAATTATAGTAAACTCTCATTATAGTCCCAGTTCTTCACGAAGGAACTTGGGCGTATATCCTTTCTCAGAGCGGGCAACCTCTTCGGGAGTGCCACTGGAAAGGAGTACTCCCCCACCTCGTCCACCTTCGGGTCCCATGTCGATAATGTGGTCGGCCATCTTGATAACATCGAGGTTATGCTCAATGACGATGACTGTGTTTCCTTTATCTACCAAACGGTTGAGCACGTTCATGAGTACGCGGATGTCCTCGAAGTGGAGTCCCGTAGTGGGCTCATCAAGGATGTAGAGCGTCTTGCCAGTATCGCGCTTAGCGAGTTCGGTGGCCAACTTAACGCGTTGACTCTCGCCACCCGATAATGTTGTGGAGGGTTGACCGAGTTTTACATAGCCGAGGCCAACGTCCTGCAATACTTTGATCTTGGAGAGAATATTGGGTACGTTTTCGAAGAACTCCACGGCTTGGTTGATAGTCATGTCCAACACATCGGCAATGGATTTTCCTTTGTAGCGTACCTCCAGTGTCTCGCGGTTGTATCGCTTGCCATGGCACACTTCACAAGGTACCATCACGTCGGGCAGGAAGTTCATTTCGATGGTCTTGTATCCGTTTCCGCTACATGCCTCGCACCGTCCGCCACCAATATTGAACGAGAAGCGTCCGGGCTTGTATCCACGAATCTTTGCTTCGGGAAGTCCAACGAAGAGGTTGCGGATATCAGCAAACACATTAGTGTAAGTAGCCGGATTGGAGCGCGGTGTACGTCCGATAGGCGACTGATCCACATCCACCACCTTATCTATATGCTCCAATCCCTCAATGGAGTCGTATGGCAATGGCTCCTTGAGCGAACGGTAGAACTTTTGGGAAAGTATGGGATGAAGGGTTTCGTTGATGAGCGTGGATTTTCCGCTACCCGACACACCCGTCACACAGATGAGTTTACCCAAAGGAAATTCTGCATCTACCTGCTTTAAATTATTTCCCCGTGCTCCGCGAATAATGAGGCTCTTTCCATTACCTTTTCTCCGTTCGGCAGGTACTTCGATTTTCAACTTTCCATTGAGGTAGTTCGAGGTCAACGTATCCTGCTTCAACATATCCTCAGGCGTGCCTTGGAAGACCACTTCACCACCTAATCGTCCGGCACGAGGTCCCATATCCACCACCCAATCAGCAGCCAGCATCATGTCCTTGTCATGCTCAACAACGACCACTGAGTTACCCAAATCACGAAGGGCAGAAAGGGAGTTGATGAGCCGACGATTATCCCTCTGATGAAGGCCGATGCTCGGTTCGTCGAGGATATAGAGTACGTTCACCAGTTGTGAACCAATCTGCGTGGCCAAGCGGATGCGTTGGCTCTCTCCTCCCGAAAGGGTCATGGATGCACGGTTGAGAGAGAGGTAGTCAAGTCCCACATCGAGTAGGAACTTCAGTCGGGTGCGTATTTCCTTCAAGATTTCCGTAGCAATGGTCCGTTGCTTTTCCGAAAGGTGTTCCTCTACTCCATCGAGCCACTCATAAAGTTCGTTGATGTCCATTTCGGCCAACTCCATGATGTTCTTGTCATGGAAACGATAGCTGAGTGCCTCGCGATTGAGGCGCTTGCCTTCGCATTCAGGACAGACGGCCGTACGCGAAAATTGCTCCGCCCATTTCTGTTCGGTAGCACTTGCCTCCTGATCCTGAAGCATCTGTATGTATTTCACCAATCCGTCAAAGGTGACAAAGTAATCGGAATTGGTATGAATCAAACTGGCTTTGATGCGAAGACGGTCGTCCGAACCATTGAAGATTTCGTCAATGGCTTCATCAGGCAATTGACAGACAGGGGTCTTCAAGTCAGCTTCGTACTTTTCCAACAGGGCTTCTATCTGAAAGAATACCATCGTACTCTTGTACTTTCCCAACGGTGCAATGGCTCCTTCGTGAATGGAAAGTGAGCGGTCAGGGATAACCTTATCCACATCAATGAGATTGACCACCCCCAATCCTTTGCATCGGGGACAAGCCCCGTGAGGAGAATTGAACGAGAAGTTATGCGGAGCCGGTTCACGATAGGCAAGTCCCGTAACGGGACACATCAGCCTCCTGCTATAGTGGCGCACTTCATTCGTGTCAACATCCAGGATAAGAATCAAACCATCACCTTGCGTCATGGCCGTAGCTACACTTTGACGGAGACGTTCCTCATCAAAGTTGGAAACCTTCATCTTGTCAATCACGATTTCCACATCGTGGTTCTTGTATCGGTCGAGCCTCATGCCTGGCAACACCTCTTTCACCTCTCCATCCACGCGGGCATAAAGGTATCCTTTGCGACGAATTTGCTCGAAGAGTTCCTTGTAATGTCCCTTTCGGCTACGCACAGCGGGTGCCAATATCATGATGCGTTTCCCCAAATATTGTTCGGTGATGAGTTCAAGAATCCGTTCTTCAGTATATTTCACCATCTTCTCGCCCGACAGGTATGAATAAGCCTCTCCTGCACGGGCATAGAGCAAGCGCAGGTAGTCATACACTTCAGTCGTAGTACCTACGGTTGAACGTGGATTTTTGTTCGTGGTCTTCTGTTCGATGGAGATGACAGGGCTAAGACCTGTAATTTTATCGACATCGGGTCTCTCCATACCGCCCAAGAAATTGCGGGCGTAAGCAGAGAATGTCTCAATATAGCGACGTTGGCCCTCAGCAAAGATGGTATCAAAAGCCAACGACGACTTTCCGCTACCACTCAATCCCGTAATGACGGCCAATTTGTTACGGGGAATCTCCACGTCCACATTCTTCAGATTGTGTACACGCGCCCCCCAGACATTTATCTTTTCTTCTTCGTTCATTTTTCAGTTACAAGTTATGAGCTACGAGCTACAAGTTACGAGCTACGAGCTACAAATTACGAGTATAAGGTGCAAACCTCAAATGCCGACTGAGGCAACTTCATCCCAAGGATAAAGCAGGTTCATCTCAGGGCTAAAGCAGGCTTACTTCAGGGTAAAGGTCCTTTTAGGTTTTGTAGGAGTACAACAGAGTATTCAGAATCCTCCGCTTCCTCCTCCGTTCAAGCCACCAAGACCACGAAGGATATTGATATCCTGTTTCACCTCATACTTTATCCCATCAGAGCCTACGGCTTGAACTACAATAAAATAGACTCCATCCTTCACATCGCGTCCGCCATGGGTTCCATCCCATCCTTGATCGATATTGCTCAAGTTCATCTGACAGATGCGTTGTCCCCACCGGTTGAAGATGGCCACATCAAGCTTCACCAATGACTGATAGGTGATGTGGAAGACATCGTTCACCCCATCACCATTCGGCGAAAAGGCATTGGGAACCTTCAGAGAGGACTCACTAATGACGATGACAAGAGGTTCGGCCTCCTCTTCCAAAGGCTCAGATGAACCATCAAGGGGAGTATAAGTAATCTTCAGTTGCACACCAAACGTTCCTGAGTCATAGAAAGTATATTCCGTATCCGGTTCGAAACGACGAAGTACGGCTTCATTAGGATTATCGGCCGGATAAATCACCCATTCATAAGCATACGTGTATCCCTCCTGTTCATTCGGATTGGCTTCGAAAGAGACTTTCAACGGTGCCGATGCCGTATAGCTCTCGCCACTGGTAATGAGGGTCTCCTCCTCCACAGGGCCTCCATTTTCTTCCAATACACGTCCGACAGGGTTACACACCTGCGCCTTTGCTCCAAGCAACAAAGAGAAGAGAAGCATTTGAGCCAACAAAATCTTTTTTATCTTCATCATGTCAAGCAATCTATTTCATTTAATGATGCAAAAATACGCTTTCTTGTCGAAATAACGGTTGAAAAAGGGTATTATTATTTGCTAAACAAAGCGATTTCGTGTATGGAGTAGATATTTTTTTGTAATTTTGCGGCCGATTAGAACCATTTTCGGATAAAAAGACAAATCATGTTGATGAATTTCTTCAAACGCATATTCTTTGCCATGATGCTGATTGGCACTCCAACGGCAGGCATGGCTCAAGTTCCCCAAACGGACAATTCGTTTTCACACACCGTCATGCGCGGACAAACCCTCTACTCCATCGCCAGCATGTATGGAGTGAGCGTAGATAATATCGTGGCTTTGAACCCCGGAAGCGACAAGCAACTGAGAGCCGGCGAAACTTTACGTATCCCACAACAGACGAAAGCAGCCGATGGAACGATACAGAACCGTCTGCACTTCCACACCATTCAGGCGGGCGAAACACTCTACCGCATCACCCAAAAGTATCAGGTCAGTGCCGATATCATCTGTCGCGCCAATCCGGGATTGAATGCCCAAAACTTCCGCGCCGGACAAGTTATCGTCATCCCCATCACCGCTAGTACCGTTCGGAAAGAGCAACCCGCTCCCCAACAAGAGGTGAAAAAAGAGGAAAAATCGCCTTGCCGTGAGATGCACAAAATAAAGCGCAAGGAAACCATCTTCAGTATCAGCCGACAATATGGCATCAGCGAAAAGGAACTCATCGATGCCAATCCTGAGTTGAAAACAGAGAAGTTGAAAAAAGGAAATTTCCTCTGTATCCCCCATAAAAAGAAGATAGAAGTAAAGAAACAATCTGAACGAACTCCCACAAACGAAGAACTCATTACCAAGAGCCAACCTGCCAGCAAAGCATTGGGAAGCATTGATGCGGCTCTGCTCCTCCCCTTCCAACTGGATGCGGCAAACGGCCACCAACCCTTGATGGTTGAGTACTACGAGGGATTCTTGCTGGCCATCGACAGTTTGAAGCGCGAAGGGGTGAACATCAACCTCCACGTTTTCGACACGGGCGAACGAAGCTCATCCATCGAGCCTCTGTTGACCAAACCCGAACTGAAGCAGATGGACATCATCTTCGGACCCGGACACGCCGAACACGTCAAACCTCTCTCCGAATTTACCAAAGAGAATGGTATCCGATTGGTAGTACCCTTTACATCCAAAGATAGCGACGTCTTTACCAACCCCCACATTTATCAGATAAACACCCCCCAATCCTACCTTTATGCACAGGTGTACAAACTCTTTGCCGACCAATTCAGCACCTACAACATCATCTTTGTTGACGCAGCTGAGGAAAACGATAAGGACGAGTATATCAAAGGATTGAAACAGGAACTGGATACACGCAGCATTTCCCATCAGACCATACCCATGCCCGAAATCGTGGAAGAGACAACGGGAGAAGGGGAAGACAAGAAGGAAATCATTACCGTGCCCATCCTTACCAACGCATTGGATTCAACCAAGCACAACATCATTATCCCAACTTCGGGCACCAACACAGCACTGACCAAATTGCTTCCCTTAATCCAATTGGTTGTGCGTACAAATGAAGTCCCCTACCAAGTACATCTCTTCGGTTATCCTGAATGGCAAAAGTATTACAACGACCATTTGCAGGCTTTCTACGAGTTGGACACCTACTTCTACTCATCCTTCTACACCAACAACCTGTTGCCCAGTTCAAAGAACTTCCACAACAAGTACCGTAACATGTTCAGTAAAGAGATGCGACCCGCCTATCCCAAATACGGAATGCTCGGATTCGACACCGGATACTACTTCCTCAAAAGGCTGAAGACCCACGGCAACAAGTTGGAGGAAAACCTCAACAACTCCTTCGACATCATCCCCGTACAGACAGGCTTCCACTTCGAGCGAGTGAACAACTGGGGCGGATTCATCAACAAGAAGGTATTCTTCATCCACATGACCCGCAATCATGAACTGATAAAAATGGACTTTGAGCAATAAAATTATTCAGGTAGTTAATTAATAAAGAATGAGACACCACCATATTCTTCGCAAAGCCGTCATGCTCTTTCTCCTTGCCGCAAGTATCCTGCCGGCAAAGGCACAAGATCTCAAAATGTCGGAATACCGCAACAACTTGGCCATCGGATTCAACGGAGGAGCCACCTTCAATAGCGTATTCTTCTCGCCCAGCATCAAGCAAGGCACCCATCAAGGTATGGTAGGCGGAATCACCGCCCGCTACATCAGCGAAAAGTATTTCGCCATGATTTGTGGCTTACAGGTAGAGTGTAACTTCAGCCAACGCGGATGGAAAGAAAAGATTGAAGACGGCACGGGTAACACATACCAGCGTACACTCAACTACCTGGAAATACCCTTCCTCGCCCATCTTGCCTTCGGTTCCGAAGACCGTGGGGCACGCTTCTTCCTCAATGCAGGACCCCAATTTAGCTTTTTCCTTGACGATAAAGAGGAATACGGAGGCCAGCCATGGGACCCCAGCCACCGTCCGAACAACGTCATCTACCAATACGGGAAAGCCGTAGAAAACAAATTTGAATACGGTATCACCGGAGGATTGGGTCTCGAAATTCGTACAGGCATCGGTAACTTCCTCCTCGAAGGACGTTATTACTATGGCCTCTCCGATATCTATGGCAATAGCAAGAAGGACGATTTCTCACGTTCAGGCCTTTCCACCATCAGCGGTAAATTGACTTATTTGTTTGACTTGACGAAGTAAAGCCAATCGGATACAAGCTGAAATAACCATTCCCACAACAAGCCAACTAACTTCAACGGCAAAACATATTAAGATACTTGACCATTTATCTTAAAATGTTTTGCCGTTGAACGTATAATGCTTTCTCTTGGAGGCTTACAAGGAGCTTACTATATCATCAATATCAGGGACAATCACATCTGCCAGTTTATCCTTAACAAGCTATCCCATGTACAAAGGGATAGCTTTCTTTTTGAACGTAAGAATAGCAATCTTTTGTACATAAGATTAGCAATCTTTTGCACATAAGAATAGCAATCTTTTGCACATAAGAATAGTATTCTTAGATGGGTAACAAACGGGCAACAAAAAAAGGACACGGATTACAAGGATGCAGTTTAAAGAATCTGCGTAATCCGTGTAATCCGTGCCTAAATATAGTAGGAGGATGAGGAAAAATTATCCTCCAAAGTTATCGTACATGATGCTGCTTTCCTCTACGCCGAGGTCGGTAAGCATTCCCACAACGGCCTTTGACATCGGGCCGGGACCACACATGTAGTACTCGATATCTTCGGGAGCTTCGTGATCCTTCAGATTAGGTATTGAGCATTACCTGGTGTACGAAACCTGCGGTATATTTCACACCGGTTTCTCCAGATGGTCATCGCCTTGTAGTAGGCTTGCTTGCTCACACCAAATAGACGACATATCGGGGTAATTCCATAACGTTTGACATCCCGTGTCTGAAGTATTCTTGCTACTTGGTACAAACTTTTCTTGAGTCTAGAACATAGACCTCCTTACCAAAGAATCATCTCTTCGTAAAAATCCGCACAAAGACGCTCCTAAGAGAGCAACTTCATCAATTCCGAGATTCCACGAAGGAGTTTTTTGTAATCATCGGAAGTGATACTTTACTTTGTTTCTTAATCTGTTCTTTGTTCACACATTTAAAAATCTTCAAATCCAAAGAAACAGATCCAACAGTGAAGAGTCCTTTATGTTTGTCTTTTTTTACTAAAAAATCGCAGAATTTGCAATTATCTTAGAATTAAACGGTTATTCGGGCTGCATGGAAATTGGGTAACGAGATGGCAACCGTTCCTATTTCAGAGTTCTTTATTGTTTTGCATCAATGACATAACTACTGATACACAAAGGTACAACTTTTTTATGAACGAGCAAAAGGACGGTGCATTTTTCATTATTGCAGGGTGATATTTGAAATTGGTCTATCATCAATCTGCGATATATGAGTTTCCCGATTCCGTCATTCGCCCCTTTCCTTTGCTCGTCTGCAAAGGTAGTACATCAGCCCTTGAAAGTTGAAAGGTCGGGCGGCAAGCCATTTCGGTCTGAATCTTCCTCCTGCGGAGAGTATTCAGCCCGAAAACCTTTCCCCTTTCAATGTCTGTACTTAGGAATGCAGACGGCAACGGAAATGAGCGACTGACGAAAATGTAGTTAAAGATAAACAGACAGCATACAAAAGGGTTCTTAGATTGATAACCCATTTGTATGCTGTTCTTGCTTCTATCCATAGGGGCACTGTTATTTTGCAACAGATGAATATAGGGCAAGCGGTAAATTTCACTCCCTCCAAAAAATATAGAGTGCTTATCCGCTGTTATTCATCAGGTGCTTGCCGTTGTACTCCCGTTTCAATGCTTGCTCAATCTCACTTCGCTTATACAGAACTTTACCACCAAGTACATAGTAAGGCAATGTTCCATTGCTTCGGTATTCGCTTAATGTTCTTCGGCTCACTTTAAGCATATATGCCACCTCCTTGTCGCATAAATACTCATCATCGTTTTGTAAGGCTGCACCATCTTTTGGCATACTATCGAGAATTTCCGATAGTTGGTCGATACTCTCGTGAATGGACTGCATCCACGCATCGTCTTTGGTTCTCATCTCTTGATACATATTCAAATTTGTTTTAGTGTTATACATTGATTAGATTTCTCTCCCTTTCCACCTGGCTTCTTTTCGTCTGTCCTCTACTTTAGTAATGATGCTATCCACATCTTCTAGGAGGTAGTAGGTACGATTACCGATTTTGGTATAGGCAAGCGTACCATTATCACGCAAGGTTTGCAATGTTCGCTTGCTTATCTTCAACCTCTGACAAACATCCTGATGGTCGAGCCAATTGTTTGTCTTTTTCTTGCCACCCTTGATAACGGGTGAGTTTGATACTCGTAGAATGAACTGCTCAATCTTCGTGGCAAATTCCTCGAATGCCTTTCTCTCAAAAATGATTAAATCCATATGCTTTATTTTAATTTATTACACTTGTTTTCTTGTTTCGCGCTGCTAAGTAAGGAAGAGATTTTCATACTTCAATGGCACTAACAACAGGTGTCATTCCTTGTCATATCGTTTCATCACAGACACGATAATCAGTCATCGAAATAGGCTCTTTCCTCATATGCAATTTCGTTTTGTAGGTGCGAAGTAATAGATAAGTTATCACACCTCAATCATTCGGTGAGCCTGTTGCAGCATGTGGCACAGTTCGTGGCACTTTTAGATGTATATGATGAGATATTTCTAAGCATACATCACATTGTAACCAATATTATATGAATACCCCCAAGCGATTACCCGTCTCGGATCTTGCCGCTGCATTGCCGTTTGTCAGAGTGATGCCTATCCGTCTGTCAAACTCGTGTCCCGAACAGCCGAAACGGATAGTCGCTGATTCTATGATAGCAGTATAGCGGATAGACCAACTCCCGACACTTCGGCAGTCCGTCTATCCGCTATTGTATTTAAGTCCTTAATTCCTTCAATTAAGCATTTTGCCCCAATTCATAATTACCC
>JAZRMW010000017.1:0-11531 GCA_045647865.1 Phocaeicola sp.
AGCTTCGATGTAAGAGATAGCATCACCTACAGTACCAATCTTCTCAGCCTGATCATCGGGAATAGAAAGACCGAACTCCTTCTCAAACTCCATGATAAGTTCTACAGTATCCAATGAATCTGCACCGAGGTCGTTAGTGAAACTAGCAGTAGGAGTTACTTCTGACTCGTCTACACCAAGTTTATCAACGATGATAGCTTTTACTCTTGCTGCAATTTCAGACATAGCTTTAATCTTTTTTAGTTAATTAATAGATTTGATTATTTAAATTCTGGGTGCAAAGGAACACATATTCTTTCAATTGACAAAGAAAAATGAGAAATAAACGCTCTCTTTTGCACATTTTTTCGTCATTTGTGCAAAAAAAAGAGGAAAAATGGGGCATTTGGTGTTAAAAAACATCCAAATTCGTTTCAATCAATCACCTCTCTTCGCAACGGATAGTTTCCTCTTAGCCATTCAAAATTTTTCGGATGATTCTTCAATGCCTGGCTGTCCCGTCGGGGATCGTAAAGGGAAAGCGGATTGGTGGGATCGGTATTCGTAGGAGCAGGTGGAGGAGTGATGGTGAAGGAATGTCCTGTCAAACCGAAATGACTGCACAATGCTTCAAGTGCCATACGGGTCGCATTTGCTTTGCCATCGGCTGAATAACCGGCGATATGGGGAGTGCCTAAATAGGTGCGCTCAAGCAAGTGAAGGTCTATGTCCGGTTCGTGTTCCCATACATCAATGACGGCATCGCGTACACGGCCTTCGTTCAGTGCCATCAGTAAGGCTTGCCCATCTACCACCTCGCCACGGGATGTATTTATTATAGTAGGTTTACGCGCGAGCGCGCGAAAGAAGGCGTCGTCTGCCATGTGAAAGGTAGGGTAGCGGCCATCGCGTACCAATGGGGTGTGAAAGGTGATGACATCGGCTTCATGCATCAATTCTTTCAAAGGGAGAAATCCTTGTTCTCCACGCTCTGCACGCGGAGGGTCACAGAGGAGAACGCGCATCCCCAATTCCTCGCCAACCTTTGCCACCAATGTGCCTACGTGACCAACTCCTACGACTCCCAATGTTGATTGTGCGAGAAAAAGCTCTCTCTCTTTCTGGAGAAGCAAGAGCGATGAACGCAGATACTGGGCCACGCTTCCTGCATTGCATCCCGGACAATTGGTCCATTGGATACCTGCTTCCTGAAGATATACTGTATCAATGTGGTCAAATCCGATTGTGGCAGTAGCGATGAATTGCACACGGCTTCCTTCGAGCAACGCACGGTTGCACTTTGTGCGGGTGCGCACAATCAAGGCATCCGCATCGCGTACATCCTCGGCTGTGATGGCACTGCCTGGCAGATACACCACCTGGTCGGCCACTTGTGCAATGGCTTCGCGGATATAGGGGATTTTATCGTCGATGATTACTTTCATAACTGCTGTTTTTTTCAATGAAATGTGTGATATCCAGTTTTAATATATATCTAAAACCGGATGGAAACAAAGATGCTTGAGTCGCTCAAATTATCGCTTAAGCGTTAGTGTCGTATCGCTTAAGCGTAACCAATTTTTCACTTAAGCGTTACCGAACTAACGCTTAAGCGTTGCTGAATAACTCTTGAAGGGTATTTTACTACAAGGATGAGAGCGCTTAAAGCTTAAGAATTTATTGCAGATTTAATCTTCTCTGCCACCATCTCGGGAGTGATGCGCGTGAGGCAACGGTAATCGCCGTGCAAACAAGGCTTGTTGCCGAAAACAGAGCAGGGACGGCAAGACAAGTCATTCAGTTGTAAGGCATTATTCTCGCTCTGTCCGAAGCCCATAAAACCACAATAAGGATGGGTGGCGCCCCAAATGGAGACAACGGGTGTGCGGACAAGTGAGGCTAAATGCATATTGGCCGAATCCATGCTGACCATCACATCGAGGTGGCTCATCAGGATGAGTTCGCCCTCCATACGCAATCCCTCTGGGATAACTGCATGGGAGTATTTTTGCGTCCACTCTTTCAATACGTTCATCTCCTTTTCGCCCGCACCGAAGAGGAACATTCGTATGTCCTGCTCCTTATTCAAGAGGGATACCACTTGTTCCATCTGGCCAATGGGGTAAATCTTGCCTTGATGGGCCGCAAAAGGGGCTATTCCCACCCACTTTTCTTTTTCCCTACGGGGGAGAATTTTTTCTTCCACACGAGAAAAATCTCCACGCTCCTCTCCATAAATCCCGTTGAACTCAATGTGCTTTATCGGGAGTCCCAAAGCGGCAAACACATCGCGGTAATGGTCGAATGAGGTGGGGAGCTGCTTCATTACCTTATTCTCCGGACGGATAAGTTGTTTCTTCTCAGCCCTTCCTTTGTCTATACATGCCACACGCACACCCTTCAAGCGGGCACATGTGCGGAGAATTTTCGTGCGGAGTACATCGTGGAGGTCGGCTATCGCTTCGAAGCGCAACTCCTTTTGCAGTTCGCGATAGAGCCGTGTCATACCCAAAGGACCTTTGTAACGTTCGTCTTTCAAATTGACGCCACGGAAACTTACATTCTCAGGCATCTGTAAGAAGAGGGGACGCATGGAGTCACGACTGAGTACGGTAAACCGGTGTTGGGGATATTGGCGGGCTACCGTCCACAGGA
Organism: Phocaeicola sp.; assembly: GCA_045647865.1. Lineage (GTDB taxonomy): Bacteria > Bacteroidota > Bacteroidia > Bacteroidales > Bacteroidaceae > Phocaeicola_A. The sequence continues at coordinate 2,635 of JAZRMW010000017.1, forward strand.
CTGGTATCGTCATGGCTACATCGCCAAAAGCGGAAAAACGGGTGACGAGAAGGTGCATAAATCTTAGTATCAGGAGTGTAGGAGTGTAGAAGGTAGGAGTGTAGACAACAGTATAACAACCAGGGGATTTAACAATTGTCTGCACTCCTAAGCGAAGCGTCACTCCTGTCTTCTACACTCCTAAAATAAAATATTACTTATTTCCGTAAAGTACCGGATTCAACGAGGGGTCGTTGTACATCTTCATCTGCTTATAGACCTTCATGTACTTGCGTCCGGCCTCGATGTCTGCGATCAGTTGGTCGATAGCCGTTGAGAGGTCGCATTGCTGTTCGAGCAATACATCCAATTTAGCCTGACAAGCTGAACGGTGAGCCTCATCCACGTCAGTGCGCTCAGTTTCCTGACGCATGTGGTAAATCTTCAGCGAGAGGATTGAGAGGCGGTCGATGGCCCAAGCGGGACTTTCGGTATTGATGGTAGCATCAGCTGTGGGAGCTACATCCTTGTACTTGTCGAGGAAATAGCTGTCGATAAGTTCCACCAAGTCTGTACGGTCCTGGTTGCTCTTGTCAATACGACGTTTCAATACAAGGGCAGCAGCGGGGTCAATCTCCGGATCGCGGATGATGTCTTCGAAGTGCCACTGAACGGTGTCAATCCAATTCTTCAAGTAGAGATAATACTCAATGCTCCTAACTTCATACGGATTATTGATAGGAGTGTCCACGTTGTCATGCACGTGATAATCGGCAATAGCCTGCTCAAAAATAGGCCAACTAAGTTCTGTAAATGTCATATTTTCGCGATGATATGATAAAAAAGCTTTTTATTGGTGCAAATATAGACAATATTTTTAAAAGTGACAAGGAAATGGAGAGAGAAGTTGGCTTCGTTGGTGGCTTGAAGGGGAAAATGGGGTGTGTTGAATCGTTTTTGCAACGGTGAGAACTGTTGCGAAACGGATAATGTCCGTTAAATAAACTTATAATGAGGGCATAGAGTAGGGATGTTTGTCAATTCTTCCCTATCTTTGCGCGGTTTATATGTACGCATAGAGCAGAAAATAATATAACAATAATAAAAATAACATCTTGATTCAAATGAAACAGTACAAGACCATAAACAACGTGATGGGATGGCTGACGTTTGCCATTGCTGCCGTTGTTTATTGCATGACTATTGAGCCGACAGCCAGTTTCTGGGACTGTCCGGAGTTTATCACCACCGGCTACAAGCTGGAAGTTGGTCACCCGCCCGGTGCACCTTTCTTCATGCTGACGGCCAACATCTTCTCACAATTTGTGAGCGATCCGTCGCAAGTGGCCTATATGGTCAATATCATGTCGGCCTTGTTGAGTGCCGGATGTATCCTCTTTCTTTTCTGGAGTATCACACATCTGACGAAGAAGTTGGTATGTCCCGAAGGTACGGAAATGACTACAGGCAAGATGGTGACCATCATCGGTTCGGGTTTGGTAGGTGCATTGGCCTATACGTTCAGCGACACTTTCTGGTACAGTGCTGTGGAGGGTGAGGTTTATGCCTATTCATCGTTGTTTACCGCTGTGGTATTCTGGCTCATACTCAAGTGGGAAGAGAATGCCGACAAGCCGCATAGCGACCGTTGGTTGGTGTTGATTGCTTATCTGACGGGACTTTCGGTAGGTGTACACTTGCTGAACTTGCTCTGTATCCCGGCTATCGTATTGACTTACTACTACAAACGCAAGCCGAATGCCAATCTGAAAGGCTCGTTGTGGGCTTTGGTGGTTTCGGCCATTTTGGTAGCTATTGTACTCTACGGTATCGTGCCCGGCATCGTGAAGGTAGGCGGATGGTTCGAACTGTTCTTTGTCAATACTTTGGGTATGTCGTTCAATACAGGTTTGTTCGTCTATATCATCCTGTTGGCAGGCGCACTCATTTGGGGTATTGTAGAGACGGTGCGTAATCAAAACCGTACACGCATGAATATTGCTTTCTTGCTCTCTGTTGCTTTATTGGGTATCCCTTTCTATGGATACGGATTCAGCAGTATCCTTATCGGTGCGGTAGTGTTGGCCGTATTGGCATTTTGTCTCAAGTTGCGTAAAGATGGCCAATTCCGTGTGTCGGTTCGTGCACTGAATACGGTGCTTCTCTGCCTTACCATGATTGTCGTAGGATATTCTTCTTACGCCGTTATCGTTATCCGTTCTATGGCTAATCCGCCTATGGATCAGAACTCTCCTGAAGACATCTTCACATTGGGTTCCTATTTGGGTCGTGAGCAGTATGGCGATCGTCCTTTGTTCTACGGACAGGCTTACTCTTCGGAAGTGGTTCTCGAACCGGTTGGTAACAGATGCTATGCGAAGAGGGAGGATGGTGCTCCAACTTATCAGCGTAAGGAAAAGAAAAATGCCAATGAGCCGGACAGATACGAATTGGTGCGCTATAAACCCATCTATAAGTATGCTCAGAATATGCTTTTCCCCCGTATGTACAGTCCTGACCATGCCAATTATCAGGGTCGTGGAGTCAACCTCTATGACCAATGGGTAGGAGGAATCAAGGGTCACATGGTTCCTTTCGACAAGTGTGGTGAGCATGTGATGGTGAAGATGCCTACCCAGTGGGAAAACCTGAAGTTCTTCTTCAACTACCAACTCAATTTCATGTACTGGCGCTACTTCATGTGGAACTTTGCCGGTCGTCAGAACGACATTCAAGGAAATGGCGAAATAGAACATGGCAATTGGATTACAGGTATCTCTTTCATCGACAATGTCTTGTTGGGATGTGATGTGAGCAAGTTGCCCAGTGATTTGAAGAACAACAAGGGTCACAACGTCTTCTATTGTCTGCCTTTGTTGCTGGGTCTTATCGGCCTCTTCTGGCAAGCCTATCGCGGTGATCAGGGTATCAAGCAGTTCTGGGTGGTATTCTTCCTCTTCTTCATGACGGGTATCGCCATTGTGCTCTATTTGAACCAGACACCCGCTCAGCCGCGTGAGCGTGACTATGCTTATGCCGGTTCTTTCTATGCCTTTGCCATTTGGATTGGTATGGGTGTGGCCGGATTGGTGGAACTGCTCCGCAAGAAGATGAGCGAAACGCCTGCTGCAATCCTTGTGTCTGTACTTTGCTTGGGTGTTCCTCTCCAGATGGTGAGTCAGACATGGGACGACCATGATCGTAGCGGACGCTATACCTGTCGCGATTTCGGACAGAATTACTTGAATTCGTTGCCTACAGGAAACAATCCGATTATCTTTACGAACGGAGACAATGATACCTTCCCCTTGTGGTACAACCAGGATACTGAAGGTGTACGCACCGATGTACGTGTCTGCAACCTCAGCTATTTGAATACTGACTGGTATATTGACCAGATGCGTCGTCCGGCATACGATTCTCCGTCATTGCCTATTCATTGGAAGCGTTACGACTATGTCGAGGGCGTGAATGACGTTGTCTATGTGCGTCCCGATCGTGAAGCCAGTGTACGTGCTCTCTACAAGAGCAATCCCGAGCAGGCCAAGAAGGTATTGGGTGAAAATCCTTTTGAGGTGAAGAATGTGTTGAAAAATTGGGTATGTTCATCCAATCCGGAGTTGCGCGTGATTCCTACAGATACGTTAGAAATCACGGTAGATAAGGCTGCTGTACTCCGTTCGGACATGATGATTCCTGATACGGCTGCTATACCCGACAAGATGTATATCTCGTTGAAGGGACGTAGTCTTTTGACCAAGTCAGATATCATGATGCTGGAACTTTTGGCCAATAGCAATTGGGAGCGTCCTATCTATATTGCTACCAGTGTTGGACCACAGAACCAGTTGGGATTAGCCAATCACTTCATTCAGGAAGGTTTGGCTCACCGCTTCACTCCGTTCAACTGGCAGAAGTTGGGACGTGTGCCCAAGAACGAAACGGGAATCACTGAATATGCCATTGATTCAGAGAAGATGTACGACAATTTGATGAACAAGTTCAAGTTCGGTGGTATCGACAATCCTGACATCTATCTGGATGAAACCGTGATGCGCATGTGTTTGTCTCACCGCCGTTTGTTTGCCCAGCTGGCCAAGCAACTGTTGATTGAGGGACAGAATGAGAAGGCTTTGGCTGTGCTTGACCGTGCGATGGAGGCTATCCCCGCTACAACAGTCCCCCATGATGCATACGCCTCAGGTTCGATGGACATTGCCGAGTGCTACGTACAGTTGGGACAAATGGAGAAGGCATTGCCTATCCTCGCTGCAATGGGCGACCGTGCAGGTGAATATCTCGACTGGTATCTGAGTGGAACGGACAAGCAGTTCCAGAGCAATGCAAGAAGTTGCCAGTATGAACTGATGATTCTGAATGACGTCTCTACCTTGCTCAAAGGCAACGAATTGGCCAAGGAGTACGATGCTTTGTTGAATGACAAGTTCATGCAGTTCCGCATGAGATTGGGAAGATGATAAGAGTGATTAGCTACTGGCTACGAGTGACGAGTTTCTGTTAGGTCGAAACTCGTTATTCGCAGTTTGTAGCTTGCAGCTAACGACTGAATATAATGTTAATAGAACAAGTCCCCGAATTTCTCCGTTTGCTCTATCCTCATGCCGAATGGCGTGGGGATACGAGTCGGAAAGTCGTTTACTTGACCTTCGATGACGGTCCCATTCCCGGTGTTACTCCCTGGGTGTTGGATTTGTTGGACAAATACGGCATCAAGGCCACTTTCTTTCTGGTGGGTGACAATGTACGCAAGCACCCCGAAGAGTTCCGTATGATATTGGAGCGTGGACATCGTGTGGGAAACCACACCTTTAACCACATCAAAGGCCCCAGTTACAAGGCTGAATCTTATCTTGCAAACGTGGAGAAGGCCAACGAGCTGGTTCATAGTGACCTCTTCCGGCCGCCCCATGGGTGGATGGGGTACTATCAGTATCATACCCTACGTCGACGTTACCGTATCATTATGTGGGACCTTGTGACGCGCGATTACAGCAAACATCTCAATGGCGAGCAAGTTTTCGGTAAGGTGAAAAAGTATGTGCGCAATGGCTCTATCATCACTTTCCACGATTCTCTGAAATCGGAAAAGAATCTCAAATATGCCCTTCCACGCAGTATCGAATGGCTGTTGGAACAAGGGTATCAGTTTGAATTGCTTTGATTTGTCGAATATGGCAATAATTATTGATACACAACGATTGAAAACCGAGGCCAAACACCTCGGTTTTTCTGCTTGTGGAGTAACACCGGCTATTCCTGTGGATAGTTTGGTGGCAGATGCTTATCGCCAATGGATAGGTAAAGGATATCAGGCCGAAATGGGTTATCTGAACAATCACGTAGAAAAGCGGTTTGACCCGACTTTGCTCGTTGAAGGAGCGCAAAGTGTCGTTTCAGTGGCCTTGAACTACTATCCTGCCGAACTGTTGGATGCTGAGAGGCAATACGAGTTCGCTTGGTATGCGTACGGACAGGACTATCACGACGTGATGAAAGCCCGCCTGACGGCTTTGGCTGAAGCTTTATTGGAGGGGATAGAGGGTGAAGTGAATTACCGTGTCTTCTGTGATACGGCCCCCGTGTTGGAGCGTTATTGGGCCTGGCGTTGTGGTCTCGGGTGGATAGGGAAGAACACCCAGCTCATTATCCCTCATGCAGGCTCGTCTTTCTTCTTGGGAGAAATCATCTTCGACCGTCCTTTCACCGCCTATGACGAACCTCTTCCGAACCGTTGCGGCACCTGTACCCGCTGTCTCGATGCTTGTCCCACAGGGGCTCTGACCGGACCTTGCACCTTGGATGCCCGCCGATGCCTCTCGTATCTTACTATAGAATATCGCGGTGATACCCTTCCTGCTGAGGCCGCCCGTGCCATGGGAAATTGCATCTACGGTTGCGACCGCTGCCAGCAAGCCTGTCCGTGGATGCGCTTTGCTCGCCCTACTGGAGTGGCAGAGTTTCATCCCAATCCCGACTTTTTTTCCTTGTCAAAAGAGCAACTGCAACACCTTACCGTCGAAGACTACCGCCGGATTTTCCGAGGCTCAGCCATCAAACGTGCCAAGTACGAAGGCTTGATGCGCAATGTGAAGGCTTTGTCTGCCGACTGACGATGCTGAATTTGGGATTTTTCTTTTATATTATTATTTGTAAGGCAGACAGTGAGTTTGATTGCAAGTAGGCACTGCAATTGGGGAGACTTTGGGCGACGAAGACCTGTAGGTTGGCCCTGATTTTCCGTAATTCCCATTTTTTCTATGTTTCCGGTTCTTTTTATTAATAAACATTAACAAAGTAGGGGGGGGTAATTTTAGACTTATTAGTAACTTTGTCCCGAATTTTATCTATAAGACTTATTTTTATTAACTAATAACTAAAATTACAATGAAAAAATTTACTTCTTTAATTTTCGTGCTATTCATGGCGATAGTTGTGAATGCACAGACGACAGAGACCTATGATTTCTATAGCTTCGCTACTGGCGACGGTTATATGACTACTGTTGGCGATCCTATTGCCATTGATGTTGATGGAACTGCAACGGCTTCGTATTTTACTGAAGTTTATAAAGTTAACAATCTTACAATTGGTTCAACTACTATGAATTTCAATGAACGTTTTGCTTTCAATCCTGTAGCGAAAAGTGGCTATTATCAATATTGGAGATTTAGAAATACAGGAACTAATTATCAAAAGGGGTTGGTCGCTCAATGGAATGGCAAAGGAACGAATAATACAACTTTTAACATGTCTATTTTAGGGTTGTATAATGGCGATAAAGTTACAATAACTTATGCAATTCGTAGTGGAAAGTCTGCAGAGTTACATTTTATAAAGTCAGGTATAGCTACGCTTGATGGTATAGCAGTATCTTCTGGTGATGTAATGAAATCAGGGAAAACTTATACAATTGTTGCAAAAGATAATAATACTACTGTAAATTTGGATTTGTATGACACTGATAATAATATTGGTATTCATACAGTAACAATAGTCAGTGATAGGGTTGCAGAAACAGTGGAAGCTCCTAACTTCGCAGTTACAGGTGTCTATAATGGCAATCGTACAATAACAATAACTCCTGCAACAGAGGGAACAGCAGGAACTGCTATAAAAGGAACATATTATACTACTGATGGTTCAGAACCTAGTGATGCCAATGGCGAGGTTTATAATACTCCTTTTGTCATTTCTGAATCATCAACTATTAAGGCGATTACTTATCTCGAAAATGGTATAGCTTCTGATGTCGCTACTTTTGAAGTGGAAGCAGGTACACCAATTTCTTTGAATAATAATATTGTTGATGTAACAGATCTTACAGGTGAAGGAGAATTTTTGAATCCTGTTGTGACAAATGTATATACAAGTGCAGGCTTGATTGGGACTCCTACAGCTACATTTACTTATACATTCAATGGTGAAACTATTGAATTACCTTATACTGTAACAGAAAATGGAACATTGGTAGCAACAGCTACAGCTGACGGATATGCGTCTGCAACAGAGACATTAGAAATAAAGGCTTCTTATATCGCTGTAAAATCTGCGGATTTTACCACTATTACCGAAGATAATTTGGTAGAGGTTTTGGGTGACACTTGGTCTATTACAACTACGAACACAAGATGGAGTGGATGGGATAAATCGCAGGGCGACATTTATACAATAGCAACTTGTAGTAATCCTGCTAACTTGACAGAATTTATAGGTTCTACATGTGGAACAATGATTGTAGGATACGGTTTAGCTCGTAATCATACTTCTGCTACAGAGTATTGGATTGCCAACCCCGAAGAAGGTCAGATTGCAGTTTATGAAGTGAATGAAGCAAAGAAAGCTACTACTGATTTCGTAAAATACACAGTTGCTTATGCTGACAATACTAAAATGTCACATTCCGTTAATGACGTAAAGGCCATCGCCAAAGTAACCCTTTACTCTCCCGCTCGTGAACTTGTAGTCACCGACCTCGAAGACCTCACAGCTACCGGTACATACACCAGCGCCTCTTACGTTCGTCTGTTCAATACCGAATACACCTACGGTACCATCTGCTTGCCTTTCGCTCCCGATGCAGCAACTTGTGCAAACTATACCTTCTATAAGTTGGCTGAGGCTAATGCTGAGACTCTGGTATTCGAAGAGGAAGCTGAACCGAAGGCAAACGTTGCTTACCTTTATAAGTTGAACGATGGTGTGGATGCTGAGAGCGCCAAGACTTTCACCGGTGGCATGACTACTATCTCTGACGTTGAAGTAGAGGGAGTCGGTGGCTGGCAGTTCGTTGGTTCATTCGTAAAGACCAAGTACGAAGACCTCTCTGACGGATTGTACTACGCTTACACACCGACAGCTGAGAAGAATATTCTTACCAAGGCTACGAACAGCCTGACCGTTCATCCTTACCGTGCATTCTTCAAGTTCGTAGAGACTGAAGAACTGAACTTCACTCCCGCTGCAGCAACTATGCGTATGATTATCGGTGGCAAGGGTGACGGTGCCATGGAAATCCAGGAAGTGATTGCTCCCGAGCAGATTGAAGGTGAAGTCTTCGATCTCGAAGGCCGTCCTGTAGAGCAGATGCAGAAGGGACAAATCTACATCGTTGGCGGTAAGAAAGTGATGAAATAACCTCCTACAGACAGAAGAATATATCCGAGTTAGATTAAAAGATTAATAATCCATCCCCTCCGTCCATCTTCCCGATGGAGGTGGTCGGAAGGGGAAACTTAAAAAATAGAATATCATGACAACTTTAAATGAAACTTATGTAGCTCCCGAAGTGGAAATTATCGAAGTAGCCGTAGAAAAGGGCTTTGCCACATCAACAGTGCTTTATATGGAAGGTGAAGGCGAAGATGTTGAGGCTTACTGGTAATAAGTAATTGAATAAA
>JAZRMW010000018.1:0-1741 GCA_045647865.1 Phocaeicola sp.
CGCTACGGCTATCCCTCTCGCGGAGAAGATAAGCATGAACCTCAGCGGAAACTACTCTTGGCAGAAGGCCATCGATGTAACCAATCCCGAGGCAAAGAATTACAAGCATCAGTTGCCTTATACCCCTGAGCACAATGGTAATGTATCGGCTACCTTCGAGATGCCATGGGTGAATGTAGGATATACCGTAACCATGGTAGGCAAACGATACTATTTGGCGCAAAACATCCCCACTAACGAAATAGAGGGATACAACGAGCATACCGCTACGCTTTGGCGTGAATTCAAGTTCAAGAAATGCGGTTTGCGCCTCCAAGCAGAGGTCATCAACGTGACAGACGCTCAATACGATGTCATCAAGTATTATCCGATGCCCGGACGCTCGTGGAGAATTACTGGAATATTCAACTTTTAAAACTATAAAAACATGAAAACAAGAAGTTTCTTAATGACAACACTTTGCGCCTTGATGATGGGCGCTGGATTTGCTAGCTGTGCAGATGAATTTGATGAACCGTATATACCAGATCCTGATCCATTGGCTAAAATTATGATCTACATTTTGAATGAAGGTCTTTGGGGAGACAACAATAATGCCAACATTTCCTCTTATTATGAAATAGATGGGACCCCTAATGTAACAGCCAATTATTATAAATTCATCAATGGTCAGGACATGGGAGCCCTTGCCAATGCCATGATTGAAGAAGATGATAACATCTATGTAGTATTGGATAAATCCAAATATGTGGCCAGACTCGACATGACCACCAAAGAACAAGCTCGCTATACTTTCTCGAAAGGTGAAGGAGGACCTCGCTGCATTGATGTGGAGGATGATTATGCATACGTCACCCAATACGGTGGAAAAGTAAGCAAGCTCAACATTAAAGACATGACCTTGGCAGGTATTTTTGAAGGAGGTGATAATCTAGAAGGTATCGTTGAAAAAGACGGTAAACTCTATGTAGCCAATGCCTGGAAAGAAGACGGTTCGAACAACTTTATCTACAACAAGGAAATCCTGATAATCGATGCGAAAACCATGACTCAAACAGGTACTATTCCCGTTGTAGAGAATCCAGAGAACATGTACGAAATAGACGATCAGATTTATGTCATCTCAAAAGGCAATTATCTCGATGTACCAGCAGCCCTTCAAATCATCAACACTCAGACAGGTACTTCAAAAGTTATCTTCAATGATGTAGAGAAAATTACCAAAGGGCACAATGGATACATCTATGGTATACGCACTACTTACGATGCCAATTGGTTTCCTGTAAACTCATTCTTCATCTACAATCCAAAAGGCAATGAGGTAAGCGAAACTTCGTTCTTGAAGGATGCGCCAAGTACATTCAGTTCTTCTACTATCTACTTACTCGAAGTGGACGAAACAACCGGATATATCTATGTCGGAATTAGCGACCAAGAGAACATCGGAGACATCTATCAGTTCGACCAAACAGGTAAGCTCCTCCGTCAATTCGATTCAGGAGGTATCAACCCTAGTGCAATGATTTTTATTGATTAATCATGAAGAAATTTCTACTATCTGCACACATAGTAACAATCGTCTTGCTTCTCTCTGCATGTGGTGGGGGAAGCAAGACTTCTTCGGCTATCCACGGAGAGATAATCCCACTGAAATATGCTGAGAACCTGAAGCTGATAAAAGGCGAAGGATATACCGAAGCCGTCCTCCGCAATCCTTGGGATACCACAAGCATCCTCCGTA